>NZ_LT629743.1:2178750-2905000 GCF_900105095.1 Erythrobacter sp. HL-111 | reverse complement strand
GCGCGTCAGGTCGGCGGTTGCATGGCGCTATGGCGGTCAGGTCGCCGCGCAGGTGATCACCTGGAGCTCGACCATCCTCGTCGTGCGCCTGCTAGATCCGTCGGACTACGGCCTCTTCGCAATGAGCCAGGTCCTCGTGACCGCCCTCGCGTTCATGAACGGCTATGGCTTCGCGACCTCGCTAATCCCCGCCGCCGAGGTCGGGCGCCGCGACATCGCGCAGGTCTTCGGCCTGCTGCTCCTGCTCAATTGCGGCCTTGCCGCCGCGCTGCTTCTCCTCGCCCCCTTCGCCGCGTCCCATTTCCGCGAGCCGCAGGTCGCCGAGATACTGCGGGTCCAGGTCGCGCTGTTCCTCGTCGTCCCCTTCATCGCCCTGCCCGAGGCCATACTCTCGCGCCGGCTCAGGTTCCGGCCCCAGGCGCTCGCGAACATGGCGGGTGCGGTCACCGCGGCGAGCGTCGCGCTCCTCCTCGCATGGATGGGCCAAGGCGTGTGGGCGCTGGTCTATGCCCCGATCCTCGCCTTCGCCGCGCGCGCGCTCGCGCTCAGCATCGCGGCGCCGGTCTACACCATCCCGAGCTTCGATTTCCGCGGCGCGCGTGCGATCATCACCTTTGGCGGAGCGCTGACGCTGTGCCAGTTCTTCTGGATCATCCAGAGCCAGAGCGACGTGTTCATCGCGGGGCGCAGCTTCGGCACCTACCAGCTCGGGCTCTATTCCGAGGCGCTGTTCGTCGCGCTGATCGTGTCGGGCCGGTTCCTGCCGCCGATCAACGAAGTCGCCTTTCCCGCCTATGCCGAACTGCACCAGGCGGGAAAGGGGCTCGGCCCCTATTTCCTGCGCGTGCAGCGCACGGTCGCGCTGGTGGTCTTCCCGCTTTACGTCGGCCTTGCCCTGACCGCGCAAGAAACGGTGGCGACCGTTTTCGGCGAGAAGTGGCTGGGCATGGCGCCGCTGCTGCAGAACCTCGCGATCGTCATGCCGCTCTTTTCGCTCCACATCGTGTGCAGCCCGGCGACGAACGCGATGGGGCGGCCGCGCATCTATCTTGCGACCTCGATCCTCGGCGCGGCGCTGTTCGCGGGATGCTTCCTCGTCGGCGTGCAGTTCGGGCCGGAGGGGCTGACCTGGGCGTGGTGGGTTGCCGCGCCCGCCCTGCTCGGCGCGACGCTCGCCCTGACGCTTCCGGCGGTCGGTCTCGCCCCGCTCGACCTCGCCCGCGCGCTGCTGCCGCCGGTCGCGGCGAGCGCGGCGATGGCGCTCGGCGTGGCGGGAGCGGGCGCGGCGCTGCCGGAACTGGCGGCCTGGTGGCGGCTCGCGGTGCTCGTGCCGGTCGGCGGCGCGGTCTATCTCGCAACCCTGGTGCTGGTCTGGCCGCAGGTCGTGCGCGACAGCTGGGCGATGCTCAGGGCCGCGCGCGAAGAGGGTCCGGTTCAGCCCGACCCGGCGCCCGATGCCGTTCCTCCATCCGCCGCCGCATCCGCGCCAGCGCCCGCCGATCGAAGGCAAACCATAGCGGGTTGAGCCGCGGGCGGAAGCGCGGGAGGTAGCGGGAATAGAGCGCAGCGAGCTCGCGCGGGAGGGCGCGGGGTCCGGGGCCGCGCATGATCTCGCTGACGATCCGGTTCTGGAAGTGGCGCACCGAGTAATTGACCATGCGCGCCGACTGCAACGCGAGTCCGCGCCGGTCGAAGGCGTTGGGCTCGCACCAGAAACCCGCCGCGGCGACCGGCACGACGCGGGCATTGTCCCATTCGCTCTCCGGCCCGAGGTCCGTGCAGGCCAGCGCGCGAACGAGCCCGTCCTCGCCGATGATGTCCTCCGGCAGGCGGATGCCGGCGGCCCGCATCCGCTCGACGAAGTCGCCCGACAGCGCGTAGCAATCGCCGAACAGCCCGCTGTCGGCCGCGATCGAGCGGCGGTATGCGACCACGCGGCGGCCGTTCATCGGCAGGCCGGAAACCGCGTTCGCCCGCGGGTTTTCCGCAAGCCCCCGGGCGAGCGCATCGACGCTGCCCGGCTCGAGCGCAGCATCCCCGTCGACGAAGACGAACACGTCGGCCGGCGGCGCCTCGTCCAGCACGAAGCGGTTCCAGCTGCGCGCCTTTCCGCCCGCTTCGTAAAGGACGAGATCGACACCTTCATGCGCGCGCACGATTTCGGCGGTGCGGTCGCTCGATCCGTTGACCACGACGGTCACCGTCACCCCGTCTTCGTCCACCGGCAGGCTCGCCAGGCAGGCGGCGATGCGCGCTTCCTCGTTGTGGGCGAGCACGGTGACCTGGATCCGGCGGGCGGGCTTCGCATCGGGCATCGCCAATGCTTTAGCAGGAGCACGCGCAATGCCAATCTCGCCCGCGCCACCCGCGCTGCGATTTGGGCGAAGCGGCGGATCGTGCTAGACTTTTCTCCAACGGCCGTCGGGGCTCGACCCCCGACAGCGCCGGGAATGGGACAGGAATGAGACAACGACTTGCAGGAGCGCTGGGCCTTGCCGCGGCGCTCGGCCTCGCTTTCCCCGCGATGGCGGCGGGAACATCGACCACCGGCCCGGGCCTCCTGCCGCCCCCGCCGCCGTTCGAGCAGGGACCGATCGGCCCCGACCTCGCCGGACCCGGGACCGAAGTGCTGGCATTGGAAGAGGAGCGCTTCGCCCGGTTCACCGTGCCGGTGCGGATCGACGGGGCAGGCCCGTTCGATTTCATGATCGACACCGGCAGCGAAGCGACCGCGCTCACCCACGAGATCAACATCGGCCTTGCCCTTCCCCCGCAGGGGAGCGCGATCCTCGTCGGCATGGCGAGCCGCCGCGCGGTCGACCTTGTCGAAGTCGGCGCGCTCACCGTCGGCAGCCACACCGTCACCGGGCTCACCGCACCGCTGCTGGCGCGCGCGCATGTCGGGGCCGACGGGATCATCGGGCTCGACAGTCTGCAGGATTTCCGCGTCCTGATCGATTTCCGCGAAGAGACCATCGCGCTCGAGAACACGCGCGAGGAGCGCGGCTCGAGCGGGGGATTCGAGATCATCGTGCGCGCGCGCCCCCGGCTCGGCCAGCTGCTGCTCACCGATGCCATGGTCGAGGGCGTGCGTGCGACCGTCATCATCGACACCGGTGCGCAGATGAGCCTCGCCAACAACGCCCTGCGCGACCGGCTGCGGGCGAAGCTTTCGGAAGATGTCACCGCGACCGACGTCAACGGCGTCGACATCATCGGCGAACTGGCGGTGGTGTCCGACCTCACCATCGAGGGACTGTCGCTGAAGGGAGTCCCGCTGACCTTCGCCGATGCGCCGGCCTTCGCCGCGCTCGGGCTGAAGGACGAGCCGGTGATCTCGCTCGGGATGCAGCATCTCAAGATATTCGACCGGGTGGCGATCGATTTTGCGCGCCAGCGGGTGCTGTTCGACCTTCCGCGCGACGTGGCCCGGGCGCTGCGGCGGGCGCGGCGCGGGACGACCTACGGGGTCAACCACTAGCCCGGATTATTCACCGGCAGTGGTCTGACGGGTTGGCGGGAGTGGCGTAAGCATTTGCATTGTTGTAGGAATGTGGTTGCTTAAGCCAGACCTGCAACGGGGCAAAATATGCCACAGACCACACCCGCCGGATGCGATGATAGCGCGTCCGTATTTTCGTTTCCAGCAGTGCGCGGCAAGAAGGTCACAGCTGCGTTTGACGGCGGCAGGCTGACCTCGGATGGCGGGGTCCTGGTGCTGGCTCAGGCCGAGCGCATGATGGGGCTCTGCCAGCGGCTTGCGGCGTGTATTGCCGATCCGCGCGATCCTGCTCGGGTGGTTCATCGGCTTGAAGATATCCTGCGCGCGCGGATGTTCGCGATCGCCTGCGGCTATGAGGATGCCGATGATCTCGACGCTCTGCGCGATGATCCGGGCTTCCGCCTGGCGCTGGGCAAGCTGCCGGGATCGGGTGCGGGGTTGGCCAGCCAACCGACGATGAGCCGCTGGGAGAATGCGCCGAGCACGCGCGAGCTGGCAAAGATGCTGGGGATCATGATCGACATCTACTGCGCCAGCTACCCCACTCCGCCGGCGGCGGTGACGCTGGATATCGATGACACCTGCGACGTCGTGCACGGCTATCAGCAACTCTCCTTCTGGAACGGACATCATGGGGAGCGCTGCTTCCTGCCGATCCATGTCTACGACACGGCAACGGGCCGGCCGGTGGCGATGCTGCTGCGCACGGGCAAGACGCCTTCGGGCAAGGAGGCGGCAGGGCATATCCGGCGTCTGGTGCGCCATCTTCGCCGCCACTGGCCCGATACCCACATCACCATCCGCGGTGACGGGCATTATGGACGGCCCGAGGTCATGGCCTTCTGCGAGGCGGCCCATGTCGATTACGTGTTCGGTCTGCCGACCAACGCCGCGCTGCGCGCTGATCCGGTTATCGTCACTGCCGCCGATGCCTGCGCGGTCCGCCGCGCCGAGTGCCAACTCCCGGTCCTGCGCAGCTATGCCGAGACCCGCTACGGCGCGAAGAGCTGGAACCGCCAGCGCCGCGTCGTCGCCAGGATCGAGGCCAGCACGCTGGGCATGGATATCCGCTATGTCGTCACATCGCTAACCCAAGGCTCGGCTGAATACATCTATGACACGCTCTACTGTGCGCGCGGGCAGGCCGAGAACTTGATCAAGCTGCACAAGACCCAGCTGGCCAGTGACCGCACCTCGTGCCGGTCGGCGAACGCCAACCAGATGCGCCTGATCCTGCACACCGCTGCCTACTGGCTGCTGTGGCGCGTTCAGCAGGCGATCCCAAAGACCACCGCTCTGGCAAAAGCCGAGTTTACGACCCTGCGCCTGCGGCTGCTCAAGGTTGCTGCCCGCGTCATGGAAAGCGCCACCCGAATCCGCGTAGCGTTCGCCTCTGCGTGCCCCGATGCCGATCTGATGCGTGCCATCGTTCTCGCGCTCAAGCCTGCGCCGACGTAGCGGGCGCGGCAGTGCCGCAGAAACCCCGAGCCAAGTCCTTCAACCAGAAAAGCCCATCGATCACAGCGCGGTGAAACAGACGCCAGCGGTGCCGCACGCCCGCTCTACGCCGCCGCACGCAGCAGTGGCGTCAAGCTCGCGCCGAGAGGCGCCCAACCGCATCGCCGTGAATAAGAGAGGCTAGCGGGCGGCTCGCGCGCCGTGCGGGGTTGCGGCGCGCGGCGGACGCGCCCACATTCGCCTGCACATGCCGCCCGACCGTCCCTCACCCTCCGACCCGCGCGAGATCGACGGCTGGCACCTCCTGCGGCGCTTCATCCCCTATCTCTGGCCGAAGGACCGCCCCGACCTGCGCTGGCGGATCGTCGGCGCGATGGTTTTCGTGCTGGCGGCGAAGGCAGTGGTGCTCGCCCTGCCGCTCGCCTTTTCGAACGCGGTCGATGCGCTGAGCGAGGCGCAGGGAACGCTCGGGATGGAAGGCGCTGGCTTCGTCGCGCTGGCGCTGGTGCTCGCCTACGGGCTCGGGCGGTTCGCCTCGGTCCTGTTCGACAACCTTCGCAAGATGGTGTTCGAACGGGTGGGCCAGACCGCCACCCAGACGCTGGCCGAGGACGTGTTCCACCGGCTCCACCGGCTTTCGCTCCGCTTCCACCTCGGCCGGCGCACGGGAGAGGTGACCAAGGTGATCGAGCGCGGGACCAAGAGCATCGACATGATGCTCTATTTCCTGCTGTTCAACATCGCTCCGACGGCGATCGAGCTGGTCGCGGTGGCGGTAATCTTCTGGACGATGTTCGGCTGGGAACTGGTGCTGGCGACCGCCGTGACGGTCGTCGCCTATGTCGCGGTGACCCGCTGGATCACCGAATGGCGCACCAAGCTGCGGCGCGAGATGAACGATCTCGACGGGGAAGCGCTGCATCGCGCGGTGGATTCGCTGCTCAATTACGAGACCGTGAAGTATTTCGGCGCCGAGGACAGAGAGGAGGCGCGCTATGCCCGCTCCGCGCGCGCCTATGCCAAAGCGGCGGAGAAGACCGAGAACTCTCTCGGAATGCTCAATATCGTCCAGGCCTTCATCACCAATGCGCTGATGGCGGGCGCGCTTGCCTTCGTCGTCTGGCGCTGGAGCCAGGGGGCGCTCAGCGTCGGCGACCTCACCGCAGTCAATATGTACCTGATGCAGCTCTTCCGTCCGCTCGACCTTCTCGGCTGGGTCTACCGCACGATCCGGCAGGGGCTCGTCGACATGGGGCAGATGTTCCGGCTGATGGATACCGAGATCGAGGTGAAGGACGTGCCCGGCGCCCCCGCGCTGGTGGTGCGCGAGCCTTCGATCCGGTTCGAGAACGTGACCTTCGGCTATGATCCGGGGCGCACCATCCTCAGGAACCTGTCATTCGAGGTGCGCACAGGGACCACGACCGCGATCGTCGGCCCGTCGGGCGCGGGCAAGAGCACGATCGGGCGGCTGCTGTTCCGCTTCTACGATCCCGGCGAAGGCCGCATCCTGATCGACGGGCAGGACATCGCGCGCGTGCAGCAGGCGAGCGTGCGCGCCGCAATCGGGATCGTCCCTCAGGACAGCGTGCTGTTCAACGACACGCTCGGCTACAACATCGCCTATGGCGCCGAAGGCGCGGACGAGGCGGCCGTGCGCGAAGCCGCCCGCGGCGCCGCGCTCACGGGGCTGATCGAACGCCTGCCCGACGGGCTCGAGACGATGGTGGGCGAACGCGGGTTGAAGCTTTCGGGCGGGGAGAAACAGCGCGTCGCGATCGCCCGGACCCTGGTCAAGAACCCGCCGATCCTGCTGCTCGACGAGGCGACGAGCGCATTGGACACCCGCACCGAGCAGGAGATCCTCGACACGCTCCGCCGGATCGAGCGCGGACGAACCACCATCGCCATCGCGCACCGGCTGTCGACCATCGCCGATGCCGACCGCATCCTCGTGCTCGACCAGGGCGAGCTTGCCGAAGAGGGCGACCACGTCTCGCTCCTCGCGCGCGGGGGCCTCTATGCCGAGATGTGGACGCAGCAGGCCGCCGAAAGGACCGAGCGGGCAGAGGCGGCGGAATAGGCATCGCGGCACGCCGCGCCCGGCTTCATTCCGCGTCGCGCGCGGCCAGGACGCTCGCGGCGAGCCCCTCCAGCAGGCCGAGCGCTTCCACCCGCCTTTCCCATGGCACGAACAGGTGATCGTGGTGAAAGCCCGCGACCACGTTGCAGGCGATCCCCTTCTCCGCAAGCAGGGAGGAAACCGCGGCGGTCAATCCCACGCCTTCGAGGGCGGAGTGGAGCGAAAGGGTGATGCGGGCGAAGTGCGGCCCGGCGGTGTCCGCGGGCAGGATTGCGGTCGTGCCCTCCTCCTCGCGGACGAGCGCGAAGGCCTCCGCCGGCAGCGCGTCGCCCTCGTCCAGCAGCGCGAAGGCGAACGCCTGCTCGTGCAGCACCGGCGCCATGCCTGCCAGCATCTGCGCGAGATCGCCGACGGGCGCGCCGGCGCTCACAGGATGTATTTCGACAGGTCGGAATTGCCGGCGAGGTCGGACAGGCGCTCCTTCACGTAGGCCGCATCGACCGTGATCGTCTCGCCGACGTGATCCTCCGCCTCGAAGCTGATCTCCTCGAGCAGCTTTTCCATCACTGTCTGGAGCCGCCGCGCGCCGATGTTCTCGACGCTTTCGTTCACCTGCGCGGCGATCCGGGCGACTTCGCGGATCGCATCATCGGTGAAGTCGAGCGTCACGTTCTCGGTCCCGATCAGCGCGCGGTACTGCTGGACGAGGTTCGCGCGGGTCTCCGACAGGATCGCCACGAAATCCTCCTCGGTCAGCGCGCGCAGGTTGACCCTGATCGGCAGGCGGCCCTGCAGTTCGGGGAGCATGTCCGAAGGCTTGGCGACATGGAACGCGCCGCTCGCGATGAACAGCACGTGGTCGGTCTTCATCGGCCCGTGCTTGGTCGAGACGGTCGTGCCCTCGATCAGCGGGAGCAGGTCGCGCTGGACGCCTTCGCGCGAGACAGAGCCGCCGCGCACGTCGGAAACCGCGATCTTGTCGATCTCGTCGAGGAAGACGATCCCGTTGGTCTGCGCGTTCTCCAGCGCGACGCGCGCCACGTCGTCGTCGTCGAGCCGCTTGTCCGCTTCTTCGTCGACCAGCTTGTCCCATGCCTCGGGCACGCGCAGCTTGCGCCTCTTCGTCGGTCGCTTGCCGAACGCCTTGCCCATCATGTCGGAGAGGTCGATCATCTGCATCGATCCGCCCATGTTGCCCATGTCGAAGGGCATGGAGGGGCTTTCGGCGACCTCGATCTCGACCTCGACCTCGTTCATCGCGTTCTGCACGATGCGCTCGCGGAAGCTCTGGCGAGTGGCCTCGGAAGCATTGTCCCCGACCAGCGCGTTGAGCAGGCGCTCCATTGCCGCCTCGCTCGCCGCCTCGCGCACGCTTTCGCGGCGACGTTCCTTCTCCAGCCGGATCGCCTCCTCGACAAGGTCGCGCGCGATCTGTTCGACGTCGCGCCCGACATAGCCGACCTCGGTGAACTTGGTCGCCTCGACCTTGACGAAGGGCGCCTCGGCGAGCTTGGCCAGCCGCCGGCTGATCTCGGTCTTGCCGCAGCCGGTGGGGCCGATCATCAGGATGTTCTTGGGCGTCACCTCGTCGCGCAGATCGGGGCCGAGCCGCTGGCGCCGCCAGCGATTGCGCAGCGCGACGGCGACCGCGCGCTTGGCTTCCTTCTGGCCGATAATGTGGTCGTCCAATGCGGCGACGATCGCCTTGGGGGTGAGATTGTCCATGTCAGCCTTTTCAGCTTTGTCCGTTCGGTTCGGGCCAGGTCGGGAACCATCGGCGCGGGCGCATCTCGCTTCCGTCCGAGACGCGCGGGCCGGTCAGACGGTTTCGACGGTCAGGTTGCCGTTGGTGAAGACGCAGATGTCGGCGGCCACCGCCATCGCCTTGCGCGCGATCGTTTCGGCATCGTCCTCGTAATCGGAGAGCGCGCGGGCGGCGGCGAGCGCGTAATTGCCGCCCGATCCGATCGCCGCGATCCCGCCTTCCGGTTCAAGGACGTCGCCATTGCCGGTCAGCACCAGCAGGGCGTCCTTGTCGGCGACGATCATCAGCGCCTCGAGATTGCGCAGGTACTTGTCGGTGCGCCAGTCCTTGGCGAGTTCGACCGCGGCGCGCATCAGCTGGCCGCTGTACTGCTCGAGCTTCTTTTCGAGCCGTTCGAAGAGGGTGAAGGCATCGGCGGTCGCCCCGGCGAACCCGGCAACGACCCTGTCGTCCTGCCCGATCCGGCGGACCTTGCGGGCATTGGGCTTCATCACGGTGTTGCCCATCGAAACCTGCCCGTCGCCCGCGATCACGGTCCTGTCGCCGCGCCTGACGCCGATGATGGTGGTGCCGTGCCACTGGATCAGGCCGTGGCTCTCGCTCGCATTGTTCATGCCGCGCGATATGGGCGCTCGCACAGGGCGGTCAAGCCGAAGGCGCGCGGCTACGGCCCGCCGGGGCCGCCCGGACCCGCGCCCGGCATGCCCGCGCCGCCGACCCGGCCGATATTGCCGAACAGGTCCTCGAGGAAGCCGCGCTCGCGTCCTAACGTCGGGGTCTTGTCGCCATCGGGGCGGAGATAGACCACCTCGTCGATCCCCGAACGATCGACCTTGGCGACATTGCCCGTCTCGTCGAAACGCACCGCGAGCACGCTGTGCCGGCGGATGCGCGGCCGCACGAAGGGTTTGCGGCCCGTCGTGCTGGAAACGTAATACCAGGTCGGGTCGCCATACGCGCTGGTGAAGGTCGGCCGGCCGAGCGTCCCCTCGACCGAGCGGCGGTCGTCGATGCCCGGCTGGATCAGGCCGGTCAGGATCGGATCGCGGATGTAGCCGCGCGATTCCATGATCGAGGAGCAGCCCGAAAGCATGACCCCGGCAGCAAGCGCGAGCATCACCGCCCGCCCGGTCCTGCCGCCGCCGATGCCGTTACCGCGCCGCTTTGCTTGAGCCTCCGAAAAGGTCCGTGCCGTGTCCAAGACTTCCGATTCCCGTCTGTTGACCGCGCGCGCCGGGCGCGCCTTGTCGATGTGCGGAGCGCTTTAGGCCCCATGAGAGCGGCTGGCAATGTCGCAGCCTCGCGCCCGCGGTGGCCGCACGCGGAACCGGTTTGCGAAAGCGCGGTTGAATCCGCACTGAACGGCTGCCACTGCGGCAGCACGAACGCCTGTCCGAAAGCCGTCTTTCCATGTCCGCGCAAGAACCTTCCCGCTTCGCCTTCCTCGCCAAGGTCTTCGGAACCGCGGCCGACCCGCGCGAACGCATCCGCCCGCTGTGGCACCGCGTGATCGAACTGGCGCGGGAGAAGAGCCTCTACACCGATTGCAGGGTCGCCGACACCGTGGGCGGCCGGTTCGACCTCATCACCGCCGTGCTGAGCACGGTGATCGTCCGGGTCGAGGCGTCCGACATGCGCGCCGAAAGCGCCCTCCTCGCCGAACTCTTCGTCGAGGACATGGACGGGCAATTGCGCGAATTCGGCGTCAACGACGTGGTCGTGGGCAAGAAGGTCGGCAAGCTCATGAGCCTGCTGGGCGGGCGGCTCGGCGCCTATCGCAGCGCCTTGAACCAGAAGGACCGCGAGAAGATGATCGCGGCGGTGCAGCGCAACGTCCAGTTCGCCGAAGGCGCGGACGAGCAGGCCGCGGCCGAATGCGTCGCGGACAAGCTGTTCGCCCTGTCCGACCGGCTCGCCCGGTTCAGCGACGAGGAACTGATCAAGGCGAGCGGGATCTGGTAGGGGCCGCGCGTGACCGACCCGTCCGAAATGCCCCGCCTCGTCAAGGCCCGCCCGCTCCCGGCGGACCCGGTCGTGATCGAGGCCGACGCAGCCGAGCGCGACGCGCTAGCGCGGCGTTTCGGCCTGGGCGGGATCGATTCGCTGAGGGCCGAAGTGGTGCTCGAGGAGAAAGGGCCGCACAAGTCCGGCGTGATCCGGGCGAGCGGGGTGCTGAGCGCGGCGGTGCAGCAGATCTGCGCGGTCTCGAACGAGAATTTCCCGGTGACGCTGAGCGAGCCGTTCGAACTGCGGTTCGTCCCCGCGGCCACCCGCGCCATGGCCACGGACGGGGACGAGCCGCCCGAGATCGAGCTCGAACGCGAGGAACTCGACGAGATCGAATATGCGGGCGACAGCTTCGACCTCGGCGAGGCGGTGGCGCAGACCCTGGGCCTTGCGATCGATCCCTATGCCGAAGGGCCGGGGGCCGAGGCGGCGCGGCGCAAGGCGGGGATCACCAACGAAGGCGAGCACTACGGGCCGCTCGCCGCCGGGCTTGCCGCCGTGCTCAAGCGCGGGGGCTGAGTGCAGGGGGATTGAGTGGGTGCGAAAAGCCCTTCCCTGCAACCCGTCAAGCCGCGATAAAGTCGCCGAACATCAATCTGCGTTCCACGCGCAAATGCCTGGATGAGGTGGATCATGAAGGGTGTTCTCGGACTGGCGGCAGCGGTTGCAATCCTCGCGGCAGGCCCGTCGGGAGCGCTTGCCCAGGCACACGAAGCCCAGGCACCCGAGGCCCAGACATCCGAACCCCAAGCCCCCGAGATCCGGACACGCGGACCCGTCCCTGCCCCGGCTGTGGCGAAGGCTCCGGGGGAAGAGGACGGCATCCTCGTCATCGGCAAGCCCATTCCCGATGCCGAGATCCGCGACTTCATCCACGCCATGCTCTTCCCCGAACGCATCGGTGCGACGAAATTCTACGCCAAGCAGGGCGATCCGCTGTGCCCGGCGGTGATCGGGCTGGACGAACCCTCGAAAGGTTTCGTGATCGAGCGGATGCGCACCGTCGCGCGGGTTTCCGGGATCGCCGTCGCAGAGGATGCGGATTGCAGCTACAACCTCGTCGTCGCGCTGGTCGAGGACGGACCGGCGACCATCAAGGACTGGCGCAAGCGCCACCCCTGGCGCACGTTCGGCGCGATGCCCCACCATGCGCGCGACACCGTGATGCGCGGGCCGGGGCCTGCCTATGCGTGGCACGTCGTGGATCGCGGCCGGAGTGTCTTTGCCAATTCTCTCGGCACATCCGCATTTGTCGGCGGCGGCGGGACCGCGCTCGACGGCATGCCGGCAACCGCCTTCCTGCCGATGCCGCGCAACGGCAACATGCTGATCGAGGTGCCCGAGGCCATCTATCGCAGCTTCGTCCTGATCGAGCGCGATGCGCTGGAGAGCGTCTCGGCCACCCAGCTTGCCGATTACGCGCTGATGCGCGGCATGATGCAGGTGCAAGCGGATCGCAAGGACGCGCATAAGGCCGATTCGATCCTCAACCTGTTCGAGGGCGACAGGACAAAGGCCTCGCCTTCGCTGACGCGGATTGATCTGGCGATGCTGGTCTCGCTCTATTCGAGCCGCGACAACGTCGGCGCCAGTCGCCAGCGCGGCGACATGCTGGAACCGTTCCGGCAGGTCATGGCCTATGGCGAGGCCGGGCTTGAAGGTTCGGGCCAGTGAGGCCGGGCCGGGGAATTCCCCTCAGCCGTCCTGCGCGTCCGCGGCGTGCTCGCGGATCATCAGCACCAGCCCCGCGAAGACCAACCCGAACCCCGCGAGGTGGACCCAGCGAAAGGCTTCGCCCAGAAGCACGTAGGACAGGCCGAGCGCGGTCAGCGGCATCACCGACATGGCGCCCGCGGTGAGCGCGCCGGGCGCCTTCCTCACCCCGTTGTACCACAGCACCGGCGCGAGCCCGCCGGTCCCCGCGCCCCAGAACAGGAGCGCGTAGAGCGAACGCTCGGTCCCGCGCGAGAAATCGAACGGCGCGGGATCGAAGGCGAAGGCCAGCGCGACGAAGAGCGGCGCGGCGAGCAGCGAGGCGGCGAGCGTCGCCTCGAGCGAGGTGATCCCGTCCGACAGCTTGCGCGAAAGGAGCGTGTAGGCGGCCTCGAAGCACACAGCGACGAGCACTAGCAGGCCGCCGAGGAGCGCCGCGTCCCCCGCTCCGCCGCTGCCGCCGCCGCCGCCGCCGCGAAAGACGTTGACGACGACGACCCCGACCACCGCGAGGGCGAGCGCACCGCCCTTCCTCCAGTTCATCGCCGCTCCGAAGAACACGACCGCCGCCGCGGCGGTGATCGCGGGCGAGGCGCTCATGATGGTCGATCCGATCACCCCGGTCGTCAGACGCATCCCGAACAGCATGGTCGCGGTGAAGCCGACCATTCCGAACGCCGCGATCGCCGCGATCACCCCCCAGTCGGACCGCGCCGTGTCGCGATAGCGGCTGGTCAGCGCGAGGACGAAAGGCGCGAGCACGATGCTCGCGATGACCATCCGCAGGCAACTCGCCGTGAAGACGGGATAGTGCTCGCCGATGATCTTGGAGAGCGGCGTCGCGCTGCCGAACAGGCCCATGCCCGCGATGAGCTGGCCGATCGTGAGCGGGGAAGCGGAGGCGTTGCTGTCGGATGCCATGAGGTCACGGCATCAATCGCCCCGCGCGATCCGCGTTCCGGAAAACCCGCCCCCGGGGGGGCCGAAGCCCGGCCTCAGAACGGAATGTCGTCGTCGAGATCGTCGTAGCCGCCGCCCGAACCGCCGCTGCCCGATCCGGAGCCGCCGCCCTGGTTCCAGCCGCCACCGGCGCCGGCAGGCTGGCCGCCCGCGCCGCGATCGCCGTAGCCCGCGCCGCCGCCGCCGCCGAAGCTGCCGCCCGAGCGGCCGCCACCGCCCCCGCCGCCGCCGGGAGCGCCATCGAGCATGGTCATCACGGAATTCGGCCCGCGCAGCACCACTTCGGTCGAATAGCGGTCATTGCCGTTCTGGTCCTGCCACTTGCGGGTCTGGAGCTGGCCTTCGAGATAGACCTTGCTGCCCTTCTTCAGATAGCGTTCCGCGACCCCCGCGAGCCCTTCGTTGAAGATCGCGACCGAATGCCATTCGGTCCGCTCCTGCCGCTCGCCCGTGTTCCGGTCCTTCCACGTCTCGCTCGTCGCGACACGCAGGTTGCAGACCTTCCCGCCGTTCTGGAAAGTCCGCACCTCGGGGTCCGCCCCCAGATTGCCGATCAGCATGACCTTGTTGAGCGAACCCGCCATCGAACTATCCTTCCCGTCCATTCATCGACGCGGCGCGAGGGGCCGCGATTCTCGCTATCGTCATAAGGCACCGCCGCCGCCAACGCGAGAACGCCGGCCCGTTTTCCACTTCCGATATGGCGGTTCCTACCGCGAGGGATAGCGCAGTCGGCCGAGGAAGCGCGTCAGGCTCGGCAGCTCGCGGTCGCCGCCGGTGAGCTGCGCCTTGAACTTCTCGAACTTCATCACCCCTTCGATCCGGCGGTCGAGGAAGGCGTAGGTGTCCGCCTTGCCCTCGCTCTCGTCGTTGACGAAGACGGCGAGCGTCGCCGAATAGAGCCCGGCGAGGATCGCGCGCTTGGTGTAGTGGTTGTAATCGGTCGCCGTATCGCCGGCGAGCCGCCACATGAGGTCGGCCGATTCCCACCCGAGCCTGAACGCGCGCGGGGCGTTCTGCGGCATCGCCATGACGGCGAGCGCGCGGCGCACCGCCTCGTCGATGTCGGCCACCGCTTCCAGCCGGAAGGCGACGAGCGCGCGGATGCGCTCGCGGATCTTGAGTCCGGCGAGCCGTTCGGCGGGCCATTCGGCCTCCATCGCCCTGTCGACCGAGCGGATCCACGCCTCGATCATCTGCATCGCCCGCCCGTTTGCGCTGTCGGCCGAAAAGGCGAGTTTCGCGACGTCGTGATCGACCCCGGCCATTTCCGCCGCCGCTTCGAGCGCGGTGTCGCCCCACCCGTCGAACACCGCCGAGGCGGCGATGTCGGGTGCGAGCGCGAGCGCGAGCTCGTCGAGGGTCAGGTCGGCGAAGTCGGGTCCGCCCCGGGGATTGTCGGTCATCGTGTCCATGTCAGAAGGAAGGCCCGTATTGCTGCTTGGTTCCCTCGCCCTCGCGCGCCTCGTCGGCAGCTTCGAATTCGGCCCGCATCAGCGAATTGCCGCGCTGCAGCTCCATGTAGTCGCGTGCCGAGCGGCCCGAATTGTCGTTGCGGTCGGGATCGGCCCCCTGCGCGAGCAGCTCGCGCACCAGAGTCACGTTGCGCTGATGGACCGCCGCGATCAGCGGGGTTTCGCCCTGGCTGTCGGAAACGTCGACCAGCGCGCCGCGCTTGACCAGTTCCTCGACCGCCTCGACCTCGCCCAGGGTCGCCGCGATCTGGAGCGGGGTCAGCCCCTTGTTGTCGCGGATGTTCGGTTCGGCGCCCTTCTGCAGCAGGAACTTGATCCACAGGATGTCGCGCCGCGCGGCGGCAATGTGGAGCCCGGTCTGTCCGGTGGTGATGTCGCGCGCGTTGATGATGGTCGTGCCCGGCTCATTCAGCATCTCGGTCACGGCGTCGCCGTCGCGGTCGCGCACGGCCTTGAGGAACTTGTAGCCTTCGGAATACAGCTGCGCGTGCGCGGGCGGCGCGAGCATCCCGCCCGGGCCGAACCCCAGCCCGGCACCGGCAATCGCAAGCGCAACCGCAACCGCAACCGGGGCCGCCGCCGCTCTCGCAATCCGCGCGGGACTTCCTAGCTTGCACAAAACCGGTGCGAACACGCTTTTGTCCTTTCGCATTTCCTGCCACATATCGTCGCACGCGGGATCGGCGACACCGCCCGCTGCCAGGCCGCCAGTTAGCAGAGCATGAACCCACACGCCAAGACCTCCGCCGCATCCCCGGTCCTCGCCGGTCTCCTCGCCTCGCTCGCCGCGCCGCTCGCGCTCGTTGCCTGCGCGCCGGAAGACCCGGCCGCGCTCGATCCGCCGCTCGCCGGCTCCAGCATCGGCGGCCCGTTCGAACTGGTGAACAGCGCGGGCGAGACGGTGCGCTGGGACGATTTCGCCGGGCAGTACCGCGTGGTCTATTTCGGCTTCGCCTACTGCCCCGACATCTGCCCGACCGACATGCAGCGCATCGCGCAGGGGATCGAGGCGCTCGAGGAAAGCGATCCCGACCTCGCCGCGAAGGTCCAGCCGATCTTCATCACGGTCGATCCCGCACGCGATACGCCGCAGGTGGTGGGCGAATTCACCAGCGCCTTTTCGGATTCGATCATCGGGCTGACGGGTACGCCCGAGCAGGTCGACGCCGCGCGCGAGGCGTTCAAGGTCTATGCCCGGAAGGGCGAGACGACGCCCGATGGCGGCTACCTGGTCGATCATTCGGCGATCACCTACCTCTTCGGACCCGAGGGCGAGCCGCTCGCCACCCTGCCGACCGACCAGCCGGGCGCCGAGGGCGCGGAGCGGTTCGCTGCCGAGATCCGGAAATGGGCCAGCTGAGGGAAGGCTTCTGGAACCGCCCGCTTGGCGAGCTCAACCGCGCCGAATGGGAAGCGCTGTGCGACGGCTGCGGCAAGTGCTGCCTGCACAAGATCGAGGATGCCGACACCGGCGAAATCTCGGACACGAACGTCGCCTGCAAGCTGCTCGACGCGGGGACAGCGCGGTGCCGCGACTATCGCAACCGCAAGGTCTTCGTGCCGGATTGCCTGCGCCTGACCCTCGCCATCGTCGAAGACGTGCCGTGGCTGCCGGTGACCTGCGCCTACCGCCTGCGCGCGGCGGGCCGCCCGCTGCCGGGCTGGCACTACCTCGTCTGCGGCGACCGCGAGGCGGTGCACCGGGTCGGCGTTTCGGTCGCGGGCCGCGTGGTGAGCGAGACCGAGGCCGGCCCGCTCGAACACCATATCGTCGAATGGCCCGCGCCCGACCGGGACGCGCTGGAGCCCCCGGTGCTCGCGAGCGTCGAGGCGGAGAAATGATCGACTGGCTGCGCCGCGCCGCGAGCGATCCCGCGATCGAACTCAACGGCGAGCGCGTGCCGATCGTCCTGCGCCAGCACAAGCGCGCGCGCCGGCTGACCCTGCGGCTCGCCCCCGACGGCACCGAGGTGCGCCTCACCGTGCCGCACTGGGCACCGCGGGCGCAGGCGATCGCCTTCGCCCATGCCCGTGCCGACTGGCTGGCCGAACAGCACGCCAGGGTCCCCCGCCGCGCCGCGCCCGGTCCGGGCGGGGAGGTGCTGCTGCGCGGCGCGCCCCTGCGGATCGAGTGGGAGGAACGGGCCTCGCGCATCCCGCGCCCCCTGCCCGGCGCGCTGCGCGTCGGCGGGCCGCGCGCCGGGCTCGAACATCGCCTCAGGCGCTGGCTCGAACGCGAGGCGCTGACGCTGGTCGAGGCGGACATGGCCGATTACTGCGCCGCCGCCGGGCTCGATCCGGTCCCCGTCGCCCTGTCGCGCGCGCAGCGGCGATGGGGAAGCTGTTCGGACAGGAACCGCATCCGCATCAACTGGCGGCTGGTGCAGGCGCCCGATTTCGTCCGCCGCTCGGTCGTCGCGCACGAGGTCGCCCATCTCGTCCATTTCCACCATTCGCCCGCCTTCCACGCCCTGCTCGCACGGATCTACGAAGGCGACATCGGCGCGGCCGATCGCTGGCTCAAGCAACAGGGCCGCTCGCTCTACGCAGCTTTCGGGTGAGGCTCCCGCACCTCCGCAAGGCTGCGTAGAACTCCGTTAACCATGCGGCCGTAAGACAGCGGTCATGTTCGCACGTTCCGCCCTGCTGCTGGCCGCTGCCGTCTGCCTTGCCCTGCCCGCCGCGCCCCCGCCGGCGCAGGCGCAGGGATCGTGCCCGCAATGCGACCTGCCGCCCGGCTGCCGGGGCAAGGGCAACCAGAACGGCAAGGGGAACGGCAATCGCAACCGCAACTGCCAGCGCCTTGCGATCGCGATCGATTCCGACATCGACTTCGGCCGCGTGGTCATCATCGGCCGGGGCGAGGGACGCGTGCTGCTCGATCTCGGCACCGGCGAGAAGCGGCTGTTCGGCGACATCGACGATCTCGGCGGGATGCCGGTCACCGGGCGCGCGATCGTGACCGGCGCCCCGCGCGAGCAGGTCAGCATCGCCCTTCCTTTCGAGATCGAGATGCGCGGGCCGCTCGGCGGGGAGGCGCGGCTGCGCGATTTCGTCACCTCGCTCCCGGCCATGCCGCGGCTCGACGAGAACGGGCGGCTCGAATTCGTCTTTGCCGCGACGCTCGTCGTCAGCGGCGAGGAACGCGCCGGCGGCGACCTGCGCGCGAGGGTGCCGATCAGCGTGTCCTATCTCTAGCGGTGCGGGCGCCGCGCAGGGGAACTGGCGCGATCGCGCCGCGCGTCCTATATTGCGCCCATGTTTTCCCGCATCCTGTCCAGTTCCCGCTTCAATCCCAAGGCCGGGGCGCTCGATTTCTGGCACGAGTTCCGCAAGCCCAATCCCTATCGCTGGCCGATCCTCGCCGCCTCCTGCCTGCCGCTGGCGGTGATCTTCGGCTGGCTTTCGACCGAAACCCATTACAAGGAACCCGCCCGGCCCACGATCACCTACATCACCACCTTCGATCCCGAACGGACGGACGAGGAGATCATGGCCTCCAACCGCGCGAACCAGGAGGTCAAGGAACTGCGCGAGGAGCGGGCCGAGGCGATCGCGGAGCGCAAGCGCGAACTCTACAAGGCGCTCGGCCGGGCGACCGGCATGGACGTGGACGAAATCGAACGCCGCGCCGAAGCCGAGCGCGCCGCCGAGGAGGCCGCCACGGCCGAGCGCCGCGCCGCCGGGGCCGATCCCGCAGCGGCGCCGCAGGACCGGGCCGAAGGAACCGCCCGATAGGCGCCTCCCCACCCGGCGATGCCGCGTGGATGGCAGCCGCCGCGCGGCTTGCCCTGCGCGCGCGTCCGTTGTGCCGGCCCAATCCGGGGGTCGCGGCCCTGCTGCTTTCGGGAGAGGACGCCCCCCGCGTCGTCGCGCGCGGCTGGACCCGCGCAGGCGGGCGCCCCCATGCCGAGGCGATCGCCCTCGCCGGTTTCGCAGGTGGCGGCGCCAACGGCATGACGCTCCACGTCACGCTCGAACCTTGCGCCCATGCCTCGCTTCGCGGTCCGGCGTGCTGCGATGTCGTCGCCAATGCCCGCCCTCGCCGCGTCGTCATCGGCCAGCGCGACCCCGACCCGCGCACCGCGGGCGAGGGCATTGCCCGGCTGGAACGCGAGGGGATCGCGGTCACGGTGCTGGACGATCCCGCCTCCGCTGCAAGCCTTGCCGATTACCTCACCTTGCGCCGAATGGGCCGTCCGCGCGTCACGCTCAAACTCGCGTTGTCGCTCGACGGGTGCATCGCGCTCGCCGACGGGACCAGCCGCTGGATCACCGGCGAGGCGGCGCGCGCCCATGTCCACGCCATGCGCGCGCGGCACGACGCGATCCTCGTCGGCGGGGGCACGTGGCGGGCCGACCGGCCGCGGCTCGACGTGCGCCTCCCGGGCCTCGGGCCGCGCAGTCCGCAGCGCCTCGTCCTCACCCGCGGGGCCGGGGCCGACGGGGCGCGCGTCATCAACCGGCCGGCCGATATCGCCCGGCTCGACGGCGTGCTGTCGGTCTATCTCGAAGGCGGCGCGGGCGCGGCCTCGGCCTTCCTCGCCGCCGATCTCGTCGACGAGCTTCATCTCTACCGGGCGCCGATCCTGCTGGGCGACGGGCTGCGCGCGCTGGACGGGCTGGGGCTCGCAGGGCCGGACGGGCTCGCCGGCGCTCATGGCCGGTGGGAACGCATTGCGGCCTGCCAGCTTGGCAGCGACAGCTTCACCGCCTATCAGCGCAACCGCGAAGAAGGAGCCTGACACCCGATGTTCACCGGCATCGTCACCGCCATCGGCACGATTGCAAGCAGCGAGCAGCGCGGCGACCTGCGCGTGCGGGTGGCCGCCCCGCTCGACCCGGAACGGATCGCGATCGGCGCCTCGATCGCCTGTTCGGGCGTGTGCCTCACCGCCGTTGCGCGCGGGGGCACGAAAGGCGATGCGTGGTTCGATGTCGACGTATCGGGCGAGACCGTTTCGCGCACCGTGCCGGGCATGTGGGAGGCGGGCCGCCGGCTCAATCTCGAGCCCTCGCTGCGATTGGGCGACGAGCTTGGCGGGCATATCGTCACGGGCCATGTCGATTCGGTCGGCGAGGTCCGCAGCTTCCAGAAAAAGGGCGATTCGTGGCTCGTCGCGATCCGCGCGCGGGCCGAAATGGCGCCCTTCATCGCGCCCAAGGGCTCGATCACCGTCGACGGCGTCTCGCTCACTGTCAACGACGTGCGCGATCAGAGCGACGGGACCTGCGATTTCGCGCTTAACCTGATCCCGCACACCGCCGAGGTGACGACGCTCGGCGGCCTCGGGGAAGGCGCGCGGGTCAACCTCGAGATCGATGTGCTCGCGCGCTATCTCAAGCGCATGCAGGGCCTCGCCGCGACCGCCCGGTAGGAACACCGGCGGCACCCTCTCGTTGGTTGGGCAGACAGCGAAAGGGAGAGCCGCCATGATCCTCGAAACCATCAAGACCACGGGCCTGTCGCACCTGTCCTATCTCGTCGGAGCGGGCGGGAAGGCGGCGGTGATCGATCCGCGCCGCGACTGCGAGATCTATCTCGAACACGCGCGCGCGCAGGGCCTGGAAATCACCCACATCCTTGAAACCCACCGCAACGAGGATCTCGTCTCCGGCTCGCCGCTCCTCGCCGCCATGACCGGGGCCAGGGTGCTCCACGGCCCGAACCCCGAACGCCCCGTCGTCTTTGCCGAGACCGCGCGCGAGGGCGATAGCATCGACATCGGACAGCTTCGGATCGAGGTGATCGAGACGCCCGGCCATACCGACGACCATCTCGCCTATGCGGTCCACGACACCGCCTATCCCGACGGGGCGGTCGGCGTGTTCACCGGCGACGCGCTGTTCATCGGCGATGTCGGGCGAACCGATTTCTACCCCGACCGCAAGCGCGAGGTCGCGGGGCTCCTGTACGATTCGCTGCAGAAGCTGCTCGCCCTCGGCGACCAGGCGATCGTCTATCCGGCCCACGGCGCGGGCTCGGTTTGCGGTTCGGGCATGGCGGAGCGCGAATTCTCGACCATCGGTCACGAACGTCGCAACAACCCGCGCCTGCAATTCGAAACCCGCGACGACTTCATCGCCTTCAAGATCGCCGAACACCACTACCAGCCGCCCTATTTCCGCCTGATGGAACGGCTCAACATGGATGGGGCGGACCCCGCGCCGCGCGTGCTGCGGCCGAAGGTCCTCTCCCTTGGCGAGCTGCACGAGGCGCAGTGCGATCACGTGATCGACGTGCGCGATCCGCTCGCCTTCGCCTCGGGTCACCTTGCCGGCGCGATGAGCCTGCCGACCGGCATGATCAGCGCCTTTGCCGGCTGGTTCATCGGGGAAGAGCATCGCATCGGCCTCGTGGCCTCGGACGAGGCGCAGCTCAACGCGGCGATGGAACACCTCGCCCGGATCGGGCTGGACCGGATCGCGGGCGGTTTCGTCGGCGTGGTCCCCGCGGCGGCGAACGGTGCGGACATGCGCGCCATCCCGACCGTCCAGACCGAAACGGTGGAGCGCAGGCTGGCCCAGGCGGGCGAGGACTGGACCCTGCTCGACGTGCGCGATGCGGACGAACGGGCAAGCGGCGCGATCGAGGGTTCGCAGCACCTTTACGTGGGCCATCTCAACGAGGGTTGGCGCGATCTCGACCCGGACCGGCACTATACCGTGATGTGCGCGAGCGGGATGCGCGCGACGGTTGCGGCGGGCTGGCTCGCCTCGCGCGGGTTCGACCGGCTCGACATCTACCTCGGGTCGATGGGCGCCTGGTCGCACGCCCACGGCTAGCGCGGTATGCG
The DNA here is from genome assembly GCF_900105095.1 of Erythrobacter sp. HL-111. Classification (NCBI taxonomy): domain Bacteria; kingdom Pseudomonadati; phylum Pseudomonadota; class Alphaproteobacteria; order Sphingomonadales; family Erythrobacteraceae; genus Erythrobacter; species Erythrobacter sp. HL-111. The sequence goes on along the minus strand of NZ_LT629743.1, from coordinate 2,883,240 downwards.
ACCCGGTCGCCTCTAGCGCAGCGTGCCGCGCCGCCCGCGCGAAAGCGGCGGCAGGTCCTCGATCGGCTCGCGCTCGCGCGCCCGGTCCGCCCGGGCATTCGCGGCAAGCGCCAGCAGCACGGCGCGCACGAGATCGTCGACCACCGCCGGATGCAGCGGCTCGGCCAGCTCGAGCCCGGCATGGCCGTCCTCCGACCACGCCGCGCACACCACCTGCATTTCCAGCCCTTCGAGCCTGAGACTGTAATGGCGCCCCGGCTCAAGCCGCTTCGCGCGTTCGGCCCGGAACAGGCAGCCCGTTTCCGAGATGTTGCGGATCGTGCCTTCGAATTCCCTCCCGTCGGTGCCTTTCAGCAGCGCGCCCATGTTGATGTGGCGGCGGGCGGCGATGCGGCCTTCCTGGGGCGCGAAATCTTCGTTAATGCCCATTGTGCCAAGCCCCGTCATTCCTTGCCGGAGCCGAGATCGAAGCCCGCGCGGCGCTCGCTGCGGAGCCGGTCGTTGCCCGAACGGCGTTCGCCCTTGCGGCGGTCAGGTCCTTCGAAAGGCAATTGTGCGACCCGCCGGTCGCCCTTGCGGCGAGCCGGTATCTTGTTGCGACCAGTGTGATGTGAGAACGTTCACAGCCGTTAATTCGGAATTTGCCTTTCGATATCAGGGACTTGTAGGAACGCGACAGCGCGTCTGGCCCGGCCCTGCGCCCGGCCCGGACGCACGCTGGCGAATCGCTTGAAATCACTCGGCAAAGCGGCGGGTGCGGGCGGCTCCGCCGCGCTTCGGGAAGCGCCTGCCGGTGTCTCGCCGGTGTCCGTTTGCGTCCCTAGCGGGTGACCTCGGCCAGCGCATCGATGAAGCGGTCGATATTGTCCATCGACAGCCCGGCGACGTTGATCCGGCCCGATCCGGCCATGTAGATCGCGTGATCCTCGCGCAGGGCGGCGACCTGTTCGCTGGTCACCGGCAGCACCGAAAAAAGCCCGTTCTGAGCGCCGAGCGGGGAGAGATCGACGCTTCCCGCCATGCCCGCCTCGGCCAGCCGGTCGCGCACCTGCCGCATCCGCGCGCGCATCTCGTCGAGCTCGTCCTGCCAGGCCTGCGTCAGATCGGTATCGCGCAGGATCAGCCGCACCGCCGCGGCGCCGTGATCGGGCGGCATCGACCAGCTCGCCCGGGCGAGCGCATTCGCGTTGGAAAAGGCGGTGTCGAGCGTCGTCCTGCCGTCGGCGAGGATGTAGAACGCCCCCACGCGGTCGCGGTACATCCCGAAATTCTTGTCGCAGCTGTAGGCGATGAAGGCCTCGGGCACCCGGGCGAGGACGGTCCTGAGGCCCTTCGCATCCTCCTCCAGCCCCTGGCCGAGGCCCTGGTAGGCGGTGTCGATGATCGGGAAGGCTCCGGAGGCTTCGAACGCCTCGGCGATGGCTTCCCATTCCTCGGGCGCGTAGTCGATCCCGGTCGGGTTGTGGCAGCAGCCGTGCAGCAGAACGCCCTCGTCCGCCCGTGACCCGCGGATCGCGCCGAGCACGGCATCGAGATCGGCGGTGCCATCGGCGCGCGCGTGATCGAAAGGAGCGAGTTCGAGCCCGAGGTCGGCCAGGATCTGCGCGTGGTTGGGCCAGCTCGGCGTGCCCATGTGGAGCCGGGCCATCCCCGCCTTCTGCGCGAGCGCCGCGGCGAGCCGCACCGCGCCGGTCCCGCCCGGGGTCTGCATCCCGGCGATCCGCCCGCCCATGGTCGCGTTCTCGCCGAAGATCCACGGCATCAGCGCGTTGACGAAGCCCGTGTCGCCTTCGGGACCGAGATAGGACTTGCTGTCCTGTTCCTCGACCAGGCGCTGCTCGGCCGCCTTGACCGCCTCGAACACGGGGGTCGCGCCGTCTTCGGTGCGATAGACGCCGACGCCGAGGTCGATCTTGTCGTCGCGCGGATCGGCGGCGTGGAGCTTGATCAGCGCGAGCAGCGCATCGGGCGATTGGGGTTCGAGTCGGTCGAGCATGGTGAGCGCGTCCTGCCGCGCCGATGGCCGCGCCGCAACCGGCAATCGCGCCTTTCGCGCGACCGTGCCCGCGTCAGAAGGGCAGCCAGCGCTGTTTCTTCGAGAATTTCATGTAGCCTGCGTTGACGCCGAGCCGCAGCCCCGCCCCGACCCGGATCGGGATCAGCACGATGTCGCCCTTCCGCAGGTAGCTCGCGGTCAGACCGCCGACGAAATAGGCCTGCCCCTCGCCCGCCGGAAAGCGTTTGAACAGGTCTTCGGTGTCGTAGAGGTTGTAGACGAGGACGAAGGTGTTGCCGGCATTGGCCCCGGCGTCGAAACCGATCGAAGGCCCGGTCCAATAGACCTTGCGGGTGCCCTCGACCTTGTGATGCAGCGTGCCCGAACCGTAGCGCGCACCGACGATGAACGCGCCGCCCGCCTCGCGCCCGACGATGTATCCGTTGGGCTCGCCCTGCTTGCGGAGCAGGTCCTCGATCAGCCCGGCGAGCCCTTCGGCGCCCTTGCCGAACACGCGTTCTGCCGCGCCGATCAGGTCGTCCTCGCCATAGGTCGCGGATTCGGCCGCAGCTTCGGGCGTGGCACCGGGCGCCGCATCGGCCACTTCGGGGGCCTCCTCGCGGCTCCAGGCGGGCAGATCCTCGGCCGGAACGCTTTGGTCCGTCCCCTCGGCGTAACCGGAAAACTCCTCGTCGAAACCGGGCGCGCGCGAGGTTTCGACCTCGGCCGGCCCGCGCGGGGCGGGCTGCGGCCGGGGGTCGGGCCGTGACTGCGGCTGCGCCGGGTCGAGATCGCCATCGATCGCGCCGCTCGCCGGCCCGGCGGGCGCGTCCTCGGACGGCGCGGAATAGGCCTCGTCGGGGTCGAAGCTCTCGACCGTGTCCTGCGCCGCGAGCGGCCCGGCCAGCCCGGCGAGAGCCATCGCCGCGACCGCGAGCATGGCCGCGGCGAGATGGCGCGCCTGCGCCAGCGGCGCGCGCCGGCCGCTCGCCCGCTTTGCGGCCTCGTCGATGATCTGCCTCGCTCGGGTCATGATGCAGCCTTTCGCCTTCGGTTAACGGGGCATCGCGCGTCCTTTGCCGCCGGTCGGCCCTTCTCCGCCATCGGGACTCCGGGCGGCAATCGCAGGGCGGCAGGGCGAATCGAAAACGCGACGAGGCGAATCGGCTATCCGACCCAGCCTGAACGCCGGACGAACCCGCCCGTCGCTGCGCCCCCGTTCGTGCCGTTCCGAAAGCGGAGTCGGAGCCGCCGGAGCAGCTGCGCGCACATGCGACCTTGCCGCGCGCCGCCAGCACGACTATAGCGCGCGCCTCGCAGCCGATTTTGCGTCGCGGAGACGTGGGTGAGTGGCTGAAACCAGTCCCCTGCTAAGGGACCATACCGTTTATAGCGGTATCGAGGGTTCGAATCCCTCCGTCTCCGCCACCTGCCGTTCCTGCGAACGGTCATGATCCGGAAGGCGAACCGGGGGCGCGGCTTGCGTTCGAGCAGCAGCAGCGGGGCGACCGGCTGACCGCCCCGCTTTCCGTGGCGGGAACGCAAAGCCGGTCCGCTTCCGGCCGGGCGGGTTGCGGACATTCCTTCGTGCGCCCGAATCGCAAAGACGCGCTCCGGTGCCGTTCCAATGCCGCGCCGGCTGCGCGTTCATTCCCTTGCCCGCGATCGAGGCAAGCGCGGGCGCGGGCGCGGCGGCCGGCGCCTTCGGCTCAGAAGCTGTCGGCGGTGTCGCTCTCGTTCACGAAACCATCTTCGTTGGTGTCGAGCCGCTTGAACATCCGCATCCCGGATTCGTGGAATTCCGCCGCAGTCATGATCCCGTTCTCGTCGGTGTCCATGAAGCCGAAGCGGAATTCGGCAGCATCGATCTGCCGCTGGCGATCCTCGACCGCGAAGGTCAGCTCGCTTGCATCCATGCGCTCGGTGAATTCGCCGACATATTCCTTCGACGTCAGCGAGCCGTCGCCGTCCATATCGGTCTTCGCGTAGCTCGCCTCGCGCGCCATCATGAATTCGCCGATCGAAACCTGGCCGTCGCCGTTCGTGTCGTAGGTCTTCACGAAAGCCGTCTTGGAGTGGCCGCCGACCCGCCGCTCGCGCTCCGAAGCCTCGGGATTGTCCTGCGGCGCCGTGCTTGCGCCGGTGTCCGTGCCGGTCTCCCCGTCCGGTTCGTCGGCCATGGCCGGACCGGCGAGGCACAGAAGTCCGGCCGCGAAGAATGTTCCTGCGATTGCTACCCTGGTCATGTTCACGCTCCTTGCTCTAGCTGATGTGCCGGTCCCGAAGCTCGGGGATCGGCGAGGTCGTGCGGCCTTCCGCCCGTCGGCATCGGCGGCGGTTTCCCGGCGGGAAATGAAAATGTCATCGCGGGCGCCTGCTTTTCGCATTGCAAGAGCCTCACCTTCGTCCATCGGCTTCCTGCAGGACCGGCGTGGCACGCTCGGACGCACTTGGCCGGTTCGTTTATTATACTGATTCGCATTATCAATACAATCGATCTTGTTTTGCGGGCCTGTCATCTTCCCCTGATCCTGACCAGCACGGGACCCTGGCCGGACGGCGGAGCGGGATAAGGGGCCGCGAGCCGCGCCATCCGCAGCGCCTGCCGGTCGAACCGGGTCGAACCGGACGAGCGGTAGATGGCGAGATCGCGGACCCGCCCGCTGCGTTCGATCGCGATCCTGAGAATGGCCTCGCCCGCGCCGACCGCGTTCGAGCGGCGGTTGCGCCGGATATGGTCGGTCACGATGCCGGTGTAATTGGTCGTCGCCGCATCGCCCGAACCGCTTCGGGCGGACCCGCTGCCGGTCCCGCTGCCGGTGTCGGATCGTCCCTCGCTCGATCGGCCCGCACCGGCCCGCGCCTCGGTCGGCGAGCTTTCCTGCCCGGCAGGACCGGAGCGCCCGCGCGTGGCCGCCGCCGGCGTCGTCGGCTCGGCTGCGCGCCGACCCTGGTCCTGCGCGGATTCCCGGCGCGCAGGCGCGGGTGGAGTCGAGGACGTGGGCGGACGCGCTGCCGCTTCCCGCGCGGCCGGGCGGCCATCGCGGCGCGCAGTCCGTCGCGGCGGAGAGAGCGGCCTTGCAGCCGTCGGCGGCGGCGCCGCCGCCGCTGGCTCGATCGGCGGGCGCTCGGCGCTCTCACGCCGCATGGGCGACTTCGCCGGCGGGGTTTCGGCTGGCGATGCGGCCACCGGGCGAGGGGCTGGCGGTTCGGCCGCGCTCTCTTCGGAAGCCGCCTCAGCGCTCGCCTCCGCAGTCGCATCCGTGCGTTCGGCGCTGGTCGAACCGGAACCGGTCGCCGAACCGGACAGGCCGAAGGACGCTCCCCCGCCGGCAAGGCGCGCGTCCTCGAACTGCGGCGCTGCAAGCCAGATGAACACGCCGAGGTGCAGCAGCACCGAAACGGCCGCGGCCGCGGCGAATTGCCGGGCCGTGAAGGTGCCGACCGAGGAGGCTGATCCCGGATGGAGGGCGGCGCGCGCCATCATTCCCGCTCCGCGACGAGGAGGATGCGAGCGACGCCGGCTTCGCGCAGGTCGCGCATCGCGGCCAGCAGCTCCGCCCCGGGAAGGTCGCGCGCCGGCAGGATCCGGGCTTCGCCGCGCAGCTCGGGATGGGCCGCGATCGCATCCTCGATTCCCGCGTAACTCCGCCCGCCGAAAGACACGCACCCGTCCCGCGCGATGACGAGGATGTCCCCCGGCGCGGACGAATCCATCTCCCCGCTCGAGACGAATTCGAAGGCTTCGCGGGGCATTTCCGAAAGCGTCCCGGCCACCATGAAGAAGATCAGGATCAGAAAGACGATGTTGATGAGCGCGATGGTCGGTTCGCGCTCGACCTTGCGGCGGCGGCTGGCGATCATTGCGGCACCACCATGTTCACCTCGAGCCCGGAAACCGGCTCGATCAGGGTGAGCACGTCGGTCAGGCGCTGCGCGTTCACGCCGTCGGCAAGGTGCAGGTTCACCCGCCTGGGCGCGTCGGTCGGCCCGGCGAGATATCCGATCAGTTCGCCATCCGTCATCGCCGCCCCGTCGAGCGTGACCGAGGCGGGTTCGACGACCAGGCGCATCGGCGTGATCTCGACCGCGACAGCGCCCGGGGCGGCGGCCGTCACGCCCCCGATCTCCAGCTCGGCGAACTGCCGAAAGGTCGATGCGAGCATGAAGAAGAGCAGCAGCAGGAAGATCACGTCGATGAGCGAGGTGATCGACAGGGAACGCCGCCGTCTCCTGCGCGGGGCAATCATGCGCTTGCCCAGGCCTTGTCGGTGCCGGGAAGCTCGGCGCGGACCGGGCCGCCGCTTGCCACTTGCGGGCTCGCGACCGGCTCGCTGGTTCGCTCGGCCAGGTCCGCCGCATCCGGCAGCGGGGTGGCGATCGCGCTCAGGAGGCGTTCGGCCATGGCCCGGTCGCGGTCGAGCCTGCCTTCGAGCCAGGAAAGGCCGATCGAGACCGGCATCGCGACGGCAAGACCCGCTGCGGTGGTCAGGAGCGCGACCCAGATGCCGCCCGCCAGCACGCTTGGATCGACCTGCGATCCGGCGGTCTGGAGGGCCTGAAACGCCTCGATCATGCCGAGCACCGTGCCGAACAACCCGAGCAGCGGCGCCGTCTGGGCGACGACGTCGAGAAAGCGCATCCCCTTTTCGAGCTCGAGGAAGCTCTGTTCGGCCTCCGCTTCGAGCCGCGCGCGCGCCTCCTTCGCATCCCCGCTGCGAAGCGCCAGCAGCGCCAGCGCGCTGAGGTAATCGTCCGCCTCGGCAAGCCGGCGCTTGCCCTCGGCCGTGTCGCCCGCGTCGTGCAGGCGGATAAACCGGGCAAGCCCGGAATGCTGCCCGACCCCGGCGCGGCGGAACTGGATCAGCTTGAGAATGAACAGCGCGAGCGAAACCGCGCTCGCGAGGAGGAGCAGCACGAGCACCGGGCCGCCCAGTTCGACAAGGCTCATCAGGCCGCTGAAATGATCGTTTACCGACATGGCATGGTCTCCCGCTGCTTTGCGGGGCGCCCGACCGACAGGCGCCCCGCGATTTCAGGTTCGCTTCCCCGGCTCCCGGCCGGGCGGAGCGATCGCGCTCAGAACCGCTTGAGGACGGTGAACTTGAAGTTCCGGCCCGGCGCCGGGCGGAGCGAGCGCGCCGGCTGGTAGAAGGTGTCGAAGATGTTCTCGACGCTGGCGCGCAGCGTCAGGCCTTCGAACAGCCCGCCTTCGGGCGACACGATCGCGCGCAGCGTGTGGATGTCGAAGCCTTCGCCGTCGACTTCGCCGTCCTGCACGCGGTCCTCGGTCAGGATCGTTTCCCAGCGCACGTCGAGCACCCGGCCGAAGCGCTTGCCGATCGCGCCCTGGTAGGTGTTCTGCGGAAGGTTGCGCCAGTCGCCGACGGTTCCGTCGCTGCGGGTTTCCTCGCCCGAGATGATGCTGAGGTTGAAATCGATGTAGAAGCCGCCTTGGGTGGCATAGGACGCTTCGCCCTCGAAGCCTTCGGTGCGCACTCCGACGACGCCGAACGTGCTCGAAAGGTCGTCGATCTCGGTGTTGTAGTAATTGACCTTGATCGCGATCTGATCGTTGTCGGCGAACAGGCCGACCCGGTTGAACGCGGCGCCGAATTCGTAGGTTTCGCTGACCTCGATCTGTTCGCGCAGCACCTCGTTTTCGAGATCGTCGATGATCGGCAGGTTGTCCGACTGCGCCCAGCTCGCGAAGAACGACAGGCCCATGGGGAATTCGTAACGCGCCGAAACGCCGCCCATCAAGGCATCGCGCCCCGAACTGAAATTGGTCCCGTCGTCTAGCGAGGGGCGCGCATCGACATCCTGCGTTTCGTAACGGATGGCGGGCGTGATCGTCAGCCCGCGGGCAAGCGCGATTTCGTCGATCGCGAAGAAGGCCAGCCGGTTGTCGATCCCGCCCGGCGCGGAATTGGCATCGGCGCGGACCCGGCTGCGGAATTCGAAGCCGGTTCGCAGCGAATGCCGGATGCCGCCGGTCTCGAAGAACGCCGCGTTCTTGAGGACGCCCTGGTAGATTTCGAATTGCAGGTCGGCATTGCCGAGGCCCGAGACGAACTGGTCGAAGCCCGGCGGATTCGTGCTTCCGGGCACGAAGGTCTGGTCGATCTTCTGGTTGGTGTAGGAAAACTGCGCGAGCAGGTCGATCGCGTCGTTGTCGATCGGATTGTAGTTGTAGCGCAGGATCGCGACCTGGCTCAGCGTGTCGCGGTCGACATTGCCGAAGAAGTCGGTGGTGGTGATGAAGGTGTCGAGCGGGACGTCCCGGTCCGCGGTGGTCGTCTGCTGGTAGCTGGCCCTCAGGTAATGCTCCCGGTCGGGATCGAGATAGACCCCGGCCTTTAGCAGGAAGGACGGCAGTTCGAAGGCGCCGTTGCCGATCTCGTCGCCGTTCCCGTCGGTCTGGTTTTCCTGCTGGCGCCAGGTGAAATTGCCGAGCAGTTCGATCCGGTCGGTCGGCGCGATGGCGAGCGTGCTGGAGCTCTGGAAGCCGTCGCCATTGGTGAAGTAGCCGAGCGTCTGGTTGAGCGCCACGCCGGCCTCGCCGCCGGTGAGGTCGAAGGCGTCGACCGTTTCGAGCCGGATGACCCCGCCGATGATCCCGGAACCGTATTCGAAGCTGCCGACCGTGCCGCGGATCACCTCGACCGTGCGATAAAGGTCGGGCTCGGTGAAGATCTGGTTGCCGAGACGATAGATCTCCTCGGCGTCGGCGACGGCGCCATCGATCTGGATCGAAACCTTGTTGTCGGTCCCGAACGGGGGATTGAAGCCGAAACCGCGGATCGAGATCGCCGAACCAACCGGGGTCGAGCCGTTGACAAGGCTGACGCTGGGCACGGAATCGACCAGTTCGGCGACGGTGTTGGCCTGCCGGTCGAGGATTTCCTCGCGGTTGATGACGGTTACGGGCGTCGCGGTCGCGGTCTGGACCGAACGGACGCTCTCTCCGATGTCGACCGTGCCGATCTCCTGGCCGTCCTCGGTTGTTTCGGTTTCCCCTTCTGCCTCTTCTTCCTGTTCGTTCTGTTCGACCTCGCCGCTGGTGTCTTGCGCCGCGCCGGCGGTGGAGAAGGCGACTGCCGCCAAAGCGATCGCGGAGCCGCACAGAAGGCGCCCCGCCCGGTACCGATTTATCATGACTGATCCCTGTTATACTGCTATTGCGAAGCGCTCGCAGCATGCTATTACGCAAATGCGAAGCGATTGCAAGGCAGTCCGTGGGACTGATCATCGACAATCCGCAAGCCCGGTCCGCAAAAAGGGAGAAGAATGGCCTACCCACCGACCTTCATGCCGAGCTTCGGCCGTGCGGATCTTCCCGACCGCGCCTGCGGGGCAGGGCGATGAGACCGATCCGTCGGCACGCGTTCGACGAGGCCATGCTCGTCCGCCTGTTCCGGCTTTGGTCGATGGCGCGCGAGACCGGCGAGCAGGCGCTTCCGGCGATGCACGATACGGCCATGCAGGTCGGTTATGCGGTCGAGACTGCGGCGGCCTGTTCGAACTGGTCGAGGCGAGGCTCGGACGCGCGCTCGTGCGGGAATGCTGCTGCAGCGTCAGGTTCTCGGCCGACGAGCGGGCCCTGACCGGGGTGGTCCGCACCGCTCGCAGCGACGGGATGGGCGGCAGCGGCGATGCGGCGAAGAGCGGTCTCGAGGAAGCCATTGGCTGGGCCGCACGGGCGGTGCGGGCGGCGATGAAAATGCCGGTCGGGCCTGCGCCGGGCACCAGGCCGAAAGGCGCCGCGGGCCAGCGCGCATCCTCCGCGCCCGGACGAATCGCGAGGCACCGGCATGTCCGCTGACATCACCCTGCTCGGCCGGCCCCGGATGCGGAACGATCTCGATCCGACGGGCGACCGGATGATCGCGGCGCTGCGTTACTGCCATCACGCCGGGACCGGCTATTCGATCCACACGCTGGCGCACCACCTCGGCAGCAGGACCGCGCTGCCGCCGTTTCACGCGCTCCTCGACGAAGCGTGGCGCGCCTGGCCCGAGCCGCCGGTGATCGAAAGCCATTGCAACCCGCGGATTTCCCATGACGAAGCACTGCTCGTCGATATCTGCATGGCGGCCGCGCGGGACGAGCGCCCCGCATTCGAATTCCTGACGCGCGAAATGTTCGCGCCCTGTGCCCGCCAGACGCTCTGGCTGGCAGCGAGGCGCCTGATGCGGTCGGTCCTGCGCGCCGTTGGCGACCGGTGAAGCGACACGGCCCGGCCAGTGCTGCAATGACGGCCGATCCGCCATGGCCGGGGATCTGCCCGCCCGCCCGCTATCGGCGGCGTTTCTTCACCAAAGCGCATCGTCGCGAGGCAATAGGCGTCCCTGGTTGCGTTTATGTGCACATCCGGTGCGCCGGTTTCGCGGGTATCGAGCGTGCCCGAAGCCCATATCGTGAAGGCCGATGGAGTTCTGGTCAGGGCGCTCGACGGGGTCGGGTAGAAGGGGCCAGGCGAGCTTTGGGTATCCCGAGAACCATGAAACCGATCGATCACCGCCCGCTGATCCGGCAGGTCAATCACGCCGCCGCGCTCGACAGCCATGTGCCGCCGCGCAATGCCAGCGACAAGGTCGCCTTCGCCTTCGTCAAGGCGCTGCGCCTCGTCGCCGACACGTTCTTTTCGAGGCGCTACGGCCACCGCGCCGTGGTGCTCGAAACGGTTGCGGCCGTCCCGGGCATGGTGGGCGGGCTGTGGCAGCACCTCACCGCGCTGCGCAAGATGCGCGACGACGAGGGCTGGATTCGCACCCTGCTCGACGAGGCAGAGAACGAGCGGATGCACCTGATGACGTTCATCGAGATCGCCCAGCCGAGCGCGTTCGAACGGCTGCTGATCGCGATCGTCCAGGTCGTGTTCTACAATTTCTACTTCTTCCTCTACCTTCTCGCCCCGCGCACGGCGCACCGGGTGGTGGGCTATTTCGAGGAAGAGGCGGTGATCAGCTACACCGCCTATCTCGCCGAGGTCGATGCCGGACGGCACGAGAACCTGCCCGCGCCGCAGATCGCGATCGATTACTGGCAGCTTCCGGCCAATGCCCGGCTGCGCGACGTGATCATCGCGGTCCGTGCCGACGAGGCGGAGCACCGCGACGTCAACCACGGCTTCGTCGACGAACTCGACGCGCGCCGCGCGCACCGCCCGCTCGAAGGGCCGACCGCGGCCTAGCGCCCCCGCCCGCTCGAGGCCGCTCCGCACGGATCACCAGCGCAGCATCCGCGGCACCGCAAGCCGGCCGAGAAACGCTGCGCTGGCCACGGCGAGCCCGTACCACAGCGCGACATAGTGCACCGAATCGCTCGGGCAGCCGAGGTTGTAGACGAAGGTGCCGAGCGCCCCCGCGGCAAGCCCCGTCAGCCACCCGGCGCGGCGGCGTTCGGTGACCGCCCCGCGCCGCAGCCACAGCGTCAGCACGCCGCCGATCGCGAGCGCGCTCGAAAGGCTGATGCCGAGGCAGTAGGGGACGCTTCCCGCCGTCAGGATGGCAACGGGAAAGGGCGCACCGCCCAGCGTCAGCGCGAGGCTGGTGACGGGAAACAGCAGGGCGGCGCCGAGCGCCCAACGCCACCCCTCGCGCCGCGAACCGACACCGGGCGAAGCGCTCGCGGTGACAGCGAGCGCGGCCGCCGCGCCCATCAGCAGCAAGGTGCCCGAACGCAGCAGGACGATCTCCGCCGGCTCCAGCGCAACAAGGTCCGGCCGCAGCCCGAACAGGGGTGCGGTCACGGCGAAAGCCAGCAGCGTCGCGGCCGCGACGAGCAGCAATCCGGTGCGTTTCCTGACCCGGCGCACCGGCGCGAGGTCGGCGACGAGATCATCGATCCGCGCCCCGTTCGATGGTTTCATGGGATTATTCGCTTTCAACATGATCGGCGAGTTTCCTGAGGCCACGGTGGATGTTCACCTTGACCAGCGATTCCGACTGCCCGGTCCTTCGGCTGGCCTCGGCGATGGAAAGGCCCTCGATCTTGACCAGGCGGATCGCATCGCCCTGCCCCTTCGACAGGCGTGCGAGCATCCGGTCGATGCTGATCCGGGCGAGGATGCCCGCTTCGTGGTCCCCTTCGGCCAGGGCCTCGTCGAGCTCGGTCTCGCCCCGGGAACCGGTCCGGCGGAGCCGGTCGACCCAGCGATAGCGCGCGATCGCGGCGAGCCAGGGGAGAAATGGGCGCGAGGGATCGTAGGTCGCGCGCTTGGCGTGGATCGACATCAGGGTCTCCTGCACGAGGTCCTCCGCGCTCGCCGGATCGATCCGTCCGCGGTAGAACCGGACGAGCCAGGCGCGGCTGTGTTCGAGCACGGCGCGATAGGCCGCGCGGTCGCCGGCCTGCGCCTTGCCCATGAGGGCGGACAGGCTGGCGTCGTCGGCGCGCATCAGAACCGCGTCGTCAGGTCGATGAGCCAGGCGGGGCTCGTCTCGACCAGCAGGGTCTCGAACCGCTTGTCGAGGCCCGTCAGGACGAAGGCGCCCGCGACGATCATGCCGCTGCCCAGCAGCACCTTGCCGGCGCGGCCCGCCGCCCCGAGGCCTTTCAGCATGGCCGCCATCCTCGGACGCAGGACCGTGCCGATCAGCAGGAGCGGGATCGCCGCCCCGATGCCGAAGACCGACATGGTCAGCGCCGCCACGGCGAGCCGGTCGCCCTGACTCGCGAGCAGGGTCGCAGCGCCCAGCGTCGGGCCGACGCAGGGGCTCCACACAGCGCCGAGCAGGAGGCCGAGGCCGAACTGCCCGCCGAGCCCGCGCCGATCGTGTTCCTCGCTGCGCCGCGATCCCCAGTCGGCGACCGGGCCCATCGCGGTCTGCAGGGCGTATTGCGCGCGCGGCAGCGCGAGCAGCGCGCCGAACACGATCAGCAGGCCGGCCGACAGGACGCGCAGCAGGTCCGGATCGATCCCGAGCGAAACTCCGATCGTCGCGACGAACAGTCCGGCCGCAGTGAAGGAAAGCGCCAGCCCCGCCGCGAGCACCGCCGGTCCGAACCGGTGTTCGTTGGCCGAGGCCGCGAAGACCAGCGGCAGGATCGGCAGCACGCACGGGTTCAGGAAGGTGAGGATCCCGGCGAGCAGCGCCACGGCAAGGGCGAGCAGGTCCATTCCCCCGCCTCACCCGCGGGTCGAGGCGATGAGCCGGGCGATCGCCTCGCCATCGGTGGAGCCGAGCAGGCGGGCGGTCTCGCGCTTGCCGTCGAAGGCGATCAGGGTGCTCTGCTTCGTCACCCGGAAACGGCGCTGCTCGGCCTTCTGGCTGTCGAAATCGAGCCTGAAGACGACGAGATCGGCGTTCGCGGGGTCTTCGGCGGCGCGCTCGATCAGGGGCTGCTGGCGAGCGCAGACCGGGCACCAGGAGGCATGGACGTCGATCAGGATCGGCCGGCCCTCGGCCTGCGCGGCGGCGAATGCGGCGTCGGAATAGGGCCTGAACTCGGCGGCATGGGCAGGCTGAACGATCGCGGCGGCGGCAAGGCCGCCCAGCAAGAAACCCGGCAGGACGAAATTATGCATGGTGGTGCTCCCTCTTGATTGCGAACGCCCGGAAACGGCGTGCAATGAACGGTTCGCCCGAACCCGGCCCGAGGTTACACTCCCCGCGGCCAGGCTGCACCCAGGGCGAAGGCGGGACCGGCGCGCGGATTGTCCGGGCGACGCCTGCCGGCAGCCCCCCCTTGCCCCTCAGAAGGTCGTCGGCAGACGGATCCCGAAGGTGAAGTCGGGGGATTCGTCGGTCAGCCCGGTCGCGGTCGAGATCACCAGCGAGGTCCGGTCGCTGAGGCCGATCGCCGCCCCGAGCGAAAGCCGCGCGTCATGCGTCCCCGACCCTGGAATCCTGGTCCCGTTCGACCGCGTCGCGAACCGCTGCGCGTCGAGGAAGGAGAAGTTCATCGAGACACGTTCGTTGATCGACATGTTCATGCCCGCGAAGAATTCGAACCCGTGGCCGGGATCGACGAAGCCGAAGTCGTCGAACCGTTTGCCGAAGGGCAGGTTGTAGGCCCCTCCTGCGAACAGGACCACCGGATCGATCGGCCAAACGAAGGTGACGCCGGGCGAAACGGTGAAGAAGCCCGAGCCGGTCGGCGCTTCGGTGAGGATCTCCTCGGGGCTGTCCTCGCTCACGGGGACGCGGGGTATCTCGAAGGCGCTCCTGCCGGTCGGATATTCGGCCGCGACCCTGAGGATCGTCGCCGGGCGCGCCTTCCTGGCGGCGAGCGCCTGCCACGACAGGGTCAGCCCGATGTCGCCCAGGCCGTGCCCGGTGATCGCCCGTTCGGTCGCATCGCCCGTCCCGATCCCGGTGGTCTCGGTGTCGTTGCGATAGACGAAGGGCACCCTCAGATCGACCTGCGAGCGCGAGCCGGTGCCGTAGCGCGCGGTGATCGAGCCGGTCAGGATGTCGCGGTTGACGTCGTCGACCCTGATGCTGCCGATGACGATGGCGTTGAAGATCGAGAAACCGGAAATGTTCACCCGGTCGCTGGAGATCGAGGTGTATTCGAAACTTGGCTCGATCTGGAGCCGACCGGGCGACAGCAGCACGCCGCCCTGGTCGAGCAGGAGCTGGTCGACCGCCTGTTCGGATTGCGGGCGGCCCTCGTCGGGCTCCTGCGGCCCGGCGGCGACCTGCCCCGCGGCGGGCTGCGCGGCCTCGCCCGGCTGCGGCCCCTGCCCCTGAGCTTGCCCTTGCCCTTGCGGCGCGTCCTGCCATGCCGCCGCCCCGGTCGCGAGCATAGGCCGGTAGGCGAGGCGCGGCGCGTCCGGGAGGCCGTCGCGTTCGGCAAGGGTCAGCTGGAGGCTCTGGACCTCGGCCCGCTCGGCGGCGAGGGTGCGGTCGCGCGCGGCGATCTCCTCGGCCTGCCAGGCGACGACCGCCTCGAGCTCGTCGATCCGGCGCTCCTGCTGGTCGAGCCGCGCCTCGAGCCGGCACAGCCGGTCGCCGCCCTTGTCGTCGGCGCAGTCGGCGACCTCGCGCGCCTGCGCGCCCGTCCCCGCCGCCACGAGCGCCACGACGAGCGCGAAGCCGCTGCACCCGGCCCGGCCTCCCGCGCTCCACCCCCGGTTCCCCCCGCCCGTCACCACGCGCGCGCGATCGAAGCCTCTCAAAGCCATCATGTGCCCCCTCCTCGAATGCTTTCCCCGAACCGGGGCTCTGCGGCCCCGGACGCATGCGGTCTTCGGCGCCTAGAGGCCGAAGATCCCGCCATTCCTGATGTTGCTCGTGTCGGCGACACCCCCGTCGAGGAAGTAGACGTTGAGCACGAGATTGTTGTTGACCACGTTGTTGTCGCCCACGACCGAGGCGAACTGGGCGAAACCGCCGGTGTTGGGGAGCGTTGCGAGGCCGACGCTGAGGCTCACGAGATCGGCCGATTGGGAGGCGATCTCGACGCCGTCGGGCAGCGTGCCGCCCATCCGGGAAAGATCGCCGTAGCCGAACAGCTCGAAATAGACCCCGCGATAGCCGCCGCGAAGATCGGCGAGTTCCGGCTCCTCGATGACCCGGCCCGCGGAGTTCGGGTGGTCGCCGAAGACGAGCCGGACCAGCCCGGGCTCGGCCGACATCGGCCCCGTGCCCTCTTCGGCGCGGGCGATGCCGCCGGTCCCGACGAGAGCGATACTCGCGGCAAGGGCCGCACTAACCTTCAGATGGCTACTCATACCCTTTCCTCCTGCGTCAAAAAAACCGTTCCCCCTGGGGCATCCCGCCAGCCCCGGCTAGAATTCTCCCGGCAATGCGATCTGCGTGGCGCCGAGCGCGACCGCGATCGAGCGCAGGTCGCCGGGCCGCGCGAGGATCGTCGGGTCCTGCATGAATTCGGGATCGGGCTGCATGTCGGCCCGTGCCGCAGCGAGGATGATGCCGTCCCAGCTCCCGGCGAAGACCTCGAGCGTCGGGCGGCTGTTGCCGAAGGCCGGATCGGCGATCAGCACCTTGTCCCCGTCGACCCGCTTGATCACCACGAAATGGTTGTATCCGCGCACGTTGATGAGCGCGATCACCGGCACCCTTAGATTGGCGAGCTTCTCGACCGAATCGAGCTGGAACCCTCCGGCCGCGAAACCGCGCGCCTCGAGGTAGCGCTTGAGTTCGAGCAGCGAGAATCCCTGCCGGGCGATCGACACGTGCTGGTCTTCGGGCGTGATCTCGAAGATGCTGGAGATCACCTCGCCTTCCGACGCATCGAGCCCGTAGCCGTGTTCGAGCAGGGTCGAGACAGCCGCCGCGCCGCAGCTCAGGTCGCGCGACTGGCGGGTGATGCCCTTGAACCGCATCTCGGCGAGCGAGCGGACCTTGACCTGCAGCATCCCCCCGCCCGGCAGGTCGACCGGGGGATTGGCGAGCGCCGGCAGCGCGATGCCGAGCAGCGCGGCCGCGGCGATCGGGGCAGCGCGCGCGCTCACAGGCCCGGCCCCCGGCTGACCGAGACGCTGACCGTGTTGGCCGTCTGGTTGCCGTGACCGACGACCTGCGAAACCTGCGCGACCCCGGTGAAGCCCGCGAAGGAATCGGCGATCGAAAGCTGCGCGCCCGCCTCTTCGTCCTGCGCCTGCGCGTCTCCGGCAGGAACCGGGCGCATCTCGCCGAGCCCCGCTTCCGGGATGGCCGAGGCGCTTGCATGGGTCCCGAAGGCCGCGGCGAAAAGATTGGTCTGCGCGTTGCCGCTGCCCGCCGCCTGATTGAGCTGGACGAGCCCGCTTGCGCCGTTGAAACTGCCCGTGATCGCGGCGCTGCCCGCCGGAACGGGAAGATCGCCGTGCCCCTCTCCGCCGCCCGCCGGGACATCCGCCAGCGCGTCGGCAAGGGCAAAGCCGTTTTCGGCGACCGCGATGGCGGCGATGTTCGCCTGCGCGGCGCCTGCCCCGGCCGCCTGGTTGGCCTGGAGGATGCCCGATGCCGCGTTGCCGGAATCGGACAGGGAAACCGATGATGCCCCGGCCGGGCCGACCGCGAAGGCGCCCTCTGCCCAGGCCTGTGGCTGCGCGCGTGCCGTCGCCGCGAGCGAAGCGACGGCGAGCCCGTCCTCGCCCCTCGCCAGCGCGAGCCCGACGAGGTTGCCCTGCGAGGAACCGCTCGCGGCCGACTGGTTGATGCCGACGATCCCGCGCGCTTCGTTCGCGGTCCCGGCGATATTCGCATCGCCGCCCGCAAAGGCGAGGTCGAGGCCCGCATTGGCCTGCGTCGTCGCGCCGTCGGCGAAGGCCGCGCCCGTGCCCTCCACCAGCGCGGCGACGAGGACGTTGTCCTGGTTGACCGCATCGGCGGCGGCCTGGTTGAGATGAAATACCCCCGTCCCCTCGTTGCCGACATCGTCGAGCTGCGCGGCGCTGCGTTCGGGGCGTTCGGGTGCGAAACCCTCGGGTTCGTCCTCGCTTTCCTGCGCCGCGCCCGGTCCCGCGCAGGCGAGCGTCAGGCCAGCCGCAAGGGCGAGCAGCGCGCCGGGCGACCGGCCGGTGATGGGTCGAAGGCGGAACATTGGTTCAGGTCCTGTCGGGCTGAGGTGGATGGGTGACGAGGCGGCTTGATGCATGGGGGCCCAGCATCCGGGGCACCGCCCCGTCACCCGGCCGACCTACTGGCCGAGCCCCACGGCGCTGGTAAGCGCCGCGACCGATACGACGGTGGCCTGGTTGTTGAAGTGGCCGGTCGACTGGTTGACCGCCACGATACCGGCGTTGCCGTTTAGCGAGCCGACGACCTCGCCCTGCTTGAGGGTGTTGACGTCGGTCAGCTGGTTGCCGCTGTTCTGCTGGCCGAGACCCGCATCCGACAGCGCCACCAGCGCGTTGTCTCCGACCGCGAGGGACAGGACGTTGTGCTGGTTCGCACCATTGCCGACCGCCTGGTTGCCCATCGCGATCCCGGTGTTGCCGTTGTAGGAGTCGACGATCTGCGCGGTGAGGTCGTATTCGAAGTCACCGTCGAGCGTGACGTCGCCGTTGTCATCGACCAGCCCTGCGAGGTTTTCGAACCCTTCGGTGTGGGTCGATTCCGAATCCGTGATGCGCTGGTCGGCATAGGCTTCCGACATCGCGATCTGGAAATCCTCGTCCCCGCTGAAGATCGCCGCGGCCGAGATGACGTTGCCCTGGTTGATCATGGCCCCGCCTTCCTGGTTGAACTGCACGATGCCGGTGTTCTCGTTGACCGAACCGATCGTGCTGACGGTCTTGTCGATGCCCATCTCGTCCTGGCCTTCGACCGGGCCGATGGTCACGTCATCGACCGTGGCGTTGACGATCGCGTCCGACTTGGCCGAACCTTGGAGATCGGCATCGAAATCGACATCGACATCGACGTCCTTGTCCTTGTCGGTATCGACGGTGATGGTGATGTCCTTGTCGACATCGACCGTGCCGGTGATCTGGACATCCGCATGGGCGGGTGCCGCGAGGCCGGCCGCGAGGATCAGCGCGAGCGCCGAACTGCTTACAAAACGAGTCATGGATAAATTCCTTTTCGCTTGAGTTGGGTGCTGCGGATCAGAAGGTCGGAAGGCTCGAGCCGACCGCCGCGATCGAGACCACGTTCGCCTGGTTAGCCATGTTGCCGACCGACTGGTTGACGCCGACGATGCCGGTGTTGCCGTTGAGCGAACCGACCGCGCTCGCGACCTTCACCACGCCGAGATCGAAATTGTCGTCCGGATCGCCGGATTCGGCGACGGTGCTGTTGGCGTTGACCTGGCCGAGATCGGCTTCGGAAATCGCCACGCCATTGTCGTCGATGGCGAAGGCGAGGCTGAGGACATTGACCTGGTTGGCCATGTTGCCCGTCGCCTGGTTGCCGTAGACGAGGCCGGTGTTGGCGTTGAACGAATCGTTGATCTCCGCATTGCGGAAGATCACGTTCACCGTGTCGATGGTGTTCGCGCCGTCCGCGTAGTTGCCGTCGGGGAAGGCCAGCGCGGCGGGCGTGCCGTTGCGCTGGTCGGCGGCGGCGAGGCTTTCGGCGAACCCGCTGTTGCCGTCGTTGACGACTTCGGGCGGCGCATTGCCGGTCGCATCGATCGCGACGCTCACCAGCGTGCCGGAGTTGTTCATGTTGCCCACCGACTGGTTGAGCGACACGATGCCCTCGTTGTCGCTGGCCGAGTCGAAGATCAGGTCTTCCTTCTCGGCGCAGTTCGAGCACACCTCGTTGTCGTAGTTCGCCTGGTTGGCGATCGCGATCGATTCCGCGAACTTCTCCGCTTCGAGGTCGACATCGACGTCGAGATCGACGTCATGGTCGATGTCGATCGTTTCGTCGACATCGATCGTCTTCTCGAGGTCGATCGTGCCCACCACGGTGACGTCGGCGAACGCCGGGCCCGCAAGACACAGGGCAACGCTTGCCGCGCCTGCATATAGACCATGCTTCATGATACCAGCTCCTGTTGTTTACGATTGCCCAGTATTTGAGCATCTTCATAATCATACAGCGGGAGTGATTCGGGCAATTTCGGGGGGGGATAACGGCGATAATTATTGCTTAACGATTCTTGAATCGAATTATCTTTGAACTTTCGGCTTGGCCGGACATTCGCTCAATTGTCACATTCGTTCAGCGCCATTCTTCTCAGCGCGTCCTCGTTCTCGATGAACAGCCGCCCCGATCGCGTGCTGATGATCCCTTCGCGCTTGAAGGTCTTGAGGATCTGGTTGAGATAGACCGGGCTCATCCCGAGCGAGGAAGCGAGCTGCACCTGCGTCAGCTCGATCGCGAGCCCGTCGCTGCGGTCGTCTTCGCCGTCGACCGGCGCGCTCTTGCGAAGGGTCGCGGCGAGCAGGCTCAGCATCAGCGCGACCCGCGCCGCGCCGTTGCGGCACAAGAGGTTGGCGAGCTGCTGGTTCGCGATGTCGAGCAGGCGCGCAAGGTTGAGCTCGATCGCCGTGGACGGGATCTCGCCCTCGTCCATCAGCCGGGCAAGGGTCCGGCGCGAGATCGTGTGGATCTCGCACGGCGAAAGACACTCCATCGACAGCGGCGTGCGCCCCTCGGAATTGACCGGCGGGATCACGAGAAAAGGTGCGAACAGGAAGAAATGGTAGCGCGCCCGGCTGCCGACCCCGCGCATTGAGACGCCGAGGGCGCCCGAGGTGAGCGCGTGCACCTCGTCGGCGAGAGAGCCCTGGCGGCAGAGGTATTCCCCCTTCGACCGGGAGCCGCGGACGCCTTCCGTCAGGATGTGCTTGAGCAGGATCTCGTCGGGTTCGAGCGATGCGCGTGGCGCGCCTTCGCCATTGGTTTGGGGCCTATGTGTATAGGTCGCGAGAACTAACCGCGCTAACGAATCATACCCCACCATCTGGGCCTCCCCTGAATATGGAAAACCTAAGCGGTTGGTTGATATTTCTCCAATATACTATATTATAC
This sequence comes from Erythrobacter sp. HL-111, assembly GCF_900105095.1. Lineage (NCBI taxonomy): Bacteria > Pseudomonadati > Pseudomonadota > Alphaproteobacteria > Sphingomonadales > Erythrobacteraceae > Erythrobacter > Erythrobacter sp. HL-111. The sequence continues at coordinate 2,862,861 of NZ_LT629743.1, read as the reverse complement.
GATTTCTCCAACGCCTTCCTTTTTCATCTTTCGATTAGTAGAGGCCTTCTGTTTGCAGATATAAAAGTCGTTATCCACAAGTTTTATGAGAGCGACATCTTGGGCGATTCCCCGATCCTGCTTCGCCCCCTTCGCGAAGGATCACGGGTGGCGCCCCGGCACCGCGATGCTAGGGCGAGGCGGGGGCAGGGAAGGCTCCCCGAAGGAGGACAGCGATGACGAACACCGTGCAGGTCGAGAACGAAGGCCCCGTCCGCATCGTCACGATCGACCGGCCCGAACGGCGCAACGCGGTCGACCGGAAGACGGCGGCGGCGCTGGCCGATGCCTTCCGCGATTTCGAACGCGATGCGGGGGCCGCGGTCGCCGTGCTCGCCGGGGCCGGGGACACGTTCTGCGCCGGGGCCGACCTCAAGAGCTTCGCCGAGGGCGCGGGCAACCGTGTCAGCTCCGAAGGCGACGGGCCGATGGGGCCGACCCGCCTGGTCCTCGCCAAGCCCGTGATCGCCGCGGTCGCCGGCCATGCCGTCGCGGGCGGGCTCGAACTCGCCTGCTGGTGCGACCTGCGCGTGGTCGAGGAGGATGCCGTCTTCGGGGTGTTCTGCCGCCGCTGGGGCGTCCCGCTGATCGACGGGGGCACGGTCCGCCTGCCGCGCATCGTCGGGCGGGGGCGGGCGCTCGACATGATCCTTACCGGCCGGGCGGTGGATGCGGCGGAGGCGAAGGCGATCGGGCTGGCCGACCGGGTCGTCGCGAAAGGCCGCGCGCGCGCCGAAGCCATCGCGCTCGCCCGGGAGATCGCCCGCTTCCCGCAGGCGACGATGCGATCCGACCGCGAATCGCTCTATCGGGGCGAAACGCTCGACGTGGCGGAGGCGATGGCCATCGAATTCGAACTCGGCATGGCGAACCTTGCCGCAGGGCGCGCAGGGGCCGCGCGCTTTTCCGCCGGGCGCGGACGGGGCGGGGATTTCGGCGACATCTGACCGCCTTGCGCGGGACGCGGGGGCCACCCCCGCGTCCCGCATTGGCGGGTCAGAACCGGAAGCCGACGTTGACCCGCGCCTCGTCGTTGCTCAGCACGCCGCGGCCGAGATCCGAATGCGCGCTCAGTCCAATGGTGAAGCGCGAGCCGAGCGCGAAATCCGCCCCTGCCGTGACCGAAACCCATTCGGGATCGAGCGGGTTGACGATGCTGAACGGCACGTCCTCGGCCCCGGCGAAGTGCGCGGTGACTTCATCGACCGTGTCCGCCACCTCGCGCGAATAGGCGACCGACCCGAACGCGCTCAGTCGGCCCTTGCGCCCGATGCCGGTGTCGAGCGAGGCCATGAGCCCCGCCTTCGCCCCGACCGAGGTGAAGTTGCGATCAAGGACGGTAAGGCCGAACTGGCCCGCACCGAACTCGGTGTAACCGCCCAGATCGCTGCTGACGTAATCGACGCTCGCCACCGGGCCGGCCTCGAGGCCGGGCAGGAGGCCGAAGGCATAGCCGAGCCGCATCCCGCCGAAGATCTGCCGGCCTTCCGCATTGGCCCGGGCGTTGCCGAAGGCGCGCCGGAAATCGCCCGCGCTCGCCCGCTCGATCCCCAGGTCCTGGCGGGAGAAGCCGAGATAGGCGTCGGTGAAGCCCCGGCCCATCTCCAGCGCGGCATAGGCTGCGCCCGAGACGTTGGTATCGTCGCCGCGCGGCTGCGCCCCGGCGGCGGACATGCCGTTGCGCACGCTGGTCATGGCGAAGCCGAAGGTGAAATCCTCCGTCATCCGCATGTCGGCACCCAGAGTCAGTTCGCCGGCCTGGGTGAAGGCCGCTTCCTCGAGCGCGTTCATGCCGGTGTTGCGCTGTTCGGGGGTGACGAGGAAGCTCCCGCTCACCGTGCTGAAGAAGCCCAGCTGGCCCGGCGCGCTCGGTCCCGACTGGGCGATCGCGTTGACCGCGCCGCCCGCGGGGGAAAAGCCCGCCGCCGCCCGGTTGCCGCCGCGCAGCGCCAGCGTGCGCTGCGAGATCTGGCCGGTGAAACGCTGCGAGAAATTCGTCGCGGTGGCCGACTGTCCGAAGGCATTGACCGGCGCGAGCGAGGACAGCGTCGGCACCAGCGAGGCGATCCCGCTCCCGTCGATGACGTCGAACAGGCCGACGAATTCGGCAAAGCGCCCGTCGAAGCGCAGAGTGTCGACCGCCGCGCCGACCGATTGGAGGTTGCGGTTGCCCCGGAACATCCGGCGCAGGCTCCGCGCGTTGACGGTGACGATGACCTCGTTGCCCTCGACCCGGGATTCGGCGAACAGCACCGGCCGGTTCGCCACCAGCGTGGTGGCATCGAATTCGCCGGCGATCGAATTGGCGGTCAGCACGCTGAACTCGTCGCCGAAGCGGGTGCGGAACGGGGCCGTCACGATGAGCTCGCCGGCGAGCGAGGCATCGCCCGTCACCGCCAGCAGGTCGGCCACGCTCCTGCGCCCCTGCCGCCCGGCATCGATCAGCAGGGCACCCCCGCTCGCCTGGATGTAATCGCCATCGACGGTCAGCGTGCCGAAACCGAACACGCCGCCCGGTGCGACGCCCGCGCCGACGTTCGCCACCACATCGCTCGCGATCGTCCCCGTGCCTTCGAGAAGGCCGCCGAACAGCCCGGTCGTCGCGGCTGCCAACCGGCCGTCGATCCGGGCAAGCCCGCTCAGTTGCTCATAGCCGATGATCGTGGTGAAGCTCCGCCCGGTGGGCAGGACGAATTGCGCCCTGCCATGGTCGAGCGAGAGCTTGTCGATCTCGACATCAATGTCGACCGTCGTGCGGCCCTCCCGATTGAGCATGACGTCGAAATATTGCGCCGGCGCGGCGAAGGCGGTGCCGGGATTGCCGTCGGTGTTGTTCGGCACGAAGCCGGTCGAGCCCGGGCCGAGCAGGGCCGAGCTTTCCGGCAGGCTCGTGTCGATGCCGATGATGGACGCGGTGGGCGCGGTGCTGTTGCCCGAGATGTCCTGGCCGAGGATCGTGCCGAGCTTCGGCCCGGCCTCGAAGATGCCCGGTTCGTTCCCCGTCGGGATGGCGTTGACGAGATTGCCGCTGCCGTCGTCGATGAAGAAGCCCGGGTCGAGATCCTGCGTCCAGTGGTCGGGATCGGACCAGTTGCCGTCGCCCGCCTGCGCCGAGACGTATTTGTAGGGCGTGTTCTCGGTGATGAATTCGAAGAAGGGATAGAGCGGGTTGTAGAAGCTGACATCGCCGTAGCTGCTGCCGAGCCCGAAGAAATCGAATCCCCCCGAAAGAACGGCGGAAACCACCGGGAAGTCGTAGAGGTCGGCGACGATCAGGGCCGAACCCGAATCCCCCGGCGCGGTCCCGGCCTCCTGCGGCAGCGCGTCGCCGTCGAACCAGTCGATCGCCCGGACGGCGTCGAGATCGGCGCAGCTGATCCCGTCGGCTTCAAAGATGCAGCCGGCCTGCTGCTCGGGCGTGCGGTCGGGGTTGTCGAAGTCGGTGAAGTAGAAGGCCTGCGATTCGGCAGCGACGGTGTCCCGTGTCGGGGCGAACGCCGGGAAGGCTGTGTCGAGCAGATCGGCCGGGCTGGCGATCGCGCCCAGCATGTTCTCCCCGACGCGGCGCAGGAACGGATCCCCGGTATTGACGGCGCCCTCCGATCCCGTGCCGTTGGTGCCGTAGCCGACCTGGATCACGCGGGTCAGTTCGGCCAGCGGGCTGAGCAGGACCGGCAGGGTCGGCACGTCGGTGATCGGCTCGTCCAGAGCGATGAAGGCCACGTCCGCCCACGGGAAGGGCAGGCCGATGTTCTCCTGATTGGCGGCGGGGTGGATGACGACGTCGGTGCTGCTCGCCATCCCACCCTCGCTATAGGGTACGGAGCCGCCGAGGAAGGTGAACAAGCGGTCCTCGGAGCTCTGCCCCGGGGCGACCAGGATCGTGCTGTCATTCTCGAACGGAAGGCCATAGGTTTCCGACCCCGCACTGTTGAAACAGTGCGCGGCCGACAGAACCGTGCGCGGATTGATGAGCGTGCCCGTGCAGTTGAAGAAGATCCCGCCGCTGTCGCCGTCCAGCCGGAAGAGTTGAACCGCCGACGGCACCAGATTGTCGGGATCGCCGAAATCGACCCCGACATCGTCGCGCACGATCAGCTCGCTCTGCGGCGGGACCGGTTTCCCCTCGAGCGTGCGGCGGACCCGGAAATCGGGCAGAACCGACGCGTCCGGCACCGCGACTTCGAAGCGGCGCGGATCGAGCCGGAAGCCCTGGAAAGTGCCCTGCGCTTCGAGCACGATGTCCTCGTTGGGTTCGGCGCCTCGGTCCGAAGCCAGCGCGGGCGACGCAAGGAGCCCCCCGCGATCGCACACAGACCCACGCCAGCCAGATAATGCAGCTTCAGCATTGATAATCCCCTGATTTTTGATTCGCCCCGGCCGCGAATGTGTCACAAACTTCGGGGCAAGTCCTCCCCAAAAACGAACTATCTGCCTGATAAGCCCGCAAATGTGTCGCGGCGCGAAAGGATGACGCGGCAAATGCGAAACAAGATGTCGCCGCCTTGCGCCCTCTTGCGGCGCGGTTTCGAGCCGGTGGCGAATGTCCCGGCCCTGCCCGAACCCGCCCTCCGCCCTTCGGGCACGGCGATCAGTCGATCAGCACGAAAGGCCCCCAGACGTCGGGCCGGTCCGCGCCGGGCAGGCCGCTCTCGCCGCGGAGCGCGCGCAGCGCTTGGGCGAGAGCGCGCGGCTTGTCGCCGTGGCGGCGATAGGCGGCGAGGGTCCGGGTCGCGACGAAGGCTGCGACATCGTCGCGAACCTTCCAGTGGGTTGCGAGCAGGCTCCCCGCCCCGGCGAAGCGGAAAGCGGCGACGAGCCCGGAGAAGGCCGGGACCCCGCCCTCGAACCCCGCCGCGCTGTCGCAGGCGGAAAGCAGCACCCAGTCCGCGGCGAGATCGAGCCGGGCGATCTCGCTCGCCGTGAGCACGCCGTCACCCGCATCGCCGTCACCTGCATCGCCATCGCCCGTATCGCCATCGCCCGTATCGCCATCCCCGGGCGAGAGGACGAGAGCGGGCTCCGCGACCCCCTCGAGTTCGCCGCCGACGAGCCCGTGGGTGGCGAAAAGCAGGATCTCCGCCCGCGCCACCGCCGGGTCGGCGAGCCGCGCCTCGCTCGCCTCCGGCCCCAGGAACAGGCGCGTCTCTTCCGGGGCAAAGGCGCTCGCGAGAAGCCGCGCCTCGCGCTCCGAGCCGGGCAGCGGGGGAAGCGCGGCGAGCCGCTCGGCGGCCGCCCCGCCGCGCCCGAAATAGGCCGCCGGGCTGAGCACGGGCGCCCCGCCCGGCCCCTCGCGCCCGAACGGGACCGGGGCGGCGAAGGCCACGAAACCGCCCCCCGCCCTCGCTTTCGCAGGCACCGACGGTTCGAGCGAGGCTACCTGCGCCAGCGCGAAGCGGTCGGCCAGGAAGCGCGGGACGCCGCCCGCCTCGCCCGGCTCCAGCACCAGCACGCCGAAGGGGAGCGAGGCGAGCTGGCCGCCCGCGAGGATCCGCAGCGTCTCGACGCCCGCCAGCGCCGCCCGCTCCCGCGGGGGCAGCAGGGCTTCGGCGAGCCGGGCCGAGGCCGCGCTGTCGAAATCCGCCCCGGCCGCCCCGTCGCGCACCGCGGCGGCGAGCGCGACGAGCTGCGCGCGCGGCAGGGCGATGCGGTGCATCAACGCGGCCTCCCCCGTCACCAGCAGCGCATAGGCCCCGTCGTAAGCCGGCGCGAGCGCAAGCAGTGCCTCGTCTTGGCCAAGCCGGTCACGGATCGCCGCGATCGTCGGGCGGCGCTGCCCGAGCAGGGGATCGAGCGCCGCGTCGCGCCCTTCGAGCGTGGCGAAGGCCGCCTCGCGCGCGCGCGCCGCCGCGTCGAACCGCGCCCGGGCCTGCGCCACCCCGTTCGCCGCCGCGAGCGCGCGCAGGAGGTCGCGGTCGGCCGCGTCGAGTTCGGCCTCGGCCTGTTGCAGCGCCTTCAGGTCCGCGGCGAGCGCGCTTGCCTGCGCGATGCCCGAACCGGCCAGCAGCGCGATCGCCTGCGCCATCAGGTCGGGATCGCCGCGGGCGAGCGCGATTTCCATGACGAGGTCGAGCGCGGCGCGCTGTTCGGTCAGCCAGGTTCCCGCGAGCGTGCGCACCCGGTCGCGTTCGAGGAATGCGAGCATCGCGCGCGCCTCTGCCGCCGCCCCGCCCGGATCGCCCGCCAGCGCGGCGCGGGCAAGGGCATCGACCAGCAGCGCATGGCGCAATGCGAAGGCGTCCTGCGCCTCGGTCTCGATCAGCCGCGCCCGGTCGCGCGCCGCGATCCGCGCCGCCTCGCGCGTTTCGCCCGCGCGCACCAGGGCGCGCACGAGGTCGGGGCCGATCCGCTTGGCGATCTCGGCATCGACGCTGCCCGCCTCCATCCGCGCGTCGACCGCCCGCAGCCGCGCCAGCGCCTCGGCCTCGCGCCCCAGCGCGAAGGCGGCCTGCGCCGCATAGCCCTGCGAGCCGAGGCCGAAGGGGCTGCCCTCGCCCTGGTATCGGGCGAAGATCGGCGCGGCCTCCTCGAACAGGGGGACGGCCTCGGCATAGCGTTCGCGCTGGTGCAGGATCGTCGCGAGAAGATGGATACCGTATCCGAAATAGAGGCTGTCCGCGCCCTCGTGCGTGCGCTTCAGCTCGAGCGAACGGGCGAGGTAATCGGTCGCCTCGACCGGGCGGCCGGTGCGCGAGAGGATGATGGCGAGCATTTCCAGCGCGCGGGCGTGCGAGGGATGCGCCGGATCGACATGGGCGAGCGCGCGCTCGACCGCGATCCGGGCCTGCGCCTCGGCCTCCTCCATCCGCCCGGCGCGCCGCAAGGTCCCCGCGTACCCGTAGATCGAGCCGATCGTGTCGGGATCGTTCGGTCCCAGATGGTCCTCGCGCGTGGCGAGGCTCGCCCGCTGGTAGTCGAGCGCTTCGGGGATCCGGCTCAATTGCAGCATGACCTGCGAGAGCGAAAATTCGAGGTTGCTCTTCGAGACCGCCTCGCTCCGCCCGATCTCCGCCGGCGCGAGCGCGGCGAAGCTTTCCATGTAGCCGCGATAGCCTTCCTCCAGCGCCGCGACCGCGGCCTCGGCCTCGCCCGCCTGGGCGAGCAGCGTGCCGAGCAGCGCCACCCCCTCGGCGCGGACGACGAGCGTTGCGGGATCGCCTTCGGAAAGGCCGCCAAGGCCGCGCGTCACCGCGGCGCGGGCCTCGTCGTTGCGGCCGAGAATGTAGAGCTGCGAGGCGATCGGAATGTCGGCGCGGGCGATCGCGGGATGATCGGGCGCGATCCGGCCTGCGGCGGCCTGCACGTCCTGCCAGGCGGCGATGATCGTGGCCGCACCCTCGGCATCGGGCGTGGTGGTGTTGAAAATCCCGGTGGCGCGTTCGATAAGCCGCTCGACTTCGGCTTCGGCGGCGGAGGCTTCCTCACCGTTTTCGCGGGCGGCCGCCGGAGCGAACGCGAACCCCGCCACGAGCGCCAGCGCCGCGAGCCCGCACGCACCGCCGCGCCATCCGCGTCCCGCGTCCGTCATCGAAACCGCCCCCTTTCCCCATCTTCTCCCCTGCCTAGCGGGCGTTCAGTCGAACACGATGTAGAAACGCGACAGGTCCGCCCCCTCGTTGACGATCTCGATCTGGTGGCGCTGGGTATAGAGCGGGGTCCAGCGGCATTCGATCGGGTCCTTGCGCGCGTGACAGACCCGCCGCCGGGCCTGGTCGCGCACGACAAGCGCGAGGTCGGATCCGGCCGCGACCCGCAGCACGATCTGCGCCGCCCGCCCGCCGAGGAAGGTCTGTTCGAGCCGCGTGCTCGTCCCGGGGAGCAGCGTGCCCGAACGGAAGGCTGGGCCGAGCGCGCGCCCGCGCATTGGCGCGGCATCTTCCGGCATTGCGGCAAGCCAGCGCGCGAGCGCCGCCCCGTCGTCCGGCGTCGCGGGGACCGGGCCGAGGCGCCCCAGCCGCATCGCCGCGCGCGCCAGCGCCGCCCGGTCGCCCGCGCGCTCCGCCCGTTCGGCCTCGATCAGCGCACGGGCAAGTCGCGCCGCGGGGGCGGAGGCGGGAACCGGGGCCTCGTCTGCCTCGGGCGGCGGCGGGGCGGCGGCGGTGGCGGGGGCGGCGGCGGCGGCGGGAACGGCGGCGGGGGCGGCGGGAACGGCGGCGGCGACGGGGGGTGCCTCCGAAGGCCCGGCGCAGGCAGCGGCGAGCGCGAGGCCGAGCACCGCCAAGCCGGGGCGCAGCGCCGCGCTCATTTCGGCACCCCGATGCGGAACACTGCGCCCTGCGGCCCGCCCTCGCGCGGGGGCTCCAAGGTCAGGGCGAGGTCGTGCCGTTCCGCGATCGCCCGCGCGAGCGCCAGCCCGAGCCCGCTGCCCGGTGCCTCGCCCGCGCCCGCACGCCCGCGATAGAAGCGTTCGAACACCCGCTCGCCGTCGCCCGGGTCGATGCCCGGTCCGTCGTCGGCGACGACCAGCACCGGGCCGGGTTCCAAGGTGACTTCGACCCGTCCCCCGGCGGGCACGTATTTGATCGCGTTGTCGAGCATGTTCGTCACCAGCCGGCTCAATTGCCTTTCGTCGCCCTCGATCACCACGCCGGGCGCGAGCCGCCAGTCGAGTTCCAGCCCGGCTTCCTCGGCGCTCCCGGCATAAAGTTCGCAGATCGCGGTGACCATCCGGCTGAGATCGACCGGACCCAGCCCCGCGCGGTCGCCGCGCCGCGCCTTGCTCGCGGCGATGTCGAGCAGGGATTCGAGCGTCCGCACCACCCGCCTGATCTCCGCCCGGGCCTCGAGCAGGCGAGCGGCGACCGCGGGCGCGGGGTCGGCGGCGAGCGCCTGGACCAGCCGGTTGTCGAGATGGGCGAGCGGGCTCCTGATCTCGTGGGCCAGCTGCTCGGACGTGTCGCGGTAGGCTTCGACGAGGTCGCCCACCCGTGCGAGCGCGGCGGCGCTGCGGGCGGTCAGCTCGTCGATCTCGTCCCCGCCTTCGGGCCGGGCGGGCAGCAGGCGCGCGGCCTCCTCGGGCTCGCGGAAGGCGAGATTGATGCGCTCGATCCGGCGGGCGAGGCCGAGCGCGGCGAACCGCCCGCCGAGCGCCACCAGCGCGACGAAGACCGCGCCGCCCGCGGCGAAGGAGAAGGCGATGCCCAACAGCACCGGGGCCTTGAGATCGGTCGTCCGCGCGACCACCAGGCGAAGGTCCGGGGCGAGCTGCACCGCCCGCGCATAGCCGCGCGAATTCGCCCCGATCGCGATCACGCCGCTTTCCGAGACCATCGGGTCGAGATCGGGCCACTGCGCGAGATCGCCCGCGATCCGGCGACCCGCGTCGTCGGCGAGGAGGTAATGCGGCGCGCTGCCCTCCGACGGGGTGAGCGCGATGCGGTCGGCGATCCGCGCGGCGAGTTCCTCCTGGCCCCCGCTCGCGTGGATGTCGACGAGCCCGGCGAGGTCGACATCGACCTCGGCCGCGGCCGCGCGCTCGATCGTCGCGGCGACGGTCTGGTGGGTGAACCACCACAGCAGCGCGAGCAGCACCAGCGAAAGCGCGATCGCCGCGGCGACGATGCGGGTGAAGATCGACCGGCGGGCCTCGCTCATCGCCGCCTTTCGGGTGCCTGCCCGCCGAGCAGCCGGTAGCCCGAGCCCCAGATCGTCTCCAGCGCGGGGACCTCGAACCCGTCCTCGAGCTTGCGCCGCAGCCGCCCGATATTGACGTCGACGACGTTGGTCTGGGGATCGAAATCCATGTTCCACACGTCGCGCAGGAGCATCTCGCGGGTCACGATCTCGCCCGCGTTCTCCATGAAATAGCGGAACAGCTCGAATTCCTTGGGGCTGAGCGGAACGTGCCGGTTGTCGCGAAAGGCGGTGCGGGCCTTCACGTGGCATTCGAACGCGCCGTAGAGGATCACCGCGCTGTGTTCGCGCCCGGCCGCGCGGCGGTGGAGGGCGCGCAGGCGGGCGACCAGTTCCTCGGGCTCGAACGGCTTGGCGAGGTAATCGTCCGCGCCCGTGTCGAGCCCGTCGGCGCGGTCGCTGGTTCGGCCCAGCGCGGACAGGATCAGGATCGGCGTGCCGATGCCGCTTTCCCGCAGGCGCCGGGTAATGGTGAGCCCGTCGATATCGCCCAGCATCCGGTCGAGGATGATCACGTCGAACGGCTCCAGCCCCGCGCGCAGGAGCGCGGCGCTGCCCTTGTCCTCCCAGACGAGCACGTCGCCCGATGCGGCGAGGATGTCCGCGACCGCGGCGGCGCTGCGCGCGTCGTCCTCGACATGGAGGATCCGCAAAGGCTTTCGATCCATCGTCGCCCCCCGCCCGTGCCAGCGTGCGCACGCCCCTTCGCCGCTAGCTGCCACCACTCGCCCGGGCGCGCAAGCGGCGGCAAAGCGGCCGCGGGGCGTGCGGGCGTCAGTCGAGGGCCTCGATCGAGACCCAGCCCTTCGTGCCGAAATTGTCCTCGGCCTCGATGAAGAGGCCCTCGCGCCGGCCGGTCGGGGTGAGCGTGGTGCCGACCCTCAGGCTGCGGAGCGCCTCGGCATCGGCGGCGGGCGCGGCGAGCATCGTCGTCGCCGCGGCGACGGTGGCGTAGTCGGGCGCCGCCGCGGCGGCCGGGACGGAGGCGATGGTCTCTCGCTGGGCGACGACCTGGTTGAAGGCGATGACGAAGGCCTCGACCAGCATCTTTCCCTTCTTGTTGCCGGCATAGCCCGCGGCGTTCGCACCGGCGTCCCAGGGTGCCCCGCCGCCGAAGTCGATCGAGGTCTTCTTCACCTCGCCCGATCCGGTCACGATGGTCTGCCCGCTTGCCGGGCTCAGCAGCTTGATCCCCGCGGCGTAGCGCTTCTTCTTGCCGCCGAAGCCGCCGAACATGCCGAGCACCGCGCCCGCGCCGGGTACGCCGCCGAGCAGCGATCCCGCCGCGCCCGATCGCACGAGGCCTTCCATCGCCGCCCCCTTGGCGACCTCGATCGACTGGTCGACCTCCTCGCTGGTCCCGGCGATGACGTTCATCAGGAAATCTGCCGCTTCGCCGCTTGCCGGGCTGTGCGGGGTGAAGCAGCCGCTTTCGACGGCGAGCGCGTTCACCAGCGCGCGCGGGGAGCCGAGCCCGTATTCGGACCAGCCCTGGGTGTCGCCGTCGACGACGGCGATCGTGCCGAGACTGGTCTCGCAGGTGACGAGTTCGACCTCGTCTCGGGCCGCGGCGGGAGCGGCGGCAAGGGCGGCCGAGGCCGCAAGGATCGCGGCAAGCCTGGCGGCGGAGCCGGGCGCAAGAGTGGTCGTCATTGTCATTCCCCCTTCGTCTTCAAGGTGCCCCGATCATGCGCCCTCGGCCCGCGCCGGCCCACACACAGGCTCTGCCATCTTCATGACAAGACCTGTCAGGATCGCCTCAACGCGCCTTGGGCGCAGCGGCGGGGAAGGTCACGAGACCGCCCAGCCAGCGCTCGGCCGCGCGCGGGTCGATGCGCCCTGCGAGGGGCTCCGCCCGGTCCGAGGGATTTGCCGCGCCGGGCGGCAGGAGCGAGAGCGCGCCCGTGCCCCCGCCCGACCCGGCGCCCCCGCCAGGGCCCGCCACGGCCTGCGGCGAGGCGCCGCCGCTCCCGCCCCAGCGGCTCCAGTCCGCGCCCGTCACGGGGGCCGCGGCGTTCGGCACGATCCCGCTCGCCGCCGCGGGCGTCGGCGCGGGCGCTGTGCTGGCGAAGGCCGCGGTGCCGAGGATGTTGCGATCGGCATCGCCGTTCACCGTGACGAGATACCACAGTCCCATCTCTCGCGCGGCCTCGCCGGAGAGGAAGCCCTGCCAGCTCATCCGGCATGACGCGGCGCAATAGCTGCCGCTGCTGGTCACGCTCCCGAATTCCGAATTGGCGAAGAAGGTCGCGGCATTGGCAGTTGCGAACAGCTCGCTCTCGGACACGTTGGCCACCCCGCCGAGCGTCGCTGCGCTGAAGGTTTCGCCAGCGTAGCGGAACGCCAGTTCGATGCCGATCCGGCTGACCGAACCGAATTCGATCGCCGCTGCGCCGTCGAGGAGTTCGCCGGGAGCGAAATCGCCGCCGACCGACGTCGGCCGTGTGCCTCCGACAAGGTCGTAATCCACCCGGCCGGTCGTCGGCAGGGGCAGGCTCGCGATGTTTTCGCCGACGATGATGTGGTAGCCTTGGTTCGCATCGAGCGGGACCGCCTGCGTTCCCGAAGTCTCGCGCGCCTCGATCGCTCCATCCGTCCAGCGCGTCCACCGCAAGAGCCCGGACCCGGTCAGTCCGGTGTCGGCCTGCTGCGCGCTGCCGAGGAATGTTCCGATTTCTTCCGAAGGGCTCGTGCGAATGGCGATGATCTGCCTGGCCTCGTCGGTATCGTATCCCACGAGGTCCACCCCGTTCAGGGTCGACAGGTTGCGCGCAGGGCTGCGAAGACCGATGGCGAAGGTGTGATCGTCGAACACGGTCGCGCTGACCGGATTGCCGGTCCCGGTGCCCGCATCCGGCCCGGTCCCGGGATCGCCGCCGCTCCCGCCGCCATCGAAGGAACGCTCTGCCCCGCGCTCGAGGATCGCCGCACCGACGATGGTCGTCTCCGTGCCGCCGGTGCGCGCTTCGTAGGTCATGCCGAGCGTATCCTCGCTCCCGGCGAAATTGGCCCGGAAATTGAAGAAGCACAGGTCGGGACTGGCATCGCAGTTGCCGCGATTGTCGCTGCCCGGGACCGATCCGGAGAAGGCCCCCTCGCCATTGGCGCTGAACAGGCTCGCGGACTGCGCCGGGTCGGCAAGGCCGCCCTCGGTCGCGAAGGCGAAGACGTAGGGGTCGGCTCCGTCCGGCGCTGGATCCGGCATCGTGATGCTGCCCTCCATCGCGAGGAACATGTCGCTGCCGAACAGCAGCGCGAGCCCCGCCTCGAACTCGCCCGGGGCGAGCGTGCCGTCGGCGATGGTTGGGCGGGTCGCGCCGATCAGGTAATAGTCCACGCGCCCGCTCAGCGAAGGCCTGAAATCCGGTCCGACCGGGCGCGCGAGCATGTAGTGCAGGCCCTGGTTCGCATCGAAGGTGAAGCTGTTGGGGATCGTGATCGTCCCGTCGGTCCAGCGCCCGATCACGGCATCGGCATTGCCGAAGACGTCGGTCTGCACGGCCGCGCCGCGATTGCGGACCTGGCCGCCCGGCTGGCGGGTGTAGGAGGCAAGGCCCCCGTTCGGGTCGAGCGTGTAGGATGAGGCCCCGAACCCGCGCTCGCTGCCGACGAAGGTCCCGCCGGCTAGCACTCCGCCGAGGATGAAATCGATCCGCGCCGTGGCCGGATCGAACCCGCCGGTGTAGCCCGCGAGCATGGTCGGCACGTCCGGATCGCCGCCCGTGCCGCCGCCACCGCCGGTCCCCGGAAGCCCCGCGAACAGGTCGGGATCGCCCCCGCCCGAGATGAATGCGAAGTATTCGACGAAGAAGTCGTTGAGATCGCCGATCCCGCCTAACCCGCCTTGCAGGGCGGCGAGCGCGGCGAGGTAGGCCTCGATCGTCGCCGCATCGAGCAGCGTGTAGTCGCTCGGCACGCCGCCGCCCGCGAGGAAATCGAAATAGGCGTTCAGCGCCGCGACGTAATCGGCGTAGAGCGGCAGGCCCGCGAAGCCGTCCACGCTCCCGCCGCCTTCGAGGAAGGCGAAATAGGCCGACAGGAGATCGGCATTGGCCCCGAGCAGTTCCTCCAGCCGACCCGCCGATGCAACCGCTTCGAGAAAGGCGGCGAGATCGGCGAGCGCCGCCGCGTCGTAATCGGACGGCAGCCCCCCGCCCGCGAGGAAGGTCGCATAGGCGTTGAGCGCCGCGGCGAAGGCGGAAAAATCGGGCGGGACCGGAAGCTGCGCGAAGGTGTCGGGATTGCCACCGCCCGCGAGGAACGCGGCGTAGTCGCGCCAGAACCCGGCGAGGTCGCCGAGGAACCGCCCGCTCGCCTCCGCGGCTTCGAGCGCGGCGACGTATTCGCGCAGGGTCGCCGGATCGAGCAGGGCATAGCTCGAGGGCACGCCGCCGCCTTCGAGAAAGGCGTAGAAGGCGGCAAGATCGGCCGCGTAGGCGGAGAAGATGTTGGCCGGAAGGCCCGCGAAGCCATCGACCGGGCCGCCCGCGCGCAGGAAGGCGAGATAGTCGGCGAAGAAGCCTGCACGCTCGCCGAGCACGGCCTCGAACAGGCCCGTGTCGGCGAGGGTTTCGAGATAGCTGCGCAAGGTCGCCTGGTCGAGCGCGGCGTAATCGCTCGGCAGGCGCCCGCTGGCGAGGAAGGCGAAGTAGCCGCCGAGCGCGGCTTCGTACTGCGCCGCGAAGGCGAGCCCGCCATTGGCGAGGAAGGCCTCGATCAGCGCCCGGTCGGCCGCGCCGAGCTGCGCCGCGAGCCCGCTGTCCGAAAGGAAGGCGATGGTCCCGGCCAGCACCGCCTCGCTCGCCCCGGTGAAGTCCGCCGGATCGCCGCCGCCGCGCACGAAGGCGAAATAGGCGCCCGTCAGTTCGGTGAAGGAGGCGGTGAAGCGGTCGCGGCTGCCCCCCTCGCGCAGGAAGTCGAGATAGGCCTCGGCCAGCACGCGGTCGCGCGCGGCAAGCTCGGCGAGCGCGCCGGTGCGCCCGGCATAGGCGAGCCACGCCTCGATGTCCGCGGGGCGGGCGTCGGCGAAGGAGCTCGGCAGGCCGCCCGCGCGCAGGAAGTCGAGATAGGCGAGGGTGAAGCCGCTGTAGGCCGCGACGAAACCGCTCCCCGCTCCGCCTTCGCTGAGGAAACGCAGGTAGGTGCGGATAATGTCCGCTCGCGCCTCGGCGAAGGGTTGGCCGCCATAGGCGTTCTCGAGCCGCGCGGCGGCGGCGACGAGCAGGGCGAAATCCCCGCTCGGGAAAGTGTCGAGTGCTGGATTGCCGACCACCGCCTCCAGCCGTCGCGCCGCGGCGAGGATGTCGCTCGACGCGCCCGCGGCGGCGAGCTGGTCGGCGAAGGTCACCGGGATCCCGTTGAGCGCGGCGGCGACCGGGCCGGCATCCCCGCCGATCGGGACCACGCGGCCGGGGCCGGTGTCTGGGCCGGGGCCGGTGTCGGGGCCGGGGCCGTCGGGCGTTGCGGGCGCGGCGTCGGGGCTCGCCATCGGCCCGTTCGCGACCACGCGGCGAGGCCCCCTGTCGCGGCGCGCCCGCCAGGATTGCCCGGCGGCGAAGCGTTCGAGATCGTCCGCGCGCCCGATCCGCACCGCACCGGTGAGCGCGTGGCCGCTCGCCTCGCCACCTTCCTCGCCGTCGCTCGCGCCGACCGAGAAATTGCCGGCCGAACCCGCGCCCGCGATGCGGCCCTCGAGCCCGCCGGGCATCCGCACCACAATTTCGCGCCCGCCCGATCCCGTGGCGATACCCGTGCCTGCGACCGTGATTGACCCTTCGTAGAGGTCGATCGAGCCGTCCGGATTGATCCGGTAGTCGGCTGCATCGACGATCGAGACGGTCCCCCCGCCGGTCAGCGCGACCTGGGTGAGCCCGCCGGTCTGGGCGACGCGCTCGCCGGTCGTCGGCGGCGCCTCGGCGGTGGTGAAGATCACCTCGTTCGCGGAGAGCGGCGCGGCGAGCGCCAGCGCGGAGGCGCCGAGCAGCAGCAGGCGGGCGGGACGGGTGGTCGCAGGTGCAGTCATCTCGTGGTCTCCCCCGGTTGAGCAATCAGAACTCGAAGCGCGCGCCGACCGAGGCGGTCCAGCGCTCGAAATCGAACAGCGCCATGTTGCTCCAGTTGCGCGACCAGGTTGCGGTCGGCTGGAGGAAGAGCCGCCGGGTCAGCGCGAACTTCAGTCCCGCGGACAGGTCGAGCCGTTCGTCCTCGCGCCTCGTCAGGAAGAGCGGGTCGTCGGCATCGTGGCGGCGGATGTCGAACGCCGCCCCGCCGACCGCGGCGAGGCGCGGCGCGACCGGCAGTTCGGCCCCGATATTCGCGCCGATGAAGGAAAAGGACAGGTGATCGCCCGCCGCGCGGCGCGTCTCCTCCTTGCCGCCGGTCACGCTTGCCGCAAAGACCTTGCCGACCAAGCCGACGCCCAGCGCATAGCGGTCCGCATCGCGCAGCGGATCGCCCGCGAAGTCGAGTCGGTTCCACTGCGCCGAGGCGGTCAGCGCGCGGCCGTCCGAAAGCGGTTTCGTGTATTGCGCGGTCAGCCCGTAGGAGGTGCGGAAACTGGCATCGTCGAGCCAGAATTCCTGGATCTGCGCCGACAGCGAAAGCACGTCCTCGTTGGCGAAGCTGTGGGCGAGGCCCGCGGTCGCGGTGAGCGCGGCCTGGTCGAACCCGCGGTTCCAGTTTTCGCGCAGGTTGCCGAGCGCCGAGAAGAACACCCGGTCCTGCCGCGAGATTGCGGCGACCGCCGAAACGCCTGCGGTGATGTCGGCGAACTCGTCGGCCTGCTCGACCGCCTCCGCCCCGAGCTGGCCCGGTCCGAGGAAGCTGAACAGCGGGATGACGATCGTGTCCTGCGCGGTCGCCGAATTGACGTTGCTGTCATGCCCGATCCGCGCGTCGACGAAGCCGCTCACGTCCGAGCCGCCGCCCGCGATGCGCCGGTCGAACTGGCGCACGAAGCCGGTGAAGCGCTGGCGCACCGGATCGGGAAGGGAGGGATCGTCGACCACGGTCGCGAACTCGTCGCGCGCGGTGTCGATGTCCCCGGCGAGGGCGAAGGCCCGCGCCAGCTCGGCGCGGGCCGCCGCGTTGGCGGGCTGGACCGCGAGGACGCGCTGGAAGGCGATGATCGCCTCGCCGTAACGGCCGCTGTCGAGCGCCGCGATGCCGAGCGCGTAATCGAACGCCGGATCGCCTGCGCGCTGCGCGACCTCGGCGGAAAGGCGGGCGTATTCGGCCTCGGCCTGCTCGCGCGCGGCGGAGGCCTCGCCTGCGGCATCGGCCTGCCGCGCCGCGGCAGGCGCGGGCGTCCCGGCCAGCGCGATGACGATGGCGGATGCCGCCCCGAGCGCCGCCGCGCGCGCTCCCCCTGACAGTTTGCGTTCCACTTGGTGCCAGCCCCCCGGTCGTGCGTGAACCTCGGGGAAGGCATGGACCGGGCGCGCGGCGCCGTCCGCTGACAAGCCGTGTCAGGGCGATGACAATTTCCGTTAGGGCGCGGTCATCCCGCTTTCGTCCGGCCGGCCGCGGCGGGAAACCGCGAAGGGCGCCGGGAACGCGCGCCCTGCCCGCCCGATCCGGTAGCGGCGGGCGAGCCCGTCGCGTTCGCACGCCACCACGCGGCATTCGGCGCGCGCGCTGACGAGTTTTCGGAACAGGCGGGTGAAGACCGCGCCGTACCAGGTGAAGAGGCTCGGCGGCGGGGCCGGGTCGTCGCGGGCGGCAGCACGGTCGATGGTGAAGGCCCAGCCGCCCGCGGGCGTGAAGCGCCCCGCCCCGACGAAGGTCCAGGCGTGCTGCCGGATCGCCGCCATCAGCAGCGGCGCGGCGAGCGCCGCCGGGAGCAGGCGCAGCAGCGCCTTCGCAGGGGCGGGGATGCGGTGGGCGATGATGTAGTCGGCGGTGGCGGCGCCCGAAGCCCGGGCGATCGCCTCGGCCTCGTGCGGGAAGCGGCGGGCAATGGCGCGGTGGAGCGCGATCGCGTCGGCCTCGCGGATCATGCCCGTCCCGTCCGGCAGCCGCGCGAGCCCGGCCTCGGCGAGGATCGCCGCGCCCGCTCCTGCGCCAAGCCGCGTCTCGATGACGCGCATGGTCTGGAGCACGGCGTTCGGCCCGATCTCCGCCTCGCCCGGCGGCGCGGCGGCAGCCTCACGCATCCCCGCCCGCACCCACGTCGAGCCGATCGCGGCGACGCTCCGCCCCGCGTTCCTTCATCTGCTTGCGGACCGCCTCGCGCCGGGCCTTGGCCTGGGCCGCGCGGTCGGCATTGGTCTGCCAGTCGGTCGCCGCGTCCTGCGCCGCAGCGCGGCTTTCGTCGAACTGGAAATCGACCTTCTTCGCCGTCTGCGGGCCCCAGTACCCGGCCTTGCCGAGATCGTAGAACGTGCGCTTGAAGCCGGCGCGCAGGAAGGCATAGAGGCAGCCCAGCAGGTAGCGCCGCCTGAAGCCGGTCCCGCGCCACGGGTAATGGAACAGCGCCTTCTGCATGTAGAAGCGGCGGTAGTTCTTCATCACCCCGTTCAAAAGCTCGCCACGCTCCATCGCGGCGGGTTTCATGATGGGCGTGACGAAATTGTATTTCGAGAAATCGTGGATCTCGACCTGGTCCTTGATCTCCTCGAACAGCGGGGTGAAGGGCCAGGGCGTGTACATCGCCCAGTTGGCAAGGTCGGGCTGCCAGTCCCACGCCATGCGGTAGGTCTCTTCGAGCGTTTCGGGCGTCTCGTTGTCCAGGCCGACGATGAACTGCGCCTCGACGAAGATGTCGGCATCGCGCAGCAGCTTGATCGCCTGCTTGTTCTCCTCGACCTTGGTTTCCTTGTTGAAGCGATCGAGCTTCATCTGCGCCGCCGCCTCGGTGCCGAGGCTCACATGCACCAGCCCCGCCTTGCGGTAGAAGGGCAGCAATTCACGGTCGCGGTAGATGTCGGTGACGCGGGTGTTGATCCCCCACTTGACCTTGTCGGGCAGGCCGCGGTCGATCAGCTCCTGGCAGAATTCGATGAATTTCTTGCGGTTGATGGTCGGTTCCTCGTCGGCGAGGATGAAGAAGCCGACGCCGTGCCTTTCATGCAGTTCCTCGATCTCGTCGACCACGTCCTTGGGATCGCGGATGCGGTAGTCGCGCCAGAATTTCCATTGCGAGCAGAACGAACAGGTGAAGGGGCAGCCGCGCGCGAGGTTGGGGATGGCGACGCGGGTGCCGAGCGGGAGATATTTGTAGAGGTTCCAGTCGAGCACGTCCCAGTCGGGTTTCAGCGTGCTCATGTCCTTGACCGTGTCGGCGGCGGGTGTCGCGACGATCTTGTCCCCGTCGCGGAAAGCGAGGCCCTTGATCCCGGCGCGTTCTTCCTTCCAGCGGCCCCGCTGGATCGCGCTGAACAGTTCGACCGCGATCTCCTCGCCCTCGCCGCGCACGATCACGTCGATATGCGGCGCTTCGGACAGGACCTGCTTGTACATGAAGGTCGCGTGCACCCCACCCAGCACCCGCACCGCCGAGGGCACGTTGAGCGCCGCGATCTCCAGCACGCGCTCGGCGGCGTAGATCGAGGGGGTGATGGCGGTCGTGCCCACCACGTCGGGCTGGAGCGCGAGCATCCGGTCGCGCAATTCCTCGTCGTCGACCTCCTCGGTCATCGCGTCGATGAAGTGGATGTCGGTAAAGCCCGCGCGCTTCAGCGGTCCCGTGAGATAGGCGACCCAGGCGGGCGGCCAGGTCCCCGCGATCTCGGCCCCGCCGGAGCGATAATTGGGATGGACGAACAGGATACGCATGGACCGACTCCCCTCACTTGATTTGCCCAGAGTGGGGGAGGCGGCAGCGAGGCGCTTTGCGTTGAGTCAAATCTTGCGCCCCTTCCATCGGGGAAAGGGATTGGGGTTCTGCGGTCGAGAGGGCGGAACACTCACGCCCAGCCTCCCCAGGGGGAGGGAATCACCGCGGCTCTAAGCCTTCGCGTGTTCCTCGCGCGCGATTTCGTGGAGCCAGTCGGCGTGGCGCGGGGCCTTCTTGGTCTCGCTCCACTCCTCCAGCATCAGCGGCGCAACGCGGGCGAGTTCGGCGTATTGTTCGTCCGTCCCGATATCCGCGGCGAGTTCGACGCGGTGGCCGTTGGGATCGAAGAAATAGATCGACTTGAAGATGCCGTGATGCGTCGGGCCGAGCACCTCGATCCCCTGCGCCTCGACATGGGCCTTGGCCGACAGCAGCGCCTCTTCGGAAGGCACCTTGAAGGCGAGGTGCTGCACCCATGCGGGCGTGTTCTCGTCGCGGCCCATGTCCTTCTGGTTGGGCAATTCGAAGAAGGCGAGGACGTTGCCGTTCCCCGCATCGAGAAACACGTGCATATAGGGGTCGTATTCCCCGGTCGAGGGCACGTGGTCCTCGGCAAAGGCGGTGGTGTAGCCCATGCCGAGCACGCGGCCGTACCACTCCACCGTCTCCTTCGCGTCGCGGCAGCGATAGGCGACGTGGTGGATGCCGCCCAGTTTCACCGGATGGCTGGCATCGTTCATTCGGCCGGTTCCTTCGCCGTGACATCGAGCGCGCCGCGGCGGATCTGGTCGCGTTCCATGCTTTCGAACAGGGCCTTGAAATTGCCCTCGCCGAAACCTTCGTCGCCCTTGCGCTGGATGAATTCGAAGAAGACCGGCCCGACCTGCGCTTCGGCGAAGATCTGGAGCAGGAGGCGCGGCTGGCCGCCTTGCGTGCTCCCGTCGAGCAGGATGCCCCGCGTCCTGAGCGCATCGACATCCTCGCCGTGGCCGGGCAGGCGTTCGTCGAGCATTTCGTAATAGGTCGCGGGCGGCGCGGTCATGAAGGGCACGCCGTATTGCTTGAGCCGGTCATAACAGGCCACCAGGTCATCGCAGATCAGCGCGATGTGCTGGATGCCCTCGCCGTTGAACTGGCGCAGGAACTCCTCGATCTGGCCCTTTCCGCCCTCGCCCTCCTCGTTCAGCGGAATGCGGATCTTGCCATCGGGCGCGGTCAGCGCCTTCGACGTGAGGCCGGTATATTCGCCCTTGATGTCGAAGAAACGGATCTCGCGGAAATTGAACAGCGTCTCGTAATAATCGGCCCAGTACTTCATCCGGCCGGTGTAGACGTTGTGGGTGAGGTGATCGATCGTGTGGAAGCCCGCGCCTTCGGGATAGGGATCGACCCCGGGAAGGTAATCGAAATCGATGTCGTAGATCGTCAGGCTCTTGCCCTCGGCCCCGGCATAGCGGTCGACGAGGTAGAGGATCGCGCCGCCGATCCCGCGGATCGCGGGGATGCGCAGCTCCATGACGCCGGTCGCCACCTCGACCGGTTCGGCACCCCGTTCGAGCAGGTGGTCATAGGCCGCCGCCGCGTCGCGCACGCGAAACGCCATGCCGCAGGCGGAAGGGCCGTGTTCGCGCGCGAAATACCACGCCGCGCTGCGCGGTTCGTAATTGACGATGAGGTTGATCCCGCCCTGCCGCCAGAGGTGCACGTCCTTCGAACGGTGCCGGGCGACGCGGGTGAAGCCCATCGCTTCGAACACGGGTTCGATCACGCCCTGTTCCGGGGCGCAGAACTCGACGAATTCGAAGCCGTCGAGGCCGGCGGGGTTTTCGAACAGGTCTGAAGGGTGCTGGCTCATCAATGGGCTCACATGGATGCAAAAGGGTCAAGCGAATTGGTTACAACTGTAACTATCTAGGGGAATCGCACCGGCTTGTCAAAGGAATCCCCCGCGCCCGATTGCATGAGGCGCGCGCGCGGTGCAGTCTGCCGGGCGAAGGAGGCACGCCCATGATCCGCACGAAAGGCATCAACCACGTCGCGCTCGTCTGCCGCGACATGAAGGAGACGGTCCGCTTCTACACCGAGGTGCTGGAGATGCCGCTGTTCAAGACGGTGCAGCTGCCCGACGGCGGCCAGCACTTCTTCTTCGATTGCGGCGGCGGGGCCTCGATCGCCTTCTTCTGGTGGAAGGACGCGCCGCCCGCCGCGCCGGGCATCGCCTCGGTCAGGAAATTCCCCTTCGACGCCAAGACCGCGCACGGCTCGATGAACCACCTCGCCTTCCACATGGAGGAGGACGAACTCGAGGCGGCGCTCGACCGGCTGCAGGAGGCCGGAGTCGAACACACCCACATGGTGTTCAACCACGATGACAGCCCGTCGGGCTATGCGAAGGAGATGCACGAAGGCGTCTTCGTGCGCTCGGTCTACTTCACCGACCCCGACGGGATCCTGCTCGAATTCGCGGCGACGACCAAGGCGTTCGGGCCTGCGGACGTGGCGCACGAACCGGCAACGGCGGCCGAACGGGCGGACGCCTGATGCCGCGGCTGAGGCAGGTGCCGAGGGCCGAGGCGGAGCGGGAGACGGTCCTGCCGCTCTACGGGATGCTGTTCGGCGACCGCGACCCGGTGGCGGAGCCCGGCACCGCGACCGGCACGCCCGGCGACTGGTGGACCGTCTTCGCCAATTCGCCTGCCACCCTGAAACACGCGGCGCAGGGCTTCGCCTATTATCGTTCGCCCGAGCGGCGGCTCGACCCCGTCCTGCGCGAGCTGGGCCAGACCTGGGCGGGCTGGGCGACGGGCAGCCGGTTCGTCTTCTCGCAGCATTGCAAGTCCCTGCGCGGCCTCGCCGTGTCCGAGGAGAAGATCGAGGCGATCCCGACCTGGCAGACCGCGGACGTCTTCTCGCCGAAGGAACGGCTGGTTCTCGCCTATGCCGACAGGCTGGTGTGCCACGCGGGCCGGGTTCCCGATGCCCTTTTCGCGCAGGTGAAGGCCGAATTCAGCGACGAGGAAATCCTCGAGCTGACCTACATCACCTGCCTCTACCAGATGCACGCGGTGATGAGCCGCGCGCTGCGCACCGAATTCGACGACCGCGACGATCCCGTCACCGAAGTGCCCGCGCCCGAAGGCTTCGACGCGCTCGATTTCCTCGGCGGGGAACGGCGGGGCTAACGGCCGCCCCTACAATCCCGGCATCGGGGCGAGGCGGCCGATGGTCCGCCCGCGTTCGTCGGTTTCGAGCGCGAGCGTATCGCCGAAGGGTTCCCCGCTCTCGAACAGCTCGCGGGTCGCCTCGTCCGACAGGTCGGCGTTCCCGATCACGCGTTCGCCCGTCTCGCCCCGGCCGATGAAGATCGCATCGCTGGCGGACTTGCCGTGGTTGATCGTGTAGGTTTCGACCGTGGCGCGCTGGCCCGGCTCCCGGGCGAGCGGGACCGCGTCCTGCGCCAGCGGCAGCTTCTCGAAACGGTCATTCGCGGACCAGTCGGCCGGCGCCGTCGAATAGATGCCGGTGGCGTATTTGCTCATCCAGCCGCCATTCGCCCCGACCAGCGCGAATGCGCCCGGATCGCGCCGGGCGCGGTCGACCGCCTCGGCAATGGCGTGGGCGGAATAATTGTTTCCCGCCCCTCCGAAGAAGGGCAGCCCGCCGGTCAGGGTCAGCCCGCGCGGATCCTCGATCGAAAGCCCGAAATGATCGACCTGGTTGAACACGGGGATCGCAAAGCAGGAATAGAAATCGATATGGCCGATATCCTCGATCCCTTTGCCCGCCCGCGCGAGCGCCGCTTCGACGCTGGCGATGGACGCGGGCGCGGCGGAAAGATCGGGGCGCTCGGACAGCTTCAATTCGCTCGCGGCGCAGACGGCGTGGATGTGGACCCACCTGTCCTCCGGCACGCCGAGTTCGCGCGCCAGCCCCACGCTCGCCACGATGATGGCGGCGGCCTGGTTCACCTGGTCGCGCGCGACAGTCATGCGCGGATAGGGCTCGGCGACGATGCGGTTGCGCTCGGTTACCGTCGCGAGTTCCACGGCGCTGCGCTGGACCGGCGCGGCGGCGTGCGGATTGGCGGCGGCGATGCGGGTGAAGGGCTCGAACAGCTTGCCGATCTCGAGCCTGTATTCCTCGAGGCTCTTGCCGAGCTTCGCCCGCCGCGCGTTCTCGGCCAGCGCATAGAGCGGGATCGCGCCGGATGCGCCGTGGGCGAACAGGGCGGGTTCCAGCAGGTCCTCGATGCCGTAGCCCCGGTCCTCGAAGTCGCCGCCGACCTCTTCCGACCAGTCCGGCGTCTCCCCCTTCGCGGCCAGCGCGAGCACGGTCGAGATCGCTTCCGAACCGACCACCACGGCGCAGCGCGAATCGCCCGCCGCGATGGCGCTCGCGAACTCGCCGACGAGCTGCTGATTGGTCTGCCCGCCGGTCGGCGTCAGGATCGCGCGCGCCGGGTCGGCGCCGACGCGCTGCGCGATCGCGCGCGGGATGTTGTCGGGCGCGCCGAAGGGCGGCTCCTTTCCCGGGCGCGACATCTCGAAAGCGCGGATCGCGGCGAGCGTGTCGATGGCCTCGGCCACGGACCCGCTCGCCCCGCTGTCCGCGATCGCCGCCGACAGCGCCCGCCCGGCAAGGTCCATGTAGTTGAGACCCGCGTAGCCCGGCTCCCCGACCCGTTCGGAATATTGCCCGACCCCGATGACGACGGGCGTGCTGTCGGCGACCATTGCTCCGGTCCTAGTCCGCGAAGCCGTCGACGCGTTCGACGATGATCGCGGGCGCCATGCCCCCGGCGGCGCACATGGTGACGAGGCCGGTCCTGAGGTCGCGGCGTTCGAGTTCGTCGATGATCGTCCCGATCAGGATCGACCCCGTCGCGCCGATCGGGTGGCCCAGCGCGATCGAGCCGCCGTTGACGTTGACCTTGTCCCAGTCGAGCCCGAGATCGCGCACGAACTTGGCCGCGACGACCGCAAAGGCTTCGTTGATCTCGAACAGGTCGATGTCCTCGAGGGTCATGCCGGCCTTCTTCAGCACCTTCTTCGCCGCCGGGACCGGAGCGTTGAGCATCAGCGTCGGGTCATCGCCCATGTTCGCCGTCGCGACGATCCGCGCGCGGGGTTTCAGGCCGTGCTTCTGCGCGTATTCCTTGCTGGTGACGAGCACCGCGGCCGCCCCGTCGACCACGCCCGAGGAATTGCCGGCATGGTGGAAATGCTCGATCTTGAGGTCCGGGTATTTCCGGTTGATGAGGCTGCGGAAAGTCGTGCCGTCCTGGTCGAGCGGCACGTCGGCGATCTTGGTGAAGGCGGGCTCGAGCTTGGCGAGATCCTCCATCGTCGTCTGCGGGCGCGGATATTCCTCGCGGTCGAGCACGACATTGCCGTCATCGTCCACCACCGGCACGACCGACCTGGCGAAACGCCCCTCGCCGATCGCCTCCGCCGCGCGCTGCTGCGAGCGGTAGCCGACCTCGTCCAGCTCCTCGCGCGTGAAGCCTTCCATCGACGCGATCGCATCGCCGCAAACGCCCTGGTGCGACTGCGGATGCACGCGCTGGAGCCGCTCGTTGTAGCTGCCCATCATCGGCGGCTTGAGACCCGCCTGCATCTTCTCCTTCGCCATGGCGGCGGTGAGGCTCATCATCTCGGTCCCGCCGGCGACGATGCAGTCCTCCATCCCGCTCATCACCTGCGCCGCGGCGAGGTTCACGCTGGTGATCCCGCCCCCGCAGAAGCGGTCGAGCGTGGTGCCGGACGAGGTGATGTCGTAGCCCGCGTCGAGCGCGGCCATGCGCCCGAGGTCGCCCGCCTGCATCCCGTCCTGCGTCGAAACCGACCAGATCACGTCGTCGACGGTCGAGGTGTCGAGCCCGTTGCGCTCCGCGATGGCTTTCAGAACGGTCGCGGCGAGATGCTGCGGGTGCTGCTCGGCCAGCGCGCCCTTGCCCTGCTTGCCGATCCCGCGCGGGGTGCGGACTGCGTCGATGATGTAGGCTTCGCCCATGGTTCAGGTATCCTCTTTGCTTGAGACAGGTTTGGCTCGGTGAACGGATTAGCGAAATCGCGGTTGACGTTTCCGTAAGCCCACTGCACCACTCGCACAAGAATTCAGTTGCAATTCGAAACGCCGAAATTTGATAGGAGAGCAAATTGAGCGACACCGAAACCCCCGAGGTCCTGACCGAAGTCGACGACGGCGTGCTGATCGTCACGATCAACCGTCCGGAGGCGAAGAACGCCATGTCCAAGGCCGCGGCCGAAGGCATCGCGGCGGCCATGGACCGGCTCGATTCCGAGGACGACCTGCGCGTCGGCATCCTGACCGGTGCGGGCGGGACCTTCTGTTCGGGGATGGACCTCAAGGGCTTCCTGCGCGGCGAAAGCCCGACGGTCGAAGGGCGCGGTTTCGGCGGCGTGGTCCAGGCCCCGCCCGCCAAGCCGCTGATCGCCGCGGTCGAGGGCTATGCGCTGGCCGGCGGGCTCGAACTGATGATCGCGTGCGATCTCGTCGTGGCCAATGCGGGCGCGAAATTCGGCATTCCCGAGGTCAAGCGCGGGCTCGTCGCGGCGGCCGGCGGGGTGATGATGCTGCCCGACCAGATCCCCGAACGAATCGCGATGGAACTCGCGCTGACGGGCGATTTCATCGATGCAAGCCGCGCCTATGAAATCGGCCTCATCAACCAGGTGACCGACGGCCCGGCGCTCGACGCGGCCAAGGCGCTCGCCGCGAAGATCGCCGCCAACGGCCCGCTCGCCGTCAAGGTGTCGAAGCAGGTGATGAAGGAATCGCGCGGCTGGGCGATGGAGGATCGTTACAAGAAGCAGGGCGACCTGATCGCCCCGGTCTTCGTTTCCGAGGACGCGCGCGAAGGTGCCGCTGCCTTCGCCGAGAAGCGCAAGCCGAACTGGAAGGGGAAATAAGAGTCTTTTGATTGCGTGTGCCGGGCCGCCCGCTCAACCGCCCTTCCGCCCTTGAGTATACCACTCCGGGAGAACGGGCCGGGAGCGGGCGGCCCGGTGCCACGGATCGGCCGGATGGCCGATCCGGCCGAGTGAAACGAGGAGAGAGAAATGCCCGTCATCGACGTACCCCAGCCCGCTTTCATGGAGGACGAGGAAATCTCGATCTTCGCCGATGCCGTGGGCAAGTTCTACGCCCAGCACGCCCCCGAAAAGCGCATCCACAAATGGCGCGAGGACGGGCAGGTCGAACGCGAATTCTGGCGCGAGGCGGGCGCGGCGGGCCTGCTCGGCGTCTCGGTTCCCGAGGAATACGGCGGCCACGGCGGCGATTTCCGGCATGACATGGTGGTGATCGATCAGCAGGCCAAGCACGGCGTCGAAGGCTTCGCCGCCTCGCTCCACAACACCATCATCCTGCCCTACCTGGTGCGCCACGGGACCGAGGAGCAGAAGAAGAAGTATCTCCCCCGGCTCGTCACCGGCGACCTCGTCAGCGCGATCGCGATGAGCGAACCCGATGCGGGCTCGGACCTCCAGGCGATCAAGACGACCGCGTTGAAGGACGGCAACGGGTACCGCCTCAACGGGTCGAAGACCTGGATCTCGAACGGGCAGCTCGCCGATTTCATCATCGTCGTCGCCAAGACCGATCCGTCCGAAGGCGCGAAGGGCATTTCGCTGCTCCTGCTCGAAACCGAGGGCGCGGAAGGGTTCCAGCGCGGGCGCAAGCTCGACAAGATCGGGCTGGATGCGCAGGACACCTCCGAACTGTTCTTCGACAACGTCTTCATTCCCGCCGACAATCTGCTCGGCGGGGTCGAGGGGCGCGGGTTCTACCAGCTGATGGGCGAACTGCCGCAGGAACGCCTGGTGATCGCGATGGGCGCGATGACGGGGATCGAGAAGGCGCTCGAGGTGACGGTCGAATATGTCAAGAACCGCAAGGCCTTCGGCAAGACGATCTGGGACTTCCAGAACACGCAGTTCACCCTCGCCGACCTCAAGGCGCGCGGCACGGCGGCACGGGTGTTCGTCAACGACTGCATCGCCAAGCTGCTCGAGGGCAAGCTCGACGTGGCGACCGCGAGCATGGCGAAATACTGGGTGACCGAACTCCAGTCGGAAGTGGTCGACAAGTGCCTGCAGTTCCACGGCGGAGCGGGCTACATCAACGATTACCCGATCGCCCGGATGTACCGCGACACCCGCATCGCGCGGATCTATGGCGGCTCGAACGAGATCATGAAGATGCTGATCGCGCGTTCGATGTGAGCGCCCGCGCCCGGCCGGGGGCACGTCCTCGGTGCTGTTCCGGCTCTGCCCCGGGCACCTGCGGTGCGGCCGCGGGCCTTTGCGGCTGCGGCGCAGCCGGCTGTCTGGTCGCCCACGGGGCAGGCAGAACGCTCGGTCGGGGACGCGCTCCTTTCGCCTGAGGGCAGACAGGAAAAAGGGGCGACCCGGGCAACCGGGCCGCCCCGCTTTCGTTCCTGACGCCGCGCCTCAGAACCGGGCGCGCAGCACCACCCCGTAGGTCCGCGGCTGCAGCGGGAAGGCCGACCGCGAATTCGCCGCGCCGCTCCCGCGCAGGGTGGTGTTGAAGGTCACCCCGCGCGCCACGTTGTCGGTGAGGTTGTTGACGAAGCCCTCGATCGAATAGGCCCCGTCGTTGAAGCGAAGCCCGGCGCGCAGGTTGATGAACTCGTTTCCGTCCTGCACGTCCGCGATGATGAGCGGGGCCGCGTCGATCGCCGCCTCCAGGCTGCCCGCCGCGGCGATCGCTGCCGCATCGGGCGGGACGATGCCCTGGGTCGAGGTGCGCTGGTCGCTCTCGATCCGGATCTGGCCCGACAGGAAGAATTCGGTCGAGGCGTCGATCGGCTTTTCCCACAGCCCGCCGAAGATCGCGATCACCTGCGGCGCGTTGGTCAGATCGAACCCGCACAGCGAGGCGACGATCGCGACATCCGCCTGATCGCCCGCGCAATCCTCCGGATAGCTCGCGTCGAGCACGGTCGCGGCGGCGTTGAAGGTCAGTTCGGGATGCGGTCGGATGACGCTCTCGATCTCGACGCCCTTCGATTCGGCCAGCGGCACGTTGAAGGTCTCGAACGCGGTGCCGGTGAATTCGAGCACCTGGAAGTTCTGGAATTCCTCGTAGAAGGCGGCGAGGTTGAACGTCACCGCATTGTCGAGGAACCGGCTCTTGAGGCCGACTTCGAAAGCGTCGACCTCTTCCGAAAGGAAGGTCGGGTCCGCCCCGCCCACCGCGGCGGTGGTGTCGAGGTTGATCCCGCCCGCCTTGTAGCCGCTGGTGAAGCTGCCGTAGAGGTTCACTTCCGGGCTCACTTCATAGCCGAGCCGGATCGTGTAGATCAGTGCCTCGTCGTTGAAGTTTTCCTGGAAGGTCCGCGGCAGCGGCAGCGCGGCGGCCTGCGGCAGGTCGGCCGGTGCGGTGAAGCCGAAACAGCCGATCCCGATGAAGGGCGGCACGAGCGCCGGGTCCGCCCCGCCGATCGCGTCCAGCGCGGCGAGCGTCGCCGGGCAGACCTGGTTGTTCACCGCGGTCTGGGTGAAGCCGCCTTCCTTGTCCTCCCAAGAATAGCGCGCGCCGACCGTGAATTCGAGCCCGCGGGCGATTTCCAGCGTGTTGTGCGTGAATACCGAATAGCTCTGCGCGCTCTGCTGGAAGCGGTTGGTGTTGGTTGTACCCGCCGGGTCGACGCCGGTGAACAATTGCAGCGGGTCCGGCCCGAGCGCCCCCTGGAGCAGCGCGGCGAAATTGCCCTCGAAATCGGTGCCGATGCCGAAGTCCACCGACTGGTCGATCTGTTCGTCCGAGTAGAAACCGCCGATGATGTAGTCGAGCCTGCCCCCGAACGCCTCGCCCTGCAGCCGCAGTTCGGCGGTGATCGTCTCGAGTTCGAGGTCGATCAGGTCGACGTTGAAGATATCGAGCGCGGTGAAATCGGAATCGTAGGTCTCGTTCGATTCGAACTTGCGGTAGGACCCGATGAAGATGAGGTCCGCGCTGTCGCCGACCGGGAATTCGACCTCTCCGGTGAGGCCCCAGTTGTCGATGTCGACGATCGGCGCGAAATTGGCCGAGGCGACCCGGTCGTTCAAAGCTTCGCGGAAGACCCCGGCCTCGAACGGCGTGGTCGCGACCGCCGGCTGGCCGTTGCCGCCGTTCGCGCCGAGGCCGACCGCGGCATAGGCGCCGCCGGTCACCAGCGGCGACTGGTACAGCTCGATCGGGCTGCAGCAGCTCGACGTGCTCTTCGAATAGTCGCCGATGATGCGGCCGCGCACCCCGCCCTCGGTTTCGAAACCCAGCTGCGCGCGGACCAGCCACTGGTCGGCGTCGTTGGAATCGTCGAACGGCGTGCCGGTTTCGTCGACCAGCGTGATGAAGCCGTCGCGCTGGCGGAACGCGCCGGTCACGCGCAGCGCAAGCGCATTCTCGACGATCGGCACGTTGACCGCACCCTGCAGGCTGATCTCGTCGAAATTGCCGTAGCCCGCGTTGACGAAGCCACCCACCTCGTCGAGGTCGGGCCGGCGCGTCGTGATGTTGAGCGCGCCCGCCGAGGTGTTGCGGCCGAAGGTCGTGCCCTGCGGCCCGCGCAGCACCTCGACCCGTTCGAGGTCGACCAGTTCGGTCAGCGCGACGCCCGGGCGCGACTGATAGGTGCCGTCGATGAAGATGCCGACCGCGCTTTCGAAACCGATATTGTTCGAGGTCGTGCCGATGCCGCGAATACGCAGCACCACCGAACCCGATGCGACCTGCGCGTTGGAGGCGGTGAAGCTGGGCGCGACCGCGACGACTTCCTGGATGTTGTCGACGCCCTGGTTGTCGAGCTGCTGCGGCGAAACCGCGGTCACGGCGAGGGGAATGTCCTGCACGTCCTGCGCGCGGCGGGTGGCGGTGACGATGATGACGCTGTTATCCGTTTGGGACGCGTCGGGCATTTCGGGCATTTCGGGCGCTTCCGCGTCCTGCGCGAAAACCGGCACGGTGAACGAACTGCAGGCCAGGAGGCCGGCAGCATAGGCTGCAAGCTTACGTGTCATAGATTTCCTCTCTCCATCCCAACCGGGCCTCTTGACCTCGGGCGCGTGACGCGATGGGGAGACTATCAGCGCGTTTGCGCCTGCCAAGAGTCGCCGCGCGGCTTTTTGCAGAGAGGTGCAAAAATGCAACAAACGCTGCCGCAGCGCAGCATAAGTTCGGCAAGGCCCAAGAAACACGCGGAAAGTTGCGCGATGCGCAAGTGTGTCGCAAAGGACACGGCGCGAGCCCTAGAAGCCGTAGCGTAAACCCGCCCAGACCGTCCGCGGCACGCCGAGATCGATCGATCCGCCCGCGTTGCGGGTGACGATGTCCTCGTCGGTAAGGTTTTCGCCGCGCAGCACGACGGAAAATTCGCGCCAGACGGGAATCTCGGCGAAGGCGTCGAGAGTCGTGACCGCGGGAAGCACGTCGCTTTCCTGGTCGTCCTCGAACTGCGCGGCCGTGTGGCGCAGGGTCGCGGCCAGCCGCCAGCCCGCCGCCGGTCGCCAGGCGAGCGTCGCCGAGGCCGCGAAGTCGGGGGTCTGGGGCGGGCGGTTGCCGTCCAGCGGCAGCGCCGGCCCCTGCCCGTCAATCACGGCGTCGGTATAGGCGAGGCTGGCGTCGAGGCTGACCGTCCCGAGCGCGAGGCGCAGGTTGCCCTCGACCCCCTGCGCGTCGATCGCGGGAAGGTTGCGGCGCTGGCGCAGGTTCTCGGCGATGGTGACGTTGGCGATGGCGTTCTCCACCCGGTTGTCGAACGCGGTCAGCGAAACCGCCAGCGCTTCGCCCGCCTGCCAGTCGACCCCGACCTCGAACCCCTCGAGCCGTTCGTTCTCCAGCGCGGCATTGGCCTGCGTCACCACAGGGAAAACCACGAAGGGGCGGTAGAGTTCGTTCAGTGTCGGCAGGCGCAGCCCGGTATAGGCCGCCGCGCGCAGGCGCAGGCCGTCCGACGCCGCGTAGGCCGCGCCCGCGCGCCAGCTCAGCGTCCAGTCGGAACGGTCTTCGGCGAGGGTTTCCGCGACCAGCGCGCCCGAAGCGTCCACGGCCCGGTAGAACCCGTCGGCGATCACCGTCCGGTCGGCGCGCAGCCCGCCGGTCAGCAGCAGGCGACCGATGCTCCAGTCGTCCTCCACGAACAGGCCGAGGTTGGAATTGACCCCGCCCGCGCGCCGCCTTTCGTTGAGCGCGCCCGAAAAGGCGTTGTAGGCCTCTTCCTGCAATTCCCCGTCGGCGCGGCGGTAATCGAGCCCGAGCCGCAGGGTGTGATCCCCGCCGACCGGCGGGCGCAGCTCGAACTTGCCGCCGAGGCCGGTCGAAGGCGTGCTGCGCTGGTCGAGCACGCGGGTGAACCGGGTGGAGGAGATCACGATGTTGGAAAAATCGCGCGCCTGGACATAGGCGAGCGCATCGAAGGCCCAGTCGCCCCGCCCGACCACCCGCAGGCTCGCATCCTGGCCCTGATTGGTCGAATCCGCGCCGTCGAAGCGCAGCGTGCGGCGGTCCTCGAAGAGGTTGACCCGCGCCTGCACTTCGATCAGGTCGGCAAGCGGCGCGACCGCCCGCAGACCCGCCTGCCAATTGTCGAACGCGGCGCGCGCGCTGGCGGGGACGCGCTGGTCATCGGGCGTGGTGAAGAAGCCGCGGCCCCGGTCCCAGCGCCCGCTCGCGACCGCGAAACCCGCGCCGAGATCCTGCACCGCGACGAGGCTCGCCTCGCTCTCCTCGCGGTCGTTGACGGCGATGTTGGCGAGCAGCGGATCGAGCTGCGCTGCCCCCGCGCTTTCGAGGGCGATCGTCCCGGCGAGCGCGCCCGCCCCGAACGGCCCCGCCCCGCCGCCGCGGGTCACGCGGATGGCGCTCAGCGTTTCCGGCTGGATCGCGTTGAACGGGATGTAGCCGAAGAAGGGATCGGCGATCGGCACGCCGTCGAGGAGCACCAGCGCGCGGCTCGTCGCGTTGCCGCCCAGCGCGCGCAGGGTCGCCCCCTGTGCGGTCGGATTGGCCGAGCGGCTGTCCGAGCGGCGGAACTGCTGGAAGCCCGCGACATCGCGCAGCGCGTCCTCGATCCGGCCCGAGGCAGTGCTGACGATCCGCTCGCGCTCGATCTCGGTCACCGCATAGGCGCCTTCGGACGGGGCCTGCTCCAGCCCCCCCCCGGTGACGACGATGCGCTTGGCCCGCGCGCGGGGCTCGTCCTCCCGCGTGTCCTGCGCGGCAAGCGGGGCATGGGGGGCAAGGGCGAGGAAGGAGACGCTGGCAGCGAGCGGGCGAAGGCATTTCATGGCTCGCGCCTAGCGGCTCGCTCCGCCCGCGTCACCCGGCAATAAGTTGCGATTTGCCATGCAGGACTCGCTTTTGCGGCGCGCCTGTGGTTTTATCGCGTGCAAAAGAGAGAGAAGAGAGGAACCACCAATGCTAGCCACGCCTCCCGATGTAGACGTGCTGATCGTCGGCGCCGGCATTTCCGGCATCGGCATGGCCGCCCATATGGGCATGAAGGCCCCGCACCATTCCTATGCCATCGTCGAGCGGCGCGAGAATCTCGGCGGGACCTGGGACCTGTTCCGCTATCCCGGGATCCGTTCCGACAGCGACATGCACACGCTGGGCTTCGATTTCGAACCGTGGAAGCACGAGAAATCGATCGCAGATGCACCTGCGATCCTCGATTACCTCAACAGGATCGTCGACGAGCGCGGCATCCGCCAGCACATCCACTTCGGGATGAAGGTCGTCAGCGCCGATTTCCGCACGGACGAGGCGCGCTGGCACGTCGAGATGGAGCGCGAGGACGGCAGCCGGACGCACATGACCGCGAACTGGCTCTATCTCGGCGCGGGCTATTACGATTACGACGATCCCTATGACGCGGGCTTCGATTTCTCGGACTACGAAGGCGAGGTGATCCACCCGCAGTTCTGGCCGGAAAAGCTCGACTATGCGGGCAAGAAGGTGCTGGTGGTCGGATCGGGCGCGACCGCGGTCACCATCGTGCCCTCGATGGCCGACAGGGCGGCCAAGGTCACCATGCTCCAGCGCACGCCGACCTGGATGTTCGCGCGCCCGGCAAAGGACCGGATCGCGAACCTGCTGCGCAAGGTCCTGCCGGAGGAAATCGCCTACAGGATCACCCGGTTCAAGAACATCCGGATGCAGGACATCGGCTTCAGGACCGCGCGCGAAAAGCCCGAAAAGGTGCGCAGGAACCTCCACCAGCGGATCGAGAAGGCGCTCGGCTCCAAGTTCAATCCGGAGGATTTCACCCCGCCCTACAACCCGTGGGAACAGCGCCTCTGCCTCGTCCCCGATGACGACCTGTTCAACGCGATGAAGGCGGGCAAGGCCGAGATCGTCACCGGCCATATCGAGCGGTTCGAAAAATCCGGCGCACGGCTCACCGACGGAACGCTGATCGAGGCCGACATCATCGTCACCGCGACCGGCCTCAGGCTCGCGGTCGCGGGCAAGATCGCGGTCAGCCTCGATGGCGAGCCCGTCGCCTTCAACGAGCGGTTCTATTACAAGGGCTGCATGTTCTCGAACCTGCCCAACCTCGCGGTGGTGTTCGGCTATCTCAACGCGAGCTGGACCCTGCGCGCCGACATCAATGCGGACTACATCTGCCGCGTGCTCAACCTCCAGCGCGACAAGGGCGCCGCGATCGTAACCCCCGTCCTCACCAAAGAGGCCGAGGCGCGGATCGAGGAGGACGACGTGTTCGATTTCTCGAGCGGGTACATCCAGCGCTCCAAGCACATCATGCCGCGGAACGCCGTGCGCTATCCCTGGCGGCTCAACCAGGATTACCTTTCCGACCGCAAGGAGCTGAAGGAAAGCCCGGTCGAGGACGGCCTGCTCACCTTCACCCGCGCGGGCGCGAACGCGCGCACAAGCGACGAACAACTCGAAGCGGCGGAATAGCCCCCCGGCGCCTTTCCCGTGCAGGCGGGAACCGGGGACGGGCGGCGCCGCCCGGTCGCTCCGCTTTCCCGCTCCGGCGGCGGTGATATGTTTCGCGCGGACGGGGGCGCCGACAAAATGCCCGCCGGCGGGCCGGGCTGCGAGGAACCTCTTTAGCTCTCCCGAAAACTCGCCTAACCCCGTTGCATGAAGTCCCCCGACAAGATCTGGACCGCAGGGCTCGTCATCATCGGCGACGAGATCCTGTCGGGCCGCACCCACGACAAGAACATCGCCCAGGTCGCCAGCTGGCTGCAGGTGCAGGGCATCCGCCTCGCCGAAGTGCGCGTCGTCCCCGACGTCCAGGCGCGCATCGTCGAGGCGGTGAACGCCCTGCGCGCGGCCCATGACTACCTCTTCACCACCGGCGGGATCGGGCCGACGCACGACGACATCACCGTCGACGCCGTGGCCGAGGCGCTGGGCGTGCCGGTCGTCATCCATCCCGACGCGCGCGCGCTGCTCGAACGCTATTACGCCGACAAGGGCGGCCTCAACGAAGGGCGCCTGAGGATGGCGCGCGTGCCCGAAGGCTCCGACCTCATCCCCAACCGCATGTCGGGGGCGCCCGGCATCCGGCGGGGCAATGTCATCCTGATGGCCGGCGTGCCGCACATCACGGCAGGAATGCTCGACGCGCTCACCGGCAAGCTGGAGGGCGGCGCGCCGCTCCTGTCCGAAACCATCGGCTGCTGGGTCGCCGAAAGCGAGATCGCCCAGCTCCTGCGCGAGGTCGAACAGGCGCACGAGAATTGCCAGATCGGCTCCTACCCCTTCTTCCGAGAGGGGCGCGTGGGCGCCAATTTCGTGATCCGGTCGACCGACGCGGAAGACCTCGCCTCCTGCGTCCACACCTTGTGCGACGGGCTCGCCACCAGCGGCTACGACTTCACGCCGGGCGGGATCTGACCCTGCCGGCAGGAGGCCAAACCCCGCCTTAACCTTCGCCGCGCTATGCGCTCCGGCGATGACGCGCGTCTACATCACCATCGACACCGAGTATTCCTCGGGGCTCATGACCGGGCCGGGGCCGGCCGACCGGGCGGAGAACTACGCCCGCTCGATCGCGTGCCTCACGCCCGACGGACCGGCGGGCATCACCCACAAGCTGCGCCTGCTGGCAGAGCACGGGCAGCGCGCGGTGTTCTTCGTCGATCCCATGCCCGCGCTGGTCTGGGGCGTCGCCGCGATCGAGGACGTGGTCGCGCCGATTCTCGAGGCCGGGCAGGACGTGCAATTGCATTGCCACACCGAATGGCTGGAAATCGCGGGCGCGGCGAGCCTGCTGGCGCCCGTGGGGACGGGGCGGAACATCGCCGATTTCCCCTTCGAGGAGCAGTGCGCGATCCTGTCCTGGGCGCGCGACACGCTGGTCGCCGCCGGGGCGCCGGCACCCGTCGCCTTCCGGGCGGGCAATTACGGCGCGAACGACGACACCTTGCGCGCGCTTGCCGCGATCGGGCTGCGCTACGACACCAGCCATTGCCCGGCGCTTCCCGGCGCGAGCCGCATCGCGCTCGGCCCCGAGGACCGCGACCCGGTGCTTCGCCATGGCGTCATCGAGGTGCCGGTCGGCAGCATCGGCACGCATGGCGGCGGCCAGCGCCACGCGCAGATCACCGCGCTTTCGCTGGCCGAGATGACCTCGGCGATCCGCCATGCGAGGGACAGCGGGTCCGCCTGTTTCACCCTCGTCAGCCATTCCTTCGAACTCATCAACCGCCGCCGCCTCGCCGTTAACCGGATCGTGCGGCGCCGCTTCAACGCGCTGTGCCGCGAACTGGCGGCGATGCGCGGGGT
The DNA here is from genome assembly GCF_900105095.1 of Erythrobacter sp. HL-111. Lineage (NCBI taxonomy): Bacteria > Pseudomonadati > Pseudomonadota > Alphaproteobacteria > Sphingomonadales > Erythrobacteraceae > Erythrobacter > Erythrobacter sp. HL-111. The sequence continues at coordinate 2,826,623 of NZ_LT629743.1, read as the reverse complement.
CGAGACGGCGACCTATGCCCAAAACCCGCCCGAACCCGCGCCCGCGCCGGGGGCGATCGAGCCGCTCCCCGCCCACCCGGTCCGCACCGGGCTGCGCGTCGCGGAGCAGCTCGTCTCCAACACGCTCTACGGCGCGCTCTAGGGGTGGCGGCGTGAACGCCCCGATCGAGCCGCCCCGGCCGCGCCCCCCGATCGCGCGCGTGACGATCGATTTCACCATCGGCGCGCGCCGCATAGCGGGGGTGGAGCGGAGCCTGTCGACCTGGCGCTTCTCCCTAGTCGACGTGCTCGCCGCGGGGTCGGGCTGTCCCCTGCCCGCCTGCCCGGAGCCAGGCCCGGACGGGCTGCGCGTCCTTTCCGCGCCGCAGGCCGCCGTCCCCGCGATCAAGTCGCGCTTCGCCGGCTTCCTCGCCGGATCGCGGCAGGATTACCCGCGCCACTACATCGACATGGGACCGGCCGGCGCCGCCGATTTCGCCGCCTACATGGCGCGCTTTTCCGGCAAGACCCGCTCGACCCTCAGGCGCAAGGCCAGGAAGCTCGCGGGCGAGGCGGGTGGAATGCGGATCAGCGAACACCGTTCGCCGCGGGAGATCGAGGACTTCCTTGCGCTCGCCCTGCCGCTTTCGGCGCGGACCTACCAGGCGCGCCTGCTCGATGCGGGCCTGCCCGACACGCCCGAGGCGCGCCGCGCCATGCTGGAGGCGGCCGAGGCCGACCGGATGCGCTGCTTCCTCCTCCACGCCGGGACCGGCAGCGACGCGCGCGCGATCGCCTATCTCGCGCTCCCGGTCGAGGGGCGGACAATCGCCTATGCCCATGTCGGTCACGATCCCGACTGGGCGCGGCTTTCACCGGGCACGGTGCTGCAGATGGAGGCGCTGGAGCGGCTCTATGCCGAGGAGCGTTTCAGCCATTTCGATTTCACCGAAGGCGACGGCGCGCACAAGGCGATGTTCGCGACCGATTGCGTGCCCAGTGCAAGCTTCGTCCTGCTCCGCCCGACGGCGGCCAACCGCGCGCTGATCGCGGCGCGCGGCGGGTTCGATGCGGCGGTGGCGGGAGCCAGGGCGCTCGCCGCGCGGTCAGGCCTCCTCGCCGGAGCGCGGGCGCGCCTGCGCGCTTGAGGCGTTCTCGCGCGACGCGGCAAGCTGGCGCTGTTCGCGCAGCCGGGCGAAACGCTGGATCATGGCATCGCGTTCGGAGGCAGGCTCCCCCGGGGGCGGCGCGAAACGCAGGCGCAGCCAGAGGTAGAAGGCGCCGATGAGGGCAAAGCCCGCCGCGACCGCGCCGCCGAGCCTCAGGTCGAAGGACAGCACCATCACGAGCGCGCCGAGCGCGAAGCCGATCACGAGCCATTTGGGGTCGAACGACCAGTCCGACGTGGAAGACGGAAGTGGCATGGGATCATGTCCTTAGGAGAGGGTGGAACGCGAGACCGCGCAGCCGCCCTTTGCGGGCGTGCCGCGGCCTCGTTGACATATGTGAGGTTTTTCAGCGCCGAAACAAGACACGAAGCGATTGTTTTTAGGCCGAACGCCGCAATTCGGCATGGCCGCAGCGTGTCGGGACGACGTGGCGGCGCGAAAGGGATGCGCGCGCGGGCTCGCATCGGCAAGCAGCGAAGGATCGGCGACGCGCCGGTCCGCGTGCGGCGCTGCCTAGCGCGCCTCGCCGCGCTTCATGCGTTCTTCCTGCCTCGCCGCGATTTCCGCCTTGCGTTCGCGTTCGAGCCGGTTTTCCCGCGCGGCGCGCTCGGCGCGCTCGTAATTGGCCTTGCCGGCCGCCCTGTTCCGCAAGGTGGCCCAGGCCATGGCGAGAAACAGGCCGATCGCGCCCAGCACCGGCGCGAGGCGCGTGTCGAGCAGGAAACTGAGCGCGAAGCCGATCGCGGCCAGCGCGAAGATGAACCATGCAAAGACTTTCATCGAAAACTCCTTCGATGACTCAATGCATTGGGCGCGGCTTCTATCCGGGAAGGGCGATGCAGAGGCCGCAAGCCGCGGCGCGTGCCGTTCAAGCCGCGCTGCCCTGTTGGAAATTTCGGGTCGTCGGAACGAAACGACCGGGGCGAATGAACCAGGCGAACGAAACCCGCGGGAGCGAGGCAGCGGGAACGCGAATGCGCCCCCGCTGCGTCGAAAATCACGCCCCTTCGACCTCGGCGAGGTCGAGCTTGAGGCCCGGGCCCATGGTCGAGGTGAGCGAGACCTTGCGGACATACTTGCCCTTCGCGCCCGAAGGCTTGGCCTTCACCACCGCGTCGGTCAGCGCCTTGAAGTTCGCCTTCAGCGCCGCGTCGTCGAAGGAGAGCTTGCCGATGCCGGAATGGATGATGCCCTGCTTCTCCACGCGGAATTCGACCTGGCCGCCCTTGGCGTCCTTGACCGCCTGTTCGACGTTCGGGGTGACCGTGCCGAGCTTGGGGTTCGGCATCAGCCCCTTGGGGCCGAGCAGCTTGCCGAGCCGGCCGACGACGCCCATCATGTCGGGCGTGGCGATGACGCGGTCGTAGTCGACATTGCCGGCCTGCATGTCTTCCATCAGGTCTTCCGCACCGACCTTGTCGGCCCCGGCGGCGAGCGCCTTTTCGGCATTGTCGCCGCGCGCGAAGACCGCGACGCGGGCGGTCTTGCCCGTGCCCGAAGGCAGCGAGACCATGCCGCGCACCATCTGGTCGGCATGGCGCGGGTCGACGCCCAGGTTCATCGAGATTTCGACCGTCTCGTCGAACTTCGCCTTGTGCTCGCGCAGCAGGGCGATGGCTTCTTCGAAGGTGTAGAGCTTCTCGCGGTCGAGTTCGGCGAGGGTCTTCTGCTTCTTGGTCATGGTAGCCATCGGATCAGCCCTCCACCACGTCGAGGCCCATCGAGCGCGCGGAGCCCTCGATGATCTTCATGGCCTGGTCGATGTCGTTCGCGTTGAGATCGGCCATCTTGGCCTCGGCGATTTCCTTGATCTGGCTCGACTTGATCGTGCCCGCGCTGACCTTGCCCGGCTCCTTCGAACCCGATTTCAGCTTGGCCGCCTTCTTGAGGTAGAAGCTCGCCGGCGGGGTCTTGGTGACGAAGGTGAAGCTGCGGTCGGCATAGACCGTGATCACCGTCGGGATCGGCGCGCCCTTTTCGAGTTCCTGCGTCGCGGCGTTGAACGCCTTGCAGAATTCCATGATGTTGACGCCGCGCTGGCCCAGCGCCGGGCCGATGGGCGGCGAGGGGTTGGCGGTGCCCGCGGGCACCTGCAGCTTGATATAGCCTTCGATCTTCTTGGCCATGAGGCCACTCCTTTCGCACTGTCGAACGCACGTCCCGCCGCAAGGCGGAGAAAGGCGCTCTCCTGTTAAGCGGTCATGCGCCGCCCGATGAAAGGCGGCTCCCGCACGGATTCGCCCCGCTAAGGGCGAGGGGGCGCCAATAGCGGCTTCGCGGCGGATTGCAAGCGCAGCGGCGCGCGCCCCGGAACCCGGTTAACGCGCTTTTCACCCGCTGCGGCGATATGATGTCTCGTCAGGAGGCTAGCGCAAGAGGGTCGGTAAGGGTCATGTCGTTCATCGACGCCGTTTCGCCTCGCTCGGGAGGCGGCGCCGCGCCCCAGGTCGCGGCCGACCTCGCGCAGGACGCGGCGCGGCTCTGCCATGACCTCGCCGCCGAGCCGCTGCTGCAGCTGGACGCGCTCGCCGTCGCCGCCGCGCGCCTGCCACAGGACGCGATCGAACGCCGGGTCCACGATGCCGCCGACGGGGCGGGGTTCCGCATCCTCCCCCCGCTCGCCGACCTGCCGCAGCGCCTCGCCGAGCACGGCCCGCAGGACGAATGGGTGATGCTGAAACAGCTGGAACGCCTGCCCGAATACGCGGCGCTGTTCGCCCGGCTGATGGCCGCGCTGCCGAAGGAAGTCCTGCGCGCGACAGGTGCCCCGCAGGAGCTCAGGAGCTTCGTCTTCCTGTCCGCGCCGCATACCCACACGCCGCTCCATTTCGATGCCGAATACAATGTCCTGTTCCAGGTCGCCGGGACCAAGACCTTCGCCACCTTCCCGGCGCGCGAACCCTTCGTGACCCGCGCCGCGCGCGAAGCCTATCACCGCACGGGCGAAAACCTGCTCGAGATGACCGCCGCCCATGCGGCGGGGGAGCGGCGGCACGAACTCGCACCGGGCGATGCGCTGTTCGTGCCCTATTGCGCGCCGCACTGGGTCCGCAGCGGGCCGGCGGCGTCGATCTCGCTCTCGCTCACCTGGCAGAGCGCGTGGAGCCGCGATGTCGCCGATGCCCTGCGGATCGCGCCGATGCTGCGGCGCTGCGGGCTGGTGCTGGCCGACCCGGCGCCGACCGGCCGCCCCCCGCGCCTCGCCGCGCTGGCGAGCCGGGCGCTGCAGCGCGCTGAGCGGCTGGCCGGGCGCGGCCGGAGCCCCGGGTGATGCGCGCGGAGACGCGTTTCGCGCCTGCCCTCCCCACAGCCGTTCCGCCGGCGGCGATCCGCGGCGCGGGCGGCGCAGGGGCGCAGGCCGGGCTTTCGCTTGCGCTGCTGGCCCCCGAAGCGCTGGCGCCCGCCGAACAGGCGCGCTGGGCCCGGCTGTCGGCACGTTCGTTCGGCGGCAATGTCTTCGCGCTCGACTGGTTCACGGGCGCCGCGCTCGCCCACTGCCGGCCAAGGTTCCCGCAGGTGCGGCTGGCCGCGGTGCGGCAGGCGGACGGCGAATGGCTCGGCGCGCTGCCGATCGCGTGGGGCGCGCGGATCGGGCGCGCGCCGATCCCGCACTGGCAGGGCTGGCGCGCGACCAACCAGTTCCTCGGCGGGCCGCTCGTCGCGGCGGGGGCGGAACGGACGTTCTGGCAGGTCCTGCTCGGCGCGCTCGATGTGCGGCCGGGCGCGGGGCTCGCGCTGGTGTGCGAGGGGCTGGCCATGGACGACCCGGCGACGCTCGCGCTGCTTTCCGCGGCGGCCGGGGACGGGCGGCGGGTCTGGATCCCGCACCGCCACGAACGCCCGGCCCGCCATGCCCGAAGCGCAGCGCAGGCGGCCGCGGACAAGGTTTCGCCCGCGCTCAGGAAGGCCCGCGCGCGCCTCGCCTCGCTCGAGCGGCGGCTGGCGCGGGAGATGGGAGAGGTGCGGATCGAACGCCATCCGGCCGAGGCCGACCCGGGGGACTGGATCGCGCGCTTCCTCGCGCTCGAACGGGCCGGGTGGAAGGGCCGCGGCGGCAGCGCGCTCGCCTGCGAACCGTGCAACGCGGCGCTGTTCCGCGACGCGGTGCGCGAGGGCCACCGCCTCGGCCTCGCGCGGCTCGCCAGCCTCAGCGCGGGCGGGCAGGTGCTCGCCATGACCACGTGGTTCGTGAGCGGCGGGCAGGCCTTCGGTTTCAAGATGGCGCATGACGAAACCGCGCGCCGCCACGCGCCGGGCCGCCTGCTGATGCGGGCGGTGGCCGAAGAACTCGAAAGCGACCCCGGCCTGCCCTTCGACACCTGCAATGGCGAAGGCTCCGCGCCCGACCCGTTCTGGCCCGACCGGCGGGAGGTGATCGATTGCGTCGTGGCGATCGGATCGCCTGCCCGGCGCAAGACGCTGGCAGGTGCGATGGCGGCCGCGGCGCTGTGGCGCGAACTCGCGCGGTCCTAGGGCCTGCCCGGCATCGTGCCGAAGCTGCGGCCCGCCGGATCTCGGGCGGGTGCCCGTCGGCGCCGAGCGCACGCTCCGGAAGGAATCAGTCGAGCTGCAGCGCCATGCGGACCTGCGCCACGCCCGTCCGCAGCAGGCCGATCTCGCGCGCGGCGGCGAAGGAGAGGTCGATCACGCGATTGCCGTGGAACGGGCCGCGGTCGTTGATCCTGACGACGACGCTTTCGCCATTGGCGGGATTGGTGACCCTGACCTTGCTGCCCAGCGGCAGGGTGCGGTGCGCGGCCGTGAGCTGTTCGGGGTCGAAAAGCTCCCCGCTCGCGGTCGGGTTGCCGGCGAGTTCGTTGCCGTAATAGCTCGCCGCGCCGCCGCCGATCGCCTCGCTCGCGGACGCCGCTTCGTCCGGATCGGGCAGGGCCTCGGGGGCCATCGCCTCGACGCTCACTCCGCCCTTGCCCAGCCGGACCATTTCGCGCGGCTCCTCGCGCGTCCACAGCATCGCGGCGAGCGCGATCGCCAGCAGAGCGAAGGCAGCCATGCCGAGCATCAGCAGCTGGCGCTGCGACCTGAGCCGCATGATTACGCGCAGCCGCTCGCGGCGGCTGGGCATGGCGCGGGAGGGCGTGGCGGAATCCGGCATGTTCATGCCGAATCAATGAGATGCGGGCAGCCGGGTTCCGATGAAGCCGGCGATGCCGACCGCCTTACTTGACCAGTTCGACCTGCTCGAAATCGAGTTCCACCGGCGTCGCGCGGCCGAAGATCGACACGCTGACCTTGACCTTGGCCTTGTCGAAATCGAGCTCCTCGACGACCCCGTTGAAGCTTGCGAAGGGGCCGTCCAGCACCTTGACCTGGTCGCCGATCTCGTAATCTACATGAACGTCCTTCTTGGGCGCGGCCTTGGCTTCCTCGACCCCGCCGAAATAGCGCGCCGCCTCCTTTTCGGAGATCGGCTGCGGCTTGTTCCCCGATCCGAGGAAGCCCGTCACCTTGGGCGTGTTCTTGACGAGGTGGTAAATGTCGTCGGTCATGTTGAGCTTGGCGAGGACGTAGCCCGGCATGAACTTGCGCTCGACCTGGACCTTCTTGCCGCGCTTGACCTCGGTCACGGTCTCGGTCGGGACCTCGATCTCCTCGACACCTTCGGACAGGCCGAGCCGTTCCGCCTCGGCGAGGATCGCTTCCTTCACCTTGTTCTCGAAACCCGAATAAGCGTGGATGATGTACCAGCGAGCCATTTATCGGTTCGTCCCGTATTGTGTGCGTTTGTTGTTGTGGCCCCCGGCGCAGCGGTCAGGCGAGCGTCAGGAGGAAATTGACGATGGCGTTGAACAGGCTGTCGACGCCGAGGAAGAAAAGCGAAAGCAGCACGGTCAGGATGAACACGAAGATCGCGGTGCGGACCGTTTCCTCGCGGGTGGGCCAGACGACCTTGGAGGTCTCCGTACGCACCTGGTTGACGAATTCGGCGACGCTGGTCTTGCGCTTTTTCGGTTCGGTCTTCGGTTCGGCCATTGCTGGGCGCCTTGAATTGCGGTGGAGGGAGGCGGAGGGGCCGCATCCCGAAAGTCTTTGAGGTAGGTTTCCGCGCCGCCCGGGACAAGGTCGCCGGAGGGGCTGGGAAAGCTGCCGATGTCGGAAAATCCCGACACGCATAGGCGCGTCGCCGGGGAAAGGCAAGCGGGCGCGTGCCCCGCCGACTGCTGACACCGCATTGCAACATTTGGGCTAGCCATGCCCGGTCCGCGCCCCTAGCGTGCGCCGCGTCGCGGACCGGGGATGCAAGACCGGGGCCGTTCACGGGGATACACGCTTTCAGGGGATAGCCGCCAATGGCTCCAGCGCCGTCCGGTCCAGACGCATGGATCGAGCCGATCACCAATGTTTCCGATTTCATCTGGGGAGGCACGTGGAAAGGCGAGGAGGTGATCGCCTTCCCGCCGATGACGATCATCCTGCTCGGCATCGGGCTGTGGATGATGATCGGTCTGCGGTTCTACCCCGTCGTCAAGCTGGGCAGCGCGTTCAAGGGACTGTTCGCGGGCCGCAAGGGCCAGGGCGCGGGCGAGATCAGCCCCTTCGCCGCGCTTTCGACCGCGCTTTCGGGACAGGTCGGGACCGGCAATCTCGCCGGAGTCGCGACCGCCATCGCGCTGGGCGGGCCGGGGGCGATCTTCTGGATGTGGATCACCGCCCTGTTCGGCATGGCGCTCGCCTTCGCGGAAGGCAGCCTTGCGATCCGCTATCGTGAAAGAACCAGCGACGGCACGCTGCGCGGCGGGCCGATGACCTACATCATGATGGGGCTCGGGCCGAAATGGACCTGGCTCGCCGTGATCTTCTGCCTCGGCACGCTGTTCTCCGCGCTCGTCACCGGCAATTCGATCCAGGCCAATGCGGTCGCCGACGGATTGAAGGAACTCTTCGGCATCGAGGAAGCGATCGGCGGGGCGATCGTCGCGGTGCTGGTGTTCGTCGTCATCATCGGCGGGATCAAGTCGATCGGCAGCGTCGCGGAGAAGGTCATCCCCTTCATGGCCGGGGCCTATGTCATCATGGCGGTCACCGCGCTGGTCCTCAATTTGGGCGACCTGCCCGAAACCTTCGGGCTGATCTTCCACGGCGCGTTCAATCCGCAGGCCGCGAGCGGCGGGTTTGCGGGCGCGGCGCTCATCATTGCGATCCGCGCAGGCGTCGCGCGCGGGCTGTTCTCGAACGAGGCCGGACAGGGCTCGACCGCGATCGCCCATGCCGTCGCGCAGACCAACGACCCCGAACAGCAGGGCCGCATGGCGATGCTCGGCACCTTCATCGACACGATCGTGATCTGCACCATGACCGCGCTCGTCATCCTCACCGTGCGCGGCGACTTCACCGCCGGGGGCGAAGCGGTGCTGCACGCCTGGCAATCGGACCGGGTCGGCTTCGAGATGACGAGCGGTGCCTTCGCCGCGGCCTTCCCGGTCGAACTGGCGGGCGTGTCGATCGGTACGCTCGTCGCGAGCGTCGCGCTGATCCTGTTCGTGTTCACGACCCTGCTGACCTGGAGCTATTACGGCGAGCGGGCGATCACCTTCCTCTACGATCGCATCCCGGGCTCGACCCGCAGCGGGGAACGTATCCTGCATATCATCTGGCGCGTGCTGTGGTGCGTGGTGATCTGGCTCGCCGCGGCGCAGCCTTCGGAACTGGTCTGGCGGCTGGGCGACATCTCGAACGCGGCGATGGCCCTGCCCAACCTCGTCGCGCTGCTGCTGCTGTCGGGCGTGGTGTTCAAGCTCGCGCAGGGGATCCGCGATGCCGGGCGCAACCACACCGCTGACACGCCCGAAGAGCCGCAGGAGTATTGAGGAAGGCGGCTTCCCCGGGAACGGCGACGCGAAGAGCGGCGCGGGCGCGCTGCCCCGCCTGTTCGGCGCGGATCGGCCGGGGGGACGCGGCGCACCGCGCGAACCGCAAGCCGTTCGAATGCGGCGCCTGCGCCGCCCGCCTGGTCAAGACCTCCGCCCGCCCCTTCGCCGTGGTGGCGGCCATCATCGCCTTGATCGCGTTCGAGGCGACGACCGGCGCGTGGTGGCCGAAGGCGGCAGCCTTCGTCGCCGTCGCCGCCGCCCTGGTGCGCGACGCTCGCCGGAACACGCCCATCGCACTGGCCGAGCCCGAGGCGGGTGCCTGAGAATGCGGAGATCCGGACGAAAAGCGCCCGGTCCCCGTCACCGAGAACCGGGCGCATCCCGTCATCGTGTCGGGCGCCGTGTCAGCCTGTTCCGAACAACCGCTCGAGCCAGCTCGGCTCGTGCATCGGCCGGATCGGGCCGTGCTTCGCCCGGCGTATCGCCGCATCGGTGTGGGGCCGCGGATTGGTCCAGCGGTCGGGGGCGCTCGTATGGATTCGAACAGCAGTCATCGGCGTTCATCTCCCTGATTTCGTTCGGTTTGCTTTCGCGTCCCATAACCAACAGGCACTGCGCGCTATCGTTCCCGGCCTTCCGCCGGGCAGCAGGCTGCGCCCGTGCGGAACGGACGGCGGATGACGGTCGGAAGGGAAATGGCAGCCGTTCCTGAACACGTATCGAACCATGTGCGCGGCGCCAGAGCCAGATTTCAGGCGCTTGCTTGAAGATAACCGAGAACTTCAGATTGCTGCCTGACGGCATGCCGGCCACCGTTTAGTGGATGGTTGACGAGCCTATCGAATCAAGTGTAGAGTGAACGCTAAACAGGAAGCGGAGACAGGAGCCATGACCAGCGGGAGGGAGAAGTTCGGGGCGTTTATTCGCCGCGAGCGTGAGGCGCGGGAGATCGGCTTGCGCGAGATGGCCAAGAAGATTGGGGTGAGCCCGACCTATATGTCGAAGGTGGAGCGCGACGAGTTCACGCCGCCGACTGAGGACAAGGTTCGGTCGATCGCGCAGATTCTCGAATGCGATCCGGACGAATTGCTGGCGATGGCGGGGCGCGTGCCATCCGATCTCGCCGACATCATCAAGCGGCATCCTGTCGAAATGTCGGCGCTGCTGCGAACCGCCGACGGTCTGAGCGCCGAGGACCTGGTCCGGCTTTCTCGGGAGGCAGGAAAGGCCAAGGGCAAGTGAAGCCACGGGGGCATGGCCCCACTGATGCAGATGAAGGATGACGGATGAGCCGATTTGTTCCCTATCTTGCCGAAGAGGCTATCGAGCGCGACGCCGCTTCCCTGATCGGCGAGTATGAGCGCGCTCGGGGCCTGACGATCGAGCCGCCCATCCCCGTTGAGGACATCGTGGAAAAGTACCTCAAGCTGCGGATCGAGTTTGACGACATGCACTCGCGCCACAATGTTCCACGCCCTCCGAACGGCCAGCCCGACATCCTTGGCGCAATCTACGGCGACGGCAGCATATTCATCGACGAAAGCCTCGATCCTGAGGAGAACCCCTCGCGGGAGGGCCGCTATCGCTTCACGCTGGCCCACGAGGGCGGCGGGCACTGGCGGCTGCATCAGCACCTGATCGTGCAGGATACGGCGCAGACGTCTTTCCTTGATGCCGCGAGCGAACCCAAGTTCATCTGTCGGTCGAGCGAGGCAAAGGAGCGAGTGGAATGGCAGGCCGATTTCTATGCCTCCTGCCTGCTGATGCCGCGCAAGATGGTCTTTGCCGCATGGGACGAGTTCTTTCCTGACCGGAAGCAGCGGGTCCTCCAACCGGAAACGCCAGTCGCGCACTCCTTCTGTCAATCGGCGTTCAATCGGGACCCCCTATCGGCGCGCAAAAGGGACCCCTCTGCGGTTGCGAGGATCGGTTGACGCTGGGCGCGGTTTTCGCGCTGCTGGCGGCGTAGGGAGGGCGTAGCCCGACCGGAGGCGTCAGCAGCGCGAAGTCGGTTTTCTGATCGGGTCAGCTGCGGTTTTTGAAGCGCCAGCTGTCGTTGCCGGTCTCGACGATATCGCAATGGTGGGTGATGCGGTCGAGCAGCGCGGTGGTCATCTTGGGATCGCCGAAGACGGTGGGCCACTCGCCGAAGGCGAGGTTGGTGGTGATGATCACCGAGGTCTGCTCGTAGAGTTTGCTGATCAGATGGAACAAGAGCTGCCCGCCTGATCGGGCGAACGGCAGATAGCCCAGTTCATCGAGCACCACGAGATCGAGCCTGCCGAGCTGGGCGGCGATGGCGCCAGCCTTGCCGATGCGAGCTTCTTCCTCGAGCCGGGTGACGAGATCGACCGTATTGAAGTAGCGCCCGCGAGCGCCAGCACGCACGACGCTGGCGGTGATCGCGGTGGCCAGATGGGTCTTGCCCGTCCCGGTGCCGCCGATGAGCACGATGTTGCGGCGACCGGGCAGGAACGAACCTGCGTGCAGGGAGCGCACCAGCTCTTCGTTGATCGGGGTGCCCTCGAACGCGAAGGCGTCGAGGTCCTTGATTACAGGCAGCTTGGCTGCGGTCATGCGGTAACGGATCGAGGCGGCATGACGATGCGCGGCTTCGGCGCGCAGCAGGTCGGTCAGGATCTCGTGGGTCGTGCGCTTGCGCTGCAGCCCGGTGGTGACCGCCTCGTCGAACGCGCCGGCCATGCCCTTGAGGCCGAGTGCGCGCATCGCCTCGATCATCTCATGCCGCTGCATCAAGGCCTCGCACCGTATCGTAGCGCGCGCAGTCCGCGATCGGCGGATGGTTGAGCTTGAGATCGACGACCACGTCCAGGGGGCGCTCGGATGGCGGGTCCCGGTATCGGGCCAGGATGTTGAGGATGACCTCGTCGCTGACGGCGCCGGCATCGAGCGCCTCCCGGACCGCGGCCTCGACCGCTTCGAGGCCATCGGTCATTATGGCTGCCAGCACGCGCACGAAGCGGCGGTCGGCTTCATCACCGCTGCCCAGCTTGCGCCGCAACCGCGTCAGTGCCGGTGGCAGGTCCCACCCCTGGAAGGGTGCGCCGTTCCGCAGAGCGCCGGGCTTGTTGGCCAGAACGGGCAGGTAATGCCAGGGATCATAGATCGTCCGGTCGCGGCCGAAGTGCCGGGCATGCTCTGCGATTACCTCGTCGCCGAGGCGCACGACGATGCGGTCGGCATAGGCGCGGACCTGGACGGCCCGCCGCGCCGCCTTGGCCATGACCGAGTAGCGGTTGCGGTCGAAGCTGATCAGGCAGGTGCCGGTCACGGCATGCGCGGTCTCATGGAAGCCATCGAACGGTGCCAGCATCGGCTGCAGGGCTGGCCGTTCGAGCTCCAGCGCCTCGGCAACGGTCAGCTCCTTCTGCTCGGGATGCGCGTGCGTTGCGGCCCATCTCAGGCACTCAGCTTCCAGCCACCCGTTGAGCTCCTCGATGCTGGCAAAGCGCAGGCGAGGCTGGAAGAAGCGGCCTCGGATGGTCTGAACCTGGTGTTCAACCTGACCCTTCTCCCACCCCGCCGCCGGGGAGCAGGCCGTGGGCTCGACCATGTAATGATCGGCCATGACCAGAAAGCGGCGGTTGAACACCCGCTCCTTGCCGACGAACACGGTGGTAACCGCGGTCTTCATGTTATCGTAGATGCCGCGCAGGGGCACGCCGCCGAAGAAGGCAAAGCCCCGCGCATGGGCGTCGAACACCATCTCCTGCGTCTCGCGCGGATAGGCCCTGACGTAGACCGCGCGCGACGCGCACAGCCGCATCTGCGCCACCTTCACCCGCATCGGCTTGCCCGCGATCTCCACATCCTCGTGGCTCCAGTCGAACTGGTAGGCCTCGCCAGGCTTGAACATGAGCGGGATGAAGGCAGGCGCCCCATCACCCGCATCCTTGCGCCGCGCTTCCGTCCAGCGCCGGGCGTAACGTCGGACCGCGTCGTAAGAACCTTCGAACCCCTCACGGCAAAGCAGATCATGGATCCGGGTCATGCGCAGCCGATCGCGCCGGGGCCGGGCCTCGTTCTCCGTCAGCAGCACGTCGAGCCGCTCCTGAAACGGTCCAAGCCGGGGCAGCGGCTGAACCGTGCGGCGATAATCAAATGCGCCTTCCGGCGCTCGGATCGCCTTGCGCACCACCTTGCGCGACAACCGCAGATCCCGCGCAATCGCCTTGATCGCCTTCCCGCCCGCGTGCTCCCGCCGAATCCGAACAACCGTCTCCACAACCAACATCCCGATCTCACCACCTGGAAAACCAGGCAGCCTGCTACACCATCAGAATGAGGGGTCCCTTTTAGACGCCGATCACCCCGCTAACGGGGTCCCTTTTGCACGCCGTTCCACAAATCCACCTTCTCGGCGATCCTGCGGGCGCTGCTCGATCCCAATACCGCGCCGTTGCGCGCCCTGCCGCGCGAGGACCGCGACCTTTTCATCGCCGCCAGCAACGGCCATGTGCTTGCGTTTGACAACGTGTCGGGCCTGCCAGCGTGGATTTCGGATACGCTCTGCCGATTGGCCACCGGCGGCGGCTTCGCAGTGCGCCAGCTCTACACCGACCAGGATGAGGTGCTGTTCGACGCCGCACGCCCGGTGATCCTCAACGGCATCGAGGACATCGTGACCCGGCCCGACCTTGCCGACCGCGCGGTGTTCCTGACGCTGGAGCCGATCCCAGAAGAGCGCCGCCGACCCGAGGCGGAATTGTGGGCGGCATTCGAGGCGGAACGCGGGCGTATCTTCGACGTCCTGCTCGACGCGGTGGTGGAGGGCCTGAAGCGTCTGCCCGACACGCATCTGCCCAAGTTGCCGCGCATGGCCGATTTCGCGCTCTGGGCCTCGGCCTGCGAGACCGCGATTTGGCCTGCTGGCACATTCTGGTCGGCCTATTGCGGCAACCGGGACGAGGCCGTCGAGGGCGTTATCGACGCCGATCCGGTCGCCGCCGCGGTGCGCGCCGTCATGTTGGAGCGGACGGAGTGGACGGGAACAGCCTCCGATCTTCTGGGCGCCCTTGGAGAAGCGGCGGGCGAACGCATCGCCAAATCCAAGACCTGGCCCGACAGTCCCCGCGCGCTTTCGGGACGGCTGCGGCGCGCCGCCACTTTCCTGCGCAAGATCGGCATCGAGGTGTTATTCGAGCGCGAAGGCCGGGCGCGGACCCGTATCATCCGCATCACCGCCGCAGGCGCGGAATTGGTGCCGGAACGCGGCGGGGTGCAACCGTCCGCACCGTCCGCACCGTCCGCGCCAAGGCCGAAATCCGTTCCTGACAACGACTTCGCGGCACCTGACCCGCGGACGGTCGCCAACGATGCGGACGGTTGTGCGAGCCGGAAGGTCGATAGCGTCCGCGCTAACCCTTTGAAATCCAATTGCCGGGACGATGCAGACGGTGCGGACGCAAACCGCGCTGCTCATTCCGAGCCGGAAAAAATGGCAGCCACCAGCTGGAGGGCACGGCTATGAGCGCCGCGAACGCCTTGCGGGCCGCCCGCGATGCAGGAATCGGCTTGCATGTTGATGGCGTGGATCTGGTTCTGGAAGCATCTGCACCGCCGCCCGCCGCTGTCCTCGATCTGCTGACCCGCCACAAGGCGGACCTGATCGTGCTCTTGCGACCCGGCGATGACGGCTGGTCGGCCGAGGATTGGCAGGCGCATTTCGATGAGCGCGCCGGCATCGCCGAGTTTGACGGCGGGCTGCCGCGCCCAGACGCGGAGACCCTGGCTTTCGAATGCTGCATCGTCGAATGGCTGAACCGCACCTTCGAGCGCTCGCCGCCCGGCAGGTGCTTCGCCTGCGGAGGTGGCGATAGCGCCCACGACGCCCTGCTTCCGCACGGCGTCGAGCCGACCGGCCATGTCTGGCTGCATTCGCGCTGCTGGCCTGCATGGCATGCGGGCAGAAGGGCAGATGCGGTCACCGCCCTCAAGGCCATGGGGATTGAAGACAGGAGCAAAGGGACATGACGAAGAGCAAGGCAAAGAAGGCCAATGAACCGACGACCGTTGTCGCCAATGATCCGGAGGACCGGAAGGGCGCGCTCAAGATGATCGGGGGATCGCAGTCCGACCACTGGAACAACACGCTGGCCAACCAGGCGGTGCAGGCGCTGTGGGTGAAGAACTCGGATGCGACGGAACGGGACCGCCAGTTGAGCGCCACTGTCGCCGGGCTGGCCGGAATTGGCCCGAAGGATGAACTGGAAGGCATGATGGCGGCGCAGCTGATCGCGGCTCACAACGCCGCGATGGAATGCTACCGCCGCGCCATGATCGGGGAGCAAACCTTCGAGGGCAGGCGCGAAAACCTCAACCAGGCGAACAAGCTGTCCCGCACCTGGGCGACGTTGCTCGACGCACTGAACAAGCATCGCGGCAAGGGCCAGCAGAAGGTGACGGTCGAGCATGTCCATGTTCACGCGGGCGG
Source organism: Erythrobacter sp. HL-111 (assembly GCF_900105095.1). NCBI lineage: Bacteria > Pseudomonadati > Pseudomonadota > Alphaproteobacteria > Sphingomonadales > Erythrobacteraceae > Erythrobacter > Erythrobacter sp. HL-111. Next base: position 2,811,192 of record NZ_LT629743.1, on the reverse strand, counting down.
CCAGGCGGTGGTCGGGACCGTCGAGCGGCCGGGGGGTGGGGATCAGACGAAAATGGAGGAACAACCCCATGCAAAGCAGATTGCCCATGCACCTGAGCCCGCGCTGTGGGGCTCGGACGCGGAAAGGGACGCCGTGCAGGTCGCCCGCGATGGCGAACGGCCGCTGCCGGATGCACGGGGGAAAGTCTCCGGGCGCGCCGACCGGGAATGACAATGCGCGCAAGCACGGTCTCTACACCGCGGACGCCATCTCCGAGCGACGAAAGCTGGCGGCGCTCCTGCGCTCCATGCAAGGTGTCATCGAAGAGGTGGATGGATAATGGGCATCTCTCGCGGTTCCTCCCGGAGGATTCCGAATGCGGGGAGCCCAGGCGCAAGGCCGCTACAGCGTGGCAGCTGACATCGCCTAAACTTAACCACGCCCTGAGGAAATTGGCGGTTCCTTCTTGGCGATATTCCTATGCTGGCGGGCGGAGCGCGGGACATCGCCAGCGACTGGCTTCCTTTTTTGGGAATCCATCGGAATCCGGAATCCAGCCTGTCCACGCTGGACGATCTCGGTTGATTGCACTGCAATCAGCGCCTAATCTCACACGAAGCCGATGGAGGGCATCATGGCCAGCATCACGATTCGAAATCTCGACGACACGTTGAAGCGCAGTCTGCGCATCCGCGCGGCCGAGCACGGCCGCTCGATGGAAGAGGAGGCGCGGGAAATCCTGCGCCAGGCAGTCGGCAGACGGGCGCCGCCCGAAAACCTTGGTGAAGCCATTCATCGCCGCTTTGCAGCCCTGGGCGGAGTGGACCTCGATCTGCCGCCCCGCGAGCCGATGCCCGAGCCCCCGCGCTTCGATTGATGCAGGCAGCCATGATCCTGATCGACACCAATGTCATCTCCGAACTTATGCGGTCGAAACCCGCCCCGGCCGTGCTGGACTGGTTCGGACATCAAGACGCCGCCGCCCTTCATCTCAGCGCGGTGGGGGAGGCCGAGTTGCGGCGTGGTGCGGTGATCCTGCCGGAGGGCAAGCGCCGCGAGCGCCTGATTGCAGAGATCGACGCCATGGTTGGCGAAGACTTCGCGGGACGGGTGCTGCCGTTCGACAGCGCCGCGGCAAAAGCCTTCGCCGACATCTTCGCCGACCGCCGCGCCGCGGGTCGGCCGATCAGCTTCCCTGACTGCCAGATTGCGGCCATAGCCCGCGCCTGCGGTGCTGCCATGGCAACCCGGAACGTCGGCGATTTCGAGGGCTGCGGTGTCGAGGTGATTGATCCATGGCAGCATCCGGAGGGCGGCTGACCGGTATGGACAAGCGAAGCCTCACCGAGCGCGATATCTGCACCAAGTTCATCCTGCCTGCCGTCAAGCGCGCAGGCTGGGACGAGATGGTGCAGGTTCGGGAGGAGGTCTATTTCACCAAGGGCCGCATCATCGTGCGCGGCAAGCTGGTGACGCGCGGCAAGGCGAAGAAGGCCGACTTTGTTCTCTACTACAAGCCGAACATTCCGATCGCGCTGATCGAGGCGAAGGACAACTCCCGCAGCGTCGGCGACGGCATGCAGCAGGCGCTCGACTATGCCGAAACGCTGAAGATCCCCTTCGTCTTCAGTTCGAACGGCGACGGCTTCGTATTCCATGACCGCACCGGGCGCGAGCACACCGCGCGAGGCGAACCTCGGCCTCGACGCCTTCCCGTCACCCGCCGACCTGTGGGCGCGCTTTCGCTCCTGGAAAGGACTGGACGGCGCATCCGAGGAGATCGTTCTTCAGGACTACCACGACGACGGCAGCGGCAAGGAGCCGCGCTACTATCAGGTGAATGCCGTCAACGCCACGATCGAGGCCATCGCCAAGGGACAGGACCGGGTTCTGCTGGTCATGGCGACCGGCACGGGCAAGACCTACACGGCATTCCAGATCATCTGGCGGCTGTGGAAATCGCGGCGCTGGAACCCCGAAGGCAACAAGCGCATCCTGTTCCTCGCCGACCGCAATGTGCTGATCGACCAGACCATGGTGAACGATTTCCGCCCCTTTGGTGCGGCAATGGCGAAGCTTTCAACCAATGCCAAGACCATCGAACGGCAGGACGGAGACTCGGTCGACCTGACGCTGGCGCTCGACAGGAAACGCCGCATCGACACCGCCTTCGAGGTCTATCTCGGCCTCTATCAGGCGATCACTGGACCGGAAGAGCGGCAGAAGCTGTTCAAGGAGTTCTCGAAGGACTTCTTCGACCTGATCGTGATCGACGAATGCCATCGCGGCAGCGCCGCCGAGGATTCCGCCTGGCGTGAAATTCTGACCCATTTTTCCGGTGCGACGCAGATCGGCCTGACCGCCACGCCGAAGGAGACGAAATACGTCTCCAATACGGAATATTTCGGCGAGCCTGTATTCACCTATTCGCTGAAGCAGGGCATCAGCGACGGATTTCTGGCGCCTTACAAGGTCATCAAGGTTCACATCGACCGGGATGTGGAAGGCTATCGGCCGGAAAAGGGCCAGTTGGACCGCGACGGCAACGAGGTCGAGGACCGCATCTACAACGCCAAGGATTTCGACCGCACTTTGGTTCTGGACGATCGCACCCTTCTGGCGGCTAAAAAGATCACGGCCTTCCTCAAGGAGAGCGGCGATCGCTACCAGAAGACCATCGTGTTCTGCGTCGATCAGGAACACGCCGCCCGCATGCGTCAGGCGCTGATCAACGAGAACGCCGATCTGGTGGCCGAGAACGCGCGCTATGTCATGCGGATCACCGGCAGCGACAAGGAGGGCCAGGACCAGCTCGGCAACTTCATCGACCCGGAATCGAAGTGGCCCGTGCTGGTCACGACCTCGCGCCTGCTGTCCACCGGCGTCGATGCGCAGACCTGCCGCCTGATCGTGCTCGACCGCGAAATCGGCTCGATGACCGAGTTCAAGCAGATCGTCGGACGCGGAACCCGCGTGCACGAGGACACCAGGAAGTTCTATTTCACGCTGATCGATTTCCGTGGCGCGACCGCGCATTTTGCGGACCCGGATTTCGACGGCGACCCGGTGCAGATTTACGCGCCAGGCGCGGATGACCCGATGACGCCGCCCGACGAGGAACCAGCAACGCCCGAGGGCGAGGACGCGATTCCGCCGACGCCGGATGAGGACAAGACCATCGTCGATCAGCCCGGCCTGCCGCTGCCGACGGGCGATCCCGTGCGCAAGATCTACGTCGATGGCGTCGGCGCCCGCATCATCGCCGAGCGGGTGGAATATCTCGACGAGAACGGCAAGCTTGTCACCGAATCCCTGCGCGATTTCACCAAGAACGCCCTGAGGAAACGCTTCGCCAGCCTCGACGAGTTTCTGAAACGCTGGAACGCCGCCGAGCGCAAGCAGGCCATCGTCGAGGAACTGGAGGCCGAAGGTTTAGCCCTCGATGCCATCGCTGACGAGCTTGGAAAAAATCTCGATCCGTTCGACCTGATCTGCCATGTCGCCTTCGACGCCAAGCCCCTCACGCGCCGCGAACGGGCCGAGAACGTGAAGAAGCGCGACGTGTTCACCAAATACGGGCCGCAAGCTCGTGCCGTCCTTGATGCGCTGCTGGAGAAGTACCGCGACGAGGGCGTCCTCAATCTCGACGACGCTAACGTGCTGAAGGTTACTCCCTTCACCGACATGGGCAGCGTCGTTCAACTCATCAACGCGTTCGGCGGCAAGGCGGGCTTCGAAAAGGCCGTCCATGAATTGCAGGACGCGCTCTACCAGGAGACCGCCTGAACCATGATCGTCCGCACCACCGTAAAATCCATTCAGGACATCATGCGCCAGGACGTGGGCGTCGATGGCGATGCCCAGCGCATCAGCCAGCTCACATGGCTGTTCTTCCTCAAAATCATCGACGATCAGGATCAGGAACTCGAAATCACGCGGGACGATTACCGCTCGCCCATCCCCGAGCGTTTCCAGTGGCGGAACTGGGCGGCAGATCCCGAAGGGATCACGGGACAGGCCATGCTCGATTTTGTCAACGACGAGCTGTTTCCGGCCCTAAAGGGCCTCCAGGTCTCGGCTAAGCCGGGCGACCGCCGCCGCGTCGTGCGCGATGTGTTCGAGGATGCCTACAACTACATGAAATCCGGCCAGCTGCTTCGGCAGGTTGTCAACAAGATCAATCAGGTTGATTTCAACAATCTCGACGAACGCCGCCACTTCGGCGAGTTCTACGAGCAGCTGCTCAACGACCTGCAGTCGGCGGGCAATGCGGGGGAATACTATACGCCGCGCGCCGTCACCTCCTTCATGGTCCAGATGATAGACCCGCATCCGGGCGAGACGCTGTTCGACCCCGCCTGCGGCACCGGCGGCTTCCTAACCTCTCTTATTCACGGCGATGCGGTTGGGCGCCTCTCGGCGCGAGCTTGACGCCACTGCTGCGTGCGGCGGCGTAGAGCGGGCGTGCGGCACCGCTGGCGTCTGTTTCACCGCGCTGTGATCGATGGGCTTTTCTGGTTGAAGGACTTGGCTCGGGGTTTCTGCGGCACTGCCGCGCCCGCTACGTCGGCGCAGGCTTGAGCGCGAGAACGATGGCACGCATCAGATCGGCATCGGGGCACGCAGAGGCGAACGCTACGCGGATTCGGGTGGCGCTTTCCATGACGCGGGCAGCAACCTTGAGCAGCCGCAGGCGCAGGGTCGTAAACTCGGCTTTTGCCAGAGCGGTGGTCTTTGGGATCGCCTGCTGAACGCGCCACAGCAGCCAGTAGGCAGCGGTGTGCAGGATCAGGCGCATCTGGTTGGCGTTCGCCGACCGGCACGAGGTGCGGTCACTGGCCAGCTGGGTCTTGTGCAGCTTGATCAAGTTCTCGGCCTGCCCGCGCGCACAGTAGAGCGTGTCATAGATGTATTCAGCCGAGCCTTGGGTTAGCGATGTGACGACATAGCGGATATCCATGCCCAGCGTGCTGGCCTCGATCCTGGCGACGACGCGGCGCTGGCGGTTCCAGCTCTTCGCGCCGTAGCGGGTCTCGGCATAGCTGCGCAGGACCGGGAGTTGGCACTCGGCGCGGCGGACCGCGCAGGCATCGGCGGCAGTGACGATAACCGGATCAGCGCGCAGCGCGGCGTTGGTCGGCAGACCGAACACGTAATCGACATGGGCCGCCTCGCAGAAGGCCATGACCTCGGGCCGTCCATAATGCCCGTCACCGCGGATGGTGATGTGGGTATCAGGCCAGTGGCGGCGAAGATGGCGCACCAGACGCCGGATATGCCCTGCCGCCTCCTTGCCAGAAGGCGTCTTGCCCGTGCGCAGCAGCATCGCCACCGGCCGGCCCGTTGCCGTGTCGTAGACATGGATCGGCAGGAAGCAGCGCTCCCCATGATGTCCGTTCCAGAAGGAGAGTTGCTGATAGCCGTGCACGACGTCGCAGGTGTCATCGATATCCAGCGTCACCGCCGCCGGCGGAGTGGGGTAGCTGGCGCAGTAGATGTCGATCATGATCCCCAGCATCTTTGCCAGCTCGCGCGTGCTCGGCGCATTCTCCCAGCGGCTCATCGTCGGTTGGCTGGCCAACCCCGCACCCGATCCCGGCAGCTTGCCCAGCGCAAGGCGGAAGCCCGGATCATCGCGCAGAGCGTCGAGATCATCGGCATCCTCATAGCCGCAGGCGATCGCGAACATCCGCGCGCGCAGGATATCTTCAAGCCGATGAACCACCCGAGCAGGATCGCGCGGATCGGCAATACACGCCGCAAGCCGCTGGCAGAGCCCCATCATGCGCTCGGCCTGAGCCAGCACCAGGACCCCGCCATCCGAGGTCAGCCTGCCGCCGTCAAACGCAGCTGTGACCTTCTTGCCGCGCACTGCTGGAAACGAAAATACGGACGCGCTATCATCGCATCCGGCGGGTGTGGTCTGTGGCATATTTTGCCCCGTTGCAGGTCTGGCTTAAGCAACCACATTCCTACAACAATGCAAATGCTTACGCCACTCCCGCCAACCCGTCAGACCACCGCCGGTGAATAATCCGGGCTAACCTGCGCCATACGCCACATGGAGGAGAAGTACGTCCGCACGCCTGCGCAGCGCGAGACGATGCAGGCAGGGTTGCTTGCTGTCGAGAAAAAGCAGCTTCCCCATATGCTCTGCGTCACCAACATGCTGCTCCACGGCATCGAGGACCCGTCCTTCGTACGCCACGACAATACGTTGGCCCGGCCGTTGATATCGTGGGGTAAGGACGAGAGGGTGGACATCGTGCTGACCAACCCGCCCTTCGGCGGGCGCGAGGAGGACGGGATCGAGTCCAACTTCCCGCAGCACTTCCGCACCCGCGAAACCGCCGACCTCTTCCTCGCCCTGATCATCCGCCTCCTGAAACCGGGCGGCCGCGCGGCCGTGGTCCTGCCCGACGGCTCGCTCTTCGGCGAGGGCGTCAAGACCCGGCTCAAGGAACACCTGATGGCGGAATGCAACCTCCACACCATCGTGCGCCTGCCGAACTCGGTCTTCCGCCCCTACGCCTCGATCGGCACCAACCTGTTGTTCTTCGAGAAGGGCGCGCCCACGCAGGACATCTGGTTCTGGGAACACCAGGTGCCAGAGGGGCAGAAGGCCTATTCCATGACCCGGCCCATCCGGCTGGAGCATCTGGCCGACTGCGCCGCCTGGTGGGGCGGGCCGCGGCGCGAGGGGCGGGAGGAGAATGACCGCGCCTGGAAGGTCAGCGCCGAGGAGGTGAAGGCCCGCGGCTACAACCTCGACATCAAGAACCCGCACACGGTGGCCGAGGATCACGGCGATCCCGAGACGCTGCTGAAGGACCTGACCAAAGCCGAGGCCGAGGTGGCGGCGCTCCGCGACCAGGTGAAGGCGATCCTGTCCGAGGCGCTCGCAAGATGAATGCGGAAAGGCTGCTCGCCCTCTACGAAAAGGTGGCCGAGGCGCCCGACGCGGTGCCCCGCCTGCGCCGCTTCGTGCTGGACCTCGCCGTGCGAGGCAAGCTGGTGCCGCAGGAGGCGGGCGACGAACCGGCGTCGGAATTGCTGAAGCGGATTGCTGCTGAGAAGGCGCGGCTGGTAAAGGCGGGAGAGATCAGGAAGAAGGCTGCGCAGAACCCGAAGATGGTCGAGCCGCCGCACGAGCTTCCCTCGAACTGGCGCTGGGTCTCGCTCGGAACCGTATTCCTTTACGATGCAGGCGCGAAGCGCGAACCCAAGTCGCTGGACCCTTCGCTCTGGCTCCTTGAACTGGAAGACATTGAGAAGGAGACGGGACGGCTTGTTGCGCGCATCTCCGTCGCTGACCGCGAGTCGAAGAGCACGAAGTCCGAGTTTCAGGTCGGCGACATTCTCTACGGCAAGCTCCGGCCATACCTGACGAAGGTGCTTGTGGCGGATGCCCCCGGCTATTCGACAACGGAAATCGTGGCAATTCGCCCGTTCCTTCCGCTCTGCTCGGAGTATTGCGCGCTTGCGCTAAAGCGTCCGGCTTTCGTGGACTATGTCACCCGCCTCGGCCAAGGCACGAAGATGCCGCGTCTCCGCACGGAGGATGCTGTCGTTTCACCGTTCCCCCTCCCACCCCTCGCCGAGCAGCGGCGGATCGTGGCGAAGGTGGAGGAACTGATGGCGCTGCTGGACCGGCTGGAGGCGGCCCGCACCGCGCGCGAGGCCACCCGCGACCGGCTCACCGCCGCCAGCCTCGCCCGCCTGACCGCACACGACACGGATGCAGCGGACTTCCCGGCCCACGCCCGCTTCGCCCTCGCCGCGCTCCCCGCCCTCACCACCCGCCCCGACCAGATCAAACCCCTCCGCCAGACCATCCTCAACCTGGCCGTCCGCGGCAAACTGGTGGAACAGGACCCGACCGAAGAGCCAATCAAGCTTCCCCAATCCGGCGACGGAGACGGTCCGGAAGCGCTGCCGAGCGGATGGCGCTTCGCACGCCTCGGCCATCTGCTCGCGGAGAACACGCGTAACGGGTTCTCACGACGCCCAGACGATGCCGAGAACGGAGTTCCAATACTGCGCATTAGCGCCGGAACAGTCCGACAAGATGGTATTGTCGCCGAAGAAGAACACAAGCTTATTAGCGGAATTGATGACGCCACTCGCTTTCAATATGGCCTTCAACGCGGTGACCTCCTCGCATGCCGTTTCAACGGCAACAAGGCGTTCGTGGGCCGTCTGACGCTGTTCAATGACTACCTTCGCCTCGATCCGATCTATCCTGACAAGCTGATCCGCATTCGCTTGGATCGACGGCTTGCCTTGCCTGAGTTTATTCGCATGGCTGGCGAAAGCGATCTCGTCCGAGGTTGTATCGAGGTTTTCTGCGCAACCACGGTGGGAAACTGGGGGGTCAGTGCGTCAAACTTGAAGGAAGTGCCGTTTCCCCTCCCGCCCCTCGCCGAACAACACCGCATCGTGGCGAAGGTCGATGCCCTCATGGCCCTCTGCGACCGGCTGGAGGCCACCCTCACCACCACCGACACCACCCGCGCCCGCCTCCTCGAAGCCCTCCTCCACGAGGCGCTGACGTCGGCCGAGGAACGGGAGGCCGCGGCGTGACGGTCCGGCTGGTCGATGCGGGTTGGGGGCGGGAACTGACCGATGCCCTGCGCGCGGACGCCGGCGAGCTTCGGGTGATTTCACCTTTCATCAAGGCGGGCGCGCTCGACCGCCTGCTGTCCCTTAACCCCGGCAAGGTTCGGGTCATCACCCGGTTCAACCTCGCCGACTTCGCCGAGGGCGTCAGCGATGTCGCGGCGCTGAAGATGCTGCTCGACGCTGGCGCGCGGATCCGGGGCATCCGCAAGCTGCACGCCAAGCTCTACCTGTTCGGTGCCAGCCGGGCGGTCATCACCTCGGCCAATCTCACGAAGTCGGCGCTCGACAGCAACCACGAGTTCGGCCTGGTTGCCGAGGATGCGACGGTCATTGCGACCTGCCGCGCCTATTTCGACGATCTTTGGCGGCGCGGGAAAACCGACCTCGTGGCAGATCAGGTCGATACCTGGGCGGAAACCGTCACTCGCCACCGCGCCCTGGGCGGGCGTCCGGGCAACCGCGCGGGCCTTGGGGATTTCGGAGTCGATGCCGGCGTTACGGGGACGCCCCCCGTTCAGGTGCCGACAGCGGTCGCCGACGCGCCGCAGGCCTTTGTGAAATTCCTGGGGGAAAGTGACAATCGCGAGCCGCTGGATTGGCCCACCATAGCGGAGATCGAACGCGCCGGTTGTCACTGGGCCGTCGCGTATCCCGCCGCCAAGCGGCCGAGCGGGGTTCAGGACGATTCCGTCATTTTCATCGCCCGGCTGACCAGCGACCCGAACGACATTCGCATCTTCGGGCGCGCCGTCGGCATGAAACACCGGCCCGGCCGGGACGACGCGACACCCGCCGACATCGCGCACCGGCCGTGGAAGGAGAAATGGCCGCGATACATCCGCGTCCATCACGCCGAGTTCGTTGCGGGGACGATGGCCAACGGCGTTTCCTTGAACGAACTGATGGACACGTTGGGTGCGGACTCGTTCACGCCGACGCAGCGCAATGCGGCGCGCGGTGAAGGGAACACCAATCCGCGCCGGGCGTACCTACAACAGGCGGCCGTCGAGCTTTCAGCGGAGGGATTTTCCTGGCTCGGTGAACGGCTTCAGGCGGCGTTCGACGAGCATGGCATAGTTCCGCAGGAAACGCTCGATCAGCTGGACTGGCCGGTGCTGCCGGATATCGCGCCAGAGGGCGGTGGCTGACCATGGCCATCAATCTCGTCATCGCCGTCACCGACGGAGACTGGTTCGAGATACTGCGGCGTCAGCCGGACCTCGGCGAGGTCAATTTCTGGGCACCGTCGGCGGCGAATTTCCGAGCGCTTCAGCCGGGCGAGCTCTTCCTGTTCAAGCTTCATGCACCGCGCAACGTGATCGTCGGCGGCGGCATCTTCGCCTACGCCAACGCGCTGCCGTGTTCGCTGGCCTGGGAAGCCTTTGGCGGGGCGAACGGCGCTCGATCGGCGCAAGAGATGCGCGCCCGCATTGCGAGATACCGTCGGGCCGATCCGGGCGACCGGAGCGATTTCGAGATCGGCTGCCGTATCCTAACGCAGCCGTTCTTCTTCGCCGAGGCCGACTGGATTCCCGTCCCGCAAAGTTGGGCGCCGAATATTGTGTCATTCAAGACCTACAATACCGGAGACGCGGAGGGGATCGCGCTTTGGGAAGCGGTGAACGAGCGGATGAACCGGCCCGACTTTCCCGGAATGGCCGAATCCCAGGCACGGTTCGGCGAGCCGCAGCTCATACGGCCACGCCTCGGGCAAGGAGCGTTCCGGGTGCTTGTCACTGACACCTACAATCGTCGTTGTGCAATCACACAGGAGCGAACCCTTCCAGCGCTCGAAGCCGCGCATATCCGACCCTACGGCGATGGCGGCGCACACGAGGCGCAAAACGGGCTGTTGCTTCGGCGCGACATCCACAGCCTGTTCGACGCGGGCTATGTGACGGTGACGCCCGACCTGCGCTTCGAAGTGAGCCGCCGTATCAAGGAGGAGTTCGACAACGGTCGGCATTATTATCCCGGATTATTCACCGGCGGTGGTCTGACGGGTTGGCGGGAGTGGCGTAAGCATTTGCATTGTTGTAGGAATGTGGTTGCTTAAGCCAGACCTGCAACGGGGCAAAATATGCCACAGACCACACCCGCCGGATGCGATGATAGCGCGTCCGTATTTTCGTTTCCAGCAGTGCGCGGCAAGAAGGTCACAGCTGCGTTTGACGGCGGCAGGCTGACCTCGGATGGCGGGGTCCTGGTGCTGGCTCAGGCCGAGCGCATGATGGGGCTCTGCCAGCGGCTTGCGGCGTGTATTGCCGATCCGCGCGATCCTGCTCGGGTGGTTCATCGGCTTGAAGATATCCTGCGCGCGCGGATGTTCGCGATCGCCTGCGGCTATGAGGATGCCGATGATCTCGACGCTCTGCGCGATGATCCGGGCTTCCGCCTTGCGCTGGGCAAGCTGCCGGGATCGGGTGCGGGGTTGGCCAGCCAACCGACGATGAGCCGCTGGGAGAATGCGCCGAGCACGCGCGAGCTGGCAAAGATGCTGGGGATCATGATCGACATCTACTGCGCCAGCTACCCCACTCCGCCGGCGGCGGTGACGCTGGATATCGATGACACCTGCGACGTCGTGCACGGCTATCAGCAACTCTCCTTCTGGAACGGACATCATGGGGAGCGCTGCTTCCTGCCGATCCATGTCTACGACACGGCAACGGGCCGGCCGGTGGCGATGCTGCTGCGCACGGGCAAGACGCCTTCTGGCAAGGAGGCGGCAGGGCATATCCGGCGTCTGGTGCGCCATCTTCGCCGCCACTGGCCTGATACCCACATCACCATCCGCGGTGACGGGCATTATGGACGGCCCGAGGTCATGGCCTTCTGCGAGGCGGCCCATGTCGATTACGTGTTCGGTCTGCCGACCAACGCCGCGCTGCGCGCTGATCCGGTTATCGTCACTGCCGCCGATGCCTGCGCGGTCCGCCGCGCCGAGTGCCAACTCCCGGTCCTGCACAGCTATGCCGAGACCCGCTACGGCGCGAAGAGCTGGAACCGCCAGCGCCGCGTCGTCGCCAGGATCGAGGCCAGCACGCTGGGCATGGATATCCGCTATGTCGTCACATCGCTAACCCAAGGCTCGGCTGAATACATCTATGACACGCTCTACTGTGCGCGCGGGCAGGCCGAGAACTTGATCAAGCTGCACAAGACCCAGCTGGCCAGTGACCGCACCTCGTGCCGGTCGGCGAACGCCAACCAGATGCGCCTGATCCTGCACACCGCTGCCTACTGGCTGCTGTGGCGCGTTCAGCAGGCGATCCCAAAGACCACCGCTCTGGCAAAAGCCGAGTTTACGACCCTGCGCCTGCGGCTGCTCAAGGTTGCTGCCCGCGTCATGGAAAGCGCCACCCGAATCCGCGTAGCGTTCGCCTCTGCGTGCCCCGATGCCGATCTGATGCGTGCCATCGTTCTCGCGCTCAAGCCTGCGCCGACGTAGCGGGCGCGGCAGTGCCGCAGAAACCCCGAGCCAAGTCCTTCAACCAGAAAAGCCCATCGATCACAGCGCGGTGAAACAGACGCCAGCGGTGCCGCACGCCCGCTCTACGCCGCCGCACGCAGCAGTGGCGTCAAGCTCGCACCGAGAGGCGCCCAACCGCATCGCCGTGAATAAGAGAGGTTATGAACTGCACGGGCAAACGATCCACGCACCTGAAGATGCCTTGCGCCGCCCAGATGCAGAGGCGCTGCGCTGGCACAACGAACATGCTTATCGGGGGTGAAACTTGAACATGTCACCCACCTTCGCCCGCACTATCGGCATCGACTACTCCGGCGCGGAAACGCCAACCGCAAGCCTGAAGGGCCTGCGCGTCTATCTGGCCGAGGGCGGCGGGCATCCTGTGGAAGTTCTGCCGCCGCCAAGTCCGCGGAAATACTGGAGCCGGAAGGCCATCGCGCAATGGCTTGTCGAGCGACTCGGCGAAGATGTTCCCACGCTGGTCGGCATCGACCACGGCTTTTCCTTCCCGCTGCGCTATTTCGAGGTTTACGGGCTGTTGGCCGACTGGCCCACCTTCCTGGACGATTTCCAGCGCCATTGGCCGACCGATGAGGACCACACCTACGTCGATTTCGTGCGCAATGGTACCGCCGGCAATGGTGCGGCGCGAATGGGAAATGCCCGCTGGCGGCGCTTGACCGAGGAAAGGGCCGGCGGTGCGAAATCGGTCTTTCACTTCGATGTGCAGGGCCAGGTGGCAAAATCTACACACGCCGGGATTCCGTGGCTGCGATTCATTCGCCGTGAACTCGGCGACCGGGTTCATTTCTGGCCGTTCGACGGCTGGGACATTCCGGCCAGCCGATCCTCGATCGCCGAGGTCTATCCCGCGCTGTGGAGCCGCAGCTTCGCCCGCGAGGACCGAACCGGCGACCAGCACGACGCCTTTTCCATCGCCGCCTGGCTTTGGCGCGCTGATCGCGACGGCAGCCTTGCGGCTTTCCTCAACCCCGATCTTTCGCCCGCCGAGCGGGCCGTGGCGCAGGTGGAGGGCTGGATATTGGGCGTTCCAGGCTTGATCCGTTCGGGCGAAGGACGAGATGCTTCCGCCACCCCGAATGCTTGCGCCTCAAATGTGTTTAGGTTACACTAAACAACATGCCGGCCAGAACCCACACGCTCAAACCATCCGCCCCGCCGCCGAGCAAGCGGGCCGTGATCTATGCCCGCGTCTCCTCGAAGGAGCAGGAGAAGGAGGGCTATTCGATCCCGGCGCAGTTGAAGCTGCTCAAGGACTATGCCGCCGCCGAGGGGTTCACGGTCGCGCAGGAATATGTGGATGTGGAGACCGCCAAGCAGACCGGCCGCGGCGCTTTCGGCGAGATGGTCGCCTGGCTGCGGGCGCACCCAGATGTGCGGGTGATCCTCGTCGAGAAGACGGACCGGCTCTATCGCAACCTCAAGGATTGGGTAACGATCGACGAGCTGGACGCCGAGATCCACTTTCCGAAGGAAGGCGTGGTGCTGTCGCGCGAGTCGCGGTCGTCGGAAAAGTTCATGCACGGCATCAAGGTGCTGATGGCGAAGAACTACATCGATAACCTGTCCGAGGAGGCCCGAAAGGGACAGCAGGAGAAGGCCGAGCAAGGCATCTGGCCGACCAAGACACCGCTAGGCTACCTGAACGTCACCGGTCCCGACGGGCGCAAGGTCATCGCCGTCGATCCCGAGGTTGCGCCGATCGTTTCGAAGCTGTTCGAGTGGTACGCGACCGGCGAGTTCGCGTTGAAAGAGGTGGCCAAGAAGGCCCGCGCCGCCGGTCTGGTCTACAAGAAGAGCGGCGCGCCGGTTCCCACCAGCACCGTGCATTCGATCCTGCGCAATCGCCTTTACACCGGCTGGTTCGAGTGGAACGGCAAGCTCTATCAGGGCAAGCATGAGCCGCTGGTCTCGGTCGAGGCATGGGAGCGGGTGCAGGGCGTGATGGACGGCCGGAACGCCAGCAAGCACCGGCGCATGACGCACGACTTCGCCTTCTCTGGCCTGATCGCCTGCGCGCGATGCGGCTGCTCGGTGGTCGGCGAGATCAAGAAGCAGAAATACATCTACTACCACTGCACCGGCTACGCCGACAAACGTCGGGGCGAGCCCGCATCCTGTCGCCGCAAGTATGTGCGCGAGGAGGTTCTGGAGCAGCAGTTCACGGCTATGCTTGGCCAGCTTCGGTTCGATGACGAGGTTCTGGACTGGGTGCGCGAGGCGCTGCACGCCAGCCACGCGGACGAACGCCACGAGCACGAGGAAGCGATCAAGCGGCTCCAGGCCGAGCACAGGCGGCTCGGCGAGCGGATCAGCGCCATGTATGTCGACAAGCTTGACGGCAAGATCGGGGGCGATTTCTTCGACAAGATGGCGGGCGAATGGCGAGAGGAACAGCGGCGCTTGCAGCGCGACATCGACCGCCACGAGGAGGCCGAGCAGTCCTACATGGACGAGGGCGTCCGGATTCTCGAACTTGCCCGCAATGCTCAGGCGCTGTTCGAACGCCAGCCCGCCCGCGAAAAACGCCGCCTGCTCAACTTCGTACTTTCGAACTGCTCTTGGGAGGATGGGGAGGTGGTCGCCACCTTCCGCCAACCCTTTGATCTCTTGGCGGAAACGACGGCCATTGCCGCCCGTTTAAGTGCAGGAAGCGGCGGCAAATCCGCGAAAAACGAGATTTGGCAGGGGTGACAGGATTCGAACCCGTGGCCCTCGGTTTTGGAGACCGATGCTCTACCAGCTGAGCTACACCCCTGCAGGGAAGCCGCGCTCTATCCCAGCCCCGCGCGATAGGCAACACCAATGGCACGGCGCGCCATCGAGATCAGCGGCGGAACGCCCCGCGTCCGGTGCGCGTTATCGCCTCGACGTTACTGGAAGCTTGCCCGCGACCTGCTAGAATGGGTGAAGAATCATGCACTCTCCCTTTCGCGCCCCGATACCGGTCGAAACGCTGCTGCTCGCCTATCGCAGCGGGATCTTCCCGATGGCGGACCGGCGGGACGATCTCGACATCTTCTGGGTCGAACCGCGCGACCGGGCGATCCTGCCGCTCGACGGGCTGCGCGTGTCCAGGAGCATGCGCAAGGTGCTGCGCCGCAACAGCTTCGCGGTGACGGTCAACCGCTGCTTCGAGGATGTCGTGCGCGCCTGCGCGGAACCGCGCCCGGGCCATCCCGAAACCTGGATCAGCGAACGGATCGTGCAGTCCTATTGCCAGCTCCACCGGGCGGGCCATGCCCATTCGATCGAATGCTGGATCGGCGAGGAGGGCGAGGAGCGGCTGGTCGGCGGGCTCTACGGCGTTTCCTTCGACCGGGTGTTTTGCGGCGAAAGCATGTTCAGCCGCACCGACAATGCGAGCAAGGTGGCGCTGTGCTGGCTCGTCGCGCTGATGCGGCAGGCGGGATTCGCGCTGCTCGACTGCCAGTTCATGACCGATCACCTCGCCAGCATGGGCGCGCGCGAGATCACGCAGGCGCTCTACATGCGCCAGGTCGCCGCCGCGCGGGGAGAGCCGCGATCGAGCCTCGGCGCGGCATGGCGGCATTTCACGGGCGCGGATCAGGCCTCGTCGTCGGGCGCGGCGGAGGGGGATTCCGATTCGCCCTCGCCCGGAAAGCGCATCGCGCAGTCCTTGACCCAGACATCGTAGATCGGGTGTTCGACCACGTTGAGGCTGGGCGACTGCTTGAACAGCCAGCCGGAAAAGACGCGGGTGTGATCGCTTGCGCCCCGCTCGAGCACGTCGACCTGCACGAAAGCGCCGGTTTCCTGCGGCATTTCCCAGGGGGGCGTGCGCTCGCAGGCGGCAAGCGTCAGGATCACCGGGCCGATCTCGCGCGATTCGCCAGGCGAAAGCTCGATTTCCTCGGACAGGTTGTTGCGCTTGTTGAGCAGGCCGAGCGTCGCGACCCGCTCCGCCATCGGGGTCGCGTCGTCGAACGCGTCGGGCGCGGCCTCGGCATCGGCGGCCTGCGGCGGGGGCGCGGCGTCCGTTTCGGCCGCTTCGTCGCCAGGGGCAGCCGCTTCCTCGGTGCAGGCGGCGGCCGGAACCAGCAGGGCACCCGCCGCCAGGAACGGCGCGAAGCCGGAAAGGAAGCGCCCGCGCATCGGCCCGGCCCTCAGCCTTCGGGGCTCCACGCTTCGTAATCGCCATCGGCCGGGGCGCGCCGCCCGCCCCGCTCGAGCGCGCCCTGCGGGCGATAGGCCTGCGCGGTGCCGGTCAGGTTCGGGGTGTAATCCGTCTCCCAGATCTTGGGCGGGGGCAGGTGGCTTTCGGGCACATCGTCGAACGCGCCGTGGAGCCAGCCGTGCCATTCGCTCGGCACGCGGCTCGCGTCGTTGTTGCCGGCGTAGATCACCCAGCGCTTCTCCCGGCTGGTATAGGACCCGTCGGTCCGGCCCTCGAGATGCCTGGGCTTCGCGCGGTAATACTTGTTGCCCTCCGCATCGGTGCCGACGTGTTCGGCGCCGACGCGGCTGGCCCAGAAGTGGGTGCCGATCGTCGCGCCGTCCCACCAGGTGAAAATTTTCGAAAGGATGCCCATGGCCCGCGCGGTTACTGCGAAACCGCCCCGCCTTCAAGCGCGACCGTCGCCGCAGGCCTCACCGCGGCCAGTCGTAGATCACCCGGTCCCCCGGCACGATCCCGAGCTCCCTGGAAAGCCCGCCGCGAATCTCGAGCACCGCGATCGCCTCGCCCGCCGAGGTGACCGATTCGAGTTCGTAGGGCACGCCCTTCTCGATATTGCTGATCCGCCCGTCGGTGCCTATGAAAATGATGTCGAGCGCGAGCGGGGTGTTCTTCATCCAGAAGCTGCGCTGCATCGGCCTTTCGGACGGGAACAGCATCGCCTCGTCATCGCCCATGCCGGTGCGGAACATCATGCCGCGGGCCTGCGCCTCGGGCGTGTTCGCCACCTCGGTGGTGAAGGCGATCCGCCGGTCGCCGCGCATCACCGCGACCTCGATCAGGGGCAGTCCCGAGACCGGATCGCGCGCAGGCTCGGTCGCCGCCGCTTCGGTCGCGGCAGCGGGGGCAGGTTGCTCGGCGCTCTGCACCGGGGAACAGGCGCCCGCGATCCCGGCGACGAGCGCGAGGACAGGCCCGGCGAGGGGCACGCGTCCGAAGGGGGCGAAGGTCATGGGCGGTCGTTTTCCTCTTCGGCTTCGGCCTCGGCCAGCCAGTCCTCGAGCACGGAACGCGCCGGCGCATCGAGGACGAAGCGGACGTGGTCGTAATCATGGCCCGCGCGCAGCATTGCCGCAATCCGCTTTTCGCGCATGGCCGGGTCAAGCGGCGGCAAGGGTTCGTCCTGCGCCTCTGCCGTCTCGCTGCGGGCATAGGGGCCGAAACCGCGCTTTTTCGCCATCAGCATGGCCGCGCGGCGCTTCTCCGCCTCGCCGGGGGCGTGCTGGGCTCGGGCATCCTCGGCGACACCGGCGGCCCACAGCGCCTGTTCGACCCGCCGCGCGCCGTAGCCGCGCGCGGTGAGATCGCGCGAGCGGGCGCGGGCATAGGCCTCGTCGTCGACATAACCGAGTTCGACCAGCCGCGCGACGAGCGCGGGCACGTCGAGTTCGACCATGCGCCCGTCATCGTCCCCGGCCACCCCGCGTTCGCGCATCTTGCGGGCGAGATAGGCTTCGAGCTTTGCCCCCGTTGTCGCGAAGCGCGCGGCGTAGGAAAGCGCGAGATCGCGCAGGGACACCTCGTCGAGCGGAGCCTTGCGCGCCGCCTTGCGCGAGGCGGCCGGCCGGGCCGCTCTCCCCTTGCGCTCGGCGGATTTCTCGCTACGGCGCTGTGACGATTGATCGGGAGGTGAAACCATTTCGCCTTATTCGTGCCACAGTCCTTATCAAATGGAAAAGCCGGATCTTATGGGGGAGGCTCCCCGGACCATGAACGGGCACGATATCGCGCACAAGAGGCGCGCCGCAGATAACGGGTATCGCGAGGGATAATGACCGACGCCGTCTTGAAGCCGACGCCGAACGACTGCGACTTGCCGCGCCGGCGCGCGGATTTCGCGACTTTCAGCGAGGCGATCGACTACGCCGCCAGGAGCGAGAAGGGCCTCAATTTCCACGACATGCGCGGCGTGCTCGCAAGGGTCTATCCCTATCGCGAGATGCGCGAGGATGCGCTCGTCATGGCCCGCCGGCTGGTGGCTGCGGGGATCGGCAAGGAAGACCGCGTCGCGCTGATCGCCGAGACCGGACCCGATTTCGCCGCCCTGTTCTGCGCCTGCGTCTATGCCGGGGCCTGGCCGGTTCCGCTGCCGCTGCCCACGACCTTCGGCGGCAAGGAAAACTACATCGAACAGCTCGCGGTGCAGCTGAAATCCTCCGATCCCAGGCTCCTCCTCTACCCGGCGGAGATAACGGAAATGGCCACCGCGGCCGCCACGCGGCAGGGCTGCGACGCGATGAGCTGGCAGGATTTCGCCGCGGTCGAGGCGCCGGCCTGCGACCTGCCGACCGCCGATCCCGAGGATATCTGCTACCTGCAATATTCCTCCGGCTCGACCCGTTTCCCGACCGGCGTCGCAGTCACGCACAAGGCGCTGCTGCACAATCTCTACGGCCATTCGACCACCATGCATCTCGGCGAAAACGACCGCTGCGTGAGCTGGCTGCCGTGGTATCACGACATGGGTCTCGTCGGCTGTTTCCTCTCGCTGGTCGCGAACCAGGTTTCGGGCGATTTCCTCAAGCCCGACGCCTTCGCGCGGCGCCCGCTCGCCTGGCTCGACATGATCAGCCGCAATCCGGGCTACACCCTCTCCTATTCGCCGACCTTCGGCTACGACATCTGCGCCCGGCGCATTTCCTCGCAGTCGAACGTCGCCGAACGCTTCGACCTGTCGCGCTGGCGGGTCGCGGGCAATGGCGCGGACATGATCCGGCCCGACGTGATGCAGAATTTCGTCAACGCGTTCGCCGAGGCGGGCTTTTCCGCTTCGGCCTTCACCCCGTCCTACGGCCTGGCCGAGGCGGTGCTGGCGGTGACGGTGATGCCGCCGGGCGAAGGGATCCGGGTCGAACTGGTCGAGGAAGAACGGCTGTCGGGCGCCCCGCGCGACATTTCGCGCCCGGCCCGCTACCGCGCGATCGTCAATTGCGGCAAGCCGCTTCCCGACATGCAGGTCGAGATCCGCGGCGAGGACGGGCACGCCCGCGGCGATCACCAGATCGGCAAGGTGTGGGCCTGCGGCCCGAGCGTCATGCATTCCTATTTCCGCAACGAGGAAGCGACCACTGCCTGTCTCGTGCGCGATGCGGACGGCAAGGCTTGGCTCGACACCGGCGACATGGGCTACATGGCGAACGGTTACCTGTTCATCGTCGGCCGGGCGAAGGACATGATCATCATCAACGGCAAGAACCACTGGCCGCAGGACATCGAATGGGCGGTGGAACAGCTGCCCGGGTTCAACCACGGCGATATCGCCGCCTTCGCGATCGAGACCGAAACCGGCGAGGAAGCGCCCGCGGTGCTGGTCCATTGCCGCGTGTCCGACCCCGCCGAACGCATCCGCCTGCGCGAACTGATCGCGGACAAGGTGCGCTCGGTCACCGGGATGAGCTGCGTCGTCGAACTGGTCCCCCCGCGCACCCTGCCGCGCACGTCTTCGGGCAAGCTGTCGCGCGCCAAGGCGAAGAAGCTCTACCTCTCGGGCGAGATCGTCCCGCTCAAGCTCGCGGCCTGACGCGGTCCGGAGCGCGGGCGGCTCATTCCCCTGCCGGACAGGCGCCCCATTCGGGCCTCGAGTCCCCGCGCGCATCGCGCAGTTCGACGGTGAAACCGCGTTCCTCGAAAGCCGCGTTCCTCGCGAAACGCCCGCCCGCGCACGCCATCCTCGCCATTGCCGGTCAGCACCACCGGCAGGGGGCGCGCGGCGGGCCGATGCCAAAAGCGTGGACGCGCCCCACGGCTTGACGCTAGTTTGGGCCGGCCTTGAAAGGCGTGTTTTAGGTCACTAATACACAAGGCAAGGCGGGCGCCGCCAGCAGGTGCGGCATCGCAAGGGAGCACGAAGAGCCGCATGAGCACGCAGCAGACGCCGGAGACGAGCCCGCAGACGAGCACCGCGACCAAGACCGGGTTCGCGCTGACCCCGCCCGATCCCGTGCCGCAGATCGCACCGGAACAGGCGGTCGGCCTCGTTCCCGTCACCTCGGAACAGAAATCGAAGCTCGACCACAAGGTCGATGCCTTCGTGGCCGATCTCGTCGCGGCCGATCCCAATTCCCCGGAATTCGGCGCGAAGGTCGACGACATCACCCGCATGGGCCAGGAACAGATCCGCGCCGCGGCGTCGCATTCCAACCGTTTCCTCGACCGGCCGGTGCGCGCGATGGACGGGGACAGTTCGGTCGGCAAGGATCTCGCCGAACTGCGCCGCACGGTCGAGGACCTCGACCCGGGCCGCAAGCAGAACCTGCTCGCCCCGCGCAAGCTGTTCGGCATCATCCCCTTCGGCAACCGGCTGAAGAACTATTTCGACAGCTACACCAGCGCGCAGGGGCACATCCAGGCGATCCTCGAACGGCTCGAAAGCGGCAAGAAGGAACTCCACCTCGACAACGCGGCGATCGATACCGAGCGGGCCAAGCTGTGGGAGGCGATGGGCGAGCTCGAACAGATGATCCACATCGCCAGGACGCTCGGCGCCCGGCTAGAGGCGAAGGCGAACGAGCTCGATTCGAGCGACCCGGCCAAGGCGAAGGCGCTGCGCGAGAGCGCGCTGTTCTACGTCCGCCAGCGCACGCAGGACCTGCTCACGCAGATGGCGGTGACGGTGCAGGGCTATCTCGCGCTCGATCTCGTCAAGAAGAACAACATCGAACTGGTCAAGGGCGTCGACCGCGCCAGCACCACCACGGTCAGCGCGCTGCGGACCGCGGTGACGGTGGCGCAGGCGATGACCAACCAGAAGCTCGTGCTGCAACAGATCACCTCGCTGAACCAGACCACCAGCGACATCATCGATTCGACCGGCACGCTGCTGCGCGAACAGACCGCGCAGATCCACGAACAGGCCGCCTCCAGCACGATCCCGCTCGAGACGCTCCAGCGCGCGTTCCAGAACATCTACGACACCATGGACGAGGTCGACGAATTCAAGGTCCGCGCCCTCTCCTCGATGAAGCAGACCGTCACCGTCCTTTCGGAAGAGGTCGAGAAATCCAAGGGCTACATCGCCCGCGCCGAAGGGCAGGCACAGGCCCAGGCCAAGGTGTCGCGCGACCCCTCGCTGCTCTCGCCGGATAGCTGATGGCCGATACGACCCGCGATTCCGACCGGATCCTGAAGGAGGCCAGAACCTCGCTGGCGGTGCAGCGCGAGGGCGGGACGCACCGCCCCGCGAAAAGCATCGGCAAGGGCTCGGCGCAGGCCAAGATGAAGCACCTGATCCGCCGCGGAGCCTGGCTCGCGGCCGCGCTCGTCGCGATCTTCGTCGCGACCGGCGTCATCGGCGCGATCGTCGGCGGGATCGGGTTCTGGGGGGTGATGGCGCTGGCGCTCGCGGTGATCGTCGCGGTCGGCGTCTTCGCGCTCGCCCCCGCGCCGAAGCCACCCAAGCGCAGCGAGCTGAAACTCGGCAATCCGCAGCAGATGGTGGAGCGGACCGAACTCTGGCTCGAAGCCCAGCGCCCCGCCCTTCCCCCGCCGGCGGTGCGCCTCGTCGATCAGCTCGGCGTGCAGCTCGACGCCCTCGGACTGCAACTCGAAACGATCGACGCCGCGCATCCCGCCATGGCCGAAGTGCGCGAACTCGTCGGCGAATACATTCCCGAGACGATCGAGAACTATCGCAAGATACCCGAGCACCTGCGCGGCGAGGAACACGCCGGCAAGACCGCCGACGAACGCCTGAGCGAAAGCCTCGCGCGCCTTTCGGGCGAAGTCGAGCGGGTGACGCGCCGGCTGGCCGAAGGCGCGCTCGACGACCTTGCGGTCAAGTCACGCTATCTCGATTACCGCTATGGCGGGGACGGCCTGCTCTCCGACATGCGCGGCGATCCCGACACGAACGGCACGCCGCTTCCCGCCCCTTCGATCGCGACCCGCGAAAAATCGAAGTCCTGAAAGAAACCAGATGCGAGTCTCGCTCCCCCATAACCTCGGCCGTGAGGAAGTGCGCCGCCGCCTTCACGAACGGCAAGGCGAGATCGCGCATTTCTTCCCGCCCGGCATGGCGAGCCTCGACACGAGCTGGCAGGGCGAGGATCACATGGACATGGTCATCACCATCGTCGGCCAGCACTTGAGGGGTGCGATCGACATCCACGAGACGAGCGTGACGATCGAGATGGAACTGCCGCTCGCGCTGTCCTTCCTGCGCGGCACGATCGAACGGGCGATGAAGAAGGAAGGCGCGCGGCTCCTGCGCTGACGCGCTATTTCGCCCGCGTCAGCAGGGTGACCCCGGCCGCGGCGAAATCGAGCGCGCCGATACCGGGCGCAAGGAGGCATTCGCCCGCACCGACCCGCGCCCCGCCTTCCCGCGCATGGATCGCACCTTCGAGCGGCAGGGCGAGGAGCGGCGCGTCATAGGCCGCGGCGATCGCTTCCGAAGGAGCCCCCTCGATCCGGTCGAGCCGGAAGAAGCGCCCGTCGATCAGCCGTTCGCCGCGCTCGGCGACGCTGCCCTTGTGCCGTGCGCCGTAAGGCTCGCCCTTCGCCACCGCCATGGCCCGGTCGAGATGGAGTTCGCGCGGACGGCCGTAATCGTAGAGCCGGAAGGTGGTGTCGCTCGCCTGCTGCACCTCGACCAGGGCGAGGCCCGGGCCGATCGCGTGGACCGTCCCGGCCGGAAGGTAGAACAGGTCGCCCGCCTTCGCCTCGTGCCATTCGAGCAGGTCCTCGATCGACCCGTCGCGCGCGGCCGCCTCGATCCGTTCGGGCGAGACCGTCTCGCGGAACCCGATCGCAAGGCTCGCCCCCGGTTCGGCATCGAGAACCAGCCAGCATTCCTCCTTCCCCGCCTCGCCCGGCAGGGCATTCGCATCGGACGGGTGGACCTGGACCGAGAGCTTTTCGGAGGTGAAGAGATACTTGACCAGCACCTGCGGCAGTTCGGGCGGGGGTTCGAACCAGATTTCCCCGATCCGGGTGCCCGCGGGGGCGGCGAAGGGCGGGGGAAGGTGCTCGCGGCCCCAGACCTTCTCCACCATGCGGGTGGGAAGCCGGCGCACGCGCATCGTCACCGGGCGGGTTCCTGGTTGACCGCGCCGGGGAGCTTGCCGACCCGCTGCGCGCCCGCGCGCGTCGTCACCAGCACCTCGCCCTCGCACACGACCACGCAGATGTCCTCCAGCCCGACGACCGAAACGCGCGGCCCGTCGCTGAGCGCGAGGACGCCGCGGCAGGAATCGAGATCGGCAGGCCCGCGCGCGACATTGCGATCGGGATCGGCAAGGCCGGGCTCGGCCGCGAGCGCATCGGCGAGCGCGGCCCAGTTGCCGATGTCGGACCAGCCCATGTCGGCCGGGACCATGGCGGCGCGGTCCGTGTTCTCCATGACGGCGTAATCGACCGAATCGCCTTCGATGGCCGCGAAAGGTTCGGCGGCGGGATGGAAGCGCGTGCCCTCCTCGCGTCCGCCCGCGACCGCTTCGCCGACGAGGCGCGCCATGTCGGGGCGATGGCGGGCGAGTTCGTCGAGGAAATGGCCCGCGCGAAAGGCGAAGATGCCGCCGTTCCAGCTGTATTCGCCGGTGGCGAGATAGCTCTGCGCGGTCGCGAGATCGGGCTTCTCGACGAAGCGCGCGATCCGGTAACCGCCGGGCAGGGGTTCGCCCCGGCGCAGGTAGCCATAGCCGGTTTCGGGATGGTCGGGCGCGATGCCGAAGGAGACGAGCCAGTCCTCCCGCGCAAGGCTTGCCGCGGCCAGCGCGGCGGCGACGAAAGCGGTCTCGTCGGCGATGTGGTGGTCGCTCGGGCAGACCAGCATGACGGCCTCGGCCGGCAGCAGCGCGGCGGCAAGCGCGATGGCGGGTGCGGTGTTCTTCGCCGCGGGCTCGATGACGAGGCGATGCTGCCCACGCGCCTGTGCCTCGATCAGCTCGCAATGCTGCGCCCCGGCGACGATGATCGGCGCGGCGAAGCTCTCGCAGTCGCCCACGCGGTCCTGCGCCGCCTCGAACAGCGTGCGGCTGCCCACCAGCGGGAGGAAGGGCTTGGGCCTCGCCTTGCGGCTGACCGGCCAGAGCCGCGTGCCGCTGCCGCCGCAAAGGATCACCGGGTGGATTCGGGCGGGCGCGCTCATCGGATCCGAGCTATAGCAGCGCGCGCGGTCGATGCCAGCGCCGAGCCTGCCGCGCACGGGAAAATCCCGGCTCCCCGGCCGGGCCGCGCGCCGCGCTCAGAACCAGCGCTGGCGCCAGTAGAACGGGGCGGGCACGGGATCGCCGTTCGCATCGGTTGCCGGGCGGAATCGAAGCCTCTGCTCGACGAGGCGACAGGTGATCGCATCGGCCTGCGGGTCGGGGCTGGGGCGATAGACCGTGCAATCGCGCGCGCGGCCATCGGTGCCAACGATGACGCGCACGATCACCTCGGTCCCGCGACGGGCGGCGCGCCCGCCGGGCGGGAGGGGATAGTCGCGCGCATCGTCGATCCCTCCCGCGACGTGCACCGGCCGCGTCACCGCGACCCCGCCGCGCCCGCCGCCGCGGTTGCCCGAGCCGGTTCCCGGCCCGCTTCCCGCCGCGCCCGTGCCCTCGCCCGCCACGCGCGCGCCCGACCGGTCGGCCGTCCCGGTCGAGGAAGCTCGAGGCAGCGGACTCGGGCGCGGCAGGTCGATCTCGGGCGGCGGGGCGGTGACGGGCCGGGGCACCGGCTCCTCGCCCGGTTCGCCCTGGGCCCCCTCGTCGGGCTCGGGCTCGTTCTCGGGCGGCGGCGGGGCGGGCTCCGGGGCTTCGAGCGTGAA
This sequence comes from Erythrobacter sp. HL-111, assembly GCF_900105095.1. NCBI lineage: Bacteria > Pseudomonadati > Pseudomonadota > Alphaproteobacteria > Sphingomonadales > Erythrobacteraceae > Erythrobacter > Erythrobacter sp. HL-111. The sequence continues at coordinate 2,786,150 of NZ_LT629743.1, read as the reverse complement.
GGCGGCGACCACCTCGCGTTCGATCCCGCCGGCGAGATCGGGCGCGAGGAGTTTGCCGAGGAGGTAGAGCCCGGCGAGATGTCCCAGCGCGATCGCCACGAGGAGCGGCCAGCGAACCCGCCGCGATCCCGCTCCATCCCGGTGTGAAAATGTGGCCATGGCGGCCCAATGGCTCCCGATTGCGTCCGTTCCGGAGCGAACTCCCCCGGTCCCGGCGGAGCGCTTCCTATAGCATGGGGCGATGGATTGCGATCGAACGCGCGGGCGGGCGCGGTGATACCCGCCCGATCCTTCGCCGGGACGGGCTTTCCCGCCATGGGGAAACTCGACCGCGACAGCCTGCTGGGCGCGCTGGCGGGCGCGGCGGCGCTGTTCGCGCTGGGCGCGCCGGGTCTTGCGGGCGCGCATGATGGCACGCTCGCACAGGGCGTTTGGCTGCCCAATGCGCTCGGCGTCGCCTTTCTCCTGCGCGCCCGGCTCGCCAACGAACTTCCCTTCCTGCTCGCCTTCGCCGCGGCGAGCATGGCCGCGAACCTCGCGTTCGGCGTCGAGCCGATGGTCGCAGGCGTCCGCACCTTCGCCCATGTCGCCGATCTCGCGGTGGTGACGTGGCTGACCCGGCGCGGCTGCGGGGACCGGCCCGACATGACGCGGATCGGCCACCTCGCCCGCTTCGTCTGGGCCGGCGGGCTCGTCGGGCCGCTGCTCTCGGCCGCGCTCGCCTCGCCGGTCATGCCGGGGCCTGCGGGGTCCGTGCCGGCCGGGACGCTGGCCTGGTTCCTGGCCCATGCGGTGGGCATGGTGGTGATCGTGCCGACCGCGCTCCTCGCCTGGGACGCGGTCGAGCGGCGCCGCGCGCCCGATCCGGCCGCCTTGGCACAGGCCGCGGGCGTGATCGCGGCGGGCATGGCCTGCGCGCTGGTGGTGTTCGACCAGCCGCGCCATTCGCTCCTGTTCCTGATCCCGCCGATCACCCTGCTGCACGCCTTCCGCCTCGGCAGTCTCGGCACGGCCGTCTATGTCATGGCGGTGGCGGGCATCGCCTGCGGCAGGACCATGGCGGGGGAGGGACCAGTCGGGGCCGCGACCGTCCCGGGCCTCGCGCAGGTCCATCTCGTGCAGGCCTTCGTCGCGGCGAATTTCCTCACCGGCCTGCCGGTCGCGGCGATCCTCGCCGGGCGCCAACGGATTGCGGAAGATCTCGCGGCGGGGCGGGAGCGGCTCGACCTGCTGGCGCGAACCATCACCGATGCGGTGCTGCGCTATGACGAAACCGGGGTATGCACCTATGCCTCGCCCTCGGCGCGCGAGGTGTTGGGCCTGGTGCCGGAGGACCTGCTCGGCGAAAGGGTCGGCGTCTTCCTGCACGCCGAAACGCAAGAGCGCGTGCTGCTCGCGTTCGAACGGCTGATGACGGGGCAATCGCAGCGCGAGCGGGTGACCTATCGCCGCCTGCACGATGCGCCGGACGGGACGCCGGTCTTCATCGAGGCCGATTGCGCGATCGCCTTCGCCCCCGTGAGCGGCGCGCGCGCCGGGATCGTCGTCGCGGCGCGCGACGTGACCGACCGGGTCGAACTCGAGGAGCTGCTCACCCGCGCCCGCTGCAAGGCGGAGGAGGCGGCGCGGGCGAAATCCGAATTCCTCGCGAACATGAGCCATGAGATCCGCACTCCCATGAACGGGGTGCTCGGTTTTGCCGAACTCATGCTGCGGGGGGACCTCGATCCCGAACAGCGCCGGCAGGCCAATCTCATCGTCGAATCCGGGCGGTCGATGATGCTGCTCCTCAACGACATTCTCGACCTTTCCAGGATAGAGGCGGGCGAAATCGCGATCGACCAGGCCCCGGTCGACCTTCACGCGACCCTTTCGGATTGCGCCGCGCTGCACCGGCCGAGCGCCGAGAAGAAAGGCCTCGAGCTCACCTTCCGGCGCCGCTGCGGGGACCATTCGCAATCCCGCTTCGAAGAGGACGCGCGGCCCTGGATCATGACCGACGCCCTGCGCCTGCGCCAGATCGCGCTCAACCTCATCGGCAATGCGGTCAAGTTCACCGAAAGGGGGCGCATCGACGTGAGCTGGTCGGTCGAGCGCGGGATGGCCCGTATCCGGGTCGAGGACAGCGGCATCGGCATCAGCGAGGCCCGGCTCGAGGCGATCTTCCGCCCCTTCGCGCAAGGATCGGCCGACACCGCGCGGCGCTATGGCGGGACCGGCCTCGGCCTGTCCGTCAGCCGCCAGCTCGCCGGGCTGCTCGGCGGGCGGATCGAGGTCGAAAGCGCGCCGGGCCGGGGGTCGTGCTTCACGCTCGTCCTGCCTGCGCCGCGCGCCGAACCGCAGGCCCGGCCGGAGCGCGCGCCCGCCGCGGTCCTCGCCGAAGACCTGCCGCAATCTGCGCGCATCCTGCTGGCCGAGGATCACGACATCAGCCGCCAGCTGGTGAGCGAGATGCTCGATCGCTGCGGGCAGGACGTCGCGCTCGCCCATGACGGGAACGAGGCGATTGCGATGGTGATCGATGCGCTGATGCGCGGGCGGCCCTTCGACCTCGTGCTGATGGACGTGCAGATGCCGGGCTGCGACGGCTATGAAGCGACCCGCGCGATCCGGGCGGAGGGGATCGGGCCGGACCGGCTGCCGATCATCGCGCTCACGGCGAACGCCTTTTCGCAAGACGTCGCCCAGGCGCGCGCGGCGGGGATGCAGGCGCATCTTGCGAAACCGGTCGATCTCTCCGCGCTGGCGCAGGCGCTGCAACGCTGGCTGCCGACCCGCATCGTCGAGGCCGCACCCAGCGTGATCGAGGCGCGCGCGGGCGGGGATGCCCGGCGGGCCGAGGCGCAGATCGCTGCGCCGGGCGCCGAACCGGTCCGTTCCCGCGGGTCGGGCGGCGAGAGGGCCGGCGCGCTGCGCCAGCGCTGGGAGGCGCGCCGGGCCGAGGCGGTGGGCGCGGTGCGCGAGGCGATCGAACACGGCTGGCTGGACCGGGAGGGCGCGGGCCGCAGCCCGGCAGGGGCCGCGCTCGCGCGCAAGCTGCACCGGCTTGCCGGGACCGCGGCAATGTTTTCCGAGGCCCGGCTCGGCGACCAGGCGGCGGCGCTCGAACGGGCACTGGCAGGCGAACAGGCGGGCGCGCTTCGGGAGGAAATGGCGCGCGAATTGCTGGCGCTCGCCGAGGAGGCCGCAACGCCGCCGCAGGAGCGCGCCGGCAGTCGCGGGGCGTGAGCGCCTGCGGGGCGCGTACGGCGGGGCGGGTCGGGCGGACGGGCCGCGACCGCGCGCCCTGCCGCGGCGGGCCGACGCACGGCGCGGCGCCCCCTCACCGCCCGCAAACGAAAGCGGCGGAGCCCATGGGGCCCCGCCGCTGTTCTGTTGCCTTGTCCGGGCGGCTGCGAGTTAGAACTCGTAACGCGCACCGATCTGGATCCGCCAGGCCGACGGAAGGATCGCCACGTTGTTCTGATCGTCCGGGTTGAAGCCCGAGATGATGTAACGGCCCTCATCGTCCACGCCGCCATCGACGAGGTCGACGAACTGTCTGCGTTGACGCAGGACGTTCCAGCTGCCGTCGATCAGGTTGAGGAAGTTGGCGAAGTCGGCGAACACCTCGATCCGGTCATCGGCGATGCCCGTCAGGCTGCCGAGGAACGGCAGTTCCTGGCTGAAGCGCAGGTCCATGTCGAAGTGCCAGTCGTTGTTGCAGGTGTTGCGCGCGACCGATTCGCCCCGGTTGAAGCCGCACTCCTCGCCGACTTCGCTCGTGTCGAGATAGTCGAGCAGAGCCGTCACCGCAGCCGGATCCGACGAAGGCGAGATGTTCGGATCGTCCACGCCGCTCGGGATGTAGAGCAGCGCGTTGTCCGAACCCGACGCGGAGTCGTTGAAGACGCTGCCGCCGTCGAACGTCAGGCTGTAGGGCAGGCCCGAACGCGCGCGGAAGAAGATCCCGATACTGGTGTCGTAACCGTCGAAGAATTCCTCGCGGAAGTTCATCGTCGCGGTGATGTTGTGACGGGTCTCGAAGTTCGAGGTCGACACCGCCGGGTTCTGCCGATCGAAGGCCGCGGTCGAGTCGTAGGACGAAGTCGCGGTCGAAGAACTGGCGTTCCGGTTGTTGCTCGCATCGGTGAAGGCGTAGCCGAAGTTGAGCTGCGTGCTGCCGCCTTCGGTGAACAGGCCGCTGGCGAAGGTCTTCGACAGGATCGCCGAGAAGACGTGGCTCTCGAAGCTCGGCCCGTTGGTCAGCTGGATCTCGTCATCGCGGCGCGCGCCGAAGCAGTCGGCCGTGAGGTTGCTCCAGACGGGCGGCGTGCCGCCCGTTCCCTGCAGCTGCGCGTCGCAGCCCGGGTTGGTCGGGTCGAGCGCGTCGTAGATCGGACGCCCGTCGACGGTGAAGCCGTTGAGACCCGCGGTCGGATTGGGCGCCTGGGCAAGATCGACCCAGTTCAGCGTGTCGTTGAACCGCGAATAGATGTAGTCGAGGTTCAGGCGCCAGTTGCTGAAGAAGCCGGTCTCGGTGCCGAAATCGGTGACGAAGCCGACATTGGCACGCACCACGCTCGGCACGTCGATTTCGGGATCGATCGACTGGGTATCGGCAAGACCCGCGGCGGCCTGCGCCGAACCGGCGTCGATCGCGCACTGCGGGAAGCCCTGGAAGGACCCGCCGTTGAGGACATTGAACGAACCGTCCGGGTTGGTGAACCCGTCGCATTCCGAACTGAAGGTGTTGCCGCTGCCGACATTGAACCCGTTGTTCGAGAACGCGTTCGAGAACCACACCACCGGGTCGCCGCCCGAGAAGATGCCGACACCGCCGGTCAGGCGCGAGTTCGAGAAGAACCCGGCATTGTCGAACTCGTATGAGGCCGAGACACGCGGCAGGAGCAGCGTGTCGAGACGACCGAACGAGGTCGCGTTGCTGAAGCCGTAACGCTCGAGGAAGTTCGGGTTCGCGGGCGGGGCATCGCCGTCGTACATCTGCACGCGGATGCCGGCATTGATCGACAGCTGGTCGGTCGCCTGCCATTCGTCCTGGGCGTAGATCGAGTAGATCCGACGGCTGAACAGCGCCGCGGCCTCGTTGATGTCGCCCGACGGCGAGGCGTTGATCGTGCCGCCGCCGAGATTGCCGGCCGCCAGTTCGTCGGCGAGATCGCCGAACACGCTCGAGAACCTGCCGCCCGCCACGACGCCGTTGCGGAAATCGTCGAGGTTGCGGAAGAACAGCGTGCCGGTCGCGTTGATGGCGAACAGGTTGAACACTTCCAGGTCGTTGATTTCGGCACCGAACTTCAGGAAGTGGCCGTTACCGGCATCGACGTTCATCTGGAAACGGGCCTGGTCGATCTTGGTGTCGAGCTGGTTGGCCGAACGGAAGATGCCCGGGCCGGTGGTCAGAAGGCCGTTTTCGCTGGTGACGCCGGGGACCGGCTCCACACCGACGGCAAGACGCACGGTCGGGTTGTCCGACTGCGCTTCGCCGAAGCCGACCGGACCTTGCACGTCGCCGACTTCGGCGCGGCTGACGCGCAGTTCGGTCGAGATCGTGTCGCTCCATTCGGAATAGAGACGCAGCGAGTAGTAGTCGGAGATCGTGCCTTCGTCCTCGAAGCTGTTCAGGCCGCCGAGCTGCTGACCGCCGAAATCGGGTTCGACATTGGTTTCCTCGAGCCGCTGATAGGTGCCTTCGAGGCGGTGACCATCGGCGATCTGCCAGTCGAGACGGCCGAAATAGCGCACCGAGCTTTCCGCCAGCGTGGTCGGATAGCCGCCCGTGTCCTGGCCGTAGACGTCGCGCGCGATCTGCGCGAATTCGTCGAACTGTTCCTGCGTGGCGAAGATCGCCTCGTTGGCGAAGCCGCCGCCGGTGGGGCCGAAATCGTTGCCGTCGCCAAGATCGGTCTCTTCATAACCGAACGAGAAGAACAGCTTGTCCTTGAAGATCGGACCATTGATGGTTGCACCCCAGCGCTTTTCGCTGCCGGCCTGGAGCGGACGACCAGCGACTTCGTTGGCGAGCAGGCCCTGGTCGAAATAGGTGATGAAGGCCGAACCGTGGAATTCGTTCGAACCGGCCTTGGTCACGACGTTCACGAGACAGCCGGTGAATTCGGAATATTCGACGTCGAACGGCGCGAATTCGACCGAGACCTGGTCGACCACGTCGAACGGCAGCGGCAGCGCGTTGCGAGCGGCGAAGGGCGTGCCGTTCAGGCCGAAGGTGTCGGCCTGGACGATGCCGTCGACGGTGAAGGTGTTCGAACGGTCGTTGCCGCCAAGGCAGGAAATGCGGTCGACATCGTTCTGGGTGTCGATGGCGACACGCGGGTCGATGCGGATGATGTCGCGGATGTCGCGGGTGATCGACGGAAAGGCTTCGAGCGTCTGGGTGTCGAATGCCGAGCCCGGGCCGACCGCGAGCTGGGTCGCGCCGGCACGTGCGCCGGTCACGATGATGGTTTCGGCCGTGCCGTCGGCATCGCTGGTCAGCGCGAAGGTGAAGCTGCGGCGGCCGCCGATGCTGGTGAAGATGTCTTCGACCGTCTGGCCTTCAAAGCCCGGCGCGGTCACGGTCACGGTGTAGGGGCCGCCCGGCGGCAGGTTGACGACGCGGAAGGAACCGCCCGAGCCCGAGGTGGAGGAACGCGAGGCGCCGGTGCGCTCGTCGGTGACGACAACGGTCGCCCCGGGAATGGCATTGCCCGCATCGTCGGTCACCCGACCCTCGACACCCGAGGTGATCTGCTGGGCGACTGCCGGAGTCGCGACGAAAGTGGCGGCAGAGAGGCTTACGACGCTCGCTGCAAGGAGATATTTGATCTTCATGGATTGACCCCTGGCGACATTGTTGGCGGGAAAGACGGGCCGCTCCTAGGTTCGTTGCGCTGCACAAAATTGACGGATACGTGACAATTTTGTGAAACTCGCCGCAGGGGCCGCCGAGTGCCTTCCGATGGCGCCTCGCGCGTGCCCCGTATCCCGCGGATCTCGGGGGTTTTCCGGGGATGTGTTGCATGAGGGCAACGAGGCTCGCCTTTTTCCGCGGGGCCGCGTTTTCAGGTCTTGAGGTGGGCGTTTTCGTCGAGCCGCCGCAACAATTGTGTCACAATCGCGCCCGCGCGCCCGCGCGCCCGCCCGGGGCGGGGCGGGGCGCGCGGCAAGGGTCGCGGCGGCGGGAAGGGTCAGGCGAGATTGATCTCGCGCAGGCGCTGCTGCAGGAAATCGTGGCTGCTGATCGGCTCGGGCGCGTCCTCCCCTTCGGCGATGCAGCACCCGAGCGGCTCGATCATGTAGTCGGGCCGGAAGTGGAGGAAGAAGGGCATCGAATAGCGCGAACGCCGCGCCGCTTCCCCGCGCGGGTTGACCACCCGGTGCGTGGTCGAGCGCAGGCGGCCGTTGGTGAGGCGTTCCAGCATGTCCCCGATATTGATGACGAGGGCGCCCTCGGGCACGTCGACCGCGCGCCATTCGCCCTGTTTCGTGAGGAGTTCGAGGCCGGCCTCCTCCGCGCCGAGGAGCAGCGTGATCGTGTTGATGTCGCCATGCGCCGCCGCGCGGATCGCGCCTTCGGGCGCGTCGGGGCCGAGCGGCGGGTAGTGGAGCAGGCGCATCACCGAATTGCCGTCCTCGACCGTCGGGGCGAAGAAATCGCGCTCCAGCCCGAGATGGAGCGCGATCGCCTCGAGCACGCGCAGCCCGGCGGTCTCGAACGCGGCGAAGAGGTCGGAGAACACCTCCTCGAATCCCGCGACTTCCTTCGGCCAGATGTTGGGCGCCATGAACTCGGCGAGCTGGTGGCCCTCGGGCAGGGTGCGCCCGACGTGCCAGAATTCCTTGAGATCGAAGACTTCCGCATCCTTCGCCCGCTCGGTGCCGAAGGGGGTGTAGCCGCGCGCCCCGCCCCCGCCTTCGAGCCTGTAGGCGCGCTTGACGCCTTCGGGCAGGGCGAAGAATTCGCGGCTCTTCGCCTCGGCCCGCGCGATCAGGTCCTGCGGGATGCCGTGGTCGCGGATCACCGCGAAGCCGTATTCGGCGAAGCTGCGGCCGAGCTCGTCGGCGATCGTCTCGAGCGGCTGGGCGATCGAGACGACGGCGATGTCGGCCTGGTGCTGCGAAATCGTGTCGGTCATGGCATTGATCCCGGAATTGTCCGCGCCGGACATAAGGCGCGAGAATGGCTATTCAATCGCGCGCGGAGAGGAGGCGACGAGGGGTGAGGCGACGAGGGGGGGAGACGGCAAGGGGCGAGACGGCCCCCTATGACCGCTGCCGGCAGCGGAGCGGCAATCGCCGGGCAGCTGGGACCACGTGCGTGCCACCCTAGCCCGGATTATTCACCGGCAGTGGTCTGACGGGTTGGCGGGAGTGGCGTAAGCATTTGCATTGTTGTAGGAATGTGGTTGCTTAAGCCAGACCTGCAACGGGGCAAAATATGCCACAGACCACACCCGCCGGATGCGATGATAGCGCGTCCGTATTTTCGTTTCCAGCAGTGCGCGGCAAGAAGGTCACAGCTGCGTTTGACGGCGGCAGGCTGACCTCGGATGGCGGGGTCCTGGTGCTGGCTCAGGCCGAGCGCATGATGGGGCTCTGCCAGCGGCTTGCGGCGTGTATTGCCGATCCGCGCGATCCTGCTCGGGTGGTTCATCGGCTTGAAGATATCCTGCGCGCGCGGATGTTCGCGATCGCCTGCGGCTATGAGGATGCCGATGATCTCGACGCTCTGCGCGATGATCCGGGCTTCCGCCTTGCGCTGGGCAAGCTGCCGGGATCGGGTGCGGGGTTGGCCAGCCAACCGACGATGAGCCGCTGGGAGAATGCGCCGAGCACGCGCGAGCTGGCAAAGATGCTGGGGATCATGATCGACATCTACTGCGCCAGCTACCCCACTCCGCCGGCGGCGGTGACGCTGGATATCGATGACACCTGCGACGTCGTGCACGGCTATCAGCAACTCTCCTTCTGGAACGGACATCATGGGGAGCGCTGCTTCCTGCCGATCCATGTCTACGACACGGCAACGGGCCGGCCGGTGGCGATGCTGCTGCGCACGGGCAAGACGCCTTCTGGCAAGGAGGCGGCAGGGCATATCCGGCGTCTGGTGCGCCATCTTCGCCGCCACTGGCCTGATACCCACATCACCATCCGCGGTGACGGGCATTATGGACGGCCCGAGGTCATGGCCTTCTGCGAGGCGGCCCATGTCGATTACGTGTTCGGTCTGCCGACCAACGCCGCGCTGCGCGCTGATCCGGTTATCGTCACTGCCGCCGATGCCTGCGCGGTCCGCCGCGCCGAGTGCCAACTCCCGGTCCTGCGCAGCTATGCCGAGACCCGCTACGGCGCGAAGAGCTGGAACCGCCAGCGCCGCGTCGTCGCCAGGATCGAGGCCAGCACGCTGGGCATGGATATCCGCTATGTCGTCACATCGCTAACCCAAGGCTCGGCTGAATACATCTATGACACGCTCTACTGTGCGCGCGGGCAGGCCGAGAACCTGATCAAGCTGCACAAGACCCAGCTGGCCAGTGACCGCACCTCGTGCCGGTCGGCGAACGCCAACCAGATGCGCCTGATCCTGCACACCGCTGCCTACTGGCTGCTGTGGCGCGTTCAGCAGGCGATCCCAAAGACCACCGCTCTGGCAAAAGCCGAGTTTACGACCCTGCGCCTGCGGCTGCTCAAGGTTGCTGCCCGCGTCATGGAAAGCGCCACCCGAATCCGCGTAGCGTTCGCCTCTGCGTGCCCCGATGCCGATCTGATGCGTGCCATCGTTCTCGCGCTCAAGCCTGCGCCGACGTAGCGGGCGCGGCAGTGCCGCAGAAACCCCGAGCCAAGTCCTTCAACCAGAAAAGCCCATCGATCACAGCGCGGTGAAACAGACGCCAGCGGTGCCGCACGCCCGCTCTACGCCGCCGCACGCAGCAGTGGCGTCAAGCTCGCGCCGAGAGGCGCCCAACCGCATCGCCGTGAATAAGAGAGGCTAGAGCGGCAGGAACAGGCTGGCCAGCGCCGCGCTCATCAGGTTGGCGAGGCTGCCCGCGGCGAGCGCCTTGAGGCCCAGCCGCGCGATCACCGGCCGCTGGTTCGGGGCAAGGCCCCCGGTTACCGCCATCTGGATCGCGATCGAAGAGAAATTGGCGAACCCGCACAGCGCGAAGGTGATGATCGCCCGGCTGCGCTCGGTCAGCTGGTCGCCCGTCATCGCGCCGAGATCGATGAAGGCGACGAATTCGTTGAGGACGATCTTGGTCCCGAACAATCCGCCCGCGATCCGCGCCTGTTCCCAGTCGGAAATGCCGATCAGGAACATGACCGGCGCGAACGCCGTGCCGAGCAGGTCCTGGAAGCTCAGCGCCTCGAGCCAGGCGGCGGTGTCCGCGGCGAACGGCTGGCCGATCCCGGCGGCGAGCGCGACCACGCCCGCACCGATCCCGCCGAGGATCCCGTTGGCGAGCGCGACCAGCGCGACGAAGACCATCACCATGGCCCCCACCGCGACCGCGAGCTTGACCCCGGTCTGCGTGCCCTGCGCCGCGGCCTCGATGATGTTGGCAGGGCGCTGGCCCTCCTCGAAGGTCTCGGCGAGTTCGATCTCCTCGTCGGGTTCGTAGATGCCGTCCGCGCCCGGCCCGCTCGCCATGGCGGCGCGGTCCGGTCCGCCGGAGGGCTGGGGAAGCTCGATCTCCTCCCCGTTCGCGCCGACCATGACGACCCGCGTGCCCTCGCCCGGAGGGGGCGCGTGGTCCCGCAGCCGCACCCCCGCCATCGCCGCGACATTGGGCGGCGCGCGGTGGGGGGCGACCGGCTCGTCGGGCATGATGATCTTCGCCATCAGGATACCGCCCGGTGCCGACATGAACGCGGCGGCGAGCAGGAATGGCACCGCCTCCTCGCCTATGAAGCTGGCATAGGCGGCAAGGATCGTGCCCGCAACGCCGGCCATGCCGACCGCCATCAGCGTGAACAGCTGCGCCGGCGGCAGCGCGGCGAGATAGGGCCGCACGACCAGCGGGCTTTCCGACTGGCCGACGAAGATGTTGGCCGCGCTTCCCAGCGCTTCGACCCGGCTGACCCCGGTGATCCAGCCGATCGCCCCGCCGACCCAGCGCACCAGCCGCTGCATGATGCCGAGATGGTAGAGGATCGCGACGATCGCGGCGAAGAACACGATCACCGGCAGCGCGGCGATCACGAAGCTGGTGGCGAAGGGATTGTCGTCCATCGGCCCGAACACGCTTTCGATCCCGACGACCGAATAGTCGAGCAGCGCGATCACCCCCTGCGACAGCCCCTCGATCAGTTCCTGCCCGAAAGGCACGCGCAGGACCAGCACCGCCATCGCCGCCTGCAATCCGAACGCCGCGCCGACCACGCGCAGCCGGATATGCGACCGGCCCGAGGACAGCGCGAAGGCAATGCCGAGGATGGCAAGGATGCCGAGCAGGCTGAAGAGGATGGAGGTGGCGCTCTCGTTCACGATGGAAGCGTGCTCTTGATGGGCGCGCGGCGGGCTCGGGTGAGCCGCGGGCGCTGTTCGTCTAAGTGAATGTTCGTCTCGGTGAATGACCCCGGGAGCGCCGCTCCGCGTGCCCTCGTCCGATCGCGTGGCACTTTGCGCGCGATAGCGCAATAGGTTAACGCCAGCGCCGCCCCGCCCCCGCAGCGCGGCCGCGACCGGCTTGGCGCTTTCCTTTTGGCCCGCGCCCGACTAGCGCATGCCGCCATGCACAAGACCGCCACCGCCTCCGGCGATGCCGCCTCCCGTGGGATGCCGATGCCGCTGGGCCTGTTCGTCTTCACGCTGATCTACGGCGGCATGACCGTGCTGGCGGGATTCCTCGCCTACAAGCAGTCGCGCCTCTGGCCGACCGACCTCGCGGTCGAAAGCGGGATCTTCGCGTTTCTCCTGCTTGTGGTGATTACGAGCACCATCGCGCAGCTTTATGGACGGGAAATGGCCAACCGGATCGTGTGGTGGGGCTTCCTGCCGCTCGCCCTTTCGATCGGGCTGATGACGCTGGTCCTCGCGCTTCCCGCCTCGCCCGAAATGATCGCGGGAAGGCCGGGCGCGCTCGAGGCGTTCGAGATGGTTCACGGCCAGTTCTGGCGTGTGGTCGCGTCAGGGCCGGTCGCCTATCTCGTCTCGCTGCTGCTCAACATCTGGATCTTCGACCGGCTGCGCGCGGGCGGCGGGGGCGGCTCGACGCTCGGCCTGATGGCGCGCGGGGCGATCGCGTCCGCGCTGAGCCAGGCGGTGGATTCGGTGATCTTCGTGACGCTCGCCTTCTACGGGGAATTCGACATCACCAGCCTGCTCGTGGGCCAGGTCATCGCCAAGGTGACGCTCAGCCTCGTGCTGGTGCCGTTCCTCATCACCTTCGGCGTGCGCGCGGCGCGATGGCTCGACACGCCGGCGGATCGGGCCGAATCCGCCGGGTGACAGGGACCGGGGCGGAGAAGGGACGCTTCGGGAGAGGCCATGGGATGCGAGCCGTCCGAGGGTTGGTGAGCCCTGCTGGGTTCGAACCAGCGACCTACTGATTAAAAGTCAGTTGCTCTACCGACTGAGCTAAGGGCCCCCGGAAGGGTCGCGCGCCGCGCCTGTGCGCGGCGGACCGCTCACCTAGGCAGCGCCTCCCGCCGGGTCAAGCGGCGAGTGAGCTGGGCGATGGTGAGCCCGCTCGCCGGATCGCGCCAGCCGGGTGCGATCTCCCGCGCCGGGCCGAGGACGAAGCCGCGTTCGCCGAGACGGGGGTGGGGGATGGCGAGCGTCCCGTCCTCCCACCGCCCTTCGCTCCACAGCACGATGTCGAGATCGAGCACCCGGTCGCCCCAGCGCCGCCCCGGACGCCGGCCGAATTCGCGCTCCATCCGCTTGAGCGCGGCGAGGAGCGCGGGCGGGTCGTATTCGCTCGCCAGCACGCTCGCGGCGTTGGCGAACCGGCGCTGCGCCGCGCCCAGCGGGGCCGAACCGACCACGCGCGAGCGCGCCAGGACCGTGCCGAGCGCGGCGAGTTCCTCCATCGCGGCGTGCACCACCGCGCGCGGGAGACCGTAAAGATGATGCCGCCGGTTCGATCCGATCGCGACGAGGTAGAGGCTGCTCAAATGTCCTGCGCCAGCCGATCGTAGAGGTTGGGGCGGCGGTCGCGGAAGAAGCCCATGCCCGCCCGGTGCATGGCCGCCCGATCGAGGTCGAGGGTCGCGACCAGCACGCCTTCCTGATCGCGGCCGAATTCGGCGACGAGATCACCCCATTCGTCGGTGATGAAGGAGTGGCCATAGAAGACCTGCTCCGCATCCCGTGGCCCCTCCGCCCCGATCCGGTTGACCGCGACCACCGGCATGCAGTTCGACACCGCGTGGCCCTGCATCGCGCGGCGCCACATGCGGCTCGTGTCGAGATCGGGATCATAGGGCTCGGACCCGATCGCCGTGGGGTAGAACAGCACCTCCGCGCCCTTCAGCGCCATCACCCGCGCGCATTCGGGATACCACTGGTCCCAGCACACGCCGACCCCGATCCGCACCGGGGTCCCGTCGTCGCCGGGCACCTCCCACACCTTGAACCCGTCATTGCCGGGGCGGAAGTAGTACTTCTCCTGGTAGCCCGGCCCGTCGGGGATGTGGCTCTTTCGGTATGTCCCCATGATGTCGCCATCCGGCCCGATCATGGCGAGCGTGTTGTAATAGTGGTGGCCGTCGCGCTCGAAGAAGCTGGTCGGGATCGCGACCTTAAGCCTTTCGGCCAGCCGCTGCATCGCGACGACGCTCGGATGCTCGGCGGTTGGCTTCGCGAGCGCGAAGAGCACCTCCTCCTCCTCGCGGCAGAAATAGGGGGTCGAGAACAGCTCGGGCGGCTGGATCACCCGGGCGCCCTGCCCCGCGGCCTCGCCGACGAGTTCGGCGACGGCATCGATATTGGCCTGCTCGCTCCCGCGGTCGAGCGCAAGCTGGAGGGCGGCGACGGTGATGCTGCGCATGGACTACGGATTTCCTCGCCGCCCTCGGGCGGTCAATAGGCCTTCTTGAACAGCAGCGTCATCCGGTCGCTTTCGCCGATTTCCAGATATTCGCTGCGCTTGGGATCTCCCTCGCCGGTGGCGAGGGTCGGCGGCAGGGTCCACACGCCGTGCTCCCAATCGGCCGGGTCCTTGGGATTGGCGTTGATCTCGGACTTTTCGACCAGTTCGAAACCGGCCGCCTCGAAGATGTTCACCACGTCCGCCTCGCGCATGTAGCCGCGCTGGCGGGCGCCGTAATCGTCGTAGCTCGCCCCGTCGGGCGCGCGGTGCTGGACGACGCCGACCATGCCGTCGTCCTTGAGCATCCGGCGCGCGGTCTTGAGCACGCTGTCGGCCATGTCGGCGGCGTTGAGCCCGTGCATCGAACGGAAGATCAGCACGCGATCGACCGTGCCGGCCATGTCCTCGGGCATCTCGCCGACCTCGAAGGCGTTGATCTTGCCTTCCGGCGCGCCGAGCATCTGCGCTGTCCTGGCGGCGAAGGTGTCGGCCCAGCCTTCGCCCTCGGCCGGCTGGCGCGCTGGGGTGTTGAAGGCGACATACCTGCCCTGTTCCATCACGTAGGGCGCGAGCACGCGGGTGTACCAGCCGCCGCCTGGGGCGAATTCGGCGATCGTCATGTCGGGTTCGACCCCGAAGAAGGCCAGCGTCCCGGCCGGATTGCGATACTGGTCGCGCGCCCGGTCGCCATCGCGGCGGCTGTCGGCGAGGACCCGCTCGAGTTCGGGCGCCGAGGCTTCCATGTGGGTGTCGGCCACGGCGGGTGCGGTGGCAAGCGTCGCGCCCGCGGCGGCGAGCACGGCGAGACTGGCAAAGGCAAGGCGGTTCATGAACGATCTCCTCTCTTCGGGGATGCCGGTTCACCAATAGTCATGGCCCCAATGGAAACAAGCGGTGACATTGCCGCGTTGCATTCCTAAGTCCGGCTCGGGGCCGGGAAGGTGCAGAGGAGACGGCATGGAACAGGCGATCGTGGCAGGCGGGTGCTTCTGGTGCACCGAGGCGGTGTTTCGCGACGTGGTGGGCGTCGCCGAGGTCGAAAGCGGCTATATCGGCGGCGACACGGCGGACCCGACCTACAAGGACGTGTGCTCGGGCCGGACCGGCCATGCCGAAGCGATCCGCGTCACCTATGATCCGGACGTGATCAGCCTTGGCGAAATCTACGACATCTTCATGGGCACGCACGACCCGACCCAGCTCAATCGCCAGGGCAACGACGTCGGCTCGCAATACCGCAGCGCCATCTTCCCCCTTTCCCCCGCCCAGTTCGAGGAGGCGAAAGCCGCGATCGGGCGCTGGAACACCGAGCACGGCAAGATGGCGGTGACCACGATCGAAGGCTTCGACGCCGACGCGGGAGAAGGTGGCGAGCAGGTCAAGCCGTGGTACCCGGCCGAAGATTACCACCAGGAATACTGGCAGGGCGAAGGCCAGCGCAGCCCCTATTGCCTCGCGGTGATCCCGCCCAAGCTGATGAAGCTCAGGAAGAGCTTCCAGGACAAGGTGAAACAGGGCTGAGACGGCTCAGGGCTTGCGCCAGCGGCTGACGAAGAAGCCGTCGAGCCCGCCCGCCTCGGCCAGCATCCCCGGATGGGTTCGCAGCCAGCCCTCGGGCGTGGGGGCAAGCCCGGCGGGGAGTTCCTCCGCCGCGATCGGGGCGGGGGCGAGGCCGAGCGTGCGGCCGATCCACGCCGCCTGTTCCTCGCCTTCCTCGACCTCGAGCGAGCAGACCGCATGGACCAGCACCCCGCCGGGGTCGAGCCAGTCGGCGGCGCGGGTCAGCAGGGCGCGTTGCAGTTCGCCCATCTCGGCGACCTGGCCCTGCCCGATCCGGTGGAGCACGTCCGGGTGGCGGCGGCAGGTGCCGGTCGCGGTGCAGGGCGCATCGAGCAGGATCGCCTCGAAGCGGTGCCTGGGTTCCCAGCTCAAGGCATCGGCGCGCACCGGCGAAGCTGCAAGGCCGGTGCGTTTCAGGTTCGCCTTGAGCAGGTCGAGCCGCCGCTTGCTGATGTCGAGCGCGGTGACTTTCCACCCGGCCGCGGCGAGCGCCAGCGTCTTGCCCCCCGGCGCGGCGCACAGGTCGAGCGCGTGGCGCCCTTCGCCTGGGCCGAGGAGGCGCGCCGGGATCTGCGCCGCGAGGTCCTGCACCCACCATTCGCCCGCGGCGAAACCCTCCAGCGCCTCGATCGCGGTGCCGCGCGCAAGCCGGACATGGCCGGGGGCCAGGCTGACCCCGCCCATGGCGGCCGCGCGCGCCGCCGTGGTCGCGGCGTCCTTCAGCGCAAGGTCGAGTTCGGGCGGATCGGCGAGGCCCGGCGCGATCGCCTGCGCCCGCTCGCTCCCCCAGCGCGCCCGCACCCGTTCGGGCAGGCTCGGCGCGGACGGCAGCGCGGCTTCGCGCTTCATCAGGGTCGAGAACACCCCGTGCGCGAGCCGCCGCGGCCCGCCCGCCAGCAGCGGCAGCCCGGTCGCCACCACCGCGTGCGGCGGCGTGCCGAGCCGCAGCGCCTGGGCGAGCATGATCCGCAGCACGCTGCGCGCCTTGGCATCCTCGGGCAGGCGCTGCCGCGTGGCGCCGTCGATCAGGGCATCGAGATCGACGAGCCAGCGCAGCGCCTCGCCAGCAATGGCCCGGGCGAGAGCGCGGTCCTCGCCCGCGTGGACCCCAGACAGCGCCGCGCCTTCGGCCTGTTCGAGCGTTTCCCCCCGGCGCAGGACGGCATCGATAAGCTTGAGCGCGGCGCGGCGCGCGGGAAGTCCCGGGATCTTCGGCATGGCCCGGCCCTAGACCCGCTTGAAACCGAGCGCCAGCGCGCGCATCTGGAAAGGGCCATGACCAAGCAGAAATCCCAAGCCGCCAAGGCCTTCAGGAAGCCCGCCCACTGGACCAATGATCCCGTGCCCGAGCCGAAGGCCGTCGATCCGCTCAAGGACGAACCGCGCGAGCTTTCCCCGACCCGCTACGGCGACTGGGAGAAGAACGGAATCGCCTGGGATTTCTGACTCAAGACCCCTCCTCCCCGAGGAAGGGGTTGGGGGCTGTGCCTTCCTGATCGGCGCGAGGCTTCGCCCCGCAACCACCCCTCAATCCCCTACCCCGAAAAGGAGGGGAGGTTTCGGTCACAGCTTCACGAATTCCACCCTCAACCCGTCCTTGGGCTGCGGGATCGGCCATTCCTGCCATTGCGGCGCATAGCCCGGCGCCGCCTCGATCCGGTAGCGCTGGAGCAATTGAGCGACGAGGATCTTCACCTGCATGTAGGCGAAGTGGAGGCCGAGGCACATATGCGCGCCCCCGCCGAAGGGCACCCAGGCATATTTGTGCCGCGCCTTCACCTTGTCGGGGGTGAAGCGCATCGGATCGAAGGTGAAGGGCGAATCCCAGTATTCCTCCGAATGGTGGGTCCAGTAGATGTTGATCCCCACCATCGTGCCGGCCGGGATGCGGTAGCCGCCATACTCGAACTCGCGCAGCGCACGGCGCGGCATGGAGGGCACCGGCGGGATCATCCGCAGCGCTTCCTTGAAGGCCATTTCAGTCAGTTCGAGCCTGCCGAGATCGTCGTAATCGAGCGCGCGCGCCTTGCCCGAACCGTCCGGGCCTCCGGTGACCGCGAAAACCTCCTCGCGCAGCTTCTCCTGCCAGTCGGGATTCGTCGCGAGGTAGTAGATCAGCGAGGTCGCGGACGAGGTGATCGTGTCGTGCGCGGCCATCATCAGGAAGTTCATGTGGTCGACCACTTCGTCGACCGGCAGCAGGCTGCCATCCTCGCGGGTGGCGGTGGCGAACTGGCTGAACATGTCCTGCCCGCCGCCCTCGGCCCGGCGCTTGTGGGTTTCGCGGGTGAAATAGTCGATCAGGTAGGCCCGCCCGTCGACGCCCTTCTTCATCCTGGTGAAGGGCAGCGGCTTGCGCACCGGCGCGACCGAGGCCTGCACCATGTCGACGAAGGCGGCGTTGATCCGGTCGGCTTCCGGCCCCCACGGCAGGCCGATGAAGCTGTCGGCGGCAAGGTCGAGCGTCAGTTTCTTGATCGCCGGGTAGAAGGTCATCGCCCCTTCCCAGCCTTCGACCTCGCGCGAAATGCCCGCATTGAGCGCGCCCGAATAATGCCGCATGGGCTCGGGCTTGAACGCGATGGAAAGCGCGCGCCGGTCGACCCGGTGATGTTCGAAATCGATCAGCATCAGCCCGCGCGGGAACAGCTGGTCGAGAATCGGACCCCAGCCCTGCTCGGAAGAGAACATCTTGTTCCGGTCGAACAGCAGGAGCTCGTTCGCCTCCGCCCCGATCAGCGCGACCTGCCAGCCGCCGAAGGCGCGGTTCCTGTAGACCTTGCCGTAGGTGTCGATCATCCGCCGGGCGAAGCCGTGCGGGTCGGCGAGCATCCGGAAGGTGTTGCCGACCACCGGCCAGCCGCCCTCGCCCGGAATGTGGGAGAGATCGGATTCGTCAATGCGCCCTTCGCTCCAGTGACCGAAGGAAGGCGCGTTCGCGCCGGTGTGGGGTTGTGCAAGAGTGGCCATGGCTTGGTCCTTACCACAGAAAAGAGGTTCGGGTTTGCAACTGACCTTGGTGTAAATAAGTGTAAGGATCAAATCCAGCCGGAAAGCTCGCGCCGCAGCATCCGCTCCAGCATGGCGAGCCCGGCATCGGACGTGTTGAGGCAGTCGAGCACGGCATAGTGCTCGCCCCCCGCCTCGAGGAATTCGTCGCGGCCCTCGATCGCGAGTTCCTCCAGCGTCTCAACGCAATCGACCGCGAAGCCGGGCGCGGCGACGACGAGGCGTTTCGTGCCCTTCTCGCCCTCCTTGATCAGCGTGTCGTCGGTCGCCGGTTCGAGCCATTTTGCCGGGCCGAAGCGCGACTGGAACGTCGTCTCGAACCGGGTGCCCGCGAATTCCGGACGCTCGCGCAGCTTTTCCTGCAACAGGCGCGAGGTCTTGCAGCACTGGCAGTGATAGGGATCGCCCTGTTCCAGCGTCCTCAGCGGCATTCCGTGGAAACTGAGCAGCATCACCTCAGGCGCGAAATCGAGCGCGGCGACCTGCCGGGAAAGGTCGTCGGCGAGCGCGGCGATGTAATTGTCATCGTCGTGATAGGGCGGGACGAAGCGCAGCGCGGGCTGCCAGCGCATCTCGCCGAGCACGCGGGCGATCTCGTCGAACACGGTCGCGGTCGTCGCGGCGCAATATTGCGGATACATCGGCGCGATCAATATCCGGTCGCACCCCTCCCGCATGAGCAGGGTGAGCCTGTCCTCGATCGAGGGATTGCCGTAGCGCATGGCGTAATCGACACGGAGCCCCCCTTGCCCGTGGGCATCGCCCAGGGTCGCGGCCATCGCCTCGGCCTGGCTCGCGGTGAGATCGGCCAGCGGCGAGCCGCGCGGAGTCCAGATCTTGGCATAGGCCTCGGCGCTCTTCTGCGGCCGCGTGTTGAGGATCACGCCGCGCAGGATCGGCTGCCAGGCGATCGGCGGAATCTCGATCACCCGGCGGTCGGACAGGAACTGCTTGAGATATCGCTTGACCGAAACCGGATCGGGCGCATCGGGCGTGCCGAGATTGACCAGCAGCACGCCGATACGCCCGCTCCTGACCGGCGGATGATCGGGGGGAAGCTGTTGGCCGCGCCAGGTCATGAGCGGTCAAACGCCTTCGCAAACGCCGGTTTCCGGCTGCGCGAGGGGGACGTGGCGATACCGGGCGAAAAGACGGCCCGGACCGGGTGGGGCAGGAATGTCCGGGTCATATTCCGTCAGAAAGTAGGGGCAGACGCCGCAGGCGCAAGCCCGTAGCCGAAAACAGGGCGTTGGCGATCGCCGGCGCGGCGACGACCGCGCCGATCTCGCCCGGATCGGCCGGAGGCGCCTCGCTGGCGATGAAATCGATCTTGATCTCGGGGCAGTCGGCAAGGGTGGGAAGTTCGAGATCGGCATAGGCCTCGCTCGCCGGGAGTCCCGCCCGCCAGCGCGGCGCGCGGCCCAGCGCCATGCCGAGCCCGAATACGAGCCCGCCCTCGACCTGCTGGCGCGCGATGTCGAGATTGACGATCCGCCCGATATCGACCGCGGCCGACAGGCGCGTAACCCGCACCCCGCTTTCGCCCCCGCTGGCGGTGGCGATGCAGGCGATGCGGGGCGCGTCGGGGCCATCCCCGATCCGGTGGCAGGCAAGGCCCTGCCCGCTCCCGGCCGCGCCGCCGTCCCATCCGCCCAACTGCGCCGCGCGCTGGAGGCAGGCGGCAAGGCGAATGTCGCTGCCCAGCATCGCCATGCGGAAGGACAGCGGCTCGCGCCCGTGCCTGCGCGCGATCTCGTCGATGAAGCTTTCGATCGCGAAGGCGGTGCAGCCATCCGCATTGCCCCGCACCCGCCCGACCGGCAGGCCGATCTCGACCGGGACGTGCTCGACCACCAGGCTCGGCAATCGATAGGGCGGGACCGCCCCGCTGCAGGCGAGCGGGTCCTTCCTGCCCTCGGTCTCGCGGATCGCCGCCCAGGGGGTAAGCCCGCCGAACAGGCGCCGCCCGAATTCGAGCGCGGCGGGCGGGCAGGCGATCCGCACGCGCAGGGCGTCGATCGCCCCTCCGGTGCCGGGGCTGCCGGGGGCTCCCTGCTGCACCTGCGCGCCGAGCAGCAGCCAGGCAGGCGGGCGCGGGCGGGCGTGGGCGAGTTCGGACGCGCGCGGCCAGGTCAGCTGCACCGGGCGCGGCGCCGCCTCGCGCGCGAGCAGCGCGACCTCGATCGCGTGGTCGTGCTCGAGCCGCGCATCGAAACTGCCGCCGGCGGGCACGGGGTAGAGCGCGACGTCCTCAACCGCGAGCCCGATCGCCCGCGCCGCCGCCGCTCGGGCGCTTTCGGGCGCCTGGCTCGCGATCCACAATTCGAGCCGCCCGCCCGACAGCCGCGCGGTCGCGCTCGCCGTTTCGAGCGGAGCGGCGAGATGAGGCTCGACCTCGTAGCGCCGGGCGATGTCGACGCGCGTCATCCCCTCGGCCCCGAACCCGGTCTCGGCGATGCGGAAGGAGGGGCCGCTTTCGAGCATCAGGCCGAGCCGCGTGGCGACCTCCACGCTGCTCGCAGGGAAGGCGGCGGTAAAGCGGGGGTCCATCGCCTCGAGCGCGCGCTCGGCGCTCCACCACGTTTCGGCCAGCGCGGCGAGCCAGCGCCTGCCCGCCACCACCTGCACCACGCCCGGCATGCGGTACCCGGCCGCCTCGTCGAAGCCGGTGAGCTCGGCCCCCGCATTGGGACCGTGCCGGATCGAGGCGTGGAGCATTCGCGGCAGCCGCACGTCGCCTGCGAATTGCAGCGAGCCGTCGACCTTGGCGGGCAGGTCGATCCGCGGGAACGGCGGCGCGGCATCGGCGAAGCGGCCGAGCGGGTCCTCGTGCGGGTCCTCGCGCGGGGCCTCGGGCCGGAGCGGGGCGGGATCGGGCACCGCCCGCACCGCCGCGCCCGCCGCGAGTTCGCCGAAGGTCGCGCTGCGCCCGTCGCCGCCGCGCACGATCCCGCCTTCGACCCGCAGCGCCTCCCACGCCGTGCCCCAGCGCTCCGCCGCCTCCTGCGCGAGCATCGCCCGCGCCGCCGCGCCCGCCGCGCGCGCGGCGGCTTCGTAGGCGGAGAGCGTCGTGCCCTCGGCGGTGGCGCAGAACCGTTCGGCATTGGCGAAGCGCGCGGCGAGGAGCGCGTCGGTCGGCTCGGACAGCCCGGCGGCGAGCGGGTCCCACAGGGGCGCCCATTTCTCGGCCAGGGGGAGATTGGCATAGGCGCCCGAAGGCGGTGCGGGCTCGATCGCGACCTGCCGCCAGTCCGCGCCCAGCTCCATCGCGACGAGCTGCGGCAGGATCGTCGTCACCCCCTGCCCCATTTCGAGCTGCGGGACCGCGACCGTCACCACCGAATCCTCGCCGATCCTGAGCCACGCCCCGAAGACGTGTTCGCCCGGGCCGGGCGTCAGCGGGTTGTGATGGGCACGCGGCAGCAGCCACCAGGCAACGAGCAGGCCGCCGCCCGCGGCCGCGCCCGCCAGGATGCCGCGCCGCGACAGGTTCATGCGTCTAGACTTTCCCGGTGTCGAGCCAGCGCGCGAGCTTTTCGCCGATCGCGCGGAAAGGCTTGCCGGCCTCGCCGTCGCCCGCGGCGGGGGGATGACCCGCATCCCCGCTGACCCGCGTGTCCGCGTCGAGCGGGATGCGCCCGAGGAAGGGAATGTCGAGCGCGTGGGCGAATTTCTCGACCCCGCCGGAGCCGAAGATCTCGCCCGCCATGTTCTCGACGAGGCCGATGATCGCGACCTCGCCCTGGTCGAACAGCTGCCCCGCGCGCGCCGCGTCGATCAGGGCGAGGTCCTGCGGGGTGGAGACCAGCACCACCCCGTCGGGCTTGTGATCGGCCATCATCGAAAGCTGCACGTCGCCGGTGCCCGGCGGCATGTCGATCAGGAGGAGTTCGGTTTCGCCCCAGTTCGCCTCGACCAGCTGGCCCAGCGCCTTGCCCGCCATCGGCCCGCGCCACGCCAGCGCCTTGCCCGGCGCGACGAGGTGCCCCATCGAGAGCACCTTGACGCCGTGCGGGCTGTCGAGCGGGACCAGCTTTTCATCCTCGACCGTGGGCTTGGTCCCCTCGGTCGCGAGCAGCTTGGGCTGGGACGGGCCGTAGATGTCGCCGTCGATCACGCCGACCCTGCGCCCCAGCCGCGCCAGCGCGACCGCGAGATTGGCGGTCAGCGTCGACTTGCCGACGCCGCCCTTGCCCGATCCGACCGCGATGATCCGCCGCCGCCGCCGCTCCCCGGTGAGCGCGACGCGCACCTCCTCGACGCCGGCCAGCGGCGACAGCAGGCGGGCGATCTCGGCTTCGAGCTCCTCGCGCTTCGCCGGGGAAAGGTCGCCCGCCTCGGCGACGACGATCGCGCGGCCATTGAGGATGCGCGCCGAGCGCACGCGGTGGTCGATCTCGGGCGGGAGCGCGGCGCGCAGCCGCCGCTCCTCGCCGGCGGGTTCGCGGGCCGGACCCGCTCCGGAAGTGTCGTCCTCGCTCATGGGCAGCGCCCTCTATCATCAAACGGGCCATGTTGAATTGGGTTTTTGATCGCGTGCAGCCTTTTCAATTCGCAATACCCCTGTTTTTCCCCGTTTCGCCTTCCTATAAGGGTTTCATGCAAATGTTCGACGGTTGGATGAAGCGGCTCGGTATGGCCGGATCGGGCGCGGGAAACGGCCTTGCCATGGTCGGCGGGAAGAACCCCTGGGGCAATGCCGGCCAGGGCGACGACGGCGATTCCGACGGCGACCGGGGCGATGACTCGCCTTCGGGCGACCGGGGCAGCGGCCCGCGCAACCCTTGGCTGCCCGGCGGCGGCGACGGCGGCAATGGCAGGCGCCGCTCCGCCAGCATCGAGGACATCTTCAAGAACCGCGGCCCCGAAGGCCCGCGCCGGCGCGGCGGCGGACCCGGCGGGCCGAATTTCCGGATGCCCCAGCGCCCCGGCGGGAAGAGCTGGACGCCGGTCATCGTGGTGGTCGTGCTCGCCGTGTTCGTGCTGTTCTCCTCGTTCCACCTCGTCGGGCCGAAGGAACAGGCCGTGGTCAAGACGCTCGGCAGCTACAGCCGCACGCTCGGCCCGGGCCTGCAGGTCACCGCGCCCTGGCCGATCGAATCGATCGAGATAGAAGACGTGAGCGGCGTGCGCGCGGTCAATATCCCGGCCTCGAACCAGCGCGACAAGCTGATCCTGACCGGCGACCAGAACCTCGTCGATCTCAGCTACACCGTGCGCTGGAACATCAAGGACCTGCGCAATTTCAGGTTCGAACTGGCCGATCCGAACGAGACCGTGAACGAAGTCGCCGAAGCGGCAATGCGCGCCTCGGTCGCGGAAAAGACGCTCAATGAAACCTTCACCGGGCAGGGCCGTGCGGAAATCCAGCAGCGCGTCCGCACGCGGATGCAGGCGACCCTCGATACCTATGGCGCGGGGATCAACGTGCTCGGCGTGGAAATCGCCAAGGCCGACCCGCCGGGCGAGGTGGTCGATGCCTTCCGCGACGTCTCGGTCGCCGAACAGAACGCCGACGCCGCCCGCAACGAGGCGCGCGGCTATGCCCAGCAGACCCTCTCGCGCGCCGAGGGCGAGGCCGAGGCGTTCACCAAGGTCTACGAACAATACCGCCTAGCGCCCGAAGTGACGCGCCAGCGGCTCTATTACGAAACGATGGAGCGTGTGCTCGCCCAGACCGACAAGACCGTGGTCGAATCGGACAACGTGACGCCCTATCTCCCGCTGCCCGAACTGCAGCGCCGCGCCCGGCAGGCGGCCCCCGCGCCGACCGGCCAGTAAGCACTCAGCCATTGCAGGAAATTATGGAATCGATCTGGAACAAGTATCGCTGGGCGCTCGTCGCGATCGGAATCGCGGTGGTCGGCCTGTTCCTGTCGGCCTATGTCGTGAACGAGGAAGAGCAGGTCGTCGTCGTCCAGGCCGGTAAGCCGGTCAGGACCGTCAACACGCCCGAAGGCGGCGCCGGCCCCGGCCTCTATTTCCGCATCCCGATCCTCGAAAGCCTGCGCCGGGTCGATCGCCGCGTGCTCGCTCTCGACATGCGCGACGAGGAAGTGCTCTCGGCCGACCAGCAGCGCCTGCTCGTCAACGCCTATGCCCGGTTCCGCGTGGTCGATCCGGTGACGATGGTCGAACGCGCCAACAACACCGACGGCGTGCGGGCCGCGCTCGATCCGATCCTCAACTCGGCCCTGCGGCAGGAGCTCGGGCGGCGGACCTTCCAGGCGATGCTGACCGCCGAGCGCGGCACGGCGCTGGCGAACGTGCGCGCCAATCTCGACCGCGAGGCGCGGCAATATGGCGCGGAGGTGATCGACGTGCAGATCAAGCGCACCGACCTTCCCGAAGGCGCGCCGCTGCAATCGGCCTTCCGCCGGATGGAAAGCGACCGCGAACGCGAGGCACGCACGATCCGCGCGGAGGGTACGCGCGATGCGCGCATCATCCGCGCCGAAGCCGACGCCGAGGCCGCGCGGATCTACGCCGAGGCTTTCGGCAGGGACGAGAACTTCTACGATTTCTACCGCGCGATGCAGAGCTACGAACAGAGCTTCGCGCGCGGCGAAGGGCGCGGGGACAGCTCCTTCATCCTCTCGCCCGACAACGAATACCTGCGACAGTTCCGGGGCGAGCGCTGAGATCGCGCGCGCATCGCTCGCTCGCACCCGCGCGGCTCCCCGGACCTGGCGATGAAGCGTTGACCCGCGCCGACGGAGGTCGAGCCGTGTTCAAACGGCATTCAGTGCATATTCGCTGAAATCCTCCTCGCATTTCGGATGAACCGGCCCGGAACCGCAGGCTTCGCCCTCGCGTTCCGGACCAAGGACAAGGAAAAGAGGACGTGAACACCGTGCGTTATGTATATGGTCTTTCGAGCGCGCTGCTGGTGGGCGGCGCGGCCATCTCGCTGATGACGGGGATCCCCGCCGGGGCGCAGGTGGCGCAGAACGACGACCAGGTGATGAACCGCATGGTCCCGCGTGAGGGCGCCCCCGCGAGCTTCGCCGACCTGACCGAGCAGTTGCAGCCCGCCGTGGTCAACATCGCCACGCGCCAGCGGGTCGAAGTGTCGCGCAACCCCTTCGCCGGCACCCCCTTCGCCGAGCTCTTCAACCGCCGCCGCGGCGGCAACCAGCCCCAGACGCGCGAGGCGCAATCGCTGGGTTCAGGCTTCATCATCTCGGCCGACGGCTTCGTGGTGACGAACAACCACGTGATCTCGCCCCCGAACAGCAACGCGACGCTCGAGGAAATCACCGTCACCATGCCCGACGGGACCGAATACGAGGCGGAACTCGTCGGCTCCGACGCGGCGAGCGACCTCGCCGTGCTCAAGATCAACGCCGACCGGACCTTCCCCTTCGTCACCTTCGGCGATTCGAGCGCGGCGCGGGTGGGCGACTGGGTGGTCGCGATCGGCAACCCTTTCGGCCTCGGCGGCACCGTGACGAGCGGGATCGTCTCGGCGATCCAGCGCACCACCGGCCAGGGCGGCGCCTATGACCGCTACATCCAGACCGACGCCAGCATCAACCGCGGCAATTCGGGCGGTCCGCTGTTCGACATGCGCGGCAATGTCATCGGCATCAACAACGCGATCTTCTCGCCCTCGGGCGGGAGCGTCGGGATCGGCTTCGCCATTCCGGCCGAAACCGCTGCCCCGATCGTGCGCCAGCTGATGGCGGGCGAGGAGATCGAGCGGGGCTTCCTCGGCGTCGGGCTCCAGCCGATGGATGACGATCTCGCGGATTCGCTCGGCATCCAGCGCAATCGCGGCGAACTGGTGCAGAACGTGCAGGACGACAGCGCCGCCGCCAGGGCGGGCCTCAGGCCCGGCGACATCATCGTCGAGATCAACGACCGCGAAGTGACCTCGGACCGGACCGTCTCGATCATCGTCGGCAATCTCGACCCGGGCACGCGCGTCCCGATCACGATCCTGCGCGACGGGCAGGAGCTCGACCTCGTCGCCACGCTCGGCAAGCGCCCGAGCGAGGAGGAACTGCTCCGCTCGCAGCAGGTGTTCGATCCCGACGACGAAACTCCGATGGATCCCGAGGCTTCCGACGGCACGATCGAGGAAAAGCTGGGCCTGCAGGTCATCACCATGACGCCGCAGATCAGGAACAGCCTCGGCGTGGACGAGAGCACGACCGGCCTCGTCATCGCCGCGGTCGATCCCAATTCCGACGCGGGCCGCAAGGGCCTGCGCCGGGGCGACATCATCCTTTCGGCCAATTACGAGAGCGTCGATACGATCGAAGGGCTGAACGCGCAGATTGCCGCGGCCGAGGAAGCGGGCCGCGACGCGGTGCTCCTGCGGATCAAGCGGCGCGGCCAGCCCGCGCGCTTCCTGCCGGTGCGCCTGCGCTGATCGCCGCCGCACAGGGCCGACTGGAAAAGGGCGCCCGCGGCCATGCCGCGGGCGCCCTTCGCTTTTCCCGGACCGCAGCGGCGCGGAACGCGCGCGCCCTCAGGGCTCGTCCCGGGGGCGCGGAAGCGGCGGGGCGACGGTGGGGGCCGCATCCGGCCCGCGCTGCTGCTGCTGCTGCTCCCGCCGCTGCTGCTCCTGCTGCTGCCGCTGGCGCTGCTCCTGCTGGGCATTGCCGCGCCGCACCTCGGGCAGTTCCCGGCCGATCGCGCGTTCGAGCACGTCCTCGTCGAGCGCCGCCGGCGGCTCGTCCAGCACATCGGCCTCGGGCTCGCGCCCGTCCTCGGTCCCGAAGGGCGAATCCTCGTCCCCGCGCCGCCCGGGCTCGATCAGGTTGCCCTGCTCGTCGATGAAGTAATAGTCGTCCGGGTCGCCGAACAGGTATTCGTCGTCGGGCTCCAGCTGCCATTCGGGCAGGTCGAGCTCCGTGTCGAATTCCTCGACCGGGCGGTCCTTCACGGCATAGCGCATGTAGGCGGCGAAAGCCTGCGCCGGCGCGCGCCCGCCCTGCAGGCCCGGGACGGCCCGCGCATCGTCGCGCCCCATCCACACCCCGGTGGTGATGCCGGAGGAGAAGCCGACGAACCAGCCGTCCTTGTTCGAACTGGTCGTGCCCGTCTTGCCCGCCACCGGCCGGCCGATGTTCGCCGCGCGGCCGGTGCCTGTCTGGATGGCGGCCTGCAACAGGTCGGTCATCCCCGCCGCGACATAGCCGGGGACCAGCTGCGTCTCGCGCGGGCGCTCGCGTTCGTAGAGCAGTTCGCCGCCGGCGGTCACGACGCGCGTGATGCCGTAGGGCTCGACCGACACGCCGCCCGCCGCCACGGCCGCGAAGGCGCGCGTCATCTCGATCAGGCGGACCTCGGACGAGCCGAGCACCATCGAGGGGAAGGTCGAGACCGGCGAGGAAATCCCGAACCGCCGCGCCATCGAGGCGACCGTGCCGAACCCGACCTCGTTGCCGAGCTGCGCCGCGACCGTGTTGATCGAATAGGCGAAGGCGGTCCTAAGGTCCGTTTCGCCGATGTTGCGCCCGTTGGCGTTGCGCGGGCTCCACCCGTCGATCGTCACCGGCGTATCGACCACGACGTCCTCGGGCCGGTAGCCCGCCTCGAGCGCGGCGAGAAAGACGAACAGTTTCCACGAGGAACCCGGCTGGCGCATCGCCCTGGTCGCGCGGTTGAAATTGGTCTCGACGTAATCGGTCCCGCCGACCAGCGCGAGGATCGCCCCGTCGCGATCGAGGCTCACCAACGCGCCCTGCGACCCGCCGGGCGTGTTCGCGGCGATCGCCGCCGTCGCGGCGCGCTGCTTGCCGACGTCGATCGTCGTCCACACCTCGATCGGGGCGAGGGTTTCGGGCAGCAGGATGTCGAGCTGCGGCAGCGCCCAGTCGGTGAAATAGCGCACCGAGTTCTGACCGGCCGGCTCCTTGAGCTTCACCGCTTCGACATCGACCGATGCTTCCTGCGGCGTGATGTAGCCCTGTTCGCGCATCAGGCGCAGAACGACCTGCGCCCGGTCGACCGCGGCCTGCACGTCGGCGGTGGGGGAATAGCGGCTCGGCGCCTTGACCAGCCCGGCGATGATCGCCGCCTCGGCCACCGACAGTTCGGTCGCGGGGTGGCTGAAGAACTTGCGGCTCGCCGAATCGATGCCGTAGGCGCCGCCGCCGAAATAGACCTTGTTCAGATAGAGCTCGAGGATCTCCTCCTTCGAGAACTTCCATTCGAGCGCCATCGCCAGCACCGCCTCGCGCGCCTTGCGGTCGAAGGTGCGGTTGGTGTTGAGGAACAGGTTGCGCGCCAGCTGCTGCGTGATCGTCGAGGTCCCGCCGACCCGCTCGCGCGTGCCCGTCAGCCCCTCGACCACGGCGCCCGCAGTGCGAACCGGGTCGATCCCGTAATGCGAACGGAAACGCTTGTCCTCCACCGCGATCATCGCGTTGGTCATGGTCTCGGGAATTTCCTCGAAGTCGAGCCATTCGCCGAAGCTCGGGCCGAGTTCGACGATCTCGCTCCCGTCGCTCGCCCGCACGAGGATGGTCTGGCCGGCCTGCTGCGCCTTGAGCTGGTAATAGCTCGGGATCGAGCGCGCGGCGAAACCGACCGCGACGGTCAGGAACAGGACCGCCAGGAGCGCGAGCGCGATGCCGCCGGCCGCGATCCGTTTCGTCCAGCGCCAGACCGGCGAGGGACGGGCGGATTTCGCCGCCCTGCTGCTGGTGCCGGCGCGACCGCTGCCGCTACGCGAGCGCGCGGCGGCAGCCCGGCGCGCGCCGCGCCTGTCCTTGTTCGAGAGGTTCCTGCCCCGTTTCGACATTGATTGCGTTCAGTCCGTCCGCCTCTTGCCGGACAGTCCGATGCCCGAACGGCCGCCCTGCACGGGCGAAGTGTAACCCGGCGTGAACGTCGCGCCGCGGCGGCCGGCCGGCCCGGACCCCGCCCCCGGCGCGAATGAAGCGCGGCTCATTCCCCCTCGGCGGGCACGAATTCGAGCGCGGCCGAATTGATGCAGTAGCGCAGCCCCCCTTCGGACGGCGGTCCGTCGGGGAAGACATGGCCGAGGTGGCTCCCGCACTTGCCGCACAGCACCTCGGTGCGGATCATGCCGAAGCTGGTGTCGCGGCGCTCCTCGATCGTTTCCTGGTCGAAGGGGCGCGTGAAGGCGGGCCAGCCGCAGCCGCTGTTGTACTTCGCCGCGCTGATGAAAAGCCGCGTGCCACAGGCGGCGCAAACGTATTCGCCGTCCTCGTAGAACTTGTCGTACTTGCCGCTGAAGGCGCGTTCCGTCCCCGCTTCGCGCAGGATATGGAACTGTTCGGCGGAAAGCCGCTCGCGCCATTCGGCTTCGGTCAGGCTCTTCGGATCTTCGGGGGCGTTCATGACAGACGGTCCTCTTGTCGCATGGCCCGCTATATCGGGGCCGCACCCGGCGAGGCAAGGGTCGCTCCCGGCAGCGGCTCCCGGCAGCGGCTCCCGGCGCGGGCGCTACAGGTCGACGAGCGCGTAGTGCGCGGGCGGCTTGATGACGTCCATCCGTTCGGTCAACAGCGGGCGAAAGCTCGGTCGGCTCTTGAAGACGGCGTACCAGCCGCGGGTCTGTTCGTGCCCGTTCCAGTCGATCCCGCCGAGATAGTCCGCGACCGAGATCTGCGCCGCCGCGGCAAGATCGGCGAGGCTCATCGTCGAACCCGCCAGCCACGGGCGGTTGTCGATCAGCCAGTCCATGTAGTCGAGATGCCCGTGCGCCATCTTCATCGCCTCGCGCAGCGCCCTGCTGTCGGGCGGCTGCCTCAGGACGAGGCGCTTCTTCATCCGCTCGGACAGGAGTGGGGCGGTGACGTCGGCGAAGAAGTTCTCGTCGAACAGCGCAACCAGCCGGCGGATTTCCGCCCGCATCACCGCCGGGCCGTTGATCATCGGCGCCTTGTCGACCGTCTCCTCGAGATATTCGCAGATCGCCCGGCTGTCGGCGAGCGTGATGCCGCGCGCTTCGTCGACCAGCACCGGGGTGCGGCCCGCCGGGTTGAGGTTCCAGAAGGCATCGGATGCCGCCCAGGGATCCTCGCGCACCATGTCGTAGGCGACGTGCTTTTCGCCCATGAGCAGGCGGACCTTGCGGCTGAAGGGACAGAGCGGAAACTGGTAAAGACGCCACATCGAACGGCCCTGATGCCTCAAACCCGGCCGCGAATCCAGCCGCGCGTGCCTGCGCCGCGGCGAAACCGGCCGGAAATGGGAGGGATCACAGCGCCGCGCTCGCGGCCCGGCTCGGCGGCAGGCCTCAAAGGCCGGCGGCGCGCTGCATCAGCAGGCAGGCGGGCATGATCTCCTCGAGCGTCGCGGGGCGCGCGGCGAAGCGCTCCTGCTGGAGCGCGACGAGATCGAGCACCCCGGCGCGGTCGAGGGCGCGCTCGTCCATCAGCCGCGCCATCGTGCGCACGAAGAATTCGCGCGCCCCCTCCTCCCCCACCGCCGGGAAGTCCGCGCCGCGTTCGTCGCCGTCCGTCTGCCACGCGCTCACCAGCGCGAAACCGACCGCGCAGCGCAGCGCGGCCGCCTGCTCGAGCGACAGCTCCTCGAGCGTGACGGGCGCGCCTGCCGCGGGCGGCTCGGCGGCGGGGGCGGCCTCGACGGCGAGAAGGAACGGGGCGAACAGCAGGGTCATGGTCATGGCCCTGCCCTATAGCCGCGCGCCTGAACCGCTGGCTACAGCCGCGGCCCGCCGCGAAAACCCGGCTTGCCGCGCGGCGGCGGGCGGCCTAGTCATCGAACGCGGTCGCAGCATGAGGAGAGAGACGACAATGATCAACCACGTGATGATCGGTTCCAACGACATCGAGAAATCGAAAACCTTCTACAACGCCGTGCTCGGCGTGCTGGGCGCGGGCGAACCGATCGTCAACGTCGCCGACAGCGGCCACACGCGGCTGTTCTACATGCATGGCGGGGCGACCTTCGCCGTGTCCGAGCCGATCAACAACCAGCCCGCGACCTGCGCCAACGGGGCGACCATCGGGTTCAAGTGCGACAGCGCGGAACAGGTCAAGGAACTGCACGACGTGGCGGTCGCCAATGGCGGGACCAGCATCGAGGATCCCCCCGGTCCGCGCAACAACGCCATGGGCACGATGCACCTGTGCTATTTCACCGATCCCGACGGCAACAAGATCTGCGGCATCCACCGTCCCGGCTGATCCGGCCCGGGGAACCCTAGCGGCTCAGCTGGAACACCGCGAATTCGGCGCGCCAGTTCGCTCCCATGGGCGAAATGGCGCGCTCGCCCGCGAAAAACCACGAATGCTCGATCCGCGCGCCGCGCGCGCGGGCGAGATCGCGGAAATCCTCGACGGTGACGTGGTGGATGTTCTGCGTCTCGTACCAGCTCACCGGCAGCGCGCTCGTCACGGGCATCCGCCCGCCGAACATCAGCGCGGTGCGGGTGCGCCAATGCGCGAAGTTGGGAAAGCTGACGAAGGCCCGGCGTCCGACCCGCAGCAGCTCGTCGAGCATCAGGTCGGGCCGCGAGGCGGTCTGCAGGGTCTGGCTGAGCACGGCGTAATCGAACGCCTTGTCGGGATATTCGGCAAGGTCGGTGTCGGCATCGCCCTGCACCACCGACAGCCCGCGCGCGACGCAGCGTTCGACCAGGCGCGCGTCGATCTCGATCCCGCGCGCGTCGCACCCGGCATCCCGCTCGAGCGCGGCCATCAGCGCCCCGTCCCCGCAGCCGATGTCGAGCACCAGCGCACCGGGATGCGCCGCCCGGATCGCGGCGGCGATCGCGGCAAGGTCGAAACGCAGCGCGGGCGGCGCCTCAGCCATTGGCGTCTGAGCCATTGAGGAAGCCCTCGACCACCCGGTCGAGCTGTTCGTGGGGCAAGAGGAAGCTGTCGTGCCCGTTCGGGGCCGAGAGTTCGACGAAGCTCACCCGGTTGCCCGTCGCGTTGAGGGCATGGACGATGTGGCGGCTTTCGGCGGTGGGATAGAGCCAGTCGGTATCGAAGCTGACGATGCAGAAACGCGCGTCCTTCGACCCGGCGAAGGCGTTGGCGAGCTTGCCGCCATGCTCTTCGGCGAGGTCGAAATAATCCATCGCGCGGGTGATGTAGAGGTAGGAATTGGCATCGAATCGCTGGGTGAAGCCGCTGCCCTGGTAACGCAGGTAGGATTCGACCTGGAAATCGGCGTCGAAGCCGAAGCTCTTGGCCTCGCGGTCCTGCAACCGGCGCCCGAACTTGGCAGTGAGGCCTTCCTCGGAAAGATAGGTGATGTGCGCCGCCATGCGCGCCACGGCGAGCCCGTTGTCGGGCCGGGCCTCGCGTCCGTAGTAATCGCCTTCGGCCCAGGCGGGGTCGGCCATGATCGCCTGCCGCCCGACTTCGTGAAAGGCGATGTTCTGCGCCGAATGGCGCGCGGTCGAGGCGATCACCAGCACGCGCGCCGCGCGGCTGGGCCAGTTCGCGGCGAGGCTCAGCGCCTGCATCCCGCCCATCGAACCGCCGACGACCGCGTGGAGCCGCTCGATCCCGAGCCCGTCGAGCAGGGCGACGAGCCCGCGCACCATGTCGCGGATGGTGATGACGGGAAATCGCATCGCGTAAGGGGCGCCGTCGGGCGCCTGGCTCGCCGGGCCGGTCGAGCCCATGCACGATCCGATGACATTGGCGCAGATGACGTGGAACCGGGCCGTGTCGATCGGCTTGCCCGGCCCCACCATGCGTTCCCACCAGCCGGGCTTGCCGGTGACGGGATGGGTGCTCGCGACATACTGGTCGCCGGTCAGCGCGTGGCACACCAGCACCGCGTTCGATCGGTCCGCGGCAAGCTTGCCATAGGTCTCGTACGCGATCCGCGCGCCCGGGAGCGCCTTGCCGCTGTCGAGCGGCAGGTCATCGGACAGCGCATGGGTGTTCGCGGGAGGGGCGGCGTTCATGGGCGAAGGCGATTGGGCGAGCCGCGCGCGCGAGTCAATCCGGGCGGGAAGCGGCGCGCGACGAGAGGGCTGGTCGCAAGCGAGGGAAGCGGTTATCGCCGCGCTCCAGATGACCACCCGGCCCGAACCCAAAGAGTGGATCCGCAACATCCACGCCTACACCCCCGGCAAGTCCAAGGCGAGCGACGGACGCGCGCTCGTCAAGCTGTCGGCGAACGAGAACCCCCTGGGCTCGAGCCCGGCGGCGCTCGCCGCGCTCGGCGAGCCCCACGTCCTCGCCGACTATCCCGACCCCGACGCGCGCGCGCTGCGCCAGGCGATCGCAGAGGTCCACGGGCTCGAGGCGGACCGGATCGTGTGCGGCACGGGTTCGGGCGAAGTGCTGAACTGCATCGTGCAGGCCCTCGCCGGGCCAGGGGACGAGGTGCTCGCCTCGCGCTATTCCTTCTCGCTCTACCCGATCATCGCGCACAAGGTCGGCGCGGTGCCGGTCTTCGCCGAGGATGATGCCTGCGCTGCCTCGGTCGCCAACCTCCTTGCCGCGGTCACCGAGCGCACGAAGGTCGTCCTGCTCGACAACCCGAACAATCCGGTCGGAAGCTGGCTGCCCCCCGCCGAGATCGCGCGGCTCCACGCCGGCCTCCCCCCGCACGTGCTGCTGGTGCTGGACGAGGCCTATGGCGAATACGTCGATCCCGCCCACCAGCGTTTCGGCTTCGAACTGGCTGCGGCGCATGAAAACGTGCTGGTCAGCCGGACCTTCTCCAAGGCCTACGGCCTCGCGGCGGAACGGATCGGCTGGGCCACGGGCGCGCCGCACCTGATCGACCTCGTCAACCGGCTGCGCGGGGCCTTCAACGTCTCGGCGAGCGGGCAGAAGGCGGCGCTCGCGGCCCTGGGCGACCAAGATTTCGTCGCCGCCACCCGCGCGCACAACACCGCCGAACGCGCGCGGCTGGCCGAAGCGGTCGCGGCGCTCGGCAATCACGGCCTTTCGGCAAGCCCGAGCGAGGCGAACTTCCTGCTGATCCATTTCGAAGGCGCGGTGAGCGCGGCCGACGCGCTCGAGGCGCTGCAGGAGGAAGGCTATGCCGTGCGCCACCTGCCGGGCCAGGGCCTGCCGCGCTCGCTCCGGATCACGATCGGTCGCAGCGAGGACATGACCCGCGTCATCGCCTGCCTGCGCCGGCTGTGCGGAGAACCGGCGTGAGGATCGAGCGGGTCGCGATCATCGGGCTGGGGCTGCTGGGCGGTTCGATCGGGCTTGCCCTGCGCGAACGCGCGCCCGGCATCGTCACGACCGGCTTTGACGCCAACCCGCAGGTCCGCGCGCGGGCCGGGGAGCGCGGGCTCGTCTCGGCGATCGCCCAAACCCCCGCCGAGGCGGTGCGCGAGGCCGATCTCGTGGTGCTGTGCGTGCCCGTCGGCGCGATGCGCGATGCCGCCGAAGCGATCGCCGCGGCCCTGCCCGAAAGCGCCATCGTCAGCGACGTCGGCTCGTCCAAGCAGAGCGTGGCCCGCGCGCTCGCCGAAGTTCTGCCAGGGCGCTGCGTGATCCCCGCGCACCCGGTCGCCGGGACCGAGGAAAGCGGGCCGGACGCCGGGTTCGCGACGCTGTTCGTGGGCCGGTGGTGCATCCTTACCCCGCCGGAAGACACCGACCCGGAGGCACTCGAGGCGCTCTCGAACTTCTGGGCGGGGCTCGGCGCGAAGGTCGAGGTGATGGACGCCGCGCACCACGATCTCGTCCTTGCCGTGACCAGCCACATCCCCCACCTCATCGCCTTCACGATCGTCGGCACGGCGAGCGACCTCGAGGAAGTGACCCGGTCCGAGGTCATCAAGTATTCCGCCGGGGGCTTCCGCGACTTCACCCGCATCGCCGCCTCGGACCCGGTGATGTGGCGCGACGTGTTCCTCAGCAACCGCGAGGCGGTGCTCGAAATGCTCGGGCGCTTCACCGAGGACCTGACCGCCCTACAGCGCGCGATCCGTTCGGGCGACGGGGAGACGCTGCACGATCTGTTTGCCCGCACCCGCGCGATCCGGCGGCAGGTGATCGAGGAGGGGCAGGAAACCGCGCGACCCGATTTCGGCCGCGAGCATTGAGGTTCAGCCGGGCCTGTTAAGGCGGTTGATCGCCGCGTGCACCCGCGCCTCGATCTCCGCGCGCGGAAGGCCCGCCGGGATCGTCTCGCCCACCCGGTAGGTGATCCGCCCCGCCCGCTTCAGCCGCCGGTGATAGAGCGGGCCGGAATCGACCGCGACCGGCACCACGGGAAGCTTCAGCAGCTTGTAGATCCCGGCGAAGCCCGATTGCAGCGGCGCCTCCTGCCCGTGCGGCACCCGGGTGCCCTCGGGGAAGATGACGAGCGGGCGGCGCTCCGCGACCCGAACCCGGGCGAGCGCGATCATCGCCCGCAGCGCCTTCGCCCCGGCCTCGCGTTCGACCGGCACGAGGCCATAGGCCGTCGCCGAGGCGCCCCAGCCGGGAATGGCGAAAAGCTCGCGCTTGGCGAAGACGGTCGGAAAGCCGAGCAGGCGCGGCATGTCGATCGCCTCGAAGAAGCTCTCGTGCTTGACCGCGATCAGCACTTCGCCGCGCGGCAATTCGCCCTCGACCACGACCTCGATGCCGAGCAGGCGCTCCACGCACCAGCGGTGCCACGCGCTCCACGCCCCGACGACCCGCCGCAGCGGCGCGGCTCCGAACGGGCGGACCAGCACCGATCCGGCGACCAGCAGCGCGCTGATCCCGTAAAACAGCGGGTAGAATGCAAGGTTGCGCGCGAGCGTCAGCATGGCGCGGCTCAGACCCCCAAGAGGCCGCCCGCGAGGCTCGCGAGCAGCTTGTGATATTCGAGGAACAGGTTGGCGAGGCTCGGCTCGGACGGGACCGCGTCGCGCACCACCGTGACCCCCGGCGGCAGGGCGCGGTCGAGCTCGCTCGCGGCGCGGCGCATGTGCCAGTCGGTCGTCACGAAGCGCAGCGAGGTGATGTCGTTCGCCTCGACCCAGGCGGCGATCTCGGAGGCATTGCCCCTGGTATCGACCGCCGCGAAGCCGAGCGTCACGCAGCATTCCATGCGCTCCCCGGAAACGCTGAACTCGGCGGCGAACTCGGCCGGGCGCACCTCGGGCGCGACCCCGCTGACCAGCAACCTTTCGGCGAGCCCGCGCTCGAGCACCGCGAGCCCGCGCGGGATGCGCCCGGCGGCCCCGGTCGGAACGATCACCGCGTCGGTCCGCACCTCCCCCGCGGGCCGGGGAAGCGAGACGGCGAACCACAAGAACCCCAGTGCCCAGGCAAGCACGAGCGAAGCGAGCAGGTAGCGAATCACGGCGGGGCGCTCAAAGCATCTTCCTCAGGGCAAAGGCAATGGTGATCCGGCCCGTGAGCGCGGCGAGCGCGACCGCGAGGACCGGGATCGCGGCGATCGCCCCCCAGTCCCCGATCCCCAGCGCCCCGCCCGCCACCATCCCGCTGTCGAGCCCGGCGAACTGCCGCCCCAGCACGAACACCGCCACCGTGCCGAGCAGCGCGCCGAGCAGCGCGCCGAAGGCCGCGTCGCGGATCATCGCGCGCTGGAAGATGCGGGTCACCTGCCGGTCCGTCCCGCCGAGCAGGTGAACGATCTCGACCGTGTCGCGGTGGTTGGCGAAGGCGCTGCGCGCGGCGAGCCACACGGCTGCAGCGGTGGCGAAGGCGACCAGCGCGATCAGCGCGAGCGCGAGCCATTGCAGCGCGGCGAGCGCGTCGTAGACCGGCCGCAGCCAGTCCGACTGGGCATCGACCCGCGCGCCGGGCACCTCGCCCTCGAGCGCGGCGGTGAGCGCGGCGATCTCCGCCGCGTCGGCCTCGCGCACCAGTTCGACATCGATCAGTGCGGGGATCGGGACCTCGCCGCTTTGCGCGCCGCTGCCGAGCCAGGGTTCGAGCAGGTCCACCAGCTCCGCACGCGG
Source organism: Erythrobacter sp. HL-111 (assembly GCF_900105095.1). Lineage (NCBI taxonomy): Bacteria > Pseudomonadati > Pseudomonadota > Alphaproteobacteria > Sphingomonadales > Erythrobacteraceae > Erythrobacter > Erythrobacter sp. HL-111. Next base: position 2,748,713 of record NZ_LT629743.1, on the reverse strand, counting down.
GACCACCCTGACCGATCGCACCAGCGGCTCGGCCGTCAGGATGCGCGCGGCGCGTTCGGCCCCGGCCTCGCGCGCGGCGGGATCGGCCTCAATCACCTGCACCGTCACCGCGCCCGACAGGTCGGCGCGGGCATTGGCCGCGAGATTGCCGAGCGCGAGCCCGCCGGCCGCCGCGATCACGACGAGCGCGGTGAGGAGCGCGATCACCCAGGGCATCGCCCCGCCGAACCGGCTCGAGGGAATGAGGCTCGCCGCGAGCCGCGCGCCCACGGGCGCGGCCCTGCGCGAGGGTTTCTCGGCCAGCGGGGGCGTGGTCATGGCAGGCCCGCCCCGCCCGCGCCCGCCCCGCCCGCACCCGCCCTGCCCGCACCCGCGAACCCCGCCTCGCTCCCGCCCGGGCGCGGGGGAAAGCGCAGCGCGCCGGTCGGATCGGACAATCGCCCCTTGCTGAGCCGCATGATGAGCGAATCCGGCACCTTCTTGAGCAGGTGGACATCGTGCGTCGCGACGATCACCGTCGTGCCGACACGGTTGTTGAGCGCCTCGAACAGGCGCAGCAGCTTGAGCGCCATTTCCGGATCGACATTGCCGGTCGGCTCGTCCGCGATGAGCATCTGCGGGCGCGCGATCACCGCGCGGGCGATCGCGACGCGCTGCTGCTCTCCGCCCGAAAGGCTCGGCGGGCGGGCATCGGCGCGGTGGGCAAGCCCGACCCAGTCGAGCATGTCGGACACCGCCTTTCGCAGCCGTGGCTCCTCGGTTCCGGCGAGGCGCAGCGGCAGGGCGACGTTGTCGAAGGCGGAGAGGTGATCGACGAGGCGGAAGTTCTGGAACACGACGCCGAGCCGCCGCCGGAAATCGGGCAGGCGCGAGCGCGGCAGGGTGATGATGTCCTTGCCGAACATCCGGATCGCCCCGCGCGAGGGCCGCTGGGCGAGGTAGAGCAGCTTGAGCAGGCTCGTCTTGCCCGCCCCGCTGGCGCCGGTCAGGAAATAGAAGCTGCCGGGGAAGAGCGTGAAGCTGAGATCGCTCAGAACCTCGGGATCGGTGCCGTAGCGCAGCCCGACATTATCGAACTTCACGATCTCGCCCGGCCTGTCGGTCATCGCGCGCCTTTATCAGCGCCGAAATGGAGGGGGAAGTGCAGTTTGGGCGCTATGCACCATACAGGGCGCGATACCGGACGCCAACGATGTGGAAAAAAGCGTGCATATCCGGCACCTTTCGGGCGCTGCCCTTGTGCCGGACAGGCCGCGCGATAATGCATAGACGACAATGATCATATCCTGCCCCGCCTGCGCGACCCGCTATGCCGTGCCGGAAACCGCGATCGGACCGGAGGGGCGGACCGTGCGCTGCGCCAAGTGCAAGCACAGCTGGTTCCAGGAGCCTGCGCCGGAAACGGCCGACCGGACCCGCTTGCCCCGGTCCGAAACGCCCCCGGCGCGGGAACCCGGACGGGACGATGCAGCAGGGCCGGTTCCGGGCGCTCCTGCGGGCGTGCCTGCGGACGAGCCTGCGGATGGGGCACCTGCCGAGGAGCCGCCTTCCCCCGCCCCGCCCTCGCCCGCGCCTGGAGAAAGCGATCCCGCGCGCCCGGGCGTCAGCCATTGGCGCAGCGCCGAAGAGGTCGCTCGCTCCTCGCCGCCCGCCGCCGCCGAGGCCGAGGCAGAGGGCGAAGAACCTGCGGGCTCTCCCCCACCGGACCAGCCCCCGTCGCCCCAGGCCCCGCCACGGGAACAGGCGGGCGCCGAAGACGGCGTCGATGCGGGCGTCGCCGTGCGCGCCCTGCGCCGCGGCCTGCGCGCCTCCGACCAGCCCGACGAGCCCGGCGAGCGCGCCCGCGTCAGCCGCGACGGCCCGGCAGGAGCGCGCGATCGCCGCGGCGAAACGGACGAACCGCCGGTCGGGGCGGCGATCGATCCGGCGCGCGACCCTCTCGCCGGGGAGGCCCGGCGCGACGGCTTCGCCGAAGATGAAGAGATCGCCGCGCTCCCCGGGGAGGACTATCCCCTCGGCGAATATTCCGACGATGACGACGCCGACGGGGGCGACCGGGGCGGGGACGAGGTCTCCCACTTCGAATACCGCGCGCCGTTCACCGCCCGGCGCAACCCGGCGAAGATGTGGACCGCGGCCGTCGCGATCTTCGCCCTGCTCGCGGTCGGCGCCGCGGTAGCGGTGAATTATTACAGCCTGCCCGAATTCGCGCCCTTCAGCCGCCCGACCTTCGGGATCGGCAAGCCGGGCCTCGCGCTCGACTTCGCGGCGGCCGAACAGCGCGTGGAAACGCTCGACAGCGGCGAGCGGATCTACCGCGTGCGCGGGACGATCAGCAACGAGAGCAGCGAAAGCGTGCGCGTGCCCGATCTGCTCATCGTGTTTCGCGACGCGGCCAACGAGGAAGTCGCCGACTGGGTCGTCGTTCCGGCGAAGCGCGAACTCGCCCCGGGCGAAACGCTCAACGTGACCGAGGCGATCGCCGACGTGCCGCAGACCGCGCAGTTCGCCGAAGTGGGCTGGGCGCCCGGCTGATCCCTGCCCCCGCCAGCGCGGACCCGTTCAGCTGAAATCGATCCAGATCGTCCCGGCCGCATCGATCCGCCGCTGGCGCGCCCGTGTCCCGCCCTGCCTGTCGTCCCCGGCGCGCCTCGCCTCGGCGTCGATGTCGATCACCGCGGGGCGCAGGATCGTGACCGTGGCGCTCACGGCGACCGCGACCGGCTCGCCCACGGGGCGCGACGCCCGCTCCGTCGGCGCGCCCGAAGCCTGGGCGATGGCCAGCACGGCGGGGGCAAGGCTGAGAAGCGGGCTCACGCAACATGGTTGCCAGTTTCCTAACGCCGCGCGCAAGCCCCGCGGCGAGGCGGTCCCGGGTCGGGACGGGCGCGCCCGCCATCCTTTCGCGCAGCCGCCCGCCCTCCCCCGTGCAAAGTGCTTGCGCCGCGTCCACCCCCTTGCTAGGGGCGCGCTCCTACCGAGGGGCGCCCGGCACCGCGCGCCCCTGACATGAGTGCGGTCGTGGCGGAACTGGTAGACGCGCAACGTTGAGGTCGTTGTGGGCTAACGCCCGTGGAAGTTCGAGTCTTCTCGACCGCACCAAACAGTCTCCGAGGGGACCGGAAACACCGGAGCTCGCTCGGCCGGCGCCGCAAAGCGCGCGGTACGGCGGGGTTTCAGGCGGGAATGGATTGGCAGATGTGCCAGAGCACACCCGGAGAGCCGGATATTGCGGCCTTTTCCCCAGTTTCTCTGGCAGGAAAGAACTGACCGCAAGCGCAGTCGTGCGGGCTTAGCCCGGATTATTCACCGGCAGTGGTCTGACGGGTTGGCGGGAGTGGCGTAAGCATTTGCATTGTTGTAGGAATGTGGTTGCTTAAGCCAGACCTGCAACGGGGCAAAATATGCCACAGACCACACCCGCCGGATGCGATGATAGCGCGTCCGTATTTTCGTTTCCAGCAGTGCGCGGCAAGAAGGTCACAGCTGCGTTTGACGGCGGCAGGCTGACCTCGGATGGCGGGGTCCTGGTGCCGGCTCAGGCCGAGCGCATGATGGGGCTCTGCCAGCGGCTTGCGGCGTGTATTGCCGATCCGCGCGATCCTGCTCGGGTGGTTCATCGGCTTGAAGATATCCTGCGCGCGCGGATGTTCGCGATCGCCTGCGGCTATGAGGATGCCGATGATCTCGACGCTCTGCGCGATGATCCGGGCTTCCGCCTTGCGCTGGGCAAGCTGCCGGGATCGGGTGCGGGGTTGGCCAGCCAACCGACGATGAGCCGCTGGGAGAATGCGCCGAGCACGCGCGAGCTGGCAAAGATGCTGGGGATCATGATCGACATCTACTGCGCCAGCTACCCCACTCCGCCGGCGGCGGTGACGCTGGATATCGATGACACCTGCGACGTCGTGCACGGCTATCAGCAACTCTCCTTCTGGAACGGACATCATGGGGAGCGCTGCTTCCTGCCGATCCATGTCTACGACACGGCAACGGGCCGGCCGGTGGCGATGCTGCTGCGCACGGGCAAGACGCCTTCTGGCAAGGAGGCGGCAGGGCATATCCGGCGTCTGGTGCGCCATCTTCGCCGCCACTGGCCTGATACCCACATCACCATCCGCGGTGACGGGCATTATGGACGGCCCGAGGTCATGGCCTTCTGCGAGGCGGCCCATGTCGATTACGTGTTCGGTCTGCCGACCAACGCCGCGCTGCGCGCTGATCCGGTTATCGTCACTGCCGCCGATGCCTGCGCGGTCCGCCGCGCCGAGTGCCAACTCCCGGTCCTGCGCAGCTATGCCGAGACCCGCTACGGCGCGAAGAGCTGGAACCGCCAGCGCCGCGTCGTCGCCAGGATCGAGGCCAGCACGCTGGGCATGGATATCCGCTATGTCGTCACATCGCTAACCCAAGGCTCGGCTGAATACATCTATGACACGCTCTACTGTGCGCGCGGGCAGGCCGAGAACTTGATCAAGCTGCACAAGACCCAGCTGGCCAGTGACCGCACCTCGTGCCGGTCGGCGAACGCCAACCAGATGCGCCTGATCCTGCACACCGCTGCCTACTGGCTGCTGTGGCGCGTTCAGCAGGCGATCCCAAAGACCACCGCTCTGGCAAAAGCCGAGTTTACGACCCTGCGCCTGCGGCTGCTCAAGGTTGCTGCCCGCGTCATGGAAAGCGCCACCCGAATCCGCGTAGCGTTCGCCTCTGCGTGCCCCGATGCCGATCTGATGCGTGCCATCGTTCTCGCGCTCAAGCCTGCGCCGACGTAGCGGGCGCGGCAGTGCCGCAGAAACCCCGAGCCAAGTCCTTCAACCAGAAAAGCCCATCGATCACAGCGCGGTGAAACAGACGCCAGCGGTGCCGCACGCCCGCTCTACGCCGCCGCACGCAGCAGTGGCGTCAAGCTCGCGCCGAGAGGCGCCCAACCGCATCGCCGTGAATAAGAGAGGCTAAAAACAACAGCGCCAAGAGCGCCCAAAACGTCACAGGCTATTTGTTGCCGATGTATCCAGAAATACATGCAGATGCATATTGTGGCAATCTTGATGCAGATGCATCCGTTTGATAATGGGCTCCATGACGAAAGATACCCGGGAACTCTCAGATGAAGCCGTCACGGCCTGGGCACGGCTTGTTCGCGTCTCGCAGGCGGTTTTGTCGAAAGTCGAAGCGGATCTGAAAGCGGCGGGGTTTCCCCCGCTTTCGTGGTATGATGCGCTGCTGGAACTTGACCGTGCAAGACCCGAAGGCCTTCGGCCGTATCAGCTTCAGGAGCGGATGCTCCTTGCGCAATACAACGTTTCGCGGCTCACCGACCGATTGACGAAGGGCGGTTACGTTGAGCGCGAGGACTGCGTGGACGACGGACGCGGACAGCTGCTCAAAATCACGCAGGACGGACGCCGCTTGCTGCGGCGGATGTGGTCGGCCTATCGACAGGCCATCGCGACGCATTTTGCCGGCAAGCTCGACGCGGACGAGACGACGGAGTTGGCGCGTATGCTAGCCAAATTGCGCTGAGAAGCAAAATGGCTGACGCGAAATTTATCCGACAGGTACTGCGATACTGCCAAGACCATGGAACTCGCTTGCATCGAGGCCCCGAATGTGACCCATGAGATCGGCCCAAGTCTCTTCCGCATTGGCGTTATCGGGCTGGGTTCGGCGTCATGGAGCGACAGCGCACAATTCCACACAAAGGTTTTTCTCTCGGCCAGTGCACCTCGCCGGGATGCTCACAGTCTTGCACCACCCAGACCCGAAGTGTAACCACTTAGTAGCAAGGGAGGAGTTAAAAATTGGGCACGGGAATTTCCAGACGTGGTCTCATTGCAGCAGGGGCGACCGCCTCCGGGCTTTCCGTGATTGGCGGCGGTAAAGGCTGGGCAGGCCAAATATCCGCCGATCCGGTCGATCCCTTCCACGTGGCGAGCCTGCAACGCGATCTCGAAACCTATGACGGGTTCGGTATTCATCGCAGCGGCGGCACCGCCAATCGCGCCGTTCTCAACTGGATGGAAGCCGAATGGTCTCAGATCGGTTATTCGACCACTCGCCAGTGCTTCACCGTGCCCAGCCATGATGATTATGAGGCAAGGCTCGTCCTTCCCGACGGCGCGACGCTGGCACTTGCGGCCCAACCCCCCTTCCGGGCACGGCACGAAGTAGAAGGGAGGTTGTGCTACGCCACGCTGGCCGGGCCGATGGGGCAGGCGGCGGACGCCATTCTCGTCGCCGAACTGCCCAATGGCCGCCACAGCGCGCTTGACGGGCCGCTCATCGCGCCTTTTCTCGCAATGGCGCGCGAAGTCGAAGCGCGCGCTATCATTCTCATCACCAACGGGCCATCTGACGAGGCGATCTTTCTCAACACCGATACCAAACGCGACACTCCGCTGCTCGCGCTCGCTGCACCTTCGCGCGCGCAGAAGCTTCGCGATGCTGCGCTCGCAGGCCACTCGGCCCGCTTGGCAACGCCTGCCCCGGCCGGCCAACGCCCTGCGGAGAATCTGATCGCGCAGCTTGAGCGAGACGGGCCCCGCCTCGTCATCAGCACGCCGCTCAGCGGCTGGACGCATTGCGCCGGAGAGCGCGGACCGGGCGTGGCGGTTATGCGCGCACTCTCGCGCTGGTTGCCGGGGGCATTGCCTGATCACAGCCTGACCCTGTTCGCCGCAAGCGGCCACGAGCTTGCCGAGCTGGGCGGTCGGCTGTGGCTCGACAATGGCGCTCCCGATCCGAAGCAGACCGCTCTGTGGGTCCATCTCGGTGCAGGTTTTGCCGCAAGGGACTGGCATGAACCGCCGCGACGACTCCTGCCGCTCAATCACGCCGATCCGCAGCGCTATCTGATGGCTTCGCCAGACATTCTTCCGATAGTGCGCCGCGCCTTTGCCGACGAACCGGGCCTTGCCAATGCCTATCCGCTCACGCCCGACACGGCGGCCGGGGAACTCGCTCATATCGCGGCCCACGGCTATCCGCGCGTGTTCGGGGCATTTGGCGCGCACCGACTGCACCATGTAATGAGCGACAGGATGAATGCGGTTTCGGGCGAATTAGTGGCCGGCCCGGCGCGCGCTTTCCGGGATGCCATCGCACGGATCCTCGCCCCGGCTCATTCGGGCGAATAGGGCGCACAGCGCGCTGCCCAGCGCAGCGCATCAATCTGCTCAATATCCTCCTGCCGCGGCACGTAATAGCGCAGCAGCACCGCTGCCTTCAGCGCATCGATCTCGATTAGGCGGGCACTGTCGGGAAGCACCTGCGGCGCTTCACCAAGACGCGCGACAATGAAATCGAACGCTTGCGCAGGCGCAAAGTCGCGGTCTGAGGCGACGAAGGGATTGAGACTGTCCGGCGTGTAGACCGAAAGCGACCAGTAGCTTTCGGGCAACGGCCCGCTGACCCGCACCGGGCCCTCGGAAAGATCGACCCAGCAATAGGTCGGCCGCGTATCAGGATTGTTGCGCGGAACCGGCGTCTGCGGGGTGACCGGTGGGGAAAGCACCATGGTGTTGGTCGCGCCCCGTGATTTCATCAGCGCCTCGATCCGCGCCATCTCCTCATAGGGAATAGCGTGAATGCGGCTCTGGAAGCCGCTCCAGCCGGTAGCCAGAAAAACAGCGAGGCCTGCGCCAGCATAGAGCAATGCGGTTTTCAGCACGGGCCAATCCTTTCGATTGCTGGCAGTGCCTCGGGTGCGGCGGGATCAAATGTCGTATCCGGCTGGTAAACCCGGAACAGCAACTCAAAGCGATCCGCCTCGCCCAAAGGCAGCCAGGCATCCTCTTCCGCTGGCGCAGCGCGCGAAAGGACGATTCGGCTGTGGCCCGCATCGGAATTGATCGAATAGCGTTCCAGGCGGTTGGCGATCGGCTTGTGATCTGCATCATAGGCCGCCAAGCTCCACCAGCGCGCACCGATCTCGGGCACGCGCACCTCATAGTCGCAGCCTCCGTCAAGCGGAGCGTCCCCCGGCGCGGTATCGGTGAAGAAATAGGCGACCTCCGAGCGGGCGAGCGGCAGGATACCGGTTCGCGCGATCCACGCGCGCAGGACCGGATCGCTATCGGGCGAGCCCAGGGCCTGGGTAATCCGCCAGCTGCCGTAATTTACGAATTCGCCGCCGCCGAAAATCCGCCCATCGGCAGCGGCTTCGGCCAGGCGGGTTCCAGCAAGCCAGCCAACCACGCCGCACAGGACAAGGAATGCCGCGATCCCCGCGATATAGCGTGTCATTGCCCGGCTTCGCGCAGACCGGCCACCGCATGAAATCCCTGCGGATCTCGCGCGCGGGCGCGCCACGCACGGCACATATTCAGCACGCCTTCAGCAAGCCATTCGCCATATTCATCGTCGCGTGCGGGGTCGGCATGGAGTAGCCAGTTCAGCGCGCCGTTGAGGCAGGTATCCGTATAGGTTTCAGCGCACATATGTGCGATCAGGGAGTCGACACCCTCATTCAGCATCAGCTCGCGCAGACGGCTCGAGATTGCCTCATGCACTTGCTGGTAATGGGCTCCATAGGTCGGATCGTTGCGCGCATCGCGGCAGATAATGATGAAAGCGGCGCGGTTCTCGCGCGCCAGCTGCAAAGTAGCCTCACCCTGGCGCGCAGGATGCGGGTCGCACTGCGCATCGAGTGCCAGCATCTTTTCGGCGATCCGTTCAAGGATCGAATGGATCAGATCCTCCTTCGAGGCGAAATGCCGGTAAAGCACAACCTTGGAGACATCGATATGGTCGGCGATCTGGTCCATCGTGGTATCGCGCAGACCCTGTTCGGCCAGCACTTCCGCAGCTGCATCAAGGAATTTCTCGCGTCGCTCCTTGCGCGAGTCAATCGCCTGGCGCGAGCGGGTGAGCTTTTCGACATTGGCGGCCATGGCCGGTATCCTCCCGAAGTGATGATTGTGATCTCGTGAGCATGCGATCATAACATGTCCACCCCCGGCTAGTCTGGCGGCGGAGAAAGTCCCGGCCAGCAAGACGCGAACAGTGCGCTCGCAAGAGCCGCCCGCCTCAGCAGAGATATGCTGTACGGCTTGCAGCGGGCAGACTGGCAGGCGGGCATCAGAATGTCACCGATGCCTGTACGCCATAGCGAGCCGGTTGGTTGTAGAAATTGTTCTGCAACACATTCTGCAACACGTAGACTTCGTCGGTGATATTGGCGCCATAAGCAGAAATGCGCCACCATTCGCCTGACAGGCCGATGCGCGCATCTACGAGCAGAAAACCGTCGAGCGAGCGACCGGCAAAGGCGGTATTGGGAATCCCCGAATCAAACCGTGTGGGCGAATCGCCAATGGCATTTTCAAATCCGCCATCCTCGGCTTGCAGGCTTCCCCCGAAAAACAGGTTCAAGCCCTCGGACAGCGGCACATTATAAAAGCTGTCAAAGGAAAGGATAACGTCGCGAGTGCGCGGCACCCGCGCGCCGGACAGATCGAATTCGACGATTCCCACACCCTCGACCGAAGACAGGATGGAGGTTCCGTCATCAAATTCGCCGTCAATCGTCGAAATGCGAAAGCCGCCGGTCAGCCTGCCCGACCAGACCGGAAAGGTCCAGTCCAGTTCTGCCTCCAGCCCGTAGACCTCGGAGCCGGAGACATTCTGCAGGGCAGTGGACGTATCGGTCGTCGAAATGGCAGTGACGAGCTGCGGATCGTCAGTCGTCATGTAGAATCCGGCCAGGGCATAGCGCAGCCGATTGTCGAACAGCGAACCCTTCCACCCGATCTCATAGGAGCGGGCAAGCTCGCCCTCATAGGGGACGAAATCCTCGCTCGGTACGCCAGTATTGAAGCCGAAGGGCCGGTAGCCCGTGGCGAACCGGAGATACAGGTTCGAAGCGTCCGTCAGTTCGTAACGCAAGGTGGCGGCCGGCAGGAACCGGGTCTCCTTCTCGTTCAGGTCCCCCGTATCGATCACCGTCGCACCAGATTGCTGGCGGACGAAGACGAAATCTTTTTCATCCCGGATCAGGCGTGCCTCGACCGCCAGGTTCAGGCGCTCGGTGAGATCGAAACCCACCAGCCCGAAAGCGGAAAACGAGGTCAGTTCCTCGACGAAATTTTCGCTGCGTGTCGCGAGCGCTGCGAGCGAGGGAACAGAGGAACTCCCGGCATTGGCCAGCCGGACATCGTCATCGAAGGTCTGGAAATCGGCCCCGATCAGCCATTGCCAGCGCCCGCCTTCTTTCGACGAAAGCCGCACTTCGCCGCCAAACCGCTCGAAATCCTCGGCTTGGGTGACGGTGATCATGGTACCGCCGACGCCCTGAAACCCGAGGAAATGATCGAGATCGTCGTCAAACCGCTCGGCATCGCGCGTCTTGTACGAAAACACGATATCGAGATCGGCAAAATCGAGATTGCTGGCGAGTTCGGCAAACACGCTGGTTTCCTCCAGGTCGACGCGCCCGATCGTATCGGCATTGCGCTCAAACGGCCCAGGATCGGCCGCTCCGGGTACCGGAAGCCCGCCATTATTGACTGGCAGGCGCTCACCCAGTGCCGAAAAGCTCGGCGTTTCGTTGGAGTAATGCTCCAGCGTGAGGGTAATGTCGGTGCGCTCTCCGATCCACCCGCGCAACGCACCACGCAGGCCGGTATGGCTCTGGAAATCGACCGCTTCACCGGTGTTTACGTCGGTGTAGAACCCATCATCCTGATCGCTGTAAAACCCACCAAGACGCGCCGCGAAATTTTCGCCCAGGGGCAGATTGAGCACGCCGTCAATGTCAAATCGGTCGACATCCTCGTACCGGGCACGGACGCGGCCTTCGAGAGTGTTTCGGCGCGGCGCATTGGTGATCACGTTGACCGCCCCCCCAACCGCATTCCGACCGTAAAGCGCAGCCTGTGGCCCACGATAGGTCTCAACCGCCCGAACGTCGAACAGGTCGAGCCGGTTGAACGAACGGCCACCGAAACCGCCGCCCGCGATATAGAACCCGTTGCGGTAAATCCCCGTCGCCGATTCGGAGAAGCCCTGCCGCCCGGCGCCCTGCCCGCGGATCGATATGTCAGCGAGGAAAGCCGGGCCGCCACTGACAAAGCTGGCGCTGGGGATCTGCCGGACCAGATCAACCGTTTCATCGACAACGAGATTGTCCAATGTATCGCCATCTAACACGCTGACCGCGACCGGCGTGTCCTCGACCCCTTCCGCGATACGGCGCGCAGTGACAATAATGACATTGGTATCCTCTTCAGCCGCGCTTTCCTGCGCAGCCAAAGCTGGTGCGAACACCCCCATATTGGCCATGCAGGCCGCCATGCCTGAACCGCCCAGCAGCAATTTACGCATAATTTCACTCTCTCCTCAGATGCATTCTTGTGAGCACCTGAGGCCATTGCTACTTTAGGGTAACAATACAGGTCAAGCCCCTCTCAACGGCCGATGCGAAAACGACCCGTGCCGCTGCTTTGAGGCAGCACTGACAGCGGCGGCAAAACAGGCTCAGCAAGGCAATCAATGGCACCAATCTGGAAGGCGCATTCGAGGGCTGGCACCAAGCATGGCTGCGAAAGAAGGTGCGCTAATTATCGCGGCGCGCCCGATATCATCACGTTGCGCGGATCGAAGGGCACTGGCTGAAGGAGAAATTTGATGCACTGGAACCTTAATCAGACCGTTGCGACACCTGCCGGCATTGTGGCTTACGGAACGGCCGGTACCGGTCCGGCGCTCGTTCTGGCCCATGGCTGGCCATGGTCGTCCTTTGCCTGGCACCGGGTAATTCCGGCACTGGCCGAAAAGTAAAAAGGCCATTGGTACGACATGCCGGGTTATCCCGGATTATTCACCGGCGGTGGTCTGACGGGTTGGCGGGAGTGGCGTAAGCATTTGCATTGTTGTAGGAATGTGGTTGCTTAAGCCAGACCTGCAACGGGGCAAAATATGCCACAGACCACACCCGCCGGATGCGATGATAGCGCGTCCGTATTTTCGTTTCCAGCAGTGCGCGGCAAGAAGGTCACAGCTGCGTTTGACGGCGGCAGGCTGACCTCGGATGGCGGGGTCCTGGTGCTGGCTCAGGCCGAGCGCATGATGGGGCTCTGCCAGCGGCTTGCGGCGTGTATTGCCGATCCGCGCGATCCTGCTCGGGTGGTTCATCGGCTTGAAGATATCCTGCGCGCGCGGATGTTCGCGATCGCCTGCGGCTATGAGGATGCCGATGATCTCGACGCTCTGCGCGATGATCCGGGCTTCCGCCTTGCGCTGGGCAAGCTGCCGGGATCGGGTGCGGGGTTGGCCAGCCAACCGACGATGAGCCGCTGGGAGAATGCGCCGAGCACGCGCGAGCTGGCAAAGATGCTGGGGATCATGATCGACATCTACTGCGCCAGCTACCCCACTCCGCCGGCGGCGGTGACGCTGGATATCGATGACACCTGCGACGTCGTGCACGGCTATCAGCAACTCTCCTTCTGGAACGGACATCATGGGGAGCGCTGCTTCCTGCCGATCCATGTCTACGACACGGCAACGGGCCGGCCGGTGGCGATGCTGCTGCGCACGGGCAAGACGCCTTCTGGCAAGGAGGCGGCAGGGCATATCCGGCGTCTGGTGCGCCATCTTCGCCGCCACTGGCCTGATACCCACATCACCATCCGCGGTGACGGGCATTATGGACGGCCCGAGGTCATGGCCTTCTGCGAGGCGGCCCATGTCGATTACGTGTTCGTCTGCCGACCAACGCCGCGCTGCGCGCTGATCCGGTTATCGTCACTGCCGCCGATGCCTGCGCGGTCCGCCGCGCCGAGTGCCAACTCCCGGTCCTGCGCAGCTATGCCGAGACCCGCTACGGCGCGAAGAGCTGGAACCGCCAGCGCCGCGTCGTCGCCAGGATCGAGGCCAGCACGCTGGGCATGGATATCCGCTATGTCGTCACATCGCTAACCCAAGGCTCGGCTGAATACATCTATGACACGCTCTACTGTGCGCGCGGGCAGGCCGAGAACCTGATCAAGCTGCACAAGACCCAGCTGGCCAGTGACCGCACCTCGTGCCGGTCGGCGAACGCCAACCAGATGCGCCTGATCCTGCACACCGCTGCCTACTGGCTGCTGTGGCGCGTTCAGCAGGCGATCCCAAAGACCACCGCTCTGGCAAAAGCCGAGTTTACGACCCTGCGCCTGCGGCTGCTCAAGGTTGCTGCCCGCGTCATGGAAAGCGCCACCCGAATCCGCGTAGCGTTCGCCTCTGCGTGCCCCGATGCCGATCTGATGCGTGCCATCGTTCTCGCGCTCAAGCCTGCGCCGACGTAGCGGGCGCGGCAGTGCCGCAGAAACCCCGAGCCAAGTCCTTCAACCAGAAAAGCCCATCGATCACAGCGCGGTGAAACAGACGCCAGCGGTGCCGCACGCCCGCTCTACGCCGCCGCACGCAGCAGTGGCGTCAAGCTCGCGCCGAGAGGCGCCCAACCGCATCGCCGTGAATAAGAGAGGCTAGATGTCCTGATACCGATGCATCCCGTTTCACTCCCGGCCCGCGCGAGTGCGCTCGTCTGCTCGCCAGCAGGTGGAACAAAGGAAGGGCGTCTTGCCGGTCATCGCAAGATCCCGCCACCATAGGGCCTGCTTGATGCAAAGGGAGATTGAATAAATTCCTCGAGCCCCTGTCGGAAACTCTCAGCGCCGGAACCGAAGCCGATAAGGATAAAGGCGGCGGCGAGTGAGATGTTTTTCAGGAAGTCCCAGAATATCGGTAGATTGGCGTTCTCTGAGGCGAACGCTACGCCGTCACCAGTCCAGAACCGCTTGTACATAAGCGCCGTTCCGACACAGAAGGTAGCGAGCAAGAGAAAGCACAGGCGATCGGCTACACCGGTCAGCACGCCGAGCGTTGCGACGAGCTTGAGAAGGATCGCTGCCAGGATCATCCACTGGGCGACGCTTCGGCCGACCCCTGCCGAGGCTGCATGTCGCGCCGCGCCTCGGAAGTCGCGCAGCATATAATAAACGCTGAAAGGCACGAACAGAGCCACCAGCCCCAATCGGAGCAAAAAGATCGAGACGAATTCCCAGGGAATGGTCATGTTGGGCCGCGTCTGTTATTTGACTTTTACGCCGCGGATTTTGATAAAAATACGTCCTCTTTTATGAGGAAGCTTTCAAGTTCATCGTCAAGGAACGTTCTCGCCCCGAGATCGCCCTCAAGCGTCCATTGAAAAAAGGCCAGCATCGACGCCTTGATAAGGCCGTGATGGCGACCAAGGCCGGGATAGGCGAGGCTTCTTCCCCTGAATTGCGGATTGGGATCACCGCTGAAGGTAAAGTGGTTGGCGCCATGCAGGCTGAGGAAATATTGGTCGACGTCATTGATCTCCCGAAACGGAACCTGCCGGGCCGCCGCGTCGAAATCGCCGTTCGGCGCATCGTCTTGCGAGCCGGTGATGTGCAGAATCGGCGCAAGCATGTCTGCGAATGCGCTCTCTACGTCGCCATAATGCTCTCGCGGCGGCGAAGGGCTTAGCGCAACGGCGGCTTTCAGAGACGGCAAAGCGAAGCTACGGTCGAAACCCTCCACCCGCTGACCCGCCGCTATCAGCGTGGTGATCGCGCCGAAAGAGTGCCCATAAACCGCCAGCTGCCGTGCATTGATTCCGTCAGAGATCTCCGATCGTGAGGTTTGCAGTTGCGCGACTGCAAAACCGATGTCCCCGAAGCGCGGCGCAGCCAAGCGCGGGTCGCGAATGGCTCGCCCGACCTGCCGCAGATTATCCTGGAAAGCGGCCCGGTCGCTTCCAGGATGCTGCAGATGCACGGATGCGATGCCGTGGCTGGCCAGATGCGTCCCATATTGCCGCCCGCTGTCGCGGGTTCCGCCCGCACCGTGGGAATACAGCGCCACGGGCGCCCGACCAGGCCTGTTCGGAAGGAAAGCGCGCCACGGCACAGCCCGGCCGCCACGCGCAGGATCGGTCCAGACACCGTCGCGTTCGATGACGGCGAACCGTCCCTCGACCGCACGCGGATCGGCCACGGATTGCCTGGGCAGATCGTTGGGGGGCTCCGGCAGCACAATTCCGCGCCGCTCGGCGACGCGTCGCCGGATCCGGTCACGCAGCCGCTCCTGAGCGGAAGCACCGCCGGACGCGCCGCAGGCCGAAATTCCGGTCGCCAGGGCAATCCCGAGCCCAGCCATTGCGGCGCGGCGCGACAACCCGCCGGTTCCACCGGCAGGTGCCCAGTGCTTCCGGCCTCGAAGCTTTTTATCCTCCGAGGGCAACCCGGCCTCACCCATATTCCCGCGATTTTCGGGGATGGTGCGCCGCCTAGTCTTCATGACTTTCCTCCTTCGAGTGGCTGATCGACTTTAGCCCGGATTATTCACCGGCGGTGGTCTGACGGGTTGGCGGGAGTGGCGTAAGCATTTGCATTGTTGTAGGAATGTGGTTGCTTAAGCCAGACCTGCAACGGGGCAAAATATGCCACAGACCACACCCGCCGGATGCGATGATAGCGCGTCCGTATTTTCGTTTCCAGCAGTGCGCGGCAAGAAGGTCACAGCTGCGTTTGACGGCGGCAGGCTGACCTCGGATGGCGGGGTGCTGGTGCTGGCTCAGGCCGAGCGCATGATGGGGCTCTGCCAGCGGCTTGCGGCGTGTATTGCCGATCCGCGCGATCCTGCTCGGGTGGTTCATCGGCTTGAAGATATCCTGCGCGCGCGGATGTTCGCGATCGCCTGCGGCTATGAGGATGCCGATGATCTCGACGCTCTGCGCGATGATCCGGGCTTCCGCCTTGCGCTGGGCAAGCTGCCGGGATCGGGTGCGGGGTTGGCCAGCCAACCGACGATGAGCCGCTGGGAGAATGCGCCGAGCACGCGCGAGCTGGCAAAGATGCTGGGGATCATGATCGACATCTACTGCGCCAGCTACCCCACTCCGCCGGCGGCGGTGACGCTGGATATCGATGACACCTGCGACGTCGTGCACGGCTATCAGCAACTCTCCTTCTGGAACGGACATCATGGGGAGCGCTGCTTCCTGCCGATCCATGTCTACGACACGGCAACGGGCCGGCCGGTGGCGGTGCTGCTGCGCACGGGCAAGACGCCTTCGGGCAAGGAAGCGGCGGGCCATATCCGCCGCCTGGTGCGTCATCTTCGCCGCCACTGGCCCGATACCCACATCACCATCCGAGGCGACGGGCATTATGGGCGCCCTGAGGTCATGGCGTTCTGCGAGGCTGCCGACGTCGATTATGTGTTCGGCCTGCCGACCAACGCCGCGCTGCGCGCCGATCCCGTCATCGTCACTGCCGCCGATGCCTGTGCGGTCCGCCGCGCCGAGGGCCAGCACCCGGTGCTGCGCAGCTATGCCGAGACCCGCTACGGCGCGAAGAGCTGGAACCGCCAGCGCCGCGTCGTCGCCAGGATCGAGGCCAGCACGCTGGGCATGGATATCCGCTATGTCGTCACATCGCTAACCCAAGGCTCGGCTGAATACATCTATGACACGCTCTACTGTGCGCGCGGGCAGGCCGAGAACTTGATCAAGCTGCACAAGACCCAGCTGGCCAGTGACCGCACCTCGTGCCGGTCGGCGAACGCCAACCAGATGCGCCTGATCCTGCACACCGCTGCCTACTGGCTGCTGTGGCGCGTTCAGCAGGCGATCCCAAAGACCACCGCTCTGGCAAAAGCCGAGTTTACGACCCTGCGCCTGCGGCTGCTCAAGGTTGCTGCCCGCGTCATGGAAAGCGCCACCCGAATCCGCGTAGCGTTCGCCTCTGCGTGCCCCGATGCCGATCTGATGCGTGCCATCGTTCTCGCGCTCAAGCCTGCGCCGACGTAGCGGGCGCGGCAGTGCCGCAGAAACCCCGAGCCAAGTCCTTCAACCAGAAAAGCCCATCGATCACAGCGCGGTGAAACAGACGCCAGCGGTGCCGCACGCCCGCTCTACGCCGCCGCACTGAAGCGGCCCCCAAAATGACCGGACAGGACCTCACACTTATGTAAGAGTGAGGCATATGACCGACAGTAATCCCAGGAACTATGTGCATGCGGAGGTTCTCGGAGGGGTTCAGCGCCGTAGGCGCTGGACCCCGGAAGAGAAGCTCCGCATGGTCGAAGAGACCTTCCTGCCCGGCAACAGCGTGTCGCTTGTGGCGCGCATGCACGGGGTCGCGCCGAACCAGCTTTTTGGCTGGCGCCGGCAGGCGGCAAGCGGCGCCCTGTCCGCCACCCGCGCTGGCGGCGAGGTGGTTCCGGCGAGCGAGTATCGCGCGCTGGAGAACCAGGTGCGCGAGCTGCAGCGCATGCTCGGTAAGAAGACCATGGAGAACGAGATCCTGCGCGAGGCGATCTCGCGCGTGGCCGGACCCAAAAAAACAGCGTTGCGCACGCTCTCGTTGCCGGAGGGCGACCTGTGAGCGCGGTTGCGAGAGCGCTTGGCGTCTCCCGGCAGCATCTCTCGTCAGCCAGACGCAAGGCTCCTGCACGCCGCCGCGGCCGGCCTCCACTGCCTGAGGAGGAGCTCGTCGCGCGTATCCAGGCCCTGATCGCCGAACTGCCGACCTATGGCTACCGCCGGATCCATGCGCTCCTGCGGCGGCAGGCGCGCAATGGCGGGCCATCTGCGCCCAATGCCAAGCGGGTCTACCGAGTGATGAAGGTGCATGGCCTGCTGCTCCAGCGCCATAGCGGAAAGGGTGACGAGCGCCGCCACGATGGGCGGGTCGCGGTCGATACCCGCAACACCCGCTGGTGCTCCGACGGCTTCGAGATCGGCTGCGATAACGGCGAGAAGGTGCGGGTCGCCTTCTCGCTCGACTGCTGCGATCGCGAGGCGATGGGCTTTGTTGCCACCACCGCAGGCATATCCGCCGAGGACGTGCGCGATCTCATGACCGCCACCGTCGAGCACCGCTTCGGCCGCGTGAACAGGCTCCCTACTACCATCGAATGGCTGACCGATAACGGCAGTTGCTACACCGCCAGGGAGACCCGTCGCTTCGCCCGCGAGATCAACCTCAGGCCGCGCACGACACCCATCGAAAGCCCGCAGTCCAACGGCATGGCCGAAGCGTTCGTGCGCACCATGAAGCGCGACTACGTCCGCGTCGCCGAAAAGCCCAACGCCAGAGCCGTGATCAACCAGCTGCCCAGCTGGTTCCACCACTACAACACCGTCCACCCGCATCGCGCACTTGGCTACCTCGCCCCGCGAGAATACATCACCCAATCAACCAGTGAGGAACTGTCCGGGAATTAAGGGGCAACGACACGCACGCAGCAGTGGCGTCAAGCTCGCGCCGAGAGGCGCCCAACTGTCAATCGGCGTTCAATCGGGACCCCCTATCGGCGCGCAAAAGGGACCCCTCTGCGGTTGCGAGGATCGGTTGACGCTGGGCGCGGTTTTCGCGCTGCTGGCGGCGTAGGGAGGGCGTAGCCCGACCGGAGGCGTCAGCAGCGCGAAGTCGGTTTTCTGATCGGGTCAGCTGCGGTTTTTGAAGCGCCAGCTGTCGTTGCCGGTCTCGACGATATCGCAATGGTGGGTGATGCGGTCGAGCAGCGCGGTGGTCATCTTGGGATCGCCGAAGACGGTGGGCCACTCGCCGAAGGCGAGGTTGGTGGTGATGATCACCGAGGTCTGCTCGTAGAGTTTGCTGATCAGATGGAACAAGAGCTGCCCGCCTGATCGGGCGAACGGCAGATAGCCCAGTTCATCGAGCACCACGAGATCGAGCCTGCCGAGCTGGGCGGCGATGGCGCCAGCCTTGCCGATGCGAGCTTCTTCCTCGAGCCGGGTGACGAGATCGACCGTATTGAAGTAGCGCCCGCGAGCGCCAGCACGCACGACGCTGGCGGTGATCGCGGTGGCCAGATGGGTCTTGCCCGTCCCGGTGCCGCCGATGAGCACGATGTTGCGGCGACCGGGCAGGAACGAACCTGCGTGCAGGGAGCGCACCAGCTCTTCGTTGATCGGGGTGCCCTCGAACGCGAAGGCGTCGAGGTCCTTGATTACAGGCAGCTTGGCTGCGGTCATGCGGTAACGGATCGAGGCGGCATGACGATGCGCGGCTTCGGCGCGCAGCAGGTCGGTCAGGATCTCGTGGGTCGTGCGCTTGCGCTGCAGCCCGGTGGTGACCGCCTCGTCGAACGCGCCGGCCATGCCCTTGAGGCCGAGTGCGCGCATCGCCTCGATCATCTCATGCCGCTGCATCAAGGCCTCGCACCGTATCGTAGCGCGCGCAGTCCGCGATCGGCGGATGGTTGAGCTTGAGATCGACGACCACGTCCAGGGGGCGCTCGGATGGCGGGTCCCGGTATCGGGCCAGGATGTTGAGGATGACCTCGTCGCTGACGGCGCCGGCATCGAGCGCCTCCCGGACCGCGGCCTCGACCGCTTCGAGGCCATCGGTCATTATGGCTGCCAGCACGCGCACGAAGCGGCGGTCGGCTTCATCACCGCTGCCCAGCTTGCGCCGCAACCGCGTCAGTGCCGGTGGCAGGTCCCACCCCTGGAAGGGTGCGCCGTTCCGCAGAGCGCCGGGCTTGTTGGCCAGAACGGGCAGGTAATGCCAGGGATCATAGATCGTCCGGTCGCGGCCGAAGTGCCGGGCATGCTCTGCGATTACCTCGTCGCCGAGGCGCACGACGATGCGGTCGGCATAGGCGCGGACCTGGACGGCCCGCCGCGCCGCCTTGGCCATGACCGAGTAGCGGTTGCGGTCGAAGCTGATCAGGCAGGTGCCGGTCACGGCATGCGCGGTCTCATGGAAGCCATCGAACGGTGCCAGCATCGGCTGCAGGGCTGGCCGTTCGAGCTCCAGCGCCTCGGCAACGGTCAGCTCCTTCTGCTCGGGATGCGCGTGCGTTGCGGCCCATCTCAGGCACTCAGCTTCCAGCCACCCGTTGAGCTCCTCGATGCTGGCAAAGCGCAGGCGAGGCTGGAAGAAGCGGCCTCGGATGGTCTGAACCTGGTGTTCAACCTGACCCTTCTCCCACCCCGCCGCCGGGGAGCAGGCCGTGGGCTCGACCATGTAATGATCGGCCATGACCAGAAAGCGGCGGTTGAACACCCGCTCCTTGCCGACGAACACGGTGGTAACCGCGGTCTTCATGTTATCGTAGATGCCGCGCAGGGGCACGCCGCCGAAGAAGGCAAAGCCCCGCGCATGGGCGTCGAACACCATCTCCTGCGTCTCGCGCGGATAGGCCCTGACGTAGACCGCGCGCGACGCGCACAGCCGCATCTGCGCCACCTTCACCCGCATCGGCTTGCCCGCGATCTCCACATCCTCGTGGCTCCAGTCGAACTGGTAGGCCTCGCCAGGCTTGAACATGAGCGGGATGAAGGCAGGCGCCCCATCACCCGCATCCTTGCGCCGCGCTTCCGTCCAGCGCCGGGCGTAACGTCGGACCGCGTCGTAAGAACCTTCGAACCCCTCACGGCAAAGCAGATCATGGATCCGGGTCATGCGCAGCCGATCGCGCCGGGGCCGGGCCTCGTTCTCCGTCAGCAGCACGTCGAGCCGCTCCTGAAACGGTCCAAGCCGGGGCAGCGGCTGAACCGTGCGGCGATAATCAAATGCGCCTTCCGGCGCTCGGATCGCCTTGCGCACCACCTTGCGCGACAACCGCAGATCCCGCGCAATCGCCTTGATCGCCTTCCCGCCCGCGTGCTCCCGCCGAATCCGAACAACCGTCTCCACAACCAACATCCCGATCTCACCACCTGGAAAACCAGGCAGCCTGCTACACCATCAGAATGAGGGGTCCCTTTTAGACGCCGATCACCCCGCTAACGGGGTCCCTTTTGCACGCCGTTCCACACGCCCAACCGCATCGCCGTGAATAAGAGAGGTTAAGACCGTCAGCAACTCCGATTCCGACGGCCTTTACTGGGAGGTGAGCGAAGGGCGCCGATGACGGCGCCCTCCCCTTCCGGCCCCTGTTGCGCGCCGAGGCCGATCGGCGCGGCTGATCCGGGCAATCAGAAGGTCGCGCGGACCCCCGCATAGAAGAAGCGGCCGACCGGGTTGACCGGATAGGCCCGCTCGGTGACGAAGGGTTGCTCGTCGGTCAGGTTGTTCACGCCACCATAGACTTCGAAACGGTCGTCCATGAAAGTGTAGCTCGCCGAGAGGTCGTGGATGAAATATTCATCCGCGATCCCGATCGGCCCGAATTGTGCATCGACCGTTTCGATCTCGACGTCGCCGAGGCCCATCTCGCTCAGATATTGCAGCGAATAGCCGAACCTGAACGAGCCCAGGGTGTAGCCGACCGAAGCCGTGCCCGACCATTCGGGACGGCCGATCTCGCCCAGTTCCGGATCGATCGCTTCGGGATCGGTGGGGTCGAAGAAGAAGTCGATCCTGTCGACCCACGAACCGACCGCGGACAGGTCGAAGCCGTGCTCGCCGATGGCGAAGGAGTAGCTTACCGACGCGTCGATCCCGGCCGTCTGGATCTGGACGAAGTTGATCGTCGACAGGTTGAGCGAAGCGAAGCCGAGGAACTGCGCCGAGTTCGGATCGCGGTTGCGGGTGAAGGAGGTGCAGAAATCGTTCGGGAAGGTGGCGCTGTCATAGCAATTGTCGACCACGTCCTGCGCGGCGATGGTGCTGATCGCCTCGTCGATCTCGATATTGTAGTAATCCACCGTGATGCCGAGCCCCGGAATGAAGCTGGGCTGCAGGACCGCACCCAGGGTGATCGTGTCGGCGGTTTCCTCGCGCAGGTCCGGATTGCCCGAGATCGTGCCCGCGAAACGCGCGCTCAGCGGGTCCGAGAAGCCTTCGGGAATGCCGTCGGCGCGGCAGTTGGCGATGCGGTTCTGGACATTGGGATCGTCGATCGCGACGAGGGCGTCGATCTCCGTCTGGTCGCACGGGTCGAACGGGCGGAAGAAGGCCGCCTGCGGAGGCGCGAAGAGTTCGGAGATGTTGGGCGCGCGAACGGCCCGGGAATAGGTGCCGCGAAAGCGCAGGTCGTCGATCGGTGCCCAGAAGCCATTGACCGCGTAGGTCCAGACCCCGCCGACCGTCGAATAGTCGGAATAGCGCCCGGCAAGTTCGAGGCGCAGTTCCTCGAACGCCGGCACGCCCGAAAGCAGGGTGGTCCCGATCTCGCCGAACAGCTCGACCACGTCGAACGAGCCGCCCGAATCCTGCAGGAATTCGTCCGGCGGCGTGGCGAGAGAGGTCTGCGAGAAGCCGAGGTCGCCCACGAAATCGCCCGCGTTGCCATCCGCCGTGGTTACCGGAAGGATGCCGCGCACCAGCGGATCGAAGGTCGAGAAGCTCGATTCGTCGCGATATTCGAAGCCGAAGGCGAAATCGATCGCGTCATAGGGCAGGTTGAGGAACGCGCTCGTGTCCCCGTTGACGATGCCGAGCAGGACGAGCTGCTCGGTCTCGAACCGGTTGGTCGTGGTGGTGGTGATGAAATCGATCGCCTCCTGGCTGATCGTCCCGATACCGAAGAGATTGGCCGGCTGGCACTCGCCCTGGCCGGGCACGAAGGTGAGATAGCCGAATTCGCCGGTCGGGATGCCGAAAAGGGTCGAGGGCGAACGCACCGTGGGATCGAGTTCGCTGCGGCAGACCGGATTGCCCTGGGCATCGCTGGTCACGTCGATCGCGGCGAAGAAGCGGTCGAGAAGGACATTGTTGTTGTTCGTCTCGACGGTTTCGTAGCGCCCCCAGTTGGCGGAGACGGAAAATCCGATCTCGTCGGTCAGCGAGCCTTCGAGCCCGCCCACGAATCGCCATGTCTCCGCCACCGTGGTGTCGATGTTCGGGCCGAGATCGATCGGGTCGCGGGTGATGAACAGCCCGCCCGCATTGTCCGCGACCGGCTGCAGCTCGGGCGGGATGAACGGGTTGTCGGGCGCGACCGTCAGCAGGTCATAGAAACTGTTGAGCGCGGTGCCGAAAGTCGTTTCCTGCCGGACGTACTTGCCTTCGAAGAAGGCGTTCACGCTGTCGGAAATATCATAGTCGGACAGCAGGTTGATGGCGAAGCGATCGATCTGCGGCACGAGGAAGGCGTTGTTGTCGAAGATCACCGCATTCCCGCCGAAAGCGTTGAAATTGCTCGCGACGAGCCCGTCCTCGACGACTTCGACCCCGTTCTCGGTGTTGAGCCAGCAGCCCCCCACGATGCCGAACGAGCCGGAAAAGTCGAGCAGCCCGTTGAAGCCGGTGAAGGAATCGAGGCAGTCCGAATTGCCGTTGCCGTTGAGGTCGAGCCCCGGATCGGAAAAGTTCGCCGGCAGGATCAGACCGCCCGCCGAGGTGATCGAGAACTGGTATTGCGGCGCGATCAGGCGGGTCGGGGACGCCTGCGCCCGGTCGATCAGCGCCTGTTCCTGCGCGGTCGGGCTCACGCCTCCGGAAAAGATCGAATCGAAGGTGCTGCTTCCCGGCGTCGGGATGATGAAGCCGAAGGGAAAGCGGCCGTTCGCGGGGTTGTAGAAGGCATTGAAGTTCGGCGTCCCCGAACCGCCCAGGTCGCCCTGCTGGAACCGCAGGAAGGGGTTTGGCCCGTCGTCGCTGATATTGCCGTCGCGATATTGCGCGCGGTCGCCGAAGCGCAGCCCGTCATCGCGCATGTATTCGCCGACGAGCGTGATGTTGCCCCGGCCATCGCCGAAATTCTTGCCGAGCTTGGCGTAGATGTCGAGGCGGGCGCCGTCGCCCTCTCCCGATATTCCGCCCTGGGCGCCGAGTTCGACACCGTCGAAATCGTCCTCCAGCACGAAGTTGACGACGCCCGTGACCGCGTCCGCGCCATAGACCGCAGATGCGCCGCCGGTCAGCACCTCGACGTTCTCGATCAGGGCGGGCGGGATCGAATTGATGTCGACGATCGCGCTTTCCGCGACGCCCGCGACATGGCGGCGGCCGTTGACGAGGACCAGCGTGCGTTCCGCTCCGAGGCCGCGCAGGTTGAGCGTCGCCGCGCCGACCGCCCCGCCCGATGCGAGCTCGCCCGCATCGAGCGTCTGCGCGCTGGTCACGGAACTGGCGAGGGCCGGGACTTCGCGCAGGGCCTCGGTCACGTCGGCGCCGCCGCGGATCGTTTCGGCCTCGATCGTGACGATGGGCGAGGCCGAGCCGAGGTTGGGATCGCGCCTAAGGCGGGAGCCGGTGACGAAGATGTCCTCGGGTTCGACATCGTCTTCCTCCGCGGCAGTCTCGAGCGAGATATCCTGCGCCTTCACCGGCGGGGCGAGAAGCGCCGTGCCCGACACGGAAAGCAGCGCTGCCGTGATGATGGTGCGGCGCGAGCGAGATCTGGATACGAAGTGCATGTCTACCCCCTGGGCTTGCCTAAGTCCTCGCCTCTCCTTGTTGCATCCACCAGCCGAGCGGCTCTCGCGTCCGCTTCGTCATGATTTTCGTATTGATGTCCGGCCGTGCGGGCCGGTTCGAGTTCCCCTTCGAGCGCCTTGCGGAAGGTCCGCTTGAGCAACCACGGCTCGAGGAACCGGCCGACCAGGTAGACGGCGGCGAAAATGCCGGCGAGGACGTAACCGGGCGTGGGCGAATGCCTGCCCTCGTCCTCGTCTTCCTCCTCGTCCTCCTGATCCTTCGCCTCGGGCGCGGGCGCGCCGAGCATCCGGTCGATCCAGTGAAGTTCGCCCGGCTCTTCCGCCTCTTCCCCGGCGGCGCCTTCGCTGCGGGCTTCCTCGACCTGCGGCCCGTGCAGGGCGTTGGCGAGGACGGCGAGCTGGGCGAAGGCGAGAAACAGGAGCGGCGCGAGAAAGCACAGCAGCAGCGCGGCGCTGCCGACATCATAGTCGAGGCGCGCGCCGCCCCCGCTGCGTTCGACCCGCAGGGTGCCGCTGGTGAAGGTCGCCAGCTTGTCCTGCGCGGCCGGGTTGTCCTTGTTGTAGGTGAGGGTGTCGCCGGTGACCTCGCAGGAGGTTCCGCGGGTCGCGAAGAGCGGCGCGAGACGTTCGAACGCCGCGTCGGGCGGGACCCCGTCCGGCAGCCCGATCGAATCGCGCACCCGCCAGATCCGGTCCAAGTATGGCACCTTGGCTTTCATCTTGCGCTTCGCCCCCGAAGGTGGGCAAGCCAGTCCCGTTCCCGCAGGCGCGGGTTCGAAAAGGCGTGCTTCTCGACTGGTGGCCGCCCCCGGGCGAGGCGACGTGGATGCGACCGGTTACTCGGCCGGCTCATGGCTTTCCGGTCCCGCCACGCGCGCCATCCGCCGCGCGAGGTTGGACTTCAGTGTCCTGTACCCTTCGGTGAAGGGGAAATGCATGGTCTCGCGAATATCCATCCGGCGCCCCCCTTCCATGCCGAGAACTTCCGCCTCGCCATCGACGCAGGTGCCGAACAGCCGGTCCCATAGGATCCAGGTGCCCGAATAATTGCTCCGGGTGGCCTCGTAATCCTGCGAATGGTGAACGCTGTGATGCTCGGTCGTGTTGAAAATGAAGCGCCACCAGGCCGGCGTGTTGAACCGCACGTTGATGTGCTGGTAGGTCGCGACCGTCAGCCCGATCGCCCCCGCGATCAGGAAGGCGCGCGGCAGGAAGTCGAAGAACCCGCCGATGCCGAGACCGATCAGGAAGAGTTCGACCGGATTGCCGACCGAGCCCTTGTTGATGTTGAGCTGGGTGATGTAGTGGTGCGGGGCGTGGGTCAGCCACAGCGGGTACCAGTTGTGCATCCCGCGATGCATCCAGTACTGGCCGAAATCGAAGATCATCGAAATCGCGATCGCCTGCACCAGCAGCGGCATCGTGGTGAACCACGCGACCTTGTCCCAGCCGAACGCGCCCTGGATCGCCTCGATCATGACCGTGTCGCCGATGTAGACATCGACCATCCGCAGCACGGTGTAGCCGAGGCCGACGTAGAACAGGTCGGTGGCGAATTCCTTCCACGTCAGCCGCCAGCTGTCGTAGCGCGGATTGACCCATTCGAGCGCGAGCAGGAGGATCTTGAAGCCGACCGCGATCATGAACGCGGTCGATGCCACGGCGATTTCGTTGGGGGCCCAGTACCAGAACGCGACGACCGCGAACAGGAAGAACGGCTGGAAATAGGTGAAGACCAGCTGCTTGAGCGGGCCGCCTTCGACGCGGCCGATGTTTTCCCAGCCCACGGTGACCGGGGCCTCCGCCCCGATGATCCTGTTTCCGACGCGTGTCCCGCTCATTCGGTTTTCCCCGTTCAAATGCAAATTCGCAGCAGAGCCGTCGCCGAGAGGGCCGGTCGAACCGGTCCCTTCAACGACATCTCTCCCGCGGACGATTTTGGTTATGGCTGTTTGCGCTATGTCTGCGTCTGCGCTTTCATGAAAGTCTAACGATATTACCGACCGGGTCAATCGTAACATTACGGAAATTGGTAGGGTGTGGCACTTTTGCTGCTCTTCGCTCGGTGCCCGCTGAAATTTTCTATTCCTTTCCGCGCGCTACATAGGCCCGCCAGCCGCCGAGCGCGGTGATGTCCTCGGCACCTTTCGTCGCGCGCGGTTCGGCGACGAACCCCTTGACGCTGGTGCCGTCCGACAGGGTCACGGTCCCGATGGCGAGCGGGGCGGGCACTTCGGCGACGAAGCTGCCGAAGGCGGCGCAATCGAGTTCGTAGACCTCGACCTTGATCGCGCCGCCGGTTTCGTCGTGGACGAGCGCAGGCTTGGGCGGGACGCTGTCCGCCATGGCGTAGAGCCTGTAGGTCGGCGCGGTCTCGAACGCGCCGACGAAATGCGCGTCGCGCGATGCGAGCTGCCAGTGCAGCGGCATGTCCTTGAGATGCGCTCCGACGACCGCAAGTTTCACGCTTTCCATCTTTCCCTCCAGATCGAGTGCGGGCGGACCGGGCAGGTCCGCCGCCGAAAGGTATGCTTCGGCCGCCGCGATCAGCGCTGTGTCGCTGTGGGCGGGACCGATCAGCGTGATGCCGAACCCGGTGTCGTTCGCGCGCGCCCCCGCGGGCACGGCGATCGCGGCCATGTCGAGCAGGTTCACGAAATTGGTGTATCGCCCCAGATGGCTGTTGAGCGCGACCGGCTCGGCCAGAAGTTCGGCGACGCGGTAGCTGCGCGGGGCGGTAGGGAAGGCGAGCATGTCGACCTTGCGCCACATGTCCTCGGCCTGCCGGGCGAGTTCGGCGAGGCGGTACATCGCCTTGAACGCATCGACCGCCGTGATCGCGAGACCGGGCTCCAGCAGCGAACGGACGGTCGGTTCGATCTGCCCGGGATCGCTCCGCAGCAGGTCTTCGACCGCCGCGCTGCGTTCGGCCACCCAAGGCCCGCCGTAAAGCAGGCTCGCCGCTTCATCGAGCGGGGCGGTGTCGATCTCGACGAGCTCGGCCATGCTCCCGAGTCGGGCAAGCGCGCTGTCGTAGAGACGTTCCGATTCTGCGTCTCCGAACCATGCCCGCTGGCCGCGCCGCGGGACGCCGATCCGCCGGATGTCGAGGGCGCGCTCCGCGGCTTCGCGCGAATAGGGATCCTCGGGATCGAACCCGGCGAGGATGCCGTCGACGAGGCGCGCATCGGCGGGATCGTGGGCGAAGACCGTGATGCAATCGAGCGTCCGGCAGGCCGGGACGAGCCCGCGCGTGCTCCAGCGGCCCTTGCTCGGCTTGAAGCCGGTGAGATGGTTGAACGCGGCGGGCACGCGGCCCGAACCCGCCGTATCCGTGCCGAGCGCGATCGGGACGAGCCCGGCGGCGACGCTGACGGCGGAGCCCGAACTCGACCCGCCGCTGACGTGAGCGCGGTTGTAGACGTTGCGCGGGATGCCGTAGGGGCTGCGCGTGCCGACGAGGCCGGTCGCGAACTGGTCGAGATTGGTCTTGCCGACGCAGATCGCCCCGGCCCGTTCCAGCCTTTCGATGACCGTGGCGGAGCGTTCGGGCCGATAGGCGAAGGCGGGACAGGCCGCGGTGGTCGACAGGCCAGCCACGTCGATATTGTCCTTCGCGGCAAAGGGCACCCCGGCAAGCGGCAGGGATTCTCCCGCGGCAAGGCGCGCATCGATCCGCCGCGCCGCCCCGATCAGCGCCTCGTCATCGGCGCGGCTTATCCACGTCTGCGGCTGGATGAGGTCATAGGCCGCGATGCGGGCCAGCGCATCGCGCATCACCGCCTCGGCGCTGGCGTCCCCGGCATTGACCGCGGCGGCGATCTCGCGGGCGCGCTGACGGGACGGGGAATGGGCCGGGGCAGGGGCCGGGGTCCGGGCCGCGCCGCTCATGCGCGCTTCCTCAGGGCCAGGATCGGCGCGCCCGGTTCGAGCGCCTGCCGTTCCGCGATGTAGACCGCCTCGACCCGCCCGCTGCCCGGGCTTTCGAGCGGGCTTTCCATCTTCATCGCCTCGATCACGGCAATGGTGGTCCCGGCCTCGATGTCGTCGCCTTCGCTTACCAGCAGCTTCCACACGCTCCCGCCGAAAGGCGCCTCGACCAGTTCGGTGCCGGCGGGAAGCTCGATCTCGGCTGCCTCGCCCGAGGCGCCCGCCCCCTCCTCGACCAGCTCGCTGATCCGGTCGAATTCCCCGTCGCGCTCCCACTGGCCCCGTTCGGCGGCGAAGGCGGCGGCGCGCCGTTCCTCGAAGGCGCGGATCGATCCGGCGTTCTCGGCGAGGAAGGCGCGGTGTTCGGCGAGGCTGAATTCGGAATGCTCGATCTCGATCGAACGCCGCCCGGTCGGAAAGTCGCGTCGCCATTCGGCCAGTTCGTCGCCGCTGACTTCGAAGAAGCGGATCTGGTCGAAGAAGCGCAGCAGCCAGGGCCGGTCCTCGCGGAAGGCGTCGGTCTGGCGATAGGTGTTCCAGACCTGGATGGTGCGCCCGAACAACTGGTATCCGCCCGGCCCTTCCATGCCGTAGATGCACATGTAGGCCCCGCCGATCCCGACGACATTGGGCGGGGTCCAGGTGCGTGCGGGGTTGTATTTCGTCGTCACCAGCCGGTGGCGCGGATCGACCGGCGTCGCCACCGGCGCGCCGAGATAGACGTCGCCGAGACCCATGACGAGATAGCTCGCATCGAACACGATGTCCTTGACCGCATCCGCGTCGGCGAGGCCGTTCACGCGGCGGATGAACTCGATATTGTCCGGGCACCACGGCGCGTCGTCGCGCACCGCGGCCATGTATTTCTCGATCGCCTCGATCGTCGCCGGGTCGCGCCAGCTGAGGGGGAGGTGGAGAATGCGCGAGGGGATCGTGAAATCGTCGAGATCGCCCAGCTCCTGCTCGGCTTCCATGAGCGCGGCGAGCGCGCCTTTCTGATCGAGCCTTTCGCCGTCGAAATGCAGCTGGAGCGAACGGATCCCGGGCACCATGTCGATCACCCCGGGCAGGGCCATCGCCTCGAGCCGCGTCAGCAGCGCATGAACCCTGATCCGCAATTCGAGATCGAGCACGATCGGCCCGTATTCGACGAGGATGTTGCGGTCGCCCTGCTGGCGATAGACCGTCTCCGGGCGGTTGCCCGAACCGGCTATCCTGGCAAGGACGGGGTCGAGCCCGCCCACCTCGCCGCGCCCGGAAACGAGCGCGGGAGGTGCGGCATACCCCCGCTTCTGCCGCTCGCCGATCGCTTCCGCCCCGGCGAGATCGATCGGGACGAAGCGCAGGCGATCGCCGGGCGCGAGCTGGCCGATCTTCCAGCGGTCGGCCGCGATCACGACGAAGGGGCAGACGAAGCCGCCCAGCGAAGGTCCGTCGGGGCCGAGGATGATCGGCATGTCCCCGGTGAAATCGAGCGCCCCTATGGCATAGGGATTGTCGTGGATGTTCGAGGGATGGAGGCCCGCCTCGCCCCCGTCGCTGCGCGCCCATCGCGGTTTCGGACCGACCAGCCGGACCCCGGTGCGGTTGCTGTTGTAATGGACCTTCCATTCCGCCTCGAGGATGGCGGCAATGTCGCCTGGCGTGAAGAAATCGGGCGCGCCATGGGGGCCGTACATGACCCGCAGGCTCCACTTGCCGTCGAATTCGGGCATTGGTTCGAGGTTTTCGGGCGCTCCGGTCCCGCCACCCGCGAGGTGCAGCGTGTCGCCCGCGACGAGGGTGCGCGCCGCGTGGCCGCCGAACTGGCCGAGCGCGAAGGTCGCGCGGCTGCCGAGATAGGCGGGCAGGTCGAGCCCGCCTGCGAACAATATGTAACCGCGCGCCCCCGCCCCGCGCACCCGGCCGAGCGCGAGCGTCTGTCCCGGCGAGACATCGACCGGCTCGTCGCGCGGCACGGCCTCGCCGTCGAGCGTCGCCCCGAAATCGGCCCCCGCAAGGCAGATCCGCGCTGCGCTCGCAAACCGCAGCGTTGGCCCGTTGAAGGTCACCTCGAGCCCCGCGGTGCCTTCGGGATTGCCGAGGCGGCGATTGCCGCGCCGGAAGGAAAGGTCGTCCATCGGCCCTGACGGCGGCACGCCGACCGCCCAGTAACCCTCGCGCCCCGGCCAGTCCTGCACGCTCGTCGCGGTGCCGCCGGAGATGACGGTGACGCTCGCGGGGCGGTATTCGATCCGGCCCAGCATCTTCGTCGAAACGGTCCCGGCGAGGAAATCGGGATGGCGCACGACATCGCGCAGCCAGCGCAGATTGGTCTCGATCCCGTCGAGCCGGGTCTTGCCGAGCGCGTCGTGCATCGCCGCGATCGCCTCCGCGCGCGTGGGCGCGTGGGTGATCAGCTTGGCGATCATCGGGTCGTACCACGCGCTCACCGTGCTGCCGGGGGCGCACCACGTGTCCGCGCGGATGCCCTCGGGGAACCGGACTTCGGTGAGGGTGCCCGAGGTCGGCCGGTAATCGAGCGCCGGGTCCTCGGCATAGAGCCGCACCTGCACCGCGTGCCCCCGCGGTTCGGGCGGGTCGCGCTCGAGCATCGCGAAATCGCCCCGCGCGCCGCGGATCATCCATTCGACGAGGTCGATCCCCATGACCTCCTCGGTGACGCCGTGCTCGACCTGGAGCCTCGTGTTCATCTCGAGGAAGTAGAAGTCGCCCCGCTCGGCATCGAACAGGAATTCGACCGTCCCGGCCGAAAGGTATCGCGCCGCCTGCGCGAGCCGCACCGCGGCCCCGGTCAGGCCGCCGCGCGTCGCCTCGTCGAGCAGCGGGGCGGGCGCTTCCTCCACCACCTTCTGGTTGCGCCGCTGGAGCGAGCAGTCCCGTTCGCCCAGCGGCATGACGCGCCCCGCCCCGTCGCCGAAGACCTGCACCTCGATGTGCCGGGCGCGCGCGATGTAGCGTTCGAGAAAGACCCCGCCGTCGCCGAAATTGCTGCTGCCGAGCCGCGCGACGCTGGCGAAGGCATCCTCGATATCGCTCTCGTTCCGGCAGATCCGCATCCCGATCCCGCCGCCGCCAGCGGTCGCCTTGAGGATGACGGGAAAGCCGATGTCCCGCGCGGCGGCGACGGCTTCGGCGGCATCGGCCAGCAGGCCCGTGCCGGGTGCGAGGGGAACCCCGCTCGCCTCGGCGAGATCGCGCGCCGTGTGCTTCAGCCCGAAGGTGCGGATGTTTTCCGGCGTCGGGCCGATGAAGGCGATGCCGGCCCCGGCGCATTTTTCCGCGAAATCCGCATTTTCGGCGAGGAACCCGTAGCCCGGATGGATGAGTCCCGCCCCCGCCTCGCGCGCGACCGCGATGATGCGATCGGCATCGAGATAGCTTTCCGCCGCCGGAGCGGGGCCGATGCAGTATGCCTCGTCCGCCTGGAGCACGTGGAGGCTTTCGGCATCGGCCTCCGAATGGACCGCGACCGAGCGCAGGCCCATCGCCTTCAGGGTGCGGATGATCCTCGTCGCGATCGCCCCCCGGTTGGCGACGAGGACGCTGTCCGCCCTCATGCCGCGACGATCATGCGGATCGGGGTCGGGTTGAAGGCATTGCAGGGATTGTTGATCTGCGGGCAGTTCGAAACGACCACGACCACGTCCATCTCGGCCCTGAGATCGACGAACAGCCCGGGCGCGGAAATGCCGTCGACGATGCCGAGCGTCCCGTCCGCCTCTACCGGCACGTTCATGAAGAAGTTCACGTTCGGCACCATGTCGCGCTTGCCGCGCCCCTCGGTGAGATTGGCCTCGAGGAAGTTTTCGACGCAGGCGTGCTGGGCGCGCGTGTGGTGCCCGTAGCGCAGCGTGTTCGATTCGCATGAACACGCGCCGCCGATGGTGTCGTGATAATCGACCGCCGACCCGGTGATCGTCATCATCGGCCGACCCTCGTTCGATCGCAGCACGCTTCCTTCCCGCAGGAAGATGTTGCCCTGCGCGGCGACCGTGTCCTGCGCGCTGTACCGTTCGGTGTCGTCGGCGGCGCTGTAGATGAGGAAGTCGACCGCCTGGTTGCCTTCGGTATCGACGATCCTGAGCGTTTCGCCGGCCTTGACGTGATGGATCCACGGCGCGCGGGCGGGCACGATCTCGTCGTGGATGATCCTGCCGGGCAGGTTCTCGCTTCCTCCGGTCGAGGTCATCGGCTTGCGGCCTCCTGTGCTATCGGCGGTAATAGTCTTCGACGTTGAGGAAGGCGCGCTGGCCTTCGGGCGTCGCGTTGCGGACCGGGTCGCCTTCCGGCGTCGCTTCGCCGCGCCATGCCGTCACCCGCAGCGGGGTGACCGAATAGTCCGTCCGCGGGTCGAGCACGTGGGGCACGTTCGCCATGACGACGATCACGTCCATCTCCGCGCGCAACACCACCGTGCGCCCCGCTTCGTACGGGCCGACGAGCGGGGTGATCGATCCGTCGGGCTCGATCCGCGTGCCCTTGAACAGGTTGATGCAGGGATGGACGTCGCGCCGCTGCAGGCCGTGCTTCGCCGCCCCGATCAGCAGCCGGTCGCGCCCGTTCGGAAACGCGCCGCTGTTGCGCCCTTCGCCGTATTTCGCCGCATTGGTCGCGGCGTTCGACGTGCCGCAGAAGGCGTCGTGCGTCCTCGCGTCGTCGGCGATGATGCTCATCAGGACGCGGCCCATGTCGGACAGCAGCAGGCGCCCCCCCTCGAGATAGGCGTTCCACTGGACCTTGACCGTATCGGCGACATTGAGCCTTTCGGTCGGCATTTCCGCGTTGAAGATCATCAACGCCGCGCAGGCATCGCCATCGCGGTCGATCAGGCGCAGCCTCGTTCCGCGCTTCAGCAGGCGCGAGGCGTATCCGCCCGCGGCGACCGTTTCTTCCCAGAGAAGGTCCGCCCGGTCCACGCCATCGGGAAGGTCGTCCGCATCCGGGGGCAGCCTGGGCATGGCCTCGACCACGGTTCCCGCCATCGCGCGGGCGTGTTCGCGCGCCGCCATCGGATCGGCGAGCCTCTCGTTCATGCGGCAGCCTCCTCTGCTCGGTCGTCCGCTCCCTTGCCCGACGCCTCGTCCTGCTCGTGCAGCGGGGGCAGCAGCGCCGTCGTCGTCACCAGCTTGAGCTGGCGCACGCCGCGCACGCGGCGCAGGGCATTGCACAGCTCCTCGAGCCGCTGCGCCGGGCCCTGGACGAGCAGGACCTCGAGCGACTGGTCGTCCTCGAGGAAGACGTGCTGCGAGGAAATCACCTCCTTGAGGTAATCGAGCTGGGTTGCGGAAAGCTGCTGGCGGACATTGCCGTGATCGGCGCTGTAGACGAGGGTCACGGTCCCCGCGAGCGTCTCTTCCGGGCGGAATTCGGCCTCGTGTTCGGCGAGCGCGTTGCGGATCAGCTGGGCGATCAGCTGCGAGCGCGAGGGCAGGGCGCGCTCCTCCACCATCGCGTCGAGCTGCTGGAGGAGCTCGGCCGGAAGGCTCATGCTGAGCCGGGCGAGGCTGGTCGGGTCGCTGGGCATGGTCGTTGTCCTCTCCTAATTATTATGATTTCTGTCAATAGTAATAATCGGCCCGCCCGCCGGGGGTGCCCCCTTCGATCCCGGCTCCCCGGCGGAGCCGTCCGGCAGCGCCTTCGCGCCATCCTCGCGGGTCTTGCGGGTGAGCGGGATGTCGTAGATCACGGTCGCGCCGAAACGCTGGGGAGCGTGGGGATCGATGCGCGGCTTGTCCAGCGTGAGGACCCGCGTGCCGAGGGCGAAGGCTTCCCGGATGTCGTGCGTCACCATCAGGATCGTCAGCCCGTATTCGCGCCAGAGCCGGGTGATGAGCGCGTGCATATCCGCGCGGATGCCGGGATCGAGCGCCCCGAACGGTTCGTCGAGCAGCAGGATGCGCGGACGCTTGATCAGCGCCTGCGCGATCGCAAGGCGCTGCTGCATCCCGCCCGACATCTGCGCGGGGTAGAGATCGAGACTGTCCTCCAGCCCCACCGCCGCGAGCATTTCCGCCGCCTTCTCGCGCGCCGCGCGCCGGCGGCTGCCGAACAGGCGGGCAGTGAAGGGCGCCTCGGCGCATTCGAGCCCGAACATCGTGTTCTGCAGGACCGTGAGATGCGAGAAGACCGAATAGCGCTGGAACACCACCCCGCGATCCGGCCCGCATTCGGGCTTGAGCGGCGCGTCGTCCAGCATGATCCTGCCGCGCGTCGGCGCGGTCTGGCCGAGAACGAGCCGCAGCAGGCTGCTCTTGCCCGCGCCCGAGGGACCGATCACCGAAAGGAAGGAGCCCTCCTCGATGTCGAGGTTGATCCGTTCGAGCACGACCTTGTCGCCATATTCGACCCACACGTTGGACAGGGCGAGGACAGCGCTCAATGGCTCTCTCCGTGCGCCCAGGCAAAGGCGCGGCGGGCGAGGAAGGCGAGCAGCAGGTCGATGACCGCCGCCAGCAGCGCGATCCACGCGACATAGGGCAGGATCACGTCCATCGCGAGATAGCGGCGAACGAGGAAGATGCGGTAGCCCAGCCCGATGTCCGACGCGATCGCCTCGGCCGAGATCAGGAACACCCAGGCCGGGCCCAGCGACAGGCGAAGCGCCAGGATCAGCCGCGGCATGGCCTGCGGCAGGGCAACCCGGAGGATGAGCTGCCAGGTGCTCGCGCCCAGCGTCTGCGCCTTGATGATCTGCTCTCGCGGGAGCGCGACGATGTGGGCGGCGATGTCGCGCACCATGAAGGGCGCTATGCCGACCACGATCAGCGCGACCTTGGCCGTCTCGCCCAGCCCGAAGGTGATGAACAGGATCGGCAGCAGCGCGATCGGGGGGATCACCGCGATCGCCGTGATGAGCGCGCCGAAGGTCGCCCGGAACAGCGGCAGCACGCCCAGCAGCAGGCCGAAAAGCAGGGCGATCCCCGTCGAAATGGCAAGCCCTAGGCCAAGCCGCTGCAGGCTCGCCGCGGTATCGGCCCAGAACAGGAAGCGGCCCGACAGCGGATCGCGCTCGAACGCCAGCGCGCCGAATGCGTCGATCATCGCGCCGGGCAGCGGCAGGAGCTTGTCGTTGGGATTGATCGCGTTGCGCTCGCCCGCCATGACGAGATAGACGAGGACGATCAGCGCGATGGGAACCGCCCCCAGCCAGCGATTGGGGCTGCCCGTGCCCTCGCCTGTCAGCCAGCGCATCACGATCCGCTCACGCCCCGCCCGGCAGCGCCGCGGCGCGCCTCACAGCTTTCCGTCCGCGGCCATCTGCATGAAGGTCTCGTCGAAACGCAGCGTGACATTGTCGGGATCGCCGAGCGTCCGGCCACCGGGAAAGGCCATCCCGACCGCATCGGCCGAACGCGCGCCCTGTCCGAACAGGCCCTGCGAGAAGCTGAAATCGCGCACCTTCCTCATCGTCTCGACCAGCGCCTCGTCGGTCGTCGCGGCGACCGCATCGGCCGGGTCGGCGTAAAGGAAGGTCGTCGCAAGCTGCCGTTCGAACAGTTCGGGCGTGGTCCCGGCGAGCGCCGCCATCGCCGCGCGGGCGGCGCGGCCTTCCTCGTCGTCGCGCCGCATCAGCGCCATCGTCTCGTACCAGATGCCCGCCAGCGCCTTGCCGAGATCGGGATTGGCTGCGAGCGTCCCGGTATCGACCACCAGCAGGTCAACGATCTCGCCCGGGATGTCGGCGGAACTGAAGACGAGGTTCGCCCCCGGCACTTCCTTCATCGTCATCAGCTGCGGGTTCCACGCCACCGCCGCGTCGACCTGCGAGGAGGAGAAGGCGCCGGCAATGTCCGCATCCGACGTGTTCACCGTCCGCACCGCGCTCATCGGCATCCCGGCGCCTTCGAGCGCGCGGGCGAGCAGGTAGTGCGAGACCGACAGCTCGACCAGATAGACCTCGCTCTGCGCGAGGCCCGCGACATCGCTCCCGTTCTTGAGCAGGATGCCGTCATTGCCGTTGGAATAATCGCCGACGATGATCGCGCTCGTATCCTTGCCGCCGGCGGCCGGGATGGTCAGCGCGTCCATGTTGGCCACCGTCACCCCGTCGAGCTGGCCGGCGGTGTACTGGTTCACCGATTCGACGTAGTCGTTGACCTGCACGAAGTTGATTTCGATGCCGTATTTCTCTTCCCACTTGTCGACGATGCCGGCCTGGTCGGCATAGGGCCAGGGCATCCAGCCGGCATAGATCGACCAGCCGATGTCGAACCGGGCCTGTTTTCCCCCCGCCTCTTCCGCTTCGGAAGAGCACGCTGCCAGCAGCGCGGCGCATCCCAGAAGTATGAAAGCGCCGATGCCGCGCACCCCGTTCACCATATGGCAGCTCCTTTCGCGGGTGCAGCATTGCCGCAAACGCTTCCCATGTCCATCCGAAAAATTATTACCTTTGCCCCGATTGGTATTATCGTTATGCCTTTCGGTCAAACCGCCGCGGGGGTTGCGGCGGCCGTCCGAGGGAGTGCCCATGAAACGCCAGACCGCCTGTTCGCTCATGCCCGTGGTGGCCCTCGCGGCGGCCTGCACGCAGGCTCCGCAGGCCGAAACCGCCCCTGCGCCCGGCGCGCGGTTCACCGAACAGGCGATCGACGTGCCCGGTTTCGCCGATTTCCTCGCAGTGGACGGCGACAGGGTGTGGGTGACCAATGACGGGCGGGTCGAGCAATGGTCGCGCGATGGGCTTGCCGAATCGGTCCCGATTCCCCGGCCGTGCGGCACGATGGCGATCCTGGCCGGCTCGCTCTGGGTGGCCAATTGCGCCGATGCCAACCTCTACCGCATCGGCACCAGGACGGGCGAGGTCGAGACGATCCTCAAGACCGGCATCGCCAATCCGCGCGGCGAAACCAATGTCGTGGCCGGTGCGGGATCGGTCTGGGTGCCGAGCGATGCCGACGGCACGATCGCCCGGATCAACCCGGCCAGCAACGAGGTCGAGGCGCAGGTCGATGTCGCGGCCGGGACCTTCTTCCTCGCCTTCGGGGAAGGGGCGCTATGGGCGGTGAGCAGCGCCGAGAGCCTGCTGCAACGGATCGATCCGGCCACGAACGCGGTCACCGGAAGCGTCGAACTGGGCAGGCAGCCGGGCTTCCTCGTCGCGGGCGAGGGTGCGGTGTGGGTGCAGGAACAGGGCGAAGGCACGGTCGCGCGGGTCGATCCGGCCACGCTCGAGATCACCGGGCGGGCCGAAGTGGGCGAGACCCTGCTGTACGGCGATATCGACACGGGCGAGGGAAAGGTCTGGCTGCGCACCACCGAGGACCAGACCTTCGTGGTGATCGACGCGAGGACGCTCGAGATCATCGCGCGGGTCGGCCGGGCCGAGGGCAGCGGCGCGCTGCGCCACACGCCCGAGGGGATCTGGACATCGGCCCACGACGTCCAGACCCTGACGTGGTGGACCCCGGCAGCGGGCGAATAGGGACGACGCACACCGACCGGGGCCGGTTCCGGACGGCCCCCTTCGCAGGCCCCGCCTTCACGCCCTGACGAAGGCCTCGATCCCCCGCCGCGCGTAGGCGAGGTCCTCCCCGGAAAGCCCGCGGGCCGGCCCCGCCATGAACCCGATGCCGCGAATGGTCGCCGAATAGGCCGCGACGAGCGAGGCCGCAGGCACGTCGCCGCCCAGCAATTGCCCGAGCGACCACGCCCCGCTCGGGTCGTCCATGCTGCGAACGACGCCGCGCAGGCCTTCGAATTCGGCCTCGTTGTAGATCGCCAGTTCGATCTCGTCATAGGCCCTGAGCACCGGCTGGCTCCCGCTGGCGATGGCGCCGAGCACCAGTTCGACCATCTCTTCGGGCGCGAAGGAGAGCGCGGCAAGGCCCCCCGCCCCGGCGCGCATCGCTTCGCGCTCGTACAGGCCGTGGAGCGCCCGGTGGAGCAGTTCGCTGCGGGTCCCGCAATGATGCACCACCATGCCCAGCGTCACCCCCGCCCGCTTGGCGATCGCGCGGAAGGTGACGCCGGCATGGCCCCGTTCCGCCAGCAGGTCCGCCGCCGCTTCGATGATCGCGCGCGAGGCCGACTCGTCCCTGCCTTCCGGCCGCTCGTAGGCGTCCGCCGCGCGGCGGCGATGCGCGCGGCGCACGGCATCCTCGCCGGGCTCCCCTGCTTCGAGCCAGCCGACCAGCGCCCGGACCGTCTCGGCCAGCAGCAGACTGTCCATGACCGGGTCCCAGTCGAGCAGGTGGCGCGCGCTCTCCCCGTCCGCGAACAGGGCCAGGGTGGGCGCATGGCGATCGAGCCCGATCAGGGCGGCGAGTTCCCGCCAGAACCCGTGCCAGCTCTCCTCGAACCCCGCATAGCCCAACGCGCGGCTGCGGCGCCGGGCCATGGCGAGCGGGCGCCTGGCGCGCGTCCAGTCCTCGATGACCGCGGCGATGACAGCGGCCCTCGCCGCGCTCGTCAGCACCTCGCCGCGAAGCCCGCCGAAGAGATCGAGCGTCTGCCCCATCCACACCCGCGCCCGATCCGCCGCGACATCGGCACAGGCGACATACAAGCGTTCCAGATTGTCGAAGTGATAGGCGATTGCCGACTGCGTCGCCCCGGCTTCGGCGGCGAGCCAGCGAACCGAAAGGCTGTCCGCGCCTTCATCGGCCCACGCCTTCACCACGGCCTCCATCAACCGTTCTTTTGTCGGCTTTGCGTCGTTTTTGCGACGATTGCGTGACCCGCCGCGCCCGGCCTTCGCATCGCTCGTCATGATCGCATTTCGCTTCGGTCGCGCACGGGTCCCGGCCGGGCGGCCAGGGCCGTGTCATCGTTCTTACTTACATGCGTTCTAATTACCGCGGCGAATCAAGACAAGGGGCTCCATTCAATGATCGTCAGAACACGCCGCGACACGCGCTTCTTCCTTCTTGCCGGAATCGCCACCTCGGCGCTCGGCTGCGCCGTGCCGGCCGCGGCGCAGGACGCCGTGACCGCAGGACAATCCCCGGAAGCGGACGGGCAGACCGCCCGCGACGGCGCTGACGATGTCATCCTCGTCACCGGCTCGATCCGCGGCTCGCTGATCAACGCGACCGAGGCGAAGCGGCGGGCGATCAACGTGGTCGACGTGGCCACCGCCGATTCGGTCGGGCGGTTTCCCGACGTCACCACCGCCGATGCGCTGGCCCGCCTGCCGGGCGTCGCGGTCCAGCTCGACCAGGGGCAGGCGCGCTACATCCAGGTGCGCGGCGCGCCCAATCGCTGGACCTCGGTGAGCATCGACGGCCTGCCTCAGACCGGCGTCGACGAAGGCGGGAGCGAGCGCGCCTACCGCTTCGACGCGGTGCCGGCGGTGCTGCTGCAGCAGCTCGTCGTCAACAAGTCGCTCACCCCCGACATCACGGCCGAGGCGATCACCGCGCTGGTCGACCTGCAGACCTTCTCCCCGCTCGACGACGCGCGCCCCGGCTTCGGCGCGGCCGGCGATCTCGGCTACGGTTTCATGAGCCTGGGCGACGGCGAGCAGCGGCAGGCCTCCTTGCGCGTCTCGTGGACGGACGACACTATCGGCATCGCGCTCGGCGGGTCGCATTACCGCCGCGACCAGGTAACCGACAACCGCGAGGCGGACTACGACGCGGCCGGCGCCCCGATCGACATCGACATCCGCAACTACGAGCTCCAGCGCGAGAACAACGGCCTGTTCGGCGCCTTCGAAGTCCGCGCAAGCGAGGATCTCAGGCTGTTCGCGCGCGGTTTCTACACCGAGTTCACCGACCGCGAGCTTCGCAATGCCTACGAGATCGAGCTCGCCGATGCTGGCGCAGTCGGCACGCGCGGGGCGCTGACGGGGTCGCTCGACAATGTCTCGATCACGACCAATTTCAACGACGGGCGCTACGCCAACGAGAACATCATCCTCGCCACCGGGTTCGACTACGCCAACCCCGACGGCCTCACCGTTTCGGGCCAGTTCGGCTACACGCGGACCGAGAACACGACCGACCTGCCGCTGGTGCAATCCTCGATCGGGGGCATCAGCGTCGATTACGACCGCAGCGCCGATCCGCGGTTTCCGGTGGTCGACCTGTTCCGCACGGTCCCGGCGCAGACCGGCTTCGCGCGGGGCGAAAGGCTCGACGCGATCCCGATCGACGAACAGGACGCGTTGCGCACGATCCTGATCCCGATCGTGCAGGGCGTGGTGTCGGATGCCTATTCCGGGCGGCTCGACCTGGCGAAGGAATGGGACCGCTTCACCTTCAGCGCCGGCCTTTACGCGACCGCGCGCGAGATCGAGGGCAACAATATCGGCATCGGAGGGATCGTGCCGCTCGCCACGATCGGCTTCGACCCCAATGCCTATGCGACGACCCGTCCGTGGGAGACGCAGTTCCCGGTCGGAGTGGGGATCGATTACGTCGACAATGTCGCGCTCAACGCCGACCTCCAGGCCGGGCTCGCCGCGGCGGGGATCGATCCGGCCGATTTCGTCCTGCCGAGCTCGCTCTACGCCCAGGAAGAGCGGATCTACGCGGGCTACGTCATGGGCCGGTACGAGGACGGGCCGCTGCTGGTGAACGCCGGGGTCCGGCTGGAGCAGTACGAGATCGACAATGCCGGGACGGTGCTGGCGGGCGGCGGGGCCGTCCCGCTCGAAACCGCGCAGGATTTCCTCGACATCTTCCCCAGCGTCAACCTGCGCTACGAGGCGAGCGACAACCTCGTCCTGCGCCTCGGCGGGCAGCGCGGCGTGTCGCGTCCGGCCTATGCCGCGATCCGCGTCGGAGCCTCGATCAGCGACACAGGCGCCACCATCGCCGGGGGCAACCCCTTCCTCACCCCCGAATACACCTGGGGCCTCGATGCGAGCGCGGAGTACTATTTCTCGACCAACGGCATCGCGTCGGTCGGCGTGTTCAACCGCTGGGTCGAGGACGTGCTCTACCAGAGTCAGCAGGTGGTCGGGTCCGACCTCTACGACAGCGGCGGGATCGACCGTTCGGGCTACCTGCTCGGCTCGTCCTTCAACGGGGAGAGCGGCAGCCTCTACGGGGTGGAATTCAACATCCAGACGCAGTTCGACTTCCTGCCGGGCGCGCTTTCGGGCTTCGGGGTACAGGGCAACCTCACGCTGCTCGGCGGGGATTTCGAGGCGGTGGATGCGGCGACCGGCCAGCTTGCGACCTTCCAGTTCCAGGGCCTGTCGGACACGGTCTTCAACGCCTCGCTGTTCTACGAATATGCCGGCCTGTCGGCGCGCGTCGCCTACCAGCGGCGTTCGGACTTCCTCGATACCCTCGGCGGCTTCGGCGCGGGCGAGTTCCGCGACGGGTTCGAGAACCTCGACATCACCTTGCGCTATGCGCTGAACGCCAACTTCACCCTGTTCGCCGATCTCGCCAACCTGACGGACGAGACCTATGTCGCCTTCCAGGGTACGCCCGCTACGCCGTCCGAAGTCGAACGGATCGGCGAGCGTTACCTGTTCGGCATCCGCTTCAACTTCTGACCCGCAAGGAAGGGACCCCGGCCCATGAACCGCATCCTCGCAATCGCCGCCGGCGCCGCGCTGGCGCTCGTTCCCGAGAGCCTGCTCGCGCGCAACATCGTGCTTGGCAATGACGACGGGCTCACCAGCAATCTCGTCGCGCTTTACGAGGCGTTGAGCGAGGCAGGGCACGACGTGATCGTCGCGGTCCCCTGCACCAACCAGAGCGGGATGGGCGCGGCGCTCGACATCGCCCGCCCGCTCGTGCCCTTGAGCGAGCCGTGCCTTAACGACGCGGCACAGCCGGGCGATCCCGGGGCGGGTGCGATGACCCGCGAAGACCTGCCCGCAGGCGATTTCCACTATGTCGACGGCACCCCGCTGATGGCGCTGATGCACGGGCTCGACGTGGTCGCGCGGGAACGCTGGGGCGGCGCGCCCGATCTCGTCCTGTCCGGCCCCAACGAAGGGCAGAACGTGGGCGCGATCGTGCTGTCGTCGGGCACGGTCAGCGTCGCCCAGTTCGCCGCGCTGCAT
Organism: Erythrobacter sp. HL-111; assembly: GCF_900105095.1. Taxonomy (NCBI): domain Bacteria; kingdom Pseudomonadati; phylum Pseudomonadota; class Alphaproteobacteria; order Sphingomonadales; family Erythrobacteraceae; genus Erythrobacter; species Erythrobacter sp. HL-111. The sequence goes on along the minus strand of NZ_LT629743.1, from coordinate 2,706,501 downwards.
GGCCTGCCCGCGATCGCGCTGAGCGCCGGGGCGAACACGGAAAGCGAGACGCTGGACAACCCGCTTTCGGACGAGGTCGCCGGGCGCGTCCTCGACCTCGTCGAAGCGCTCGACGCGGCAGCGGGCGACGGCCCGCTTCTGCCCCGGGGGCTCGCGCTCAACGTCAATTTCCCCGACCGGCTCGAAGGGGCCGAATGGCGCGAGACCCGGATCGGGACCTACAATGCCTACCGGGTCGGCTTCGCCGCCAACCTCGCCGAGACCGCCTCTGCGACCATGCGCGCGATGGCCGCGGCCCGGGGCATGGAGATCCCCCCGCTTCCGGGCGTCAGTTTCGACATGAACACCGAACAGCCGGCCGCCGATCAGCTTGGCGATGAAAGCGTGGTCTATCGCCGCCATGTCGCGGTCAGCCCGATGCGCGCGGGATACGACCCTGCCGGCGCGCCCGAGGTCGACCTTGCGGACCTCCTCGGCGGGCTGCTCGCCCCCTTGCGCGAAGCGGCCGAATAGGTGGCCCGCCCCGTGGAGAACCTCACCACGCCGGCGTGACGATCCGGTCCCTGGCGCGATCGCCGGCCGTGGCGGCCCTCGTGTCGCGCGGTTCGACACGGAAGATCGGCGCAGGCCACCGGCTGCACGAAACCAGGCCGGCCGCCCGGCCATTGCGCGCCGTGACGGACCGGCCTCAGTTCCGGACGGCAAGTCCCATGCCGGCGCTCACCGCGAGGATGAAGACCATGACCACGACCCCGCTGATGCTCCAGCGGGACAGCGCCTGTTCCGCTCTCTCGTCGGCTCGAGCCAGCAGCGTGCCGCCATGTCGCAGGGACGCCTCGGCCCGTTCGGCTAGACTGCCGCGAACCGATGCCAGGCGCGCGGGAACAGCCCGGAGCGGCGCAAGGACCCTGCCTGACCAGCGCGCGGCGCGCAGCGGGTCGGCTTCGTCCTGCGTTCCCGCGGGCCAGCGCGCGGCCGCCATCGCCGCGATCACAGCCAGCCCGATCGCCGCCGGCCACAGCGCCGACCAGAGAGTGCCGGGGCGCAGCGGGTAGTCGGGAGGAAGCCCGCTCCACCCGTTCCACAGCCACCAGGGCAGCGCCAGGGCAGCCAGCACGAGCGCGCCAGCGGGGAGCGCCATCGACATCGGAGGGGCCGACCTGCCGCAAACGACCCTGGCGGGCTCCTTCGCCGGAATCGCAGCGAGCCGGACCATGAACCAGCCGAGCACCAGGGTCGTCGTCACGGCCGAAAGCGTGAGCGCCAGCTCCTCCCAATGCCCCAATCCGGTCTTGGCCATGGTCTTGGCCAGCCCCCCGCCGGTCAGCGGCGCTCCGGCGACGGAAAGCGCGGCGAGGCCCATCGCCGCCAGCGCGCCGGTGCGCCACGCCCCCTTGGCGACCGCGACCACCGCGACGCCGAGAAACAGCGCGCCCTTGGCCAGCCCGTGGTGAAAGGCATAGAACGCGGCCTGCGTCATGTCGGCGCCGGGCGCCCGCGTCGCAGCCGCGACCAGCGCGATCACGATCCCCATCTGGCTGATCGTGGAATAGGCGAGGATCGCCTTGGGCGCGCGCACCCGCAGCCCGGTCAGCGCGGCGAGGAAAGCGGCGGCGAAGCCCAGCGGGACCAGGACGGCCGCAGCATCGCTGGCGACCGGCAGGAACAGCATCAGGCCGACGATGCCCGCCTTGACGATCGCGCCCGACAGCACCGCCGAGGCCGGCGTGGGCGCGGCAGGGTGCGCCAGCGGCAGCCAGACATGGAGCGGCATCAGCCCCGCCTTGATCCCGAAACCCGCAACCAGCAGCCAGATCGCCGCTCCGCCCGGCGGCGGCGCGGCGGGCAGCGCGGCCCGGATGTCCCCGATCATCAACCCGTCGGCCGCCCCTGCGCCGATCACGAAGCCGACCAGCAGGCAGACCTCCCCAACGATCGCCAGCACGATGTAGACCCGCCCCGCGCGCAAGGCCGGCGCGGTCCCTTCGTGCACGACGAGGAAATAGGACGACAGGGAAACCGCGGCGAAGGCGACGTAGAAGGTCACCACATCCTGCGCCAGGAAGACGCCGAGATTGCCCGCCAGCGTCAGGCACCAGAACCCGCTGAACACCGCCGGCCTGCGGGTCGCGGCCATCGAGCCCTGGGCGTGAATGGCGGCGGCGAACCACAACGCCGCCGTGAGCCCCAGCAGCAGCGCGGCAGGGCGATCGGCGGCCAGCGTGACGCCCAGCAGCAGGCCGGGCGCCCGGGTGGCGCCCTCCACCCCGGACACCGCCAGCCAGAGCGCCGGAACAGGCGCGAGCGGGAGCAGCCGCAGGGCATGGGGGCGGATCGCGGGCAGCGCAGCCAGCACGCCCAGCAGCAGCGGCCAGACCAGCGCCGCCAGGGGCAGCAGCGGCCCCGTCGGCCCGATCACGGCAGGTAATCCAGCTGCGCGATCAGGGTGGCCCACCCCAGCGGGCTGAACGGCGTCGCCGCCAGCAGGCCGACCGCGAGCGAGGCGGATCCGGTAACCACCGCCGGCGCGATCAGGGCAAGGGGGCGCTCGGTCGGCGGATCGCCCGTCGCTGCTGCCTCGCCCGGGTCGAGGAACCAGATCCGGTAGACCAGCGGCAGGAAATAGGCGGCATTGAGCAGGGTCGAAAGCGCCAGCACCGCCAACACCCCGGGCGCGTCGGCTTCGACCGCGCCGATGCCGAGATGGATCTTCGTGACGAAGCCGGCCGTCGGCGGCAACCCGATCATTCCGATCGCGCCGAGCGAAAAGCACACCGACGTCCACGGCATCCGTTCGCCGATCCCGTCGAGCTGGTCGATGCGCCTGATCCCGGCACGCTCGTCATAGATCCCGGCACAGAAGAACAGGGTGATTTTCATCAGGCCCTGATGGACGAGATGCACCAGCCCGCCGATCAGCGCATAGGGGCTCGCCAATGCCATCCCGAGCACGATGTAGGACACCTGGCTGACGGTCGAGAAGGCCAGCCGCTTCTTCACCTCGGTCTGGTTGAGCGCGCGCGCCGAACCCCACAGGATGGTGAGCGAGGCGAGCAGCGCAAGCGGCTGCGCCAGGTCGAGCCGATCCATCAGGTCGAGCCCGAACACGTCGAGCACGATCCGCATCACGCCGAACGCCCCCGCCTTGACCACCGCGACCGCGTGCAGCAGCGCGCTGACCGGCGCAGGTGCGGCCATCGCGGCGGGCAGCCAGCCGTGCAGCGGCACCAGCGCCGCCTTGGCCCCCAGCCCGGCGATGAACAGGGCAAAGATGATCTGCAGGCTGGTGTCGTCGATCAGCAGCAGATCGGCCGGAACGGCGAATTCGACCGGGCCGACCGCGCTTTCCAGCCACACGATCGCCACCAGCAGCAGCGCGCTGGCGGGCAAGGCATAGGTCAGATAGATGCGCCCCGCGGCGATCGACCTTGCGTCCTGCCTGTGCACCACCAGCGGCCAGGTCGACAGCGTCAGCATCTCGAAGAAGATGAAGAACGAGATCAGCGTGCCCGACAAGGCAATCCCGGTAGTCGCCGCCACGCACAGGCTGAAGAACCCGAAAAAGCGCGATTGTTCGGGTTTGCCGTGCAGATAGGCGATCGCGTAGATCGTGGTCAGCAGCCACAGGAACGCCGACAGCGTGACGAACAGCAGCGACAGCGCATCGACCCGCAGCAGGAGGTATAGCCCCGGTGCGAATTGCAGCCGCGCTTCGTAGATCGTGCCCTGGGCGACCTCGGCGATCATGAACGCGATCAGCGCCAGTTTGACCACCGCGCCGCCGAGGTTCAGGCCGTTGCGCCAGCGATGGCATCGCTCCGGCAGGAAGAACGTGATCGGCGCGACCAGCAGCGAGCTGAGCAGGATCATGACGGGGAGCGCGGCGGTCATTCCAGCCCTTCCGCAGCGTTCGCCGGTCGCCCGATCTGGAGCAGGCCGAAAGGCGGTTGCGAGGCCACGCCCAGCAGGATGGCCGACAGCGCCAGCAGCAGCGGCGCGACCTGCAACGCGGGCGGCACGGGGTTGAACGCGGCGCCGTCGTCGCGCGCGAAGATCATCCCCAGCGGGCGATAGAGATAGGCCGCCGCCAGCACCCCGCCGATTACCAGCACCACGCCCCAGACCACCTGACCCGAGGCGAAGGCCGCGGTCAGCATCAGGTACTTGGCGGTGAACCCGCCCGATGGCGGCAGGCCGACCAGGGTCACGGCCGCCAGCCCGAAGGCGAAGGCGGTCATCGGGCAGGCGCGCGCGAGGCCGCGCATCCCGTCCAGCCGGTCATGCCCGACCGCGACGATCCACGCCCCCGCGCACAGGAACATCGCCGCCTTGGCAAGGCCATGGCTGAGCGCCTGGAACATCGCCCCGGGCCAGGCGCTGGCCGACCACGGCTGCGCGTAGGAATCGCCGCCGGCCAGCGGGAACACCAGGAACAGGTAGCCGATCTGGGCCACGGTCGAATAGGCGATGATCAGCTTGAGCCGGGTCTGGCGCAGCGCCAGCAGCGAACCATGGAAGACCGCCCCCGCGCCCATCGCGCCGAGCGTCACCAGCAGCGCGGGCGAGGCCAGATCGGGCAGTGCCTCGAACCACAGGCGGACCAGGATCACGAAGGATGCCTTGGGCACGAGGGCCGACAGCATCGCCGATGCCGGGGCGGGCGCTCCCGAATGCGCGGGCGGGAGCCAGGCGTGGAACGGGAACAGCGCGGTCTTGATCGCCAGCCCGGCGGTCATCAACCCGGCGGCGAGCGGGATCGCGATCGCGCCGTCGCCCGGCATCGCCTGCCGCCCGATCCCCTGCGCCGCCAGCAATGCGAGATCGAGCGTGCCGTATCCCGAATAGATCAGCGCAGCGCCGAGGAGATAGGCGAGCGATCCCCACAGCGCGAACATCATGTAACGCAGGGCCGCCGCAAGCGCGCCCGCCCTGCCCTCGATCGCCACGAGAGCCACGGCCGCGACGGTCATCAGTTCGAGAGCGACGTAGAGATTGAACAGGTCGCGCGACAGGAACCCGACGTTGAGCGCGCTCCACAGCATCGTCGCCAGTGGCCAGAACGCCCATTGGCTGCGCGTCTCGCCGGCGTGGCCGATCCCGGCGAATTGCGGGCGCGCGCAGACCAGCACCGCCGACATGACCAGTGCCGTCATCGTCAGGAAGGCCAGCGCCAGCCCGTCCGCGCGCAGCATGATGCCGAGCGGCGCCGGCCAGCCTCCGACGGCAAGCACGACGACGCCAGACCGCAGCGCGACCGGGACCAGCACCGTCAGCGCTGCCGCGATCCCGCCCAGCGCGAGCAGCGCCAGCAGCGCCCCCCGGCGCGGCAGCACGACCGCGAGCAGCGCCGCGAGCAAGGGCGCAGCGACCAGCGCGACCACCGCGAGCGAGGCGTTCATCGCGGCGGCTCCTGCGGCGTGTCCCCGGCGCTGTCCCCGGCGCTGTCCTCGGGCAGGCTCGTGCGGCCCGTGACACGGGCGTAGGCGAGCACCAGTCCGACACCCAGGGCGGTGGCGGCCAATGCCACCACGATGCCGGTGATGATCAGCGCCTGCGGCACCGGATCGGCGGCCACCAGCGGCAGCCTCGCGCCGCTCGCACCGAGCAGCAGGAAGATGCCCGATCCGATCACATTGAAAGCCAGCAGGCGGCGCAGCAGGTGCCGATTGGTCACGTAGCTGTAGAGCCCCAGCCCGATCAGCGCCGCGCCGCAAAGGCCGAAGATCGTTGCCGAGGCGATCACGGCCTGTCCCGCGTATGGCCCGCAGGCGTCGCGGGCGATTGCGGCGGACCCAGCACCAGCAGCGCCAGCGTCGCGGCGATCGACAACGTCAGCCCGCTCTCGATCAGCAGGATCACCCACTTGGCAACGGCAGGCGGCAGGGCGAGAAACGTTCCCGCAAGCGCTCCGGCCAGCCCGATCGCCAGGAACAGCAGCGGTCCCGCGATCAGGACCGCGCGGATCCGCGGCGACGTGACCCGCGGCGGGGCCATCAGCCCTGCCATCATCACCAGCAGCCAGACCGCAGCCAGCACCGTCCCCCCCTGGAACGCCCCGCCGGGCCGCGACGCCCCGACCCAGACGAGATAGACTCCGAGCAGCAGGCCGAAGGGCGGCAGCAAGCGGCCGAACGTCGCCAGAACGCCCGCGGCGCGCGCGTGCTGGCGCAGGCCGGGCCGCAGGCCCCAGTCCTCGTCGCGCGCGAGGGCCCAGACCCCTGTCAGCGCCGCCAGCAGCACCACGCTTTCGAGCAGGGTGTCCCAGCCGCGAAAATTGAGCAGGACGGCGGTGACGGGATTGGTCACCCCCGATGAGGCGAGATTGGCGGCCACCGGGCCGCGCAGCCCCTCGTCCGCCGGCTGCGCGAGAAAGGCCCAGCCCAGCACCGCACTGATCCCGGCCGAGCCGAGCATCGCCGGGATCCGCGCGGCCGGCGAGGCAGCGCGCGACACCGGCGGGGCGGCAAGGAGGCCGCCTTCGCCGCTGCCCTCCGGGCGCCGTTCGACAAGGTTGCGCGCCAGCCGCGCGACCGCGCCGATCAGCAGCACCCCCGTCAGCCCCGCGCCCAGCGCCGCTTCGGTCAGGGCCACGTCGATCGCGCCCAGCCGCAGCCAGGCCAGCGCGACGAAGATGCCGTAGACGATGAAGAACACCACCGCCGCGAACAGGTCGCGCACGCTAATCGCCAACCCAGCCGTGGCGAGGATCAGCGCGGCGAGCACCAGGTCGAAGCCGGTCGCGGCGTAGCCGGTCATGGCGCCTCCCGCCCGCCCTGCGGCGCGGCTTCCGGCGGCGTCCGGCGGGACTGCCGCACCGCTGCCGAGCGCGCGACCAGCTGCGCGGTGGTCCCGGCCGCGATCAGCGCCATCACCCAGATCAGCGCGAGCTTGCCGAGCGATTGCCAGTCGGGTGCCTGGAACGCCAGCCCGGCGATCAGCAGGCCGAGCCCGACATTGTCGGCCTTGGTCAGCGCATGCAACCGGCTGAGCGTATCGGGGAAACGGATGATGCCGGCCGTCCCGGCGAGGAAGAACAGCAACCCGGTTGCGGTGAACCCCACCGTCATTGCGTCAGCGAGCATCGGATCCCGCTCCGCCCGGGGTTGCGCTGCCCGCTCCGCCATCGTCCGGCAACGGCACCTCGTCTTCCTCCGGATCGCCGGTGCCATCCGCGCTTTGCGCCTTGACGAAACCGATCGCGGCAAAGGCGGCGAGCAGCGCCAGCACCAGCCCGGCATCCAGCATCCGCCAGTCGCTCGCTGCCGCGAGCAGCAACACCGTCCCGACCCCGCCCGTCCCCGCCAGCTGCGCGGCCATCATCCGGTCGGCCGGGTCCGGCCCGCGCCAGATGCGCCACAATGCGCCGCCAAGGCTGAGCAGCAGCAGCGCGGCGAGCAGGAGCAGCCAGGCGGTCATGCCCCGGGGTTTTTGCCGCCGGATGCGCCGATCGCGAGGCGCAGCCGGCGTTCCTCCTCGCGGATCGCGGCTTCGGCATCGCTATTGCGGTCGAGCACGTGGACCAGCAGCATGTCGCCGCTGGTTCCCGCCGCCAGCGTGCCGGGCATCAGCGACAATTCGCCTCCCAGCGCGACGCGCCCGCCATCGGGAAGATCGACGCGGATCGCGATCCAGCCGGGATCGATCGGCATCGCGGGAGCAAGGGCGCGCCATGCGACGTCGATCCCGCCGACGAGGGATTGATGGACGAAATGCGGCAATTGGCGCAGCACCCGGACGATCCGCAGCGGCGTTCCGGGCGGCAGCAGCCGCAGGCTCAGCACCAGGGCGAGCGGGACCATTGCTGCTCCAACCAGCAGCGCCTCGCCGCCGGTTCCCGCAAGCACAAGCCAGACCAGACCCAGAAGAAACCCTCGCTCGACGACAGAGATCGCGCTTCTCCCTGTCCGGTGCACCGCCCGTCCGCGAGGACGGTGTCTAGCCCGGATTATTCACCGGCAGTGGTCTGACGGGTTGGCGGGAGTGGCGTAAGCATTTGCATTGTTGTAGGAATGTGGTTGCTTAAGCCAGACCTGCAACGGGGCAAAATATGCCACAGACCACACCCGCCGGATGCGATGATAGCGCGTCCGTATTTTCGTTTCCAGCAGTGCGCGGCAAGAAGGTCACAGCTGCGTTTGACGGCGGCAGCAGGCTGACCTCGGATGGCGGGGTCCTGGTGCTGGCTCAGGCCGAGCGCATGATGGGGCTCTGCCAGCGGCTTGCGGCGTGTATTGCCGATCCGCGCGATCCTGCTCGGGTGGTTCATCGGCTTGAAGATATCCTGCGCGCGCGGATGTTCGCGATCGCCTGCGGCTATGAGGATGCCGATGATCTCGACGCTCTGCGCGATGATCCGGGCTTCCGCCTTGCGCTGGGCAAGCTGCCGGGATCGGGTGCGGGGTTGGCCAGCCAACCGACGATGAGCCGCTGGGAGAATGCGCCGAGCACGCGCGAGCTGGCAAAGATGCTGGGGATCATGATCGACATCTACTGCGCCAGCTACCCCACTCCGCCGGCGGCGGTGACGCTGGATATCGATGACACCTGCGACGTCGTGCACGGCTATCAGCAACTCTCCTTCTGGAACGGACATCATGGGGAGCGCTGCTTCCTGCCGATCCATGTCTACGACACGGCAACGGGCCGGCCGGTGGCGATGCTGCTGCGCACGGGCAAGACGCCTTCTGGCAAGGAGGCGGCAGGGCATATCCGGCGTCTGGTGCGCCATCTTCGCCGCCACTGGCCTGATACCCACATCACCATCCGCGGTGACGGGCATTATGGACGGCCCGAGGTCATGGCCTTCTGCGAGGCGGCCCATGTCGATTACGTGTTCGGTCTGCCGACCAACGCCGCGCTGCGCGCTGATCCGGTTATCGTCACTGCCGCCGATGCCTGCGCGGTCCGCCGCGCCGAGTGCCAACTCCCGGTCCTGCGCAGCTATGCCGAGACCCGCTACGGCGCGAAGAGCTGGAACCGCCAGCGCCGCGTCGTCGCCAGGATCGAGGCCAGCACGCTGGGCATGGATATCCGCTATGTCGTCACATCGCTAACCCAAGGCTCGGCTGAATACATCTATGACACGCTCTACTGTGCGCGCGGGCAGGCCGAGAACTTGATCAAGCTGCACAAGACCCAGCTGGCCAGTGACCGCACCTCGTGCCGGTCGGCGAACGCCAACCAGATGCGCCTGATCCTGCACACCGCTGCCTACTGGCTGCTGTGGCGCGTTCAGCAGGCGATCCCAAAGACCACCGCTCTGGCAAAAGCCGAGTTTACGACCCTGCGCCTGCGGCTGCTCAAGGTTGCTGCCCGCGTCATGGAAAGCGCCACCCGAATCCGCGTAGCGTTCGCCTCTGCGTGCCCCGATGCCGATCTGATGCGTGCCATCGTTCTCGCGCTCAAGCCTGCGCCGACGTAGCGGGCGCGGCAGTGCCGCAGAAACCCCGAGCCAAGTCCTTCAACCAGAAAAGCCCATCGATCACAGCGCGGTGAAACAGACGCCAGCGGTGCCGCACGCCCGCTCTACGCCGCCGCACGCAGCAGTGGCGTCAAGCTCGCACCGAGAGGCGCCCAACCGCATCGCCGTGAATAAGAGAGGCTAGACGGCCGAACTCGCCTTCTCAACCACGATACGCCCGCGGCGCGAGGCGCCGATCATCTCCGCCCGAAACGCCGGACAGATCACGAACCCATGTGCACGCCTCCACTCGTCGTCATCGTGTTCGGCCTGCCCCTTGCCGGCGTGCCGACTCCGGTCGCTCGGATCCCCGGCCCGCGCCCGGGCAGGCTTACGGCTCGATCCGCACGGTCAGCATGTCCCCCGCGATCGCGCCCGGCCCGGCCTCGTCCGGTTTCTTCTGCTCGATCGTGAACGGCGGCGAATAGCCCGCTTCCCCGAAAGTGAACGCGATCAGCTTGTTGGTGTCGAAAAAGACCTGCCAGTAATGATCGGTATGGCAATAGGGCCGCACCGCCAGCACCGTGCCGCGCTCGTTGAAATCGAGGATCTCGACATCGGGCGCCGGATCGGCGAGCACGTTGGGAATGGCCGCGAGCCCGGGCTTCAGCCGCGCACAAGCGAAGCCTTCCTGTCCCGCGAAAGATCGGGTCGCGCACCGCCGGCACCGCGCGGCGGACGATCGGCGGCTCGACAAGGCGCGCGGCTTCGCCCAGTGACGCGCCATGACGCCCGTTCTGCCCGATGAGCCTGCCGCGCGCCCGGTTCCAGCGCGCCCGGCGCTCGCCTGGCCGGCGGCGGCGCTGGTGGGGGGCGCGGTGCCCGCCCTTGCCATCGTGCTGTTCGCGCAGGCGCCCGCTGCCCTGCCGCTCGCGTTCCTCGCCGGGCCGGTCATCGCGGTGGGCCTGATGGGGGCCGGGATGATCGGCGCCGCCGCCGACGGCCGGTTCGGGGTCGGCGTGCTTCTTGCGCTGGCGGCGGGCGCGGGCCTCGTCCTCCTCGCGCACCTTTTCGGCATGGCGCCGCTCGCGCACCCGCTTTCGGCCGGAATCGCGCTCGCCGCCGCAAGCCTCAGCTTCGCCGCTCGCGGTGCGCTCTTCGCCCGCTCCGCCGCGCAGCGGGGCTGGTGGATCGCGCTCTTCGTCATCGCGGGCGAGGTTTCGATCGTGCTCGCCGCCTGGGCCGAACCGGACGCCCTGCCGGACTGGCTGCTCGCCCTGCTGCCGGCGCAATGGGCAAGCAGCGCGATCCAGGCGGCCGTGACCGGCGGCGGGGCGCGCGCGGCGGGAGCGCCGCTGCTCGCGCTTGCCGGGACGGCGGCGAGCACCCTGCTGGTGGCCCGGCTGTGGCCGCGCCGCTGGCCCTATCTCGTCATGTTCACCGCGTGGCTCGCCCTGTCGGCGCTGGTGCTGCACCGGCCCGGCCCGCCGCTGCCCCAGCCCCGCGCCGAGCCCGCCGCCGCAGCGGCTTCGATGACCGGCGCGGGAGCGGGCCCTCAGAACCGGATCGACGCCTCCACCCCGTAGGTCCGCGGCGCGCCGCGGGTCAGGTAGTCCTGGTAGAAGGCGTTGAGGTTGAGCCCGTAGACGTAATAGAATTCGTCGCCCAGGTTCCTGCCCCACAAGGAGAGCGAGAAATCGTCGCGCTGGTAGGTCACCCGCGCGTCGAACAGCCAGTAGGCGGGGTTGCCGCAGGCGAGTTCGGGCGTGGCGAGCAGCACGCTCGATCCCGGGGCCGGCCGGTCGCAGGGGTCCTGCCCGTAATCGCCGAAAGGATCGAAGAAATATTCGCCCATGTAGCTCGCGTTCCCGCGCAGGGTGAGCTTGTTGCGCCCGTCGTCATAGGGCACGAGCTCGACCCCGGCGTTGAAGGTGAGTTCGGGCGCGTTGGGGAAATCATTGCCGTTGATGTTGAGCGTCAGCGCGCTCGGATCGCCGGGATCGATCTCGTTGCCGCGGTATTCGGAATTGAGATAGCCGAGCGCCGCGTCGATCCGGATGAAGTCGGCCGGCTGCCAGGTCAGCTCGGCCTCGGCCCCGAACAGCCGCCCGTCGGCGGACCGCAGGAAGCTCGTCGCGCCGATGATCTGCGCGATCTGCTGCCCGCTGTAATCGTAGTAGAAGCCGGCGAGGTTCAATTGCACCGTATTGTCGGCGAACTGGCTCTTGAGGCCGACCTCGTAGGCGTTCACCTGTTCGGGATCGACGAAATAGACCTGGCTGATGTCCTGGTAGGCGAGCGCGTTGAAGGTCCCCGCGCGGTAACCGCGCGAATAGCTTGCATAGAGCAGCAGGTCCTCGCTCGCCTCCCAGTCGAGGATGATCCGGCCCGTGAGCTCGCCCGTGTCCTCCTCCCGCCGGACCCGGTCGCGGGTCCCGTCGAAGGGGAATTCATAGGGCACGGTGCTGGCGAAGATGTTCTGCCCGCCGAGGTCGAACAGCACGGACGACCCGTTCTTGTAGCGCACCGTGTCCCACGTGTAGCGCAGGCCCACCGTCAGGGAGAGGCTGTCGGTGAGGTCGAGCACGCCCTCGCCATAGACCGCGAAGCTCGGCCGTTCGATCGTGAACTGCTGTTCGGCGAGGATCGGGCCGAAGGGCGGCGCGCCCGCCGCGGCGCAGGCGGCCTGCACCGCCGTGCCGCCCGCGCTGTTGGTCGCGGCGACATCCGCGTTGAAGGCGATCAGCGAACGCGCGTCGAAGAAGCCGGCGGGATTGACCACCACCGGCGCGCAGAAGCCCGGATCGTTGATGCCCAGCGTCGGATCGAGCGCGAAGGCCGGCAGCGTGCCCAGCGAATTGCCGACCGCGATCGGGATGTTGTTGAAGCTGTCGGGAACCCCCGCCCCCTGCAGCAGCGGGCGCAGGAAGCCGAAGAAGTCGGGCTCGTCCCGCGTGTCGATCGAATCCACCCCGAAATAGGCGCCGACAATGCCGCGGAACGGCCCGCCGTCGTCGAAGCTCAGCCGGGTGTCGAAATTGAGGTTCTGGCTCTGCGAATTGTAGCGGATGGCGCAGACATTGTTGGGCGATCCGTCGCAGTCGAAGGGAGATAGGCGGAAAGTCGCCTCGTCATAGCCCATGATCGAGGTCAGGGTGAGGTCGTCGCTGAGCCGCCCCTCGACCGTCAGCGCCGCGCCATAGCTGTCGGTGAAATAGCGCCCGGCGGTGTCGGCCTGGACCTCGTCCTGTTCGAGCAGGCGGCCGCCCAGTTCGGGCCGCGGGAGGAAGCGCGAATAGCCCGCCGCATCGGTCCGGTTCTCGAGATAGCCGATGCCGTAGGGCAGATCCTGCCGCGGGTTGGAGCGCGCGCCGTAGAGCTTGAGCGTGATCGACAGGTCGGGGCTCGGCTCGAGCAGGAAGGTGACGCGCCCGGAGACGTTGTTGGCCTCGGCGAAATCCTGATTCAGCGTCGGGTTGAAGGTGTAGCCGTCGGCGTCGAGATAGGTCCCCGCGATGCGCACGCCGAGCAGGTCGTCGATCAGCGTGAGGTCGAGCGCACCTTCGGCGAAGACCCGGTTGAAATTGCCGTAGCTCATCGTGAGGTAGCCCGATGTCCCGTCGAGCGTGGGCCTGCGGGTGATGAAGTTGATCGCCCCGCCGGTCGTGTTGCGCCCGAACAGCGTGCCCTGCGGCCCGCGCAGCACCTCGACCCGTTCGAGATCGTAGAGCTGCTGGCCGTGGCTGGCGCGGAAGGACTGGTAGACCTCGTCGACATAGACGCCCACCGGCGATGCGGTGGCGGCGGAAAATTCGTTCGCCACCCCGATCCCGCGCAGCGAGAAGTTGGGCTGGGTTTCCGAATAGGCGCTGGTGACCTGCAGGTTGGGCAGCGCCCCCATGAGGTCGCTCGTATCGGTGATCCCCCGGTCGGCGAGCTGGTCGCCCGCGATGGCGGAGATCGCGATCGGGACCTTCTGGAGATTCTCGCTGCGTTTCGTCGCGGTGACGACGATGGTGTCGATGCCGCCTGCCCGGGCGACCTCGTCGCCGGTTTCGCGGTCGGGGCTCTCGGCCGTCTGCGCCCATGCCGGGAGCGCCCCCGCCAGCATGGTGGCAAGCGATACGCCCGAATACAGCGCCAGTCGGGCCGGATTGAAACGATGCTTCACGGTTACTCTCCCCTGTTTCGGCCCGGATTGGCCGGTTTCGTCCGTGCCGGGTGCCCGCGCCTTGCCGGGTCGGCATGGAAGTCCCTCAATTCCTGCTTGCGGACCTTGCCCGTCTCGAGCCGCGGGACGCGCCCGACGAAGGCGATCTGGCGCGGGATCTTGTTCGGGGCGATGAGGCCCGCGAGCCGTTCGCCGATCGCGGCCGCGCGCGCGGCCGGGTCGGCGGGCGGGCCGCCTGCCGCTTCGACGATCGCCTGGACCACCTCGCCCATGTCGGCATCGGGCACGCCGAACACGGCGCAATCGACGATCTGCGGATCGGCCATGAGCGCGGCCTCGACCTCGGCCGGGTAGATGTTCGCCCCGCCCAAGATGATGGTGAAGGCCGCGCGGTCGGTGAGATGGAGGAACCCGTCCGCATCGACATGGCCGATGTCGCCCATCGTCGCGTAACCCTGCCGGCTGGTGGCTGCGCGCGCCTTGGCGGGATCGCCGTGATAGGCGTGGGCGCGGGGCCCCTCGAAGAACACCTCGAACCCGGCGACCGGCCCCTCTTCCCATTCGCCCGGCGTGAGGACGTTGGCCAGCCCCGCGTCCCGCGCCAGCACCACCTTCGCCCCGCTGTCGGCGAGGATGTGGTCGCGTTCCGGCGGGGCGAGCCGCTCGGACATCGGCACGAAATAGAGGCCCGACGTCTGCGCCGGCCAGGCCGCCACGAAGAATTCCGCGCCGTTGCCGAGGATCAGCGCCACCGTGTCCCCCCGCGCGCAGCCCAGCGCCGCAAGCCGCCCGGCGAGCCGCTCCGCCCGCGCCGCGAGTTCGCCATAGGTCAACGCCTCCTCGCCCAGCACGAAGGCGACCCGCTCGGGTTGCTCCCGCGCGATGGAGCAGGGGTGGCTCACCGCGCGCGTTCCCGGGCAAAGGCGGGGGCGAGATGCGCGGTCTCGTTGATGCTGACCACCGTCAGCCGGTCGAGCGCGCGCCCGCTGACCCGGCTGATCGAGCCGTAGCCGGGCACGAAATGGGCGATTCCCGGCAGGCCCAGCGCGTGGGCAAGCAGGATGTTGATCGGGAAACCATGGGTGAAGATCGCGATCGTGCGGCGATGATAGGCCTCGAACAGGGCGCCGAAGCCGTCCAGCGTCTCGGCCACGAAGCGGTCCTGGTCGATTCCGAAATAGCCCAGCGGATCGCCGAGGAAGCGGGTCCATTCGGCCTGACCCCTGGCCCTGACCATTTCCGGGTTGGCATAGTCGCCCCCATAGCGGTCGACCTCGCCCAGAGCCTCGATCACCACCGGTTCGAGCCCGAGCGCCTCCACCGTCGGCCGGGCGGTGTCGGCGGCGCGGGTCATGCCCGAATGGACGATCCCCTCGATCCCCTCGTGCTTCAGGAAGTCCCGCAGCCCGCGCGCCTGGGCGTGACCTTCGGCCGAAAGCGGGGGATTGCCCGCGCGCGAGCCGCCGGGCGTTTCGGGCTTGCCGTGCCGGACGAGGAGGAGGCGCATGTCAGGCCGCCTTTCCCGCCGCGGGGGAGGCGGTCGCGCGCAGGGCGTGATAGCCCCCGTCGACCTTGAGGTTCGCGCCGTTGACCCAGGCCGCATCGGGCGAAAGCAGGAAGGCGATGGCGGCAGCGATCTCGTCGGGCCGCCCGTGCCGCCCGGTCAGCTGCGCCGCGGCGGCGATCCGGTCGGCCCCGATCGACCGCTCGAAATCGGCGAGGATCGGCGTTTCGACGGGGCCGGGGCTGACCGCGTTGACCCTGATCCCGCGCGGGAGGAAGGCGCGCGCGGCGTGTTCGGTCCAGCGGTTGACGAGCGCCTTGGACCATTCATAGGCCGCCTTGCCGTCCGTGACCCCGCTCGCCCGGGCGATCTCGCCCGGCGGCAGGGCCAGCAGGTCGTCTAGCGCCGCCGCGTCGAGCGGGCAGCGCGCCGCGGTCACGCTGCTGACGACGACGATGGCGCCGCCCTCGGCCAGCTTGGCGGCGAAGGCTTCGGCAAGCCGGCGCGGCGCATCGGTGTTGACCGCGAAGATCGCGTCGGCCGGGGCGGTTCCGGGCAGGCCGGCGACGAGCGCCAGCGCGTCGAGCGGGGCCGCGACCGATTCCGCTGCGGCGGCGATCTGCGCGGGGTCGGTGAGGTCGCAGGCGATGTCGGCGTCGCGCCGGTCGAGCCCGATCACCTCGTCCCCCGCCGCCCGCAGCCGCTCGGCGAGGGCCGCGCCGATCCCGCTCGCGCTGCCGGTGACGAGGACGCGGCGGCTCATTGCCAGCGCACCCGCATCGCGGTCCAGCCGGTGAACCAGTTGGACGGCAGGCGTTCGGGCGGCTCGACGATCTCGATGTCGGCGAATTCGCGCGCCATGGCCGCGAACAGCATCCGCGCCTCGAGCCGGGCAAGATGCGCGCCAAGGCAGAAATGCGCCCCCACGCCGAAGCCGACATGCGGGTTCGGCCTGCGGTCGAGCACCAGCTCGGCCGGCCGCTCGAACACGTCCTCGTCGCGGTTGGCGCTGGAAAACCACAGCACGACCTTGTCGCCGGCCGCGATTCTGGTGCCCGCAAGTTCGGTGTCGCGCGCGGCGGTGCGGCGCATGTGCGTCACGGGCGAGACGAAGCGGCACATTTCCTCGACCGCCGTCGGGATCAGTTCGGGCCGTTCCCGCAGCTCGTTCCAGGCGCCCTGCCGCACGAGCTGGTGCAGGCCGCCGGTGACGAGAAAGCGGGTGGTCTCGTTCCCCGCGATGGTGATGAGCATGAGGTAGGCGTCGAGCAATTGCTGCTCGAGCGGCGCGTCGTCCAGTCTTGCGGTGACCAGCCGCGTGGCGAGGTCGTCGCCCGGAATCCGGCGCTTCGCCTGGACGAGGGCGCGGAAATAGTCGAACAGCTGCCCGCGCGCGGCCGCCTGTTCGGCGTCGCTTGCGCGCATGTCGCTCATGAGATTGGCGTGGTCGACCAGCGCGGGGGCTTCGGGTGGCGGGACGCCGAGGACGTCGGCGATCACCAGCATCGGCATCCGCACCGCGATGGCAGCGACGAAATCGAACACCTCGCCCCGCGGCGCCTCGGCGACGAGGTTCTCGACGATGGCCTCGAACCGGTCGGCCCGCGCGGCGATCGCCTCGCGCGAAAGGCCGGGCATGGCGACGGCCCGCAGCTTGCCGTGGAGCGGCGGGTCGGCGTTGTGGACGCTCGGCGCGCCGTGGCCTTCGGCGCGGCGGTTCCGGATCTGCGTGCCCTCGCCCGAGATGAACATGCGGTGGTCGCGCGCGGCGGCGACCACGTCCGCGTGGCGGGTCGCGCACCAGAACCCCTCACACCCGGGCTCGGGATTGAACCACAGGCCGGGCGCAGCGCGCAGTTCGGCGAAGACCTCGTGTTCCCGGCTGGCCTCGAACGGCGCAAGGTCGAGGAGGTCGATCCGGCTCACGCCGCGCCCCCCGCCAGCGTGCGGTACCAGATGAGCCCGCAGCTCCTGCCGAGCCGTTCGATGAAGGCATCGTCCGGATCCTCGGCCGCGAGCCCGATCTGGACATAGGCGAGCTGTTCGGTGAGCGAGCACAGGCCCTGCGCGACCATGGGCACGTCGGCCACGGGCGCGATCTCGCCGCTCGCCGCGAGCCGTTCGATCCAGCGCTCGGTCCGGTGGACGAAGCGGTCGCGCATCTGCAGCCAGACCCGGCGGAAATTGCTCACGTCCTCCTGCGCCGCCGCTTCCCGCGCGACCCGCAGCAGCAGGCGATCGCGGCGGTAATCGGCGAAGAACTGGATGTTGCGCGCCTCGAGCCGTTCGAGCGAGAGCACGTCGTCCTCCCCCACCGAACGGGCCGAGGTCTGGCGCAGCTTGTCGTTGAGGCTTTCCAGCACCGTGAGGAGGATCGCGTCCTTGTCCTGGAAGTGGCGGTAGAACAGGCCGTGGCTGGTGCCCGCCTCAGCGACGATGTCGGCGACCCGGACCGCGCCGTAGCCGTAACGGCCGAAGCACACCCGCGCCGCCGCGAGCAGCTTTTCGCGCGTCGCCTTGCCCTTGCGGGTGGGAGGAAGCTCCAGTTGCGCCTGGTCGGCTGCCTCTTGCGTCATCCTTGCTCCCCGAAAATGCCCCCTTCGCAAGGGGGCCAAGTCCCGGCCCCGTTGGTCACTGATTGCAAAAGTGATGTCAATGTCAATTTTTTGGCTGACAGGGCGCGGGCTCTTCGGCATGATCGCTAACCGGGCCGGAGAAGGATGGACAAGGTGAACGAAACGCGCCTGCCCCGGCCCGGGACAGTGATCATGCGGTCAGAACGGGGAGAGGCTCATGATGAGGTTGGAAGGCAAGGTCGCCATCGTCACCGGCGCGACCGGGGGCATCGGCGGGGCGACGGTTCGCAAACTGCTGGATGAAGGGGCGAGCGTGATGCTCGCCGGGCGCGACGGGGATCGCCTCGCCGCGCTGGCCGCGGCGCTCGAGGCTGGCGACCGCGTCGCCACCTGCGCCGGGCAGCCGGCCGCGGAAGACGATGTCGCGGCGCTCGTCGCGGCGACGGTCGAACGGTTCGGGCGGCTCGACGCCTTCGTCGCCAATGCCGGGTCGGAAGGCCGGGTGATGCCGCTCACCGCCACCAGCCTCGAGGATTTCGAGGCGGTCCAGCGCACCAACATCAACAGCGTGTTCCTCGCGATCAAGCACGCCGCCCCCGCGATGCAGGAAACCGGCGGGGCGATCGTCGCGATCTCCTCGGTCGCGGGGGTCGTGGGCGTGCCGGGAATCGGCGCCTATGCCGCGAGCAAGCACGCCATCTGCGGCCTCGCCAGGGTCGCCGCGCTCGAGCTCGCGCCGGCGAGGATCCGCGTCAACTGCGTCGCGCCGGCGCCGATCGACAACGCCATGATGCAGTCGATCGAAGGCCAGGCGAGCCCGGGCGATCCCTCCGCCGCCCGGACCGGCTTCACCGCGCTGATCGCGATGGGCCGCTACGGCACCAACGAGGAAGTCGCCAACCTGGTCGCCTTCCTCGCCAGCGACGAGGCGGTCTATTGCACCGGCGGCGTCTATCCCGTCGACGGCGGGTTCCTGGCGGCATGAGGGGGGCGAAGATGGTCGATACCGAACCGCGGCTCGCCGCCATGCTCGAGGCGCGCAAGGCGCGTCGCGCGATGCCGCCCTACATTCCGCAGCGCGACGCCGATATCGCGGCCCTGCTCGAAAGCTTCTTCGCGCGCGAGGAGCCGGGCGCGACCGTCTCCGATGTCGCCCGGATCGGCGGCGGGGCATCGAAGGAGCAGTTCGTCTTCTCGCTCGCCGGGCCGGACGGGGAGACGCGCCGCTATGTCCTGCGGATGGACGCTCTCGAGGGGATCACCGAGACGAGCCGCGAGCGCGAGTTCGAGATCCTGACCGCGTTCCAGGGCGTCGTGCCGGTCCCGCGCCCGATCTGGCTCGATGCCGAGCCGTCGCATTTCCCGATGCCGGCGATCATCATGGAATTCGTCGCCGGGGTGACCAAGCCCCGGACCGACGGGGTCAGCGTCACCGGCCTCGGCACGGTGCTGGGCGATCCGCTGCGCGGCATGATCGCCCCGCAATATTTCGAGAATCTCGCCGCGATCCACAAGTTCGACTGGCGCGCGGCGAACCTCAAACATTTCGCCGCGCCGCTGGACGATCCCAAGCAGCCGACGCGCTGGCTGATCCAGTTCTGGAAGGAACTGCTCGAACAGGACGCGGTCACGCGCGAACCGGTACTGCGGCTTGCGACGCAATGGCTCGAGGACAACGTCCCCGATTGCCCCGACCCTTGCGTGGTCCACGGCGACTATCGCACCGGCAACTACCTGTTCGACGAGGTGACCGGGCAGGTCACCGCGATCCTCGACTGGGAGATGGCCTATATCGGCGATTTCCACGCCGACCTCGGCTGGCTGCTGCAGCCGGTCTTCGGGAGCAGCATCGACGGGGTCTTCCGTGCCAGCGACATCGCCCCGCCCGAAGAGATGATCGCCCGCTACGAAGCGGCGAGCGGGAGCGCGGTCGACCGCGCGAAACTGCATTACTTCACGGTGTTCAACGCCTGGAAAAGCTACATCCTCGTCTCGGCGTTGGGGATGCAGGCGGCGCGCTCGGCGCACAACCACCAGGACGTGCTGCTCACCTTCCTCGCCGCCACCGGGCCGATGTTCGTCGACGAACTCGCCCGGCTCCTGATGATGGAGGAAAGCCGATGAACCCTTCGGTCGACGATCGCCTGAACTCGGTGCTGCGCGCGCTCGAAACCGTGGTGCTGCCCGCGCTCCCCGCAACCGCGAGCCTCGCGCAGGAACAGGTCATGCTCGCGATCGGGCACATCCGGATCATCCAGGCCCAGCGCGACGCGACGCCCGGCTTCGAAACGGGCGAACTGGACGACCTGAAACGCATGGCCGGCGCGATCCTCGCGCTCGACGCGGCGCCCGCGGCCTGCGCGCCGCAACGCGCCGCGCTCGAGGCTGCGCTCGAGGGGTCGGGGGAGGAGCCGCGTGCCTCGGCCGAGCGCCTGCGGGTCGCGATCGACGACCTGCTCGTCGCCGCGCGGCAGGCGGGCGAGGACGTCTATCGCGCCGCGCTCTCGGACACGATCCTGCCGCTCGCCCGCGAACGCGCGGCCAAGGACCGCGAGTGGTTCGCGGTGATGGGCTTCGACATCGACCTCAGCGCGGCCTGACCGTCCGGCCATGGAAAGGCGCGCACGGGTGCGGTTCGACGGCGGTTTCGCGATGACCATCGGCGGCGGGGCGCATCGGGCGGCGCGGGCGCTGCCGGTGATCAATCCCGCGACCGGGCAGCCCTTTGCCGAGGCGCCCGATGCCCGCCCGGACGACCTCGACGCCGCCGTGGCGGCGGCGCGCGGCGCCTTCGCCGCATGGGCCGCGACGCCCCATGGCGAACGGGCGCGGATGGTGCGCGAGCTCGCCGACGCCGTCGAGGCCGATGCCGACCCGCTCGCGGCGCTCCTGACCCGGGAACAGGGCAAACCGATCAGGGACGCCGCGCGCGAGGTCGCAGGGCTGGTGTCATGGCTGCGCGCCGCCGCCGGCTTCGCCATCCCGCGCGAGGTCCACGAGGACAGCGGCACGCGCTATTGCGAGACGCGGCGCGTGCCGATCGGCGTGGTCGCGGCGATCGCGCCCTGGAACTATCCGCTACTGCTTGCCGCCTTCAAGCTCGGCCCGGCGCTGGTGACCGGCAATACCGTGGTGATGAAGCCTTCGCCCTTCACCCCGCTCGCGACGCTCAAGCTGGGGGAGATCGCGCGAGGCATCCTGCCGCCCGGCGTGCTCAATGTGGTGAGCGGCGGGGACCAGCTCGGCCCGTGGCTGACGGCCCATCGGGGGATCGACAAGATCGCCTTCACCGGCTCCACCGCGACCGGGCGGGACGTGATGCGCAGCGCTGCCGACGGGCTGAAGCGGCTGACTCTCGAACTGGGCGGGAACGATCCGGCGATCGTCATGCACGACGTCGATCCCGCGGGGCTGGCAAAGGCGCTGTTCTGGGCGTCCTTCGGGAATTCGGGGCAGGTCTGCGTCGCCTCGAAACGGGTCTATGTCCACGCCGGCGTCCACGACGCGGTGCGCGATGCGCTTGTCGAATACGCCGCCGGGGTCACGGTGGGCGACGGGATGGACGAGGCGACCATGCTCGGCCCGGTCAACAACCGGAGGCAATATGACCGGCTGCTGGACCTGTGGGCGGATTGCCGGGCGAGCGGCCTCGCCTTCGCCTGCGGCGCCGAGGTGCCGCAGCGACCGGGCCATTTCCTGAACCCCGCGATCATCGACAACCCGCCGGATACCGCGCGCATCGTGCAGGAGGAACAGTTCGGCCCGATCCTCCCCCTTCTGCGGTTCGACGATTACGACGAGGCGGTCGCCCGCGCCAACGCCTCCCCCTTTGCCCTCGGCGCCACGGTCTGGGCCGGGGACGAGGAAGCGGGCTGGGCGCTCGGCGAGCGGCTGCGCGCGGGCAATGTCTGGGTCAACGAATGCCGCCCGCTCTCGCCCCTCGTTCCCTTCGCCGGCCACGGCCAGTCGGGTTTCGGGGTCGAGAACGGGCTTGAGGGCCTGCTCGAATACACCCTGCCGCGGACGATGAGCCGGGTTCGCCCTATTGCGGCGTCTCGCTGACGACTTCGCCGTCGATCACCACGCCGACCGCGTGCGAGGTATATTCGAACGGGTCGCCGTCGAACAGCGCCACGTCCCCGTCCTTGCCGACCTCGATCGAGCCGACCCGGTCATCGACCCCGACGATCCGCGCGGCATCGATGGTGATGGCCGACAGCGCCTCGTTCCATTCCAGCCCGTTCGCCGCCGCCATCGCCGCTTCCCACAGCACGACCCGGGTCTTGGGCACATAGCCCTCGTAGCCCGACTGGTAGGCGAAGGGGATCGCCGCGTCGCGCAGCACGGCGCCCGTGGTGAAGCTCGCATTCTCCAGCTCGCCATATTGCCGCGCCATCGGCGGGTGGAGGATCACGTCGACGCCCGCGGCCTTGATCGCGTCGGTCAGGAGATAGGCTTCGGACGCCCCGTCGAGGACGAGGTCGATGCCGAATTCCTCCTTCAGCCGGAGCGCGCTCATGATGTCCTGCGAGCGGTGGGCCGTCACCAGCAGCGGCCGCCGCCCGGCGAGCACTTCGCGCAACACCTGCGTCTGGAGGCTCGGCGGCTTGGCCGCGGCCTTGGTGTCGCCCTCCTCTTCCTCGCCGGCCTGCGCGTCGAGCAGGGCCTTGCGGAGCAGCGCGATCTGCTTGGCTCGGGTGCCGGGCGATTTCGACCCGTCGGTGAGCGCCCAGGGACCGAGATTGGCCGCGACCATGGCGTCGCCGCGGATCATCGCATCATCGGCGGTCAGGCCGGCGGTCTTGGCGACCATGGTCTGCCCGGAAACGAGCGCGCCGGGGCCGTGCCCGGTGTGGATCGTCGTGATCCCGAAGCCGCGCAGCCATTCGACCAGCACTTCCTGCGGGTTGTAGGCGTCGATCGCGCGCAGCTGCGGCTGGACCGGGGCGCTCTCGTCGAGCTGGTCCTGGTCCTCGTCCTGGTTGAGATAGCCCGCGAGCCCGACGACCGTGCGCGCATCGACGAGGCCGGGGGTCACCACCTTCGCTTCCATCACGCGGACACCTTCGGGGATCGGGGTGCTCGCCTCCGGCCCGACCGCGACGATCTTGCCGTCGTCGATCACCACGACGCCGTTCTCGATCATGGGGCCGGCCATGGTGTGGACCTGTTCGCCCCTGACCGCGATGTCCTGCGCCTGGGCCGGGACGGCGAGACCGAAAACGACGGCCCCGGCGAGCAGCTTGTTCACGATGGTCATTGCCCGCCCTCCCCGGCAGCGATTTCCCAATGGTGGTGCGACGCCTCCAGCGGACTGCCCGCGCCGTATCCGCCCGTCGCCATCTTCAGGTCCTCCTCGCGGCTGCGGTCGAACAGCTTCTCGCCTTCGACCCAGGTTTCGAGGATGTGGGTGTAGACCGAGAAGGGATCGCCATCGAGGATCAGGAAATCGGCGTCCTTGCCCGCTTCGAGCGAACCCACGCGGTCGTCGAGGCGCATCTGCTTCGCCCCGTTGATCGTCAGCGCCCGCAGCGCGCCTTCGCGGCTCATGCCGCCGCGCACCGCCATCGCCGCTTCGCGCAGCATCATGCGCGAATCGACGATCGGGTCGTCCGAATGGATCGAGACGAGCACGCCCGCGCGCTCGAGGATGCCCGCGTTGTCGAGCCTGAGGTCCATCGTCTCGAGCTTCCCGCCCGGCGCATCGAGCGTGATGTTCGAAACCGGGATGCCCGCCTCGGCGAGCTTGTCGGCGACCTTGTAGGTCTCGGTCCCGTGCTGGATCAGCACGTCGAAATCGAATTCGCGCTTGAGGCGAAGCACGGTCATGATGTCGTCGGCGCGGTGGGTGTGGAAATGCACCAGCCGCTCGCCCGAAAGCACCTCGCACAGGGCTTCCTTGGCGAGGTCGCGTTTCTTCCTGTCGCCGTCGCAATAGGCCTGCGCCTCGACGAAGCTTTCGCGCACCAGCGCCGCCGATTTCGCGCGCGTGCCGGGAAAGCCGCCTGCCCCGCGCATCGAATTGGTGCCGTTCGCCATCTTCATGCCGCCCAGGGCCTCGCCGTCCTCGTAGGAGAAGGCGATGTCCTCGGCGGTCTTTCCGTCGCGCAGCTTCATGTAATAGGTCTGGCCGCTCATCAGGTGGCCCGAGCCCGGCATGACATTGGCGGTCGTGACCCCGCCCGCGCGCGCCTTGGCGATGTTCGAGGAGAGCGCGTCGATCGAATCGAGCGCGCGCACCTCGGGCTGGATCGGTCCCGAGCCGTCCGCCCCCGCGACCTGGCCGATATGCGAATGGGTGTCGACGATGCCGGGCATGACCACGCGGCCCCGGAGCGAGCGCCGTTCCGCGTCGGCGGGGATCGCGACATCGCTGCCGACCGCGACGATAACGCCGTCCTCGATCACGAGCGCGCCGTTCTCGATCGTCTCGCCCGCCATGGTGAGGATCTTCGCATCGGTGAAGGCCAGCGCGCGGTCCTGCGCGGCGGCCGGGCCTGCGGCCAGCAGGGCAGCGCCGAGCGCGCTCCCCGCGAGGGGCGCGACGCCCCGCATGATGGTGATCGGCTTCATCGCGAAGCGTCCCTCCCTTGTCCTGTGATTCCCCGCGCGGACCCTAGTGACCTCGCTTCGCCTGACAAGCGAAAAGTCGATTGCGAACCAGCGCGTTACCTTGCGCTCGGGCCGGCAGGCTCAGGTGAGCCGCGCGAAATTGGCGACGCCGGGGGCGGGGGTCCGCAAGGCGGGCTCGCTTTCGCTGCCGCCTTCGCTGCCGCCCGCGATCCGGCCGAGCGCGGCGGCGAGCGTCCCGATGCGGTCCGCCGCGAGGCTGTAATAGACCAGCTTCGCTTCCTTGCGCGTCTCCACCAGCCCGGCCTTGCGCAGCACGCCCAGTTGCTGCGAGAGCGCGGGCTGGCCGATATCGGCCGCCTGGTCGATCTCGCCGACGCTCAGCTCGCAGCCGCTCAGGACCTCCAGGATGCGAAAGCGCAAGGGATGGGCGATCGCCTTCAGCTCCTCGATCGGAGGTGCCATGGTCATGCGTCTTCTCCCGCGGGATCGAGGAACCAGGCGACCGGGTCCCTCGCCGCATAGACTGCGTCGAGATCATGGGTCGGGGCGCGCAGCAGCGGGTCGCCCTTGCGCCAGTTGGCCGGCGCCGCCCCGCCCCGCGCGTCGACCGCCTGCAGCGCCTCCAGCGTCCGCAGCATCTCGGGCACCGAACGCCCGACATTGGCGGGATAGCAGGTCATCGCCCGGATCGTGCCCTTCGGGTCGATGAAATAGGTCGTGCGGACCGCCGCGCTGTCGCTGTCCTGCGGCGCGACCATGCCGAAGGCGCGGCCGATGACGAGCGTCGGGTCCTCGACGATGGGAAAGCGCACTTCCACCGCGAACCGGTCACGGATCATCCTGAGCCACGCGAAATGCGCGAACAGGCTGTCGACCGACAGCGCCATCAGCGCGCAATCGAGCGCCTCGAAATCCTTCGCGTGGCGGGCCAGCTCGATGAATTCGGTGGTGCACACGGGGGTGAAATCGGCCGGGTGCGAGAACAGCATCAGCCAGCGCCCGCGAAAGGCGGACAGGCGCACCGGGCCGATCGTGCTGCGGGCCTCGAAATCGGGCGCGCTGTCGCCGATCCGGAGCCCCGCCCGCACGTCCACGGGGCGGAATGGGTTTTCGTTTGCCTGGTTCATTACTCGCCTTCATAGCACTTGACAGGATGAAGGCAATACATATACACAATTTATGTAACCAACTAGGAGAGTGTCATGGACAACAGCGACTCTGCCCTCGCAGCAGCCACCAGCCAGATCGAAGCCGCCAGCGCCGAAAAGGCGAAGCGCCCGACGATCGCCGGTTTCTTCGACGAAGCCACCTTCACCGTCAGCTATGTGGTGCACGATCCCGCCACCGACGAGGCGGCGATCATCGACTCGGTGCTCGATTACGAGGGGGCTTCCGGCCGCACCTCCTACGGCTCGGCGGATCGGATCATCGAATACGTCAATTCGAATAATCTGAAAGTGACATGGCTGATCGAGACCCATGCCCATGCCGACCACATCTCGGCCGCGCCCTACCTCCAGGAAAAGCTCGGCGGGAAGCTCGCGATCGGCAAGGAAATCGTCCGCGTGCAGGACGTGTTCGGCAAGCTGTTCAACGCCGGCACCGACTTCGCACGCGACGGATCGCAGTTCGACCACCTGTTCGCCGACGGCGAAACCTTCAAGGTCGGCACGCTCGACGGCATCGCGCTCCACGTTCCTGGTCACACGCCCGCGGACATGGCGTTCATCATCGGCGATGCGGCCTTCGTGGGCGACACGATCTTCATGCCCGATTTCGGGACCGCCCGCGCCGACTTCCCCGGCGGCGACGCGCGCCAGCTGTTCAAGTCGATCCGGCGGCTGCTCTCGCTTCCCGACGAAACCCGCCTGTTCCTGTGCCACGACTACAAGGCGCCGGGCCGCGACGAATATGCCTGGGAGACCACGGTCGGCCAGCAGCGGCGCGAGAACATCCATGTCAAGGACGGCGTGAGCGAGGACGAGTTCGTCGAGATGCGGACCACCCGCGACGCGACGCTCGCCATGCCGAACCTCATCATGCCTTCGGTGCAGGTCAACATCCGCGGCGGGCGCCTGCCCGAGCCGGAGGATAACGGCGTGAGCTACATCAAGATCCCGGTCAACGCGGTATGATCCTGCCCGGCTACCCAGAGGCCGCGCCGCTCGCAGGGCTGGCAGGAGGAATCCTGATCGGCCTTGCAGCGGCGATCATGCTGCTCGGCGCGGGCCGGATCGCGGGCGTCTCCGGCATCGCCGCGCGCGCCGTCGGGCTCGGCGGCAGCGGGATGGAGCGGTCGTCCGCATGGGCGTTCGTCATCGGCCTGCCGCTGGGCGCGCTCGCGATCATGGCGGCGTCGGGCGGGATCGAGGCGAGCTTCGCATCGCCGCTCGTCCTCGCCATCGCGGGGCTCGTGGTCGGCGTCGGCACGAAGCTCGGCAGCGGCTGCACCAGCGGACACGGCGTGTGCGGGATGAGCCGGTTCTCGGCGCGCTCGATCGTCGCGACGCTGACCTTCATGGCGACCGGCATCGCCACCGTGGCGGCGATGAACGCTCTCAACCTCGACGTGCTGCAATGAACGCGCGCGGAATCGTCGCCCTTCTTTCAGGGGCAGTGTTCGGCGCGGGGCTGGCGCTCGGCGGGATGACCGATCCCGCGCGCGTGCGCGGGTTCCTCGACCTGTTCGGAGACTGGGACCCGACGCTGGCCTTCGTCATGGGCGGAGCGGTGCTCGTGATGGTGGCGGTGTGGCACCTGCTGCAACCGCGCCTCGCCCATCCGCTCTTCGCCGATGACTTCGCCATCCCGACCCGCAAGGACCTCGACGCGCGCCTCCTCGGCGGGGCCGCGCTGTTCGGGATCGGCTGGGGCATTGCCGGGCTCTGCCCAGGCCCCGGCATCGCCGCGCTCGTGATCGAACCGGTCGGCGCGGCGGTCTTCGTGGCCGCCATGCTCGCCGGGATGGGTCTCGTGCGCCTCACCGAAAGGAAATCCTGATGGACATTCGAGAAGTTGCCCCCGGTTTCGCCGTCTCGCCGCAGATCGCGGCAGAAGACATGCAGGCGCTCGCCGACAGGGGCTATGTCGCCGTCGTCTGCAACCGCCCCGATGGAGAGGAGGCGGGCCAGCCCCCGCTCGACGAATTGCGCGCCGCCGCCAACGCGGCCGGGCTCGCCTTCCACCACATCCCCGTGGCGGGCGGGGCCTTCCCCGAAGGCGCCATCGCCGCCTTCGCCGCGGTGCGGCGGGGCACCGAAGGCCCGCTGCTGGCCTATTGCCGCACCGGAACGCGCTCGATCACGCTCGAGACTCTGGCCAACCCGATGGGCCTCGGCGCCGACGAACGGCTCGAACGGGCGAAGGCGGCGGGATATGATCTCGGCGCCCTCGCCCCGCGGCTCGGCGGCTGAACGATCACGAAAGGGAGAGGACACATGACAGGCACATCAAGGCACACCGTCGTCGTCATCGGCGGCGGCGCGGCGGGGATCGCGACCGCGAGCTCGCTGCTCGCGCGGCGCAAGGGGCTCGACATTGCGATCGTCGAACCGTCGGAAACCCACGCCTACCAGCCCGGCTGGACGATGGTCGGCGGCGGCGTGTTCCAGCCCGAAGTCACCGTCCGCCCGATGGCGAAGGTCATGCCGCAATCCGTCACCTGGCTGAAATCCGCCGCGGCGACGTTCCAGCCGGAGGACAACCAGGTCACGCTCGCTGATGGCTCCACCGTCATTTACGACGTGCTCGTGGTCGCGCCGGGCATCCGGCTTGCCTGGGAAAGGATCGCCGGGCTCGAACAGACGCTCGGGCGCAACGGGGTGACCTCGAACTATCGCTACGACCTCGCGCCCTACACCTGGCAGCTGGTGCAGGAGATGCGGAAAGGCCGCGCGCTGTTCACCCAGCCGCCCATGCCGATCAAGTGCGCGGGCGCGCCGCAGAAGGCGATGTATCTGTCCTGCGACCACTGGAACCGCCGCGGCGTGCTCGACGAGGTCGAGGTCGAGTTCTGCAATGCGGGCGGGGTGCTGTTCGGGGTCGCCGACTATGTCCCGGCGCTGATGGAATATGTCGAGAAATACGGGATCGACCTGAGGCTCGGCAACAACCTCGTCGCGGTCGACGGCGAAGCGCGAGAAGCCGTGTTCGAGACCGAGAGCGGGGAGATCACCCGCGAATTCGACATGCTCCACGTCGTCCCGCCGCAGGTCGCGCCGCAATTCCTCGCGGACAGCCCGCTCGCGGCGGAGAGCGGCTACACCGATGTCGATCCGCACACGCTCCAGCACGTGCGCTACCCCAATGTCTTCGGCCTCGGCGATGCCGGGTCCATGCCCAATGCCAAGACCGCCGCCGCCGCGCGCAAGCAGGCCCCGGTGGTCGCGGTCAACGTGCTCCAGCAGCTCGACGGCAAGGGGCCGCGCGCGGGCTACGATGGCTACGGCTCCTGCCCGCTGACGGTGGAGCGCGGCAAGATCGTGCTCGCCGAATTCGGCTATGGCGGCAAGCTCATGCCGAGCTTTCCCGAGTGGCTCGTCGACGGAACGAAGCCGCAGCGCCTGTCCTGGATGCTCAAGGCCGATTTCCTCCCTTGGCTTTACTGGAACGGGATGCTCAAGGGACGCGAATGGCTGGCCGGCCCGGGCGGCCTGATCGCAACGTGACGGAAACGAGCGGGGCATGTTGAAACGCTATCTCCCCATCCTCGAATGGGGGCGGACCTATGACCGGGAGGTGCTGACCAGCGACCTCGTGGCGGCGGTGATCGTCACGATCATGCTGATCCCGCAGAGCCTCGCCTATGCCCTGCTTGCCGGGCTGCCGCCGGTGGTCGGGCTCTATGCCTCGATCATGCCGCTGGTGCTCTACGCGGTCTTCGGGACCAGCCGCACGCTCGCGGTCGGGCCGGTCGCGGTGATCTCGCTGATGACCGCTTCGGCCGCCGGCGCGGTCGCCCAGCAGGGCACGGCGGCCTATCTCGAGGCGGCGGTGACGCTCGCCTTCCTCTCGGGGATCATGCTCGCCCTGCTCGGCCTGCTGCGCGCGGGGTTCCTTGCGAACCTGCTGTCGCATCCGGTCATCAGCGGCTTCATCACCGCAAGCGGCGTGCTTATCGCGACGAGCCAGCTGCGCCACATCCTCGGCATCGACGGGGGCGGCGACAACTGGCCGGAAATGCTCGGCGGTCTCGCCGCGTCGCTCGGAACGACGAACCCCTGGACGCTGGCGATCGGCCTGCCCGCGCTCGCCTTCCTGTTCTGGGTCCGCAAGGGCGCGAACCCCGCGCTCCAGCGGCTCGGCCTGCCGCCCAAGCCGGCCGACATGCTGGCCAAGGCCGGACCGGTCGTGGCCGTGGCGCTGACCATCCTCGCGGTGATCGTCCTCGAGCTCGGCGAAAAGGGCGTCGCCATCGTCGGCGAAATCCCGCAGGGCCTGCCGCCCTTCACCCTGCCCTCGACCGATCTCGCGCTGATCGAGGCGCTGTGGGTCCCGGCCCTGCTCATCTCGATCATCGGCTTCGTCGAAAGCGTCTCGGTCGCGCAGACCCTCGCCGCCAAGCGCCGCCAGCGCATTTCTCCGGACCAGGAACTGATCGGCCTCGGCGCGTCGAACATCGGGAGCGCGCTGTCGGGCGGCTATCCGGTGACGGGCGGCTTCGCGCGGTCGGTGGTCAATTTCGACGCGGGCGCGCAGACTCCGGCGGCGGGCGCGTTCACCGCGGTCGGCATCGCGCTCGCCTCGCTCTACCTGACGCCGCTCCTCTACAACCTCCCGATCGCGACTCTCGCCGCGACCATCATCGTGGCGGTGCTGAGCCTCGTCGATCTCAAGACGCCGGGACGGCTGTGGGCCTATTCCAAGGCCGATTTCGCCGCGCACGTGGCGACCATCGCCATCACCCTCATCGCCGGGGTCGAGCTGGGCGTGATCGCGGGCGTCGGCGTCGGCCTTCTCCTCTACCTCTGGCGCGCCAGCCGGCCGCACGCCGCGATCGTCGGCCGCGTTCCGGAGACGGAGCATTTCCGCAATGTCGAACGGCACCGGGTATTCACCGTCCCCCATGTCCTCTCGATCCGCATCGACGAAAGCCTGACCTATCTCAACGCCCGCTGGCTCGAGGAATACGTGCTCGAACGGGTCGCGGAAAAGCCCGAGCTGCGCCACGTCATCCTGATGTGCTCTGCGGTCAACGCGATCGATGCCTCGGGCCTCGAAAGCCTCGAGGCGATCAACTACCGCCTGCGCGATGCGGGGGTCTGCCTGCACCTGTCGGAGGTGAAAGGCCCGGTCATGGACCGGCTGCAGCGCTCGCATTTCCTCGAAGAGCTGAACGGCGAGGTGTTCCTGTCGCAGTCGCGCGCCTTCGAGGCCTGCGCGCTCGACAAGGGCGGCGCGGCCGAACCGCAGGACCGCTGGCTCGCCCGGGGGATGATCTAGGCGGCGGCAAGCGCGGCGAGCAGGGCGAAGGAGGCGAGCCAGTGCTCGCCCATGTAATCGCCCGTGACGTGCGGCATCGCCGCCCGGCGATGCGCCTCGGCGCGGGCGAGCAGCAGCGCCGCCGCCGGGTGGCGGGGAATGCAGGCAGCGATCTCGCGCAGGCACCACGCGCGGCTGAGGTTCAACCCGTCGAGATGCGCGATCTTGCCGTCGCTGCGGTCGGAAACGGTGACCGGGCGGCATTCGCGCTCCACCCAGCCATTGGCGAGCACCAGCGCCTCGACCCACGGTTCGAAGGCGCCTGCCGGCATGACCCGGCTCATCAGCAGCGCGGCGGTGAGGACGGGGGAGAGGAATTCGTCGCCCCCCGGCTCCCACCCGGCATAGTCGCGCCGCTGCCCGAACGCGGCCATCGCCCATTCGTCGGCCGCGGCGAGCAGGACGGGGTCGCGCGTCTCCGCCCAGTCCCGCGCCAGCGTTAGGGCGAAGGCGGTGTTGAAATGGGTGCCGACCGTGATCGGATAGGTGAGAAGGCGCAGGTACTGCGAAAAACGCTCCGCCAGCGCACGCGCCAGCGGTTCGAGGTGGGCGGCCCAGTCGGCATTGCCGTGCCGCTCCGCCTCGGCATGGAGCGCGAGCAGCCAGCCCCAGCCATAGGGCCGCTCGAACCCGCGCGATTCCGGCCGTTCGAAATAGGCCAGCTCCACCGCCAGCTTCTGCGCCGTGAAGGTCGTCTCGGCCAGCGCCGCGATCCGGGGCGCTTCCGGCATGGCCGGATGGAGCCGCCTCAAGGTCAGCAGGGTCCACCAGCCATGCACGCAGGAATGCCAGTCGTAGCTCCCGAAGAATGCCGGGTGCAGGGCGCGCGGCACCAGCGCGTCGGCATCGCTCCCCAGCACATGGCCCGGCGAGTTGGGATATTCGCGCGCGACATGGCCCAGCGCGGCCCGCGCGAACCGCCGCGCCGTCTCCTCGCTCAGCGCCACAACAGGAACCCCGCGACATAGATGATCGCGACATTGACGACCCACAGCGGGATCGCGGTCCCGACCTGCTGGCGGATGACGCCGTACTGGTCGCGCAGCTCCAGCAGCACCGCGGGCACGATGTTGAAATTGGCCGCCATCGGCGTCAGCAGCGTGCCGCAGAAGCCTGCCAGCATCCCGACCGCGCCGATCACCGCCGGGTTGCCGCCGTATGTCTCGACCAGCAGCGGGATGCCGATCGCGGCGGCCATGACCGGGAAGGCGGCGAAGGCATTGCCCATTATGACGGTGAACAGCGCCATGCCGAGGCAGAAGACGATCACGGTGACGAGCACGCTGCCTTCGGGGATGACCAGCCCGGCCAGTTCGCCGATCGAATCGCCCACCCCGGCCAGCGCGAACACGGCGCCGAGCGCGGCGAGCATCTGCGGCAGGATCGCGGCCCAGCCGATCGAATCGATCAGGCGCCGTCCCTCCTCGACCGGCGCGAGGGCGGGCGGGCGCAGCCACGCCATCGCGACCGCCAGCGCCAGCAGCACGCCCACCCCGAAGAGGAGCAGGGTCTCGCGCCGCTCCTCGAACAGACCGGTCGCGCCGAGCGGCGTGTAGTTGTACAGCAGGGTCCCGGCGACCGCCGTCAGCGGCACGATCAGCGCGGGCAGGAACAGGCGGTTGCCGAAGCGCTCGGAAAGCACCTGCCGTCCGGCTTCGTCGGTGGTCGCGGGATCGCTCCGCCCGATCAGCCCCGCCCCCGCGATACCGACCAGCGCCAGCACCAGCACGCCGTTGACGAGATCGGAGACGTGGCTTCCGAAGAAGAAACTCGCCGCAAGCAGCCCCCAGAAGGCGGCGTTGCCGATCCGCTTCGGATTGCCCCGGTCGGCGAGGCTGGCGAGCGACCACGCCGCGAAGAACAGGCCGGCGAGGACATAGAGCCATTCATAGGTGATCATCCCGCCACCTCCCTGCGCGCCGCCCCCAGCCGCCGGTCGAGCCACAGGATCCGCGCGCCGTGGATGACGAAGGCGAAAATCGCGGTCGGGATCGCCCAGACCGACAATTGCAGCGGCGTGAGCGGGTAGCCGTAGCTTTCGAACACGCCCTGGATCAGCAGGATCGAGGCGATGGCGAAGAAGATGTCCTCGCCGAAGAACAGCCCGACATTGTCGGTCGCCGCCGCCATGCCCTTGACCGCCTCGGCATCGTCCCCGGAGAGTTCGCCGTGGGTCTTGCGCGCCGCCGCCTCGGCCATGGGCGCGACCAGCGGGCGCACGGTCTGGGGGTGGCCGCCGATGTCCTTCATCCCGATCGCCGCGGTGACCTGGCGGAAGCCGAGATAGAGCACGAGCAGCCGGCCCATCGTCGCCCCGCGCACGCTTTCGATCGCGGCGCGGGCGCGCTGCTGCAGCCCGTAGCGTTCGAGCAGGCCGATGACGGGAAGGATGATCCAGGTGACCGAGATGTAGCGGTTGTCGTTGAACGCGCGCCCCAGCGCCTCGATCACGGCGACGAGGTCGAGCCCGCCGAGCAGCCCGGTGACGAGCGCGGCGAACGCGACCACGAACAGCGGGTTGAACCTGAAAGCGAAGCCGGCGACGACGAGCGCGATGCCGACCAGCGGCCAGTGGTTCATGGCACGGGCGCTCCCCAGCCGCCGCCGCCGGGCGTGAGGATGACGAAGGTGTCGCCCGGCCCGACCTCGACCGAACCGGTCGCGCCGAGTTCGACCCTGGTGCCGTCCGCCCGTTCGACCCAGTTCGCCCCGGGCGCCGCATCGCCCCCGCCCGCGATCCCGCGCGGGGCCACCTTGCGCCGGTTGGCGAGCATGTTGGCGCGCATCGGCTCGAGGAAGGTGACGCGCCGTTCGACCCCCTCGCCCCCGCAATGCCTGCCCCTGCCGCCCGAACCTGACCGCACCGCGAAGCGTTCGAGCCTCACCGGAAGGCGGGTTTCGAGGATCTCCGGATCGGTCAGGCGGCTGTTGGTCATGTGGGTCTGCACCGCGTCGGTCCCGTCATGGTCGCAGCCCGCGCCCGAACCGCCGGCGATGGTCTCGTAATACTGGTGTTCGGCATTGCCGAAGGTGAAGTTGTTCATCGTCCCCTGGCTGGGCGCGAGGCGGCCGGTCGCGGCGAAGAGCGCGTCGGTGACCACCTGGCTCGTCTCGACATTGCCCGCGACCACCGCCGCGCCCGGCCGGGGATTGAGCATCGAGCCTTCGGGCACGACCAGCTCGACCGGGCGCAGGCACCCGTCGTTCATCGGGATGTCGTCGTCGATCAGCGTCCGCAGCACGTAGAGCGTGGCCGCGCGGGTGATCGATCGGGGGGCGTTGAAATTGCCTTCGTGCTGCGGGCTCGTGCCGGTGAAGTCGAACACGGCGGACCCGGCCTCGCGGTCGATGCGGATCGCGACCTTGACGGTGAGGCCGTTGTCCATGTCGTAGGCGAATTCCCCGTCTTCGAGCCCGCCCAGCAGGCGGCGCACGCTTGCGGCGGCGTTGTCGATGACGTGGCCCATGTAGGCGGCGACGACCTCGCCCCCGTGCTCCATCGCCGCGCCGCGCAGCAATTCGGCCCCGCGGGTGCAGGCGGCGAGCTGCGCGCGCAGGTCGGAGATGTTGCGCCCCGGATTGCGCGCCGGATGCGCTGCATCGGCGAGCAAGGCGCGCATCTCCGCCTCGCGGAAGCGGCCCTCGTCCACCAGCAGGACATTGTCGATCAGGACGCCCTCGTCCTCGATCCGGCGGCTTTCGGGCGGCATCGATCCGGGCGCGATCCCGCCGATATCGGCGTGGTGGCCGCGCGCCGCGACGAAGGCATCCGGTTCCTCCGAGGCATCGCCGTAGAAGACGGGCACGATCACCGTGATGTCGGGCAGGTGCGTGCCGCCGCGGAAGGGATCGTTGAGGACATAGGCATCGCCGCGGCGGAACCCCCGCCCGTCGCGCCTGCCCCCGCGCGCTTCGATCACGCGGGCGATGGAATCGCCCATGCTTCCGAGGTGGACCGGGATGTGCGGCGCATTGGCGATGAGCGCGCCCGCGGCATCGAACAGCGCGCAGGAGAAATCGAGCCGTTCCTTGATGTTCACCGATGTCGCGGTCGAGCGCAGGACGACGCCCATCTCCTCGGCAATCGCCATGAAGAGGTTGTTGAAGATCTCGAGCCTGACGGGATCGACCGCGGTGCCGATGGCGCGCTCGCGCCGCAGCGGCTCGGTCCGGGTGAGGACGAGGCTGCCCTCCCCGGCAAGGCGCGCCTGCCAGCCCGGCTCGATCACCGTGGTCGAGCCGGGATCGATCACCAGCGCGGGGCCGTCCACCGCCTCGCCTTCCTCCATCGCGGCGCGTTCGACCGCGCGCCATTCGCCCGAGGGCTCGCCCGCGAGCGCGGCCGGCTCGGCCCTGGCGGTGCCGAGCCCGCCGCTGGTCCCGCTCGCCTCGACGCTCAACGCATCGACGATGATCGCCGCGGCGTCATCCGAATAGCCGAACAGCCTGCGGTGCAGCGCGCGGAATTCGGCGGCCATTCGCGCCGCGTCCGTGATTGGCACGGTCAGCTTGCTGTCGCTCCCGGCGAAGCGCAGGCGGGCGCGGCGATCGAGCGTGATCGCCTCTTCGGCAATGCCCTGTTCGATGAGCGCCCCGCCCGCCGCGGCGGCCAGTTCCGCGAGCGGAGCGGAGAAATCCGTCCCCAGTTCCTCGCCGAAACTGACCTCCCGGATCGCCTTCACGGGGGCAAGTCCGATGCCGTAGGCCGACAGGATGCCCGCAAGCGGATGGACCAGCACCGTCCCGATCCCGAGCCGATCCGCCACCCGCGCGGCGTGCTGCCCGCCTGCCCCGCCGAAGCAGGCGAGCGCATAGGTCGTCACGTCATGCCCGCGCGCGACCGAGATCTTGCGGATCGCGTTCGCCATGTTGTCGACCGCGATGGCGAGGAAACCCTCGGCGATGGCATCCAGCGGCTGCGGCTCGGGCAGGCGCGCCGCGACCTCCTCCAGCCGCGCCCGCGCCGCCGCCGGGTCGAGCGGTTCGTCGCCCCCGGGGCCGAAGACCCGCGGGAAGAAAGCGGGGTCAAGCCGCCCGAGAAAGAGGTTGCAGTCGGTCACGGTGAGCGGCCCGCCCTTGCGGTAGCTGGCGGGGCCGGGGTCCGCGCCCGCGCTATGAGGCCCGACGCGAAAGCGCGATCCGTCGAAGGAGCAGATCGACCCGCCGCCCGCGGCAACCGTGCGGATCTGCATCATCGGCGCCGCGACCCTTACGCCTGCCACTTCGTTGTCGCCGGTCAGTTCGTATCGGCCCGCCCAATGCGCGACGTCGGTGCTGGTCCCGCCCATGTCGAACCCGATCAGCCTGGCGTGGCCGAGGGGTTCGCTCGCCGCGACCATGCCGACGACGCCGCCCGCCGGGCCCGAAAGGATCGCGTCCTTGCCCCGGAACGCGCCGACCTCGGCGAGCCCGCCGTTCGACTGCATGAACCGCAGCCGCCCCACCTCGGGCAGGCGAGCCTGGAGCGTGTCGGTGTAGCGCCGCAGTACCGGCGAGAGATAGGCATCGACCACGCTGGTATCGCCGCGCGCGACGATGCCGATCAGCGGGGCGACCTCGTGGCTCGCGCTGACCTGCGAAAAGCCGGTTTCGCGCGCGATCTGCGCCAGCCGCCGTTCGTGTGCGCGGAAATGCCAGCCGTGCATCAGCACGATCGCGATCGCATCGCAGCCCTCGGCGCGCAGGGCCGCGAGCGCCGCGCGCGCGCCGTCCTCGTCGAGCGGGGTCAGCACCTCGCCCGCCGCGCTCACCCGCTCGTCCACCTCGACCACCCGCCGGGCGAGCTGTTCGGGCAGGACGATGCGCCGCGCGAAGATCTCCGGCCGCGCCTGCGTCCCGATCCGCAGCACGTCGGCAAAGCCGCGGGTCGTCACCAGCGCGCAGGCTTCGCCCTTGCGTTCGAGCAGGGCATTGGTCGCGACCGTGGTGCCGATGCGGACTTCGGCCACCGGGCCTTCGCCATGCCGGGCCATCAGCCTAGCGATCGCCTCGCTCGCCGCGTCGTCGTAATGGCCGGGGTTTTCGGACAGGAGCTTGTCGGTCACCAGCCGGCCGCCGGGCGTCACCGCGACGACATCGGTGAAGGTGCCGCCCCGGTCGATCGCGAAGCGCCAGGCGGGGGAAGGCGGGCTCGGCTCCGTGTCCTGCATCCCCGCCGCTAAACGGGATGCGCGGCGTCAATGCAAGCCTTGCGGGATGCGCGCGCCCGCCCGTCAGGACGCCCAGGGGCCGGTGATCGCGAGCGTCAGGGTCGGCCGATAGGCGTTGACGAACAGCCACTTGCCATCGGGCGAATAGCACGCTCCGGCAAGCTCGGTCTGGGTCCGCAGGCGCGCGAAGTCATAGGGCCTGCCGTCGGGAGCGATCCCGCGCAGGTGGTTGTCGACCACGTCGGTGTACTGGTCCTCGCACACGATGAGGTGCCCGTTCGGGGCAACGCACAGGTTGTCGCCGTAGTTGAACTGGTCCGCGCTTTCGCTTTCGAAGAACAGCTCGAACCGGTCGGGCCGGTCGCTGCGACCGGGCGCGAGGCGGAAGACCTGGCCGAGCCCCCTGGCCCCGCCGCTCGTCGCGCAGGCGAACATCTCGCCCTCCCCCATGTGCAGTCCCTCGCCCCGCGCGATCAGGGCCGCGCCCCCGGCGGCCGCCCGCCCTCGCAGGTCGTCGGCCGGCGCCTCGACATCGTCGAGGTCGATCCAGCGCACGTCGTAGCCTCGCCCGACCGCCATCGCCGCCCCGTTCCAGTTGCGCGTGTCGGCAAGCCCTTCGAGCGCCATCGCCTGCAACCGGCCGCCCTTGACCAGATCGCCCGGAACCCGGGGCACGAAGCGATAGAGCACGCTGTCGTCGCGGTCCTCGGTCATGTAGACGAAGCCCGTCGCGGGATCGACGCAGGCCGCTTCGTGGTTGAAGCGGCCCATCGCGGTGAGCGGGACCGGATCGACCAGCCCGCCCGCCCGCGCGGGAACCTCGAACACCCAGCCATGGTTGCGCGCCAGCCCCTCGCCATATTTCTGGCCCGGCCCGGTCGGCGCTTCCTCGCAGGAAAGCCACGTGCCCCACGGCGTGACCCCGCCCGCGCAATTGCGGATCGTCCCCCCGAGCGAGCGGAACTGCCGCTTTACCGCCAGCGTTTCGGCATCGAGCACGATCGTGGTCGTGCCGCCCGGCACGAATTCGCCGTTGCGCATTCCGAACCCGCGCGCGATGCGTCCGCCCGCATCGTGCTGCGGCTGGAGTTCGTGGTTGCGGACCAGCGCGATCTCGCCATTGCCGAGATCGAAGGCGCCCATTCCGTCGGCCCGGTCGGGCACGGTGCCGCCGTCGTCCATCGCATCGCCAAGCCGCGAGAGGATGCGGTAGGAGAAGCCTTCGGGCAGGTCGAGCAGGCCCTCCGGATCGGGCCGCAGCGCGCCGTAGCCGGCCGCCCTGCCGCTCGTCGGGCCGGATCGCAGCGCGCCCGCCGCGCCAGCGGCGGAGCCGGTGCGGCAGCCGCTCGCGACGAGGGCGGCGAAGGCGACGCCGGTGGCGGACAGGAACCGGCGGCGGTCGGAGCGGAAACGGGGCATTGGTCTTCTTCCGGATCGGGGACGTGTCGCGGGGGATTAGCAGGACCGGATGGCATTGCGATGAATGCGGGCGCCTTGCTCGCGCCCTATTGCGCGATCCGGCAGAACCGTCCGCGGAAAAAGCCGAGCGGCGCGGCGGTGTCGGATGCTTCGGGCGCGTCCATCGCGGTCACTTCGCCCAGGATCATGGTGTGATCGCCCGCAGGGTGGGTCGCCCATGACCGGCATTCGATCCGGCCCAGCGCGCCCTTCACCACCGGCAGGCCCGCCGCGCTCCAGTCGAAATCGGAGGCGATCAGCCCGCTCGAGGCGCGCGCGGCATAGCGGCGCGCGATCGCCTGCTGGCTTTCGGCGAGGATGCTGATGGCGAAGCGTTCCGCCCCCAGCCACTGGGCGAACTGGCTCGATGAATTCTGCAGGCTCCAGCACACCAGCATCGGGTCGAGCGAGACCGAGACGAAGGAATTGACCGTCATCCCCATGACTGCGGGCGCGCCATCCCCTTCACCCGGCGCGGAGACGACGCACACGCCCGTCGCGAACAGGCCCATCAGCCTGCGGAACTCGGCGGTCACATCCGGATCGGCCGGGTCGGCGTCGGGCAAGGCGAGGGTCTCCGAAGGATCGAAAGTGGCGGGGATCGGGCGGTTGTCGCGTCTATGCGCCGTCCCCGATAGTGGCTGCGCGCGTCAAATCAACGCCCGAAGCGCGCGCGGGTGCCGGACCGGAGGCCCGGTGCCGGGGGCTTGACCCCCGTGGCTACGGCGGGAAAGAGGCGGGCACGCCTGCGCCGCCGCGCGGACGCCGCCACCGAACGGGGACCACACGCACCATGCCCAGCAGACCCGCCCCGGCCACCCGCCGCATCGAAACCGGCAACGGGCTGCTCGCCTTTTTCGACTGGCGGGGCCAGCCGGGCAATGCCGATCCGCCGCTGGTCTTTGCCCATGCGACGGGGTTTCACGCGAGGGTGTGGGACGCGGTGATCGAGCTTTTCCCCGAGCGGCGCTGCATCGCGCTCGACCTGCCCGGCCATGGCCGCTCCGAAGGCGGGCCGGTTTCGGACTGGCGGGCGGTGGCCGCGGACGTGTCGGTGGTCCTGCAAAGCATCAAGCTGCGCGGCGCTATCGGCATCGGCCATTCGATGGGAGCGCACCTGCTCGTGCAATGCGCCGCCGATAGCCCCGCGACCTTCGGCCGGCTGGTGCTGTTCGATCCCGTCATCTGCGCGCCCGAATTCTACGCCCCCGCAGGCCCGCTCTACACCGGCGACGCGCCCCATCCCGCGATCCGGCGAAAGCGCGATTTCGATTCGCCCGAGGCGATGATGGAGCGGTTCCGCGCGCGCGATCCCTATTGCCTGTTCGACGCCCGCGTGTTCGAGGATTACTGCCGCCACGGCCTGTTGCCGCGCGAGGGCGGCGGCTTCGAACTCGCCTGTTCGCCGGAGGTCGAGGCGAGCATCTACGCTTCCAGCCGCAGCAATTCCGGCATCCTCGAGGCGGCGAAGCGGGTGGACGTCCCCGCGCTCGTCATCCGCGCGAAGCAGACCGAGTTCACCGATTTCAAGAGCTCGCCGACCTGGCCCGCGCTCGCCTCGATCATGCCGCGGGGGGAGGACCTTCACCGCCCCGACCGGACCCATTTCCACCCCTTCGAAGACCCCGCCGACGCCGCGCGCATCATCGCCGGCTTCATCGGCTGACGGCGCCGTCCGGGGCGGGTCCTCAGGGCGCTTTCGCCGCCTCGAGCAGGTCCGCGAAATCGCCCCGCGCCCCCGCGATCTCGTCCGGCACGGCGCGCACCATGTTGCGCCGGATGACGCTTGCAAGGCCGCCATAGAACTGCACCAGCGCATCGCGCACCGGGTTGGCCGGATCGACCGAGAGCGCCAGCCACAGCGCGATCCCGTGCGCCCGGGCGAGCGATTCGCGCGGATTCGCGTTGGGCCGACGCTCGAGCGCGGCGAGCGCCTGGCCGAGCGCTGCGACCACCTCCTCGAGACAGATCCGGGTGAGTTCGCTGCCTCGCGCGGCCTCGATCCGGGCGTCGAGTTCGACCCTGCGATAGGCGGTTGCGGCATTTCGTTCGGGCATCATCATCGCCTCGATTGTCCGAAGGCCGGAATTCATCGTCCGAAAACCGGCCTTGATTGGCTGAAAACTGGTTTCAATTGTCTGAAAGCTGGAACGTCTGGCGCAGGAAATCGAGCGTCGATTGCGACGCGGCGATGCGCGTTTCGGACCGGACGAAGCTGCGCGTCAGCCGCTCGCGCAGGGCAGCCTGCTGTTCCTCGATCCGCGCGAGCCGTTCCTCGCCGCGCTCGACCAGCCGCTCGAACCGCACCACCGACCCGCCGAGCGAACCGGGATCGGAGCTCAGCGAATTGTCGCGGGCGAGCTGGTCGATCGTCGCGAAGACCCCGAACACTCCGGTCGTGAACATCGCCGCGGCGCCGTCCGGGCTCGCCTCGAGCGTCGCGGAAAGCCGCGCGTTGTCGAGCCGGAAGGTGCCGTCGCGGTTGAGCGAGAGCCCGAGATCGGCAAGCGTCGACGGCTCGCCTTCGGCGGCGTCGGGCATGACGACCCGGCTGGTCAGGCCCTGCAGGTCGCGCCGCAATTCGCGCGCGCCCGCATCGCTGCCGAGCGTGCCGCCCTCGACTGCCGCGTTTTCGGCGAGGAGTTCGACGAGATCGTTGAGGGCGGCGGTGACATCGCCCATCACCGCCGCGATCGCGCCGGGATCGTCGGCGAAGGAAATCGTGGTCGGCGCGTCGATATTGGTCGCGGCAAGGTCGAGCGTCATGCCGCCCGGCAGGCCGGTCACGCGGTTGGACGGGCTGGAGCGCGCGACCGTGTCGAGCTCGAATTCGGCATCGCGCGCGGTGGCCCGCAGTTCGCCCGCATCGCTCGCCGGGGACCAGGCGAGATAGGACAGATCGCCCGGCACGGCTTCGGGCGGGGAAGCGGCGCTCGCCGGTTCGAGGACGAAGCCGCTCGCCGCCCCCTCCTCGCCCTTGATGACGAGCTGCGCCCCGTCCGCCCCGGTGGCGACATAGGCATTAAGCGCGCCGCCGGCCTGCCCGTTGATGCGGGCGGCGAGATCGGCAAGCGTGTCGTCCGGCCCGACCGCGAGGTCGAGCGGGGCGCGACCCGTGTCCTCGGCGAAGCTCGCCCCGTCCACGCGTCCGAAACGGATCGTGAGCGTGCCTTGGCCGACCGGCGCATCGGCGCTGGCGTAACCGCGCGAAACCAGCGTCTGCCCGCGCGCGAGCTGCGTCACCTCGAGCGAGAAGCTGCCCGAAGGGGTCACGCCCGGGGTGGTCGCGACCCGGGCCACCGCCGGATCGCCGATCGCCGCACGCGGGGCGACATCGCCGCCGCGGATGCGGTCGCCCAGCGCGCTCGCGAGGCCGGTGAGCGTCGAGCGGAGCAGCGAAGCGGCCGAGATGCGCGCCTCGAGCGTCTCGTTCTCGCGTTCGATCCGGTCGCGCTGGACGCCATAGCTCGCCTCGGCGAGATCGTCGGCGAGCTGCATGAAATTGATCCCGCTGCCGCCGCCGAGGGCCGAAAGGATGGATGCGCCGGGATTGTCCATGGCCCCAAGGACGGACACCCCCGCCCGGGTTTAAGCGCCGCCGGGGGCGGGGGTGCGGTTCCCCTCGGCATCGAAGCGCAGATCCGCGGGCACCTCGATTTCGGGCAGGCGCGGGGCCTCGCCGCGCTTCAGCGACATCACGAAGGCGACCAGCGCGGCGATCGCGACATAGAGCTCCTCGCGCACCATCTGGCGGGTGCGGGTGGTGAAATAGACCGCGCGGGCAAGCGCCGGGTATTCGAGCACCGGCAGGCCGTCCTCGGCAGCGATCTCGCGCATGGCGAGCGCGGTTTCGCCGCGCCCTTTCGCCAGCACCACCGGCGCGGGGGCGAGCGCGGGGTCGTAGGCCAGCGCGACCGCGAAATGCGCCGGGTTGACGATCACGAACTGCGCCTCCTTCATCGCCTTGCCGATGCTCCCGCGCGCAAGGTCGCGCTGGCGCTGGCGGCGGGCGGCCTTCATCTCGGGCGAGCCTTCGGCCTGCTTCGCCTCCTCGCGCATTTCCTGGTGGCTCATTCGCAGGCGGCGATTGCGCTGCCATGCCTGGACGGGATGGTCGATCGCCGCAATCAGCAGCAGCCCGGCGACGAGCGCGCCCGCCAGCCCCGCCGCCGCGACCTGGGCATGGCCGAGCTGCGCCGAAAGCGTGCCGCGCCCGAGCCCGAGCACCGCGGCGAGATTCTCCGCCGCCCAGACCCACGCGATCGTGCCGAGCAGGGCGAGCTTGACGAGCCCCTTCGCCAGTTCGACCAGGCCCTGCGTGCCGAAGATCCGCCTGAGGCCGTTCACCGGGTCGAGCCGCGCCCCCTTGAACGCGATTGCCGAGGGATTGAAGCCGCCCTGCCCGGCGGCAAGCTGCACGGCGATCGTGACGATGATCGTCGCCGCCCCGATGGCGAGAATCGGCGGCAGCATGGTGCGCGCCGCGAGCCCGCCCAGCACCTCCGGACGGAACGCTTCGAGAGTGCCACGGTCGAATCGCAGCGCCGCAACCGCGATCCGCGCGAGCCCCTCGATCAGCGGCGGCGCGGTCAGGATAAGCATCCCCGCGCCTGTCGCCGTGCCGACCGCCGTGACCAGTTCGCGCGAGCGCAGGACATCGCCGCGGCGGGCGGCGTCCTCCTTCTTCTTTGGGGTCGGCTCCAGCGTCTTGTCGGCCGCGCTCTCGCTCACGATGCGGCTCCCGCGACCAGCCGCGCCGCCTGGCCGAGCGCGACTTCGATCAGGGCGACGAACTGCTCGACCATGATCGGCATGACCACGATCAGCGCGGCAATCCCCGCAAGCACGCCCGAAGGCAGGCCGAGCGCGAAGAGATTGAGCGCCGGGGCCGAACGCGAGATGACGCCGGTGACCATCTGCACCAGCATCAGGACGAAGATCACCGGCAGCGCGATCGCCGCGGCGGTGGCGAAGGCATGGCCCGCGAACAGGGCGAGGTTCCACGGGCCGGTCCGGCCAGGTCCGCCGCTGCCCGCGGGAAGGAGGCGGTAACTCTCGATCAGCAGCTCGAACCATAGCAGGTGCCCGCCGATGGCGTAGAACAGCAGCGTGAGGACCAGCCCGAGGAAGGTGCCGAGCGCGCCCGATTGCGCCCCGCTCGCCGGATCGATCGAGGTCGCGATGGCAAGGCCCATCGTGCCCGCGATCTGTTCTGCGGCGATGAGGGGGATGGCGAAGGCGATCTGCAGGACGAAGCCCAGTGCCGCGCCGATCACCGCCTCCTGGAACACGGCAAGGATCGCGGCGAAGCTCGTCATTTCGGGAAGCGGCGGGAGCGGCGTCCAGCTCGCTACGAACACCCCCAATGCGACGCCGAGCAGGGCGCGCAGCACCGGCGGCACGGCGAGCGCGCCGACGACCGGCGCCGCGATCAAGGCGGCGGCGCAGCGGACCGACAGGAACAGCACCTGCCAGAGCTGCTCGTCGAGCGCGCCGAAGCCGACATCGAGGACGTTCACAGCGGGTCCGCCTCAGGTCGCGACGAGGGCGATCTGGGCGAAGACCTCGCGCAGGAAATCGCCCAGCAGCGCCATCATCGAGGCTC
Organism: Erythrobacter sp. HL-111; assembly: GCF_900105095.1. Taxonomy (NCBI): domain Bacteria; kingdom Pseudomonadati; phylum Pseudomonadota; class Alphaproteobacteria; order Sphingomonadales; family Erythrobacteraceae; genus Erythrobacter; species Erythrobacter sp. HL-111. Next base: position 2,662,585 of record NZ_LT629743.1, on the reverse strand, counting down.
CCAGCACGACGAACACCACCGCGACGACGGCGAGCTTGGGGACGAAGGTCAGCGTCTGCTCGCTGATCGAGGTCGCCGCCTGGACGATCCCGACGAGCAGGCCCACCAGCAGCGCCGAGAGCAGCACCGGCGCGACGATCAGCGCGGTCACCCACAGCGTCCGGTCGGCGAGCGCGAGCAGCTGGGCCTCTTCCTGCATGGCCGCTACCCGAAACTCATCGCGAGGCTGCCCATCAGCAGCGCCCATCCGTCGACCAGCACGAACAGCAGCAGCTTGAACGGCAGCGAGATGATGGTCGGCGACAGCATCATCATGCCGAGGCTCATCAGCACGGACGCGACGACGAGGTCGATCACCAGGAACGGCAGGAACAGCATGAAGCCGATCTGGAAGGCTGTCTCGAGCTCGCTGGTGACGAAGGCGGGCAGCAGGATCGAGAAGGGAATGTCCTCGGTGCCGTCGAACCCGCCGCTGCGAGCAAGGTCGGTGAACATGACGAGGTTGGTCTCGCGCGTCTGGCGCAGCATGAAGCCGTGGAAGGCCTCGCCCGCGCGGGCGATCGCGGCGTCTGCGGACAGGCTCCCGGCGGCGTAGGGAGCGATCGCCCCGTCGTTCACGAGGTCGAGCGTCGGGGCCATCACGAAGAGCGAGAGGAACAGAGCGAGCCCCGCCAGCACCTGGGCCGGCGGGGAGCCCTGGAGGCCGAGCGCCTGCCGCAGGATCGAAAGCACGATCAGGATCCTGAGGAAGCTCGTCATCATCAGGACCAGCGCGGGCAGGATGGTGAGCAGGCTCATCACCAGCAGAAGCTGGAGCGAGATGCTCAATGGCGCGCCGCCCGCTGCGCTCCCCGCTCCCTCGCTTCCGAGCGCGCGCTCGATCGCCCCGCCGATGCCGGGGCTTGCGTTCGCCGTAAACGGCGCGGCAAGCGGCGCGGCCGTCGGGGCGGCGAGGGCCGGTTCGGGCGGGAGGAAGATCGCCGCGGCCAGCACCGCCCAGGCGGCGAGCAGGATCAGGAGCTTCCGGATCACGGCGCGTCTCCTTGCGCCCCGCGCGCAAGGCCAACCTCGGCCCGCACATCGGCCCGTGCATCGGCCCGTGCGGGGGGCCGTGCGGGGGCCTCGCCCAGCCGCACCAGCCCCCCGCGCCCGGCACCGATCAGGATCTCGCGGTCATGGAACCGCACCACGGCGAGCCGCAGGCCGGGCGCGACCAGGCTCGTCTCGACAAGGCGCAGCACCCGCCCTTCACTCGCGCCGCCGACCAGCCGGCCCTGCAGGAAGCGCGTGAGGCGCAGGCTGCCATAGACGAGCGCGCCGAGCAGCGGCAGCAGCAGCGCCAGCCGCAGGAGGTATTCGCCCATCATGCGTCGTCGCCCCCGGTCGCGCTCGCAGTCGCTTCCCCGCCCCCGACCCCGCCGGTCCCGCCCGGCGCATCGGGCTCGGGCGGGGCCTCGTCGCCCTCTTCGCCCGCGAGGCTGACGATGCGAAGGGCGAAGCGCCCGTCCTCGGCCACCACCTCGCCGCGCGCGATCACCCGGCCATTGGCGGTGACGTCGAGCAGTTCGTCGGTCAGGCGGTCGAGCGCGACGACGCTCCCTTCGCCGAGCGCGAGGACATCGCGCAGGCTCATCTCGGTCCGGCCGAGTTCGACCGAAAGCCTCACGCTCACATCGCCGAAGCGCGCGAGAGCGGGGTTCAGGGCGGTCATTGCGAGTCTCCCTGCGACGCATCGCCCGGCGCCCGGCGGGCCGCATCGGGCAGGCGGGTGAGGCGGATCGCCAAGCGGTCGCCCAGGGTGCCGAGCCGTCCCCAGCCGACCACGCGCTCGCCGATCCGCAGCGGCAATTCGCCCGGCACGGCGAGCGCGATGGTGTCGCCCGGGGCAAGCCGCCCGAGCCGCGCGAGCGAGAGTTCGAATTCCGCGAGCACGCCCTCGAGCGCGAGCGGGATCGCGCCGAAGGGCGCCCCGGCCGCACCGGCGCGGGCCGACCGCGCGCGCCGGGCGGGACGCGGCGCGGCGGTCCCGGGGAGGAGCGCTTCGAAGACCCGCTCGGCAAGGGCGAGGCGGGCGTCCCATTCGCGCCCCTCGGCATTGGCGAGCGACAGCGTGAGGAGCACCGCGGGCGCATCCGGGGCGAAGGGCTTGAGCCGCCCCGCGCTTTCGCTGCGGAGGATGACGCCGGCCTCGCTCTCCGGCCCTATCCCGGTCCCGTTCGCCCCGTTCGCCCCGTCGCCGGACCCGGCGGCGAGCGCGCGGGCGACGATCGCCGCGACCCGGTCGATCAGCAGCGCCGCCGAACGCGGCAACCGGTCGGGCGCGACCGCCGTCGCCGCTCCGGCCCCGTCCGGCACGCCGCAAGCAACCTCCCCCTCCCCGCCGAAGGAGCGGTCGGTCAGCGCGATCGCGGTCGCGAAGGTGAAGGATAGCAGCGCCGTGCGCTCGGCATCGCCGCAGCGCAGCAGGCTGTTCGCCGCGAGCGGCCCGATCCGGGCGAGCGCATCGCTCCCGCGCAGCAGCTCGGGTTCGGAAACGGTCACGGCGAGACTGTCGCCGGGCAGCAGCGCGCCGAGTTCCCGCGCGAGCGTGAGGGCAAGGTCGCGCCGCCAGAGAGCGAGGATCCCGGCCCGCTCCTCGGGCCGCGGTCCGCGCCGCACCAGTTCGTCGCAATGTCGTGCAGGGCGCCGCACGCGGAATCGCGCGCGGGCTTTGGCGCCGGGCGCCGATCCGGCGGCCGGGGCGAAGGAGGGCATCATGTTCACTGGACGAGGAAACCCTTGAAATGCACGTTCTCGATCCCGCCGAAGCCCTCGTTCTCCTCAAGCACTTCGTTGATCGCCCGGGTCAGGCGCTGGGCAAGCTTTTCCTTCCCGTCGACCGCGTAGACATCGGCCTCGGGCGTCGCGGCGAGCTGGACGAGGATCGCCGAGCGGATCGCGAGCTCGTGGTTTGCGACCCATTGCAGCACCCGCCCGTCGCGCCGCGTCGAAACCGCGAGATCGACCTGGATCAGCGCGGGCGAATCCGCGAGGTTGGAGGTGAAGCTGTCCTCGAAACTGTAATAGGCGGTGCGGTATTCGCTCCCGCCCTCGCCATAGACGACCGGGCCTTCGTCCTTGCCCTTGCCGCCGGCGGGGGCATAGGGATCGGCCTCGCCCTTGGCGACGAACCCGGGCACGTCCGGCCCCTCCTTCGCCCCGCCGCCGAACAGGCCCGCGGCGAAGGCGCCATAGGCCCCGCCCGCGCCGACCGCGACGAGCGCGACGCCGCCGAGCGCGATCTTCAAGACGCCCCCCTTGGGCTTGTCGCCTTCGGCCTTGTCCTTGCCCTTGGCCATGGAAACTCACCTCCTCCTGTCGTCATCGCGCCCGCATCGGCGCGCTCAGGCATAGAGGCCCGCACCGCGCGCCCTGCCATGGGTCGCCTGCGCGCCGTGCCCGGCCGCTTCATCCGCAGGCGCCGGGGCCTCGCGCCCGTCCTGATCGAATTGGGCGATATATGGTTGAGGCGAACTCTGCCCCGACCCCGGGGAAGACCCGTAGCCGGCCTCGCCCGCGGCTTCGGCCTGCGCGGCGCCGGAGCCCGGGTGCTGCCCCCCGGCGGAGCCCTGTCCGCCGCCGCCGGACCCGGTTCCTGCCTGCGGCTGGGCCTGCGACTGGGCCTGCGTGTGGGTCGGCGATTGCCCCTGGCTCGAAGTCCCCCCCGCAGCGCCGGGCGGTTCGGGCATCCGCAGGGCGATCGAAAGACCGGCCTGCGCCGCCGTCTCAGGCGCAGGGGCGATCCGCTCGAACGCCCCGCGTTCGGCCAGCGCCTGCCGCACCGCCGGGACGAAGCCCGGATCGCGCGCGCTGAGCGTCGCGCGCAGGTCCTCGCCGCTGCCTTCGAGCCGGACCCGGACGAGCCCGAATTCGCCGTGGCGCAGGTTCACCTCGGGGCGCAGGTCGCGCTGGGCCTGGCGGCTGTCGGAAAGCCGGTCGAATGCCGCCTCGACCTCTGCCGCGAGCCTGGCGTCGGGGCGGGCCTCGCCCGCGGCCGGAGCCGTCTGGAGCGGCGTGGCGGCGGGGCCGGGCGAAGCGGGGGACGCCGGCGCAGCTGCGGGGGCGGCGGAGGAGGCGGGGGCAGGCTCGTCCGGCAGTGCCCGCGGTTCGACCGGCTGCGCCCGATCGCCCGGGGCCGGGGGCGGCGCGGGCTGGTCGGCGCCCGGCTCCTGCGGAACGGGCAGGGCGGGACCGGCGGCTGGCGCTTCCGCGCGCGGGATCGACCCGTGCAGGGGCGCTTCCGCGGGCGGGGAACCGGCAGCCGGCGCGAAACCCGGAACGAGGCCGGAGCCGGGCGCAAGACGGGCAGATGCGGGCGCAGCGGTCGGTCCGGCGGTCGCGGCCGACTCGTGAGCTTGGGCGGCTTGGGCGGCTTGGGCGGGGTCCGCGTTAGGCGCGGCGGGCGGCGCCGTGGCGGGCGCGACGGCGCGGCCGCGCACCGCCCGCAAGGGGGCTGGCCCGATCGGCGGATCGCTCGCGCCGCGCCGGGCCTCGGCGCCCTGGCGCACGGGTTCCGCCGGGCGGCCTCGCGCGGCGCGGGGTTCGGCGGGCGGCCCGGCGAGGGTTGCGGCGGCCGGATCGGCGCGGAGCGCGGCCGGGGGGACCGGCTCGACCGGGATGGTCGCGATATTCTCCGGCGGATGCGCCGCGCTAACGGGTGCCGGAACCGGCAGGGCAGGCGCGCCTCGCATCGGCGGCGCACCTTGCGCGCCCGTCCGGGGATCGGCCTGAACCGCCGGGGGCAGCGGGATCGAGGGGAAGCCCGGTTCAGCCTCCTGCGCCCCGGGCTCGGCAGGAGGCGCGGAGCCGTCTTTCTCGGACGAAATGGGGACGGGCGCGGGCACGGCCGGAGGAGCGGCCGGTTCCGCACCAGTCCGCGATTCCACCTCGCCGCCATCGCGCGCTGCCGCTGCAGGTCGCAGCAGTCCGGCCGGCGCGAAGTCGGGATCGGGGCCGGGCAGGCCCGCAAGCGGCAGGCGTTCGCCGGTGTGCGGCAGGTCCCTGCCTCGCGGCGCTTGCTCCGGCAAACCCGCCTCGGACGGCCCCGCTTTGGGCAAGCCTCCTTCGGCAAGGCCCCGGCTGGCCGGGCGGGGCGGGCCTTCCGGCCCTGCGGCAATGGCGGGAAAAGCGGCTGGCCCCCGCCCCGCGGCCACGCCCGCCGCGGTCGGCTGCACGGACCGCGCGGCTGGACCGGACAGCGCGTCGGCGAACGGCCCCTGCGCCAGACCGGCCGGATCGCGCCCCGCCGCAGCGGGTGCGAGCGCGCGCGCTAGCGCGAGGTGCGAAGCCTCCAGCGCGGCGGAAAAGCCCGGCGCGGCCTCGCCCGCGTTCGCCTCGACCGCGTTCGCCGCGAGCCCTTCAAGCGGGGCGGCGGGTAGCCCGGCGGGCGACGCGAGCGGGAGAGCTTCGGGCAGGGCAGGATACATCGGCGGGGACCTCCTCGACGGCAGGACGGGGCGCGGGGGTTTCGCACCCGGGCGACAGCGCGCTCACGAAGAACGCTGCAACTTGCGTGCCAGCGGGCCTGCCGCCGCGTCTTCGCGGCGCTCGCGCGCCATCTCCTCGGCCCGCCGCGCGGACGCCGCTCGCGCCTCCAGCATCTCGAGCCGCCGCTCCGCCGCGGCGAGCGCGCGCGCCTGGCACCCGGCCTCGCGCGCAGCCTCCTCCCCGCGTGCCTCGGCCTCGCCCGCGAGCCGCACGAGCGCCCCGGCAAAGCGCAGCCGCCCGGCAAGCGCCGCGCCGACCTGCGCGCCGCCATGTCCGCCAGGCCCGGCATATTCGGCGGCCATGTCCCGGCTGCGGACGGCGAGCGCCCGGCTGCGCTTTTCCTCGGCCAGCGCCCCGGCGAGCCCGCCGAGCGCCTCGCGCCGCGCGATCCGGCCAAGCGCAAGCTGGCGGGCGACCAGGGCGCGGCGGCGTTTCGTGCGCGGGGTCACGCGGCGCCCTCGATCCCGGCGACCAGCGCCTCTAGCGCGGCGAGGCTGTCCGCAAGCCCCGCCGCTTCGCCCCGGCCCTGCTGCAGGAAGGCGTCGATCGCCCCCGCAGCGGCGAGCGCGCGGTCGAGCACGGGGTCCGAGCCGGCGCGATAGGCGCCCATCAGCACGAGGTCGCGGTTCTCCTCGCGCGCGGCGATCAGGCTCCGCAGGCGGCGCGCGGCGCTCCCCGCCGGGGCAGGCACGATGTCGTCCATCACCCGGCTCAGCGAGGCGGGCACGTCGATCGCGGGATAGTGCCCGCGCTGGGCGAGGTCGCGCGACAGCACGATGTGACCGTCGAGAATCGCGCGCGCGGTATCGACCACCGGGTCCGCCACGTCGTCCCCGTCGGCGAGCACGGTGTAGAGCCCGGTCACCGCCCCGCCCGTGCGCGCGGAATTGCCCGCGCGCTCGACCAGCCGCGTGACCGCCGCGAGCGCGGAAGGCGGATAGCCCCGTGCCGCGCCCGGCTCGCCCAGCACCAGGGCGAGCTCGCGCGCGGCATGGGCGACGCGGGTGAGGCTGTCGAGCACGAGCAGCACGCGCTTTCCGCGGGCGCGGAACCATTCGGCGATGGCGCAGGCATACTGGCTGGCGCGCAGGCGCAGGTTGGGCGCGTGATCGGCCGGGACCGCGACCACCACCAGCCGCCCCCGCCCCGCCCCGGCCATGTGGCGGGCGACGAAGTCGGAGACCTCGCGCGCGCGTTCCCCGATCAGCGCGACGACGGTCACGTCCGCCACGGCGCGGGCCGTCATCTGGTCGATCAGCACCGACTTGCCGACCCCCGATCCCGCGATCACGCCGAGGCGCTGGCCCACGCCCATGGTCGCAAGCGCGTTGATCGCGCGCACCCCGCAATCGAAGGCTTCGCGCACGGGCGCGCGTTCGAGCGCCCCCTCGCGCCGCCCGGCGAGCGGCCAGAGCGCCTCGCAGGCCGGCGCGGGGCCGCCGTCGATCGGCCGCCCGAGCCCGTCCACCGCGCGCCCGAGCAGCGCCTCGCCCACCCGCACCTCGCCCGGCGACCCGCAGGCGCGCACCGCGGCACGCGGGCGCAGCAGGACCGGGTCGCCGAGCAGCATCATCAGCGAACGCCCGCCGCGAAAGCCGATCACCTCCGCCAGGCATTCCCCCGCGCCGCCCGTGTCGATCGCGCCGAGCGAGCCGATCGGGAGCGGCAGGCCCGAAACCTCGACGAGCCCGCCGTCGCAGGCGGCCACGCGCCCGGTCAGCACGGGTCCCGTCGACGGCGCGGCGCGGGCCAGGCGCGCCAGTTCGATCTGCAATTCCGCGATCATGCGCCGATATTCCCGCCACCGCCCCGCACCGCCTCCGCGATGGCGCGACGCCATTCCTCCGGTCCGTCGCGCACCGCCCCGTCCGCCCCTTCGAGCCTCAGCGCCCCGCGTTCCAGCGCCGGGTCGGGCACCACGCGCCACTCGGCGAGCGCCCCTTCCCCCAGCGCCGCGATATCGGCGGGATGGAGATGGAGCGCGAGCGCCGCGGGCGCCTCGCCCAGCAGCCGGGCGGCCTCGGTGCAGCGCGCGGCGAGCCGGGCGGGATCGGGCGTCCAGTCCCCCAGCACCTTGGCACACAGCGCGGTCACGGTCTCGGCCAGCGCCGCTGCCAGCGCGTCGAGCGCCGCCGCGTCGAGCGTGCGGAAGGCGAGCCGCAGCGCGCGGCGATGCTCTTCCTCGGCGGCGTGCGCGGCGAGCGCGGCGGCGCGTCCGGCGGCCTCGCCCCCGGCCCGCGCCTCGGCCAGCGCGGCGGCAAGCGTTTCTTCGGGCGAGGGGCCGGGCGGCGGGGCGGGCGGAGGCTTGGCGAAGGGCGCACCGGGGCGAAAACCGTCCCGCCGGTCCAGCGCGGCAAGCCATCCGGCGGGCGGGCGGCACGGCGCTGCCCCGGCCTCCGCGGCACCGGCGGCGATCAGCGCGGCGATAGCGTCAGACGAATTCGCCATCGTCCCCCCCGATCACGATCTCGCCCGCATCGGCGAGGCCGCGCGCGAGCTCGACGATCCTGCGCTGGGCCGCCTCGACCTCGCTCCTAGCGATCCGCCCGCGCAGCTCGATCTCGTCGCGAATGCCGTCCGCCGCGCGGCTCGACATGCAGGCGAAGAAGGGCGCGCGCTGGTGTTCCCCCAGCCCCTTGAGCGCATCGACCAGCGCATCGTTGTCGACATCACGCAGCAGGCGGCTCATCGCCTGGCGATCGAGGTCGAGCAGCATTTCGAAGGTGAACAGCTCTTCCTCGATCCGGCTCGCCAGCCCAGCATCGCGCTGGGCAATCGCGGGCAGGACGAGGTTCTTGAGATCGCCCGCGGCCCGGTTGATGAGGTTCGCTGCCTCGCGCGGGCCGCCCATGGTCAGCGCCGCCGTCCCGAAGCTCGCCCCGATCCGCTGCCGCAGCAGGTCGTCGATCATCGCCACCGCCGAAAGCGACACCGGACCGATCCGTGCGACGCGTTCCACCACTGCGGCCTGGACCGGCTCGGCAAGGGCCGAAAGCACCTCGGCGGCCTGGTCGGGATCGAGCAGCAGCAGCAGCGCGGCGATCACCTGCGGGTGCTCGTCCTCGATCAACCGCACGAGGATCGCCGGGGCGAGCCAGCTCGCGAGTTCGACCATGCGGGGCCGGCCCTCGGGCTCGATCCGCTGCATCATGCTTTCCGCCCGCGCCGGGTCGAGCGCGCTTTCGATCAGCTGGCGCACCTGCGCGCCGCGTCCGCGCGCGGGGATGATCTCGCGCCCGGCCTCGGCGACGAAGTCCGCGATCGCCTCGGCCATGCGGGTGCGGTCGATCTCGCCCAGCGCGAGCATCGCGGCTCCGACCGCCTGCAATTCCCCGGGGTCGAGCCGGGCGAGGAGGCCGGCCGCCTCCTCGTCGCCGAGCAGCATGAGGAAAACCGCCGCGCGCTCGATCCGGGTGAGCGGCGCGCGCGTAATGGCGGGCGCGGCCTCGTCCGGCTGCCCCTTGGCGGCGTCCGCGTCCGCTGCCTGCGCGCTCATGCGGCCTCGGCCCCGCCTGGCTCGATCGCGGGCTCGGGCGGGGCTTCGAGCATCCGCTGGAGCGCCGCGACCGCGCGTTCGGGCCGGCTCGCGGCGAGCTGGCGGGCGAGCCGGACCTGCTGCGGGAGGTCGGCGAATTCGTCGGCCGGCTCGCCCTCCTCGCCTTCCGCCGCGTCCCGCGCAGCGGGCGCGACGTCGGCGGAACCCTCGCCCGCAGGCTCGACCGCGGCCCCGGCCGTCTCCCCGGTCGCGGGGCGCGCGCGCTTCATCAGCGGTCGGACGACGAACAGCAGCACCAGCAGCACCGCGACCAGCGCCGCGCCATGACGCAGGGCCGGCATGAACCACGGCTGTTCCCACAATTGCGGCTCGGCCGGAGCAATGCTCTCGAAGCCGCCGACCACCACCTCGACCGTGTCGCCGCGCGCGGGATCGGCCCCGACCGCCGCAGCGACGAGGGCTTCGAGCTGTTCGGCGGTCATCGGTGCTGCGGCGACGAGCGCGGCGTTGCTGACCGCGACCGCGACCGAAAGCCTGCGAAGCCCTCCCGGGCGCACGCTGGTCACCGCGACTTCGCGGCCGAGTTCGTAATTGCGCTGGACCGCGCTTTCGCTGTCGCTCGGACCGGCGCCGACGGCAGCGGCGGACGCAGCGGCCTCGGGCGCGCCGTCGACGAGATCGGCGGGCGGCGGCGGGATGTTCGCATCGACCCCGGGCACGCCGCCGACGGGCGCGCCGTTCGTGCGCGTCGCGCTGCGCTCGCTCTCGGAACGGATCACGCCCTGGTCGTCGAAGCTCTCACGCGCCGAGGTCACCTCGGCCTGGTCGAGATCGACCTGCACCTGGCTGGAAAAATTGCCCGCGCCGAGAAGCGGCAGCAGCAGGCTCGAAACCTGTTCGCGCAGCTTCGCCTCGAATTCGCGCTGCAGGGCGAGACCTTCGTGTTCCTCACCCTCGGGGGCGGAGAGCAGCCGACCGTTCTGGTCGACCACGCGCACCGCGTCCGGGCTCATGCCGGGGACCGATCCGGCGACGAGATTGACGATCGCATCGACCTGCGCGCGCGACAGGCTCCGCCCGCGCGCCAGCGACAGCATGACCGAGGCACTGGGCGCGTCCCGCTCGCGCACGAAGACGGAACGTTCGGGCGTGGCGAGGTGGACGCGCACCGCCGCGATGCCCTGGATCTCCCTGATCGTCAGCATCAGCTCGCGTTCGCGGGCGAGCCGCAGGCGTTCGCCCTCCAGCGTGCGCGAGGAACCGAGCGGGATCGCGTCGAGCATTTCCGCCGCCCCCTGCGGCGCGGGCAGGGCGCCGTTGCTCGCGACGAGCGAGGAGGCGGCGTAGTAATCGCCCTCGGCCACGGTGATCGCGCCGGTCGACGGGTCGACGCGGTGATCGATCCCGCCCGCGGCGAGCGCCTCGACCACCTGCCCGCGCTCGAGATCGCCGAGACCCGAGAAGAGCAGGCGCTGCGGCGGTTCGGCGATGGCGAGCCAGAGCGCGGCGACGAGCCCGACCGCGCCCAGCGCGACCACGCCCGGCAGCGCGCGCCGCACGGCGGGCTGGGCCATGAACCCGGCGACCCGCCCGCGCCAGCCGTCGCCCGGCAGGGCGGTTCCGAAGGGGACGAGGCGCGGCTCGGACACGGCGGGCAGCGCCCCGCCCGCCGCAAGCGGCTGCGCCTGGGGCGCATTGGCGTCGGCCACCTATCAGCTCCCCATCCGCATGATTTCCTGGTAGGCGGACAGCAGCTTGTTGCGGACCTGCAGCGTGGCCTCGAAGGCGACCCCGGATTCCTGCCGGGCGAGCATCACCTTGGCGACATCGGTCACTTCGCCGCGTTCGTAGGCCGCCTGCATTTCGGCCGAACGCTGCTGCGCCGCGCTGACCTTTTCGAGCGCGTGGCCGAGCGTTTCGGCAAAGCCCGCGGCGGGCGCTTCCCCCTGCCCGCGCGCGGGCGCGGCGGCGGGGGACGCGCTTGCCTCGCGCACCTCGCGCAGCGCCTCGCTCCGGGCGAGGACCTCGCGCCGCAGGGCGAGCACGTCGGCAAGCCCCGCCTGCACGCCGCCGCCGGAACGGACCGGGCTCATGCCTCACCCCCTGCCGCGATGAGGCCGGACTCGCGCATCGAGGCGAGCCGGTAGCGCAGGGTCCGCTCGGAAATGCCGAGGCTCGCCGCGGTCCGGGCACGGTGGCCACCGTGGCTGTCGAGCGCGGCGAGGATCGCGCGCGCCTCGGATTCGAAGGCGACCTCGGACAGCGAGCGCCGCGCGCGTGCATCGGGGCACGCGGGGGCACCGGCCGCGGGCAGCACGGCGCGCACCGGCTGGTCGAACACGACGTGTTCCGCCGCGATCGCGCGCGCGTCGCCTGCGAGGAGGAGCGCGCGGCGCATGACGTTTTCCAGCTCGCGCACGTTGCCCGGCCAGCCATGCGCCTCGAGCAGGCGGAGCGCGTCCGGCTCGATCCAGCGCGCGCCCGCGTTCGCGCGCGGCGCGTGGCGCAGCAGCATGGCGAAGGCGAGCGGGGCGATGTCGCCGCGCCGCACGGCGAGCGGGGCGAGCGCCAAGGGGAAGACGTTGAGACGGTAGAGCAGGTCCTCACGGAAACGCCCGGCGGCGACTTCGGCCGACAGCGTGCGATTGGTCGCGGCGACGATCCGCACGTCGACCCCGACCGCCTCGGTCGCGCCGAGCGGGAGGACCTCGCCCTCCTGCAGCGCGCGCAGGAGCTTGGCCTGCAGGGCAAGCGGCAGTTCGCCGATCTCGTCCAGCAGCAGCGTCCCCCCGTCGGCGGCGCGGAACAGCCCCTCGCGCGCTTCGGCAGCGCCGGTGAAGGCGCCCTTGCGGTGGCCGAACAGCAGGCCCTCGAGCATGGCCTCGGGCATGGCCGCGCAATTGACCGCGACGAACGGCCCGGCCGCGCGCGGCGAGCGGCGGTGGACGAAGCGCGCGAGGACTTCCTTGCCGGTGCCGGTCGGCCCTTCGAGGAGGACGGGAATGTCGCTCGCCGCGAGACGTTCGGCGAGGGTGAGGAGCGCGAGGCTGTGCTCGTCCCCCGCGACCGGCCAGCCCCCGCGCCCCGCCGCCGCGAGCATCGCCGCGCACGCCGCTTCGGGCGCGGAGGGATCGTAGGCGAGCGCGAGGCGCGTCTTGCCGAGCGCGGCGAGCGCGCCCGCATCGGCATGGGCGAGCTCGATCTCGACCCGGTCGGCGCGGCGGCCGCCGGGCGGGCAGGCGAAACGCCCGTCCTCGCCCAGCACGATGCGGCCCTGCTGCCAGTCCTTGCCGAGCAGGGGCAGGGTCGCCTCGAGCAGCGCGGCGTGCCGCGCGCGCACCCGTTCGAACCCCGCGACGTCGTGATGCGGCGCGGCAGGGCGCGGGTTCGGCGCGGTTCCGCGGGCGGCCGGGTCCGAGACCGGAAAGTCGTGGTGACGAGGTTCGCTCATGCTTGTCCCCTTGCGTGGCAAGGGATTGCCGGGCGCGCGTCCAAGATGTCGCAAATTTAAGCCCCCGTAGGAGCCCCTAGGCCGCGCCCCCTGCCGGCCGCCGCGCCCGCGCCGCCACCCTTAAACATCGCGCCGCCCGGTCGCTCTTAGCCCCGGCAGCCGCGGCCCGCCGCCCTGCGCAAGACCACACGGGAGTTTCGATCAATGTCAGTCATCAACACCAATATCTCCGCCCTGCGCGCCCAGAACGCGAGCACGGAAGCCAACGAGATGCTCTCGACCGCGATGGAGCGCCTCTCGTCCGGTCGCCGGATCAACAGTTCGTCCGACGACGCGGCGGGCCTCTCGATCGCGACCGGCTTCACCTCGGACATCCGCGCGCTGAACCAGGGCGTCCGCAACGCCAATGACGGCATCGCCCTCGCCCAGACCGCCGAAGGTGCGCTCGAACAGGTGACCAACATGCTGCAGCGCGTGCGCGAACTGGCGATCCAATCGCAGAACGGCACGCTCGACAACGAGGACCGCGGCTTCCTCGACACCGAAGTCACCCAGCTCGCCGAACAGATCGACGACGTGCTGTCGAACACCGAGTTCAACGGCGTGACCCTGTTCAGCACCACCAGCGGCACGGACGTGACGGTCAACATCCAGCTCGATGCGGGCCGCTCGATCACCCTGACCAGCACCGCGATCGACGGGACCAATCTCGGCGACACCAACTACGACGTGTCGAGCGCCTCCGCCGCCGCGGACACGATCGATCTGGTCGACAACGCGCTCAGCGACGTGAACACGACCCGCTCCTCGCTCGGTGCGGGGGTAAACCGGCTGGAATCGGCGATCAACGAACTGGCGACGACCGCGAGCAATTTCTCCGATGCCCGGTCGCGCATCGAGGACGCCGATTTCTCGCAGGAGACCACCGCGCTCGCCAAGGGGCAGATCCTGTCGCAGGCCTCGACCGCGATGCTCGCCCAGGCGAACCAGTCGCAACAGAACGTGCTGTCGCTGCTGCGGTAACCGAACCGCGGCGCGGCACGCATCGCCCACTTGCCGGTGGCAGCAGGGTCCGGGGCCGCAAGGCTCCGGACTTTCGCACGTCCGGGTGCCGCGCAGCGCCGCCGCCGGCCGCGTCCGGTCAGGCCGCTGCGTCCCGGCGCGCGGGCGCCCCACCCACCTTGTCCTTCCCATCCGCCCCGCTCACCGCCGCGCCGAGCGGCTCTTCGCTTCCGCCCGCAAGGCGCAGCGGGCGAAACACGATTTCGACCATCATCGGCGGTTCGCCCGGCACCGGCTGGCGGGGCGGGATCACGATCGCCGCATCGCCGCGCGTGCATTCGACGATCCGCGGCGCGATCTCGCGCATCCCGTCGAACAGCGCCTCGACCGGCTCGGGATCGTCCGGGTTCGCCTCGGCGCGCAGGCTGTCGACCGGAGCGCGGGTGATCGGGCCGATCTCGGCCAGCGCGACCCTGCCGCCGAGCACGAGCGCGATCGCGTGCCCCTTCGTCCCCAGCGGGAGGCGCGCAACGTGGAATCCGTCATGCGTCGCGCTCGCCGCGATCCGCTGGACGCTGGCCTGGTGCGCGTCGAAATGGATCGCCTCCAGCTCGATCGCGGTCCCCGCGCTGTCGGCATAGGTGAGGCCGAGCCCGCGCATCTTCTGCACCATCAGCGCAAGCCGCGCCTCGATCGGTTCGGCGGCGAGTTCGGCGGGGAGGAACATCCGCTCCGATCCCTTCAGGTAGAACAGCCCGCGCCGCCGCATCCCCTCGCGCGCGCCGACGGGATCGAACAGCGCGACCATCCGCTCGCTGCCGAGATTGACGTCGTGTTCGAAGCGCGCGAGCACCTCGACCTCGCGGGCCAGCGGCAGGAACAGGAAGCGGGCGAGCGCATGGGCCGCGCCCTCGCGCCAGGCGCGCGCGGCATCGGGCTCGCCCGCGCGGATCGCCGGCGGATCGAGCGCGGCGCGGGCGAAGCGCACGCAGCCCGCCTGGACCGCCTCGCGCACCCGCGACTGGCCGCCCTTGACCGCGCTTTCGCGGCGCACCGGCCGGCCGCTTTCGGTGTAATCGACGACCGAGCCGAGGTCGCAGGTCGCCAGCTGCTCGATCACCGCGACATTGCCGCACAGCGCTTCGAGGAATTGCGGGTCGTGATGGCGCGCGTCGATCAGGCCCCGCTTGTCGAGCCCGCTCGCATCCATTTCGCGCAGCAGCAGGTAGCGCCCGGCGACGTGGCAGCCGAACGCCCCGGCGAGCAGCGCGTCGATCCGGTTCTGGGCCGACCCGTTGTAGCCGAGATCGATCAGCATCAGCGTGTCGCCCGGCTGCGGGTCGCAGGCCGCGCGCACGTGCTCCACCAGCCGCCCGGCGAAGGCGCGGGCGCGGCGATTGGTGATCCTGCGCCGCCGCGCCGAACGCAGTTCGGCGATGAGCGCGAGGCTCGCCTCGACCATTTCCTGCTCGGTTCCGGGCGCGCCGACGATCCGTCCGATCTCCTCCTCGTCCATCAGCATCTGCCGCGCGAGCGTCGCCGGGTTGAGCCCGAATTCGAGCCCGAGGTGCCGCTCGTAGGCCGCGCGCGAGGTGAGCGAGGCGGCGGTCGCGACGAAGCGGCTGATCTCGACCCGGGCGGCGCTTTCGGCCTCGCCCCGCACGCGGTGGACGAGGTGCGGCAGATGCCCGTCGCGCAGCATGAACAGCCAGTGGACCCGCCCCCCGCGCGCCTCGGCGAGCGCCGCCGCCTCCGCCCGCAGCCAGTCTTCGAAGGCGTGGAAGACCGGGCCGAGCACGGCAAAGCCCAGCGCCTCGGCCGGGTCGGCGATGGCGGGTTCGTGGAGGGCGAGGATCGCGCGGTGCGGCTGGAGCCCGTCGATGCGCCCCTCGGCCGGCCCGATCAGCGCGCGACTCGCCCGTTCCAGCCGCAGGCGCCGGCGCGCGGTCTCGCGGAACTGGACAAGATGCAGCGCCGGGATGCCGAGCGCGCGCGCGCCCTCGTAATCGGCCGCGCGGTTGTCGCCGATGTGGAGCATTTCGCCCGGCCGGCATTTCATCGCCTTCACGACCCGCACCAGCAGCCCCTCGCGCTTGGAAAAGCCCGCCTCGCACGAAGTGACGATCCGGTCGATCAGTCCCGCGACCTCTGCCCCGGCGGCGCGTTCGATCAGCCGGGCGAGTTCGGGCGCGGCGAGATAGGTGTCCGAGGTGACGACGATCCGCACCCCCTTCGCCTTCGCCGCGCGCATCAGTTCGACCGTCGGCGCGAAGGCGAAGCAGGCCGCGGCTTCCGCGTCGAGCTCCGCCCCGATCGCATCGCTCACGGCGGCGCGAGAGGCGTTCGGCATCGCCGCATCGTAGATTTCGGCAAGCCGCACCTCGCCGCGCCGTTTCAGCGTCCGGGCGAGCTTGCGCGCATTCTGTTCGGCCGCCACGCGCCGCAGGGTGCCGAGGGCCGGCAGGGCGGCGAACACGTCGCTCGGCGCATGGCAATCGCGCCACAGCAGCGTGTCGAAGCAGTCGAGCGAAAGCACGTCGAGCGGCCCCTCGAACCGCTCCAGCACCCGGGGCAGGTCGGCGGGAAGGATCGTGTCGGCAGGGCGCGGCGGGGTTCGGGCGGTCATGGCGGGCTTTCCTTCGTGCGGGAGGATCGGGGGTGAAGCGGAGGTAAACCGCCATGCTTGACCGGGCCCTTGCGCGGTCCCCCGCAGATCTTCCTAGTCGAAGGCGCCGGGGTCGGGCCGCTGGCGCATTGCGCGCGCGTTGGGATCGAGCAGGAGCAGCGAGATGCGGCGGTTGCGCGGGTCCTCGGGATTGGCGGTGATCACCGGCTCGCGATCGGCGACGCCCTCGATCCGGGCGAAGCGGGTCGCCGGGATGCCGGTGCGGATCAGTTCCTGCCGGGTCGCCTCGGCCCGGCCGGCCGAAAGCGACCAGTTGTTCGCCGGCACCCCGGGGCGCCAGGGCAGCGAATCCGTGTGGCCGCGCAGGATCAGCGGGGCGCCCTCCTCGGCCAGCGTCTCGCCGATGATCGCGAGCAGCGCCTCGGCCTCGCCGGTGAGGATGGTGGTGCCGAGCGCGAACATCGAGAAATCGGCATCGTCCATCAGGTCGATGCGGATGCCCTCGGGCGCGCGCAGGACCCGCACCTGCCGCGCGAGATGCTGCAGTTCGCGCCGCTGGACGAGCTTGTCCTCGATCGCCTCGCGCAGTTCGCGCAGCTGGTCGGCCTCCATCTCGCCGCGCCCGCCGCCCTCGACCGGGCCGCCGGTCACGCCGCGCGGGATGGTGATCGCGCGCGTGCCGGTCTGGCCCATGGCGTTGGGATAGCTGTCGACGTCGGTGATCGACGAACCGCCCAGCATCCCGTCCGCCCCGGCGCTTTTCTGGCGCATCTTGACCAGCGTGGGTGTGAAGTAGTCCGCGATCCCCTTGCGCTGGTCCTCCTCGGTCGCGCCGAGCAGCCAGAGCAGCAGGAAGAAGGCCATCATCGCGGTCACGAAATCGGCATAGGCGACCTTCCACGCCCCGCCGTGGTGGCCGGCTTCCTCGATCGTGACCTTCTTGACGATCACGGGCGCGGGGATTTCTCCGGCCGGTTTCGGATCGGCTTCGGCCATGGCGTCAGCGGCCCCGCATCATGTCCATGAGGTCGGTCAGCTTGGGCCGGTGCGCGGGCGGCAGGCCCGAACGTGCCGCCTCCAGCACCAGCGGCTGCGGATGGCCATGCAGGCTCGCGATGATGACCTGCTTGATCGAATGGTAGATCTGCGCGTCGTGCGTGTTGATCTGCTTCAGCCGGCTCGCCATCGGGCCGGTCATGCCATAGGCCAGCAGCACGCCGAGAAAGGTGCCGACGAGCGCCCCGCCGATCATCTTGCCGAGGATCTCCGGCGGCTCGTTGATTGCGCCCATGGTCTTGATGACGCCCAGCACCGCCGCGACGATGCCCAGCGCCGGAAAGGCGTCGGCGAGCGACTGGATCGTGTGCGCGGGCTCCTCCATCTCGTGCAGCTGGACCTTGATCGCGGTGTCGATCACCTCCTCGACCGCGTGCGTGTCGAGCGTGCCGGAAGAGACGACCATCAGGGTGAGCGGGTCGCAGATGAGATCGCGCACCACCTTGTCCTTCTGCAAGCGCGGATATTCGCCGAACAGGGTCGAGCTTTCGGGATCGGTGACATGGCTTTCGAGCCCGACCGCGCCTTCTGACCGCATCAGCTTCATCAGCTTGGACGTGAGCGCGATCGCGTCGAGATGGTCCTGGTGCGAATAGCGCGGCCCCTTGAACACGGTGCCGAGCCCGCCGCCCAGAAGCTTTATCTCGTGCATCGAATTGCCGATCAGGATCGCGCCCAGCGCGGCCCCGCCGATCATCATGAATTCCAGCGGGAGCGCAGCGAGGATCGGCCCGAGCGAGCCGCCGGCAAGGGTGAAGCCGCCGAACACCATGGCGATGAGGACGACGAGGCCGATGGCGGGAAACACGGGGGTTCTGTCTCCGTCTGGATGTGCGCGCCGGTCAGAGCGCGTCGAACAGGGTGAGCGAACTCACGCGGGTGAAACTGGCCTGGCTCGCCTCGAGCGCGGTGAGGGTCTGCTGCAGCCGTGCGATCGCCTCGCCGAGATCGGTGTCGCCCGCTTCGGAGGCCTGCTCGGCGCGCAGGATTTCCTGTTCGACCTGGTTGCCGCGCACGGTCTCGACCCAGGCAAGCCGGGTGCCGAGGATCGTCGCCCCGCGCGTCGCGCTGTCGAGCGCGGTGTCGAGCCCTTCGATCGCTGCGCGGGCCGCGCCCGCCGGGTCGGGGGAGCCGCCGCTCATCGCATCGGTGAGCGCGCCGAGCACGGCGAAGACGCTCGACGGGGCGCCGGCGAGGTCGAATTCGAACACCTGCCGCCCGTCGAGCCCGCGCGCGATGTCCGTCCCCGGCGCGATCGTGACCGCGGCTTGCTCGGTGTTGCCGGCATAGCTCACCGCCCCGCTCGCATCGCGCACGAAAGCCGGCCCCGCGGCGGTCCCGGCGAAAAGCGGTTCGCCCGTCAGGGTCACGCCGTTCGCGCGGGTGAACAGCTCCTCCTCCATCTGCGCGAGTTCCTGCGCGATGATCGCGCGGCCGTCCGGACCGGTCGTGTCATTGGCCGCCTGGATCGCGAGCTCGCGCGCACGCTGGAGGATGGCGGCGACGCCGGCCAATTGCATCGAGCCCGAATCGAGGTCCTGCGAAAGCCTGGTCGCATTGTCCTGTTCGACCCGGGCGAGCCGTTCGCGCCGTTCGAGCGCGCGCAGGCGGGCGGCGGCGGCGGGGTCTTCCGATCCGCGCGAAATCCGTTCGCCGGTGGCGATCTGGGCCTGCAGCCTCTCGAGGCCGGCGCGCAGGTTGCCCATCTGGTCGAGCGAGCGCTGGAAGAAGGCCCCGGTGGAATTGCTGACGAAACTCATGGGCGCGCCTCCTTTCGTCAGGCGAGGCCGAGGATGGTGTCGAAGATCTCGCTCGCCACGCGGATCACCCGGCTGTTCGCCTCGAAAGCCTGTTGCAGCCGGACGAGGTTCGCCGCTTCGGCGTCGAGATCGACCCCTGTTTCGGTGAGCAGTTCGGCCTCTGCCGCCGCCGCGATGATCGACAGGCCCTCGCGCGTGGTCGACAGGCCGGCGATCCGGCTCGACAGGGTGAGGAGGACCTCGTCGGTTTCGGCCACCGGGCCGTCCGCAGCGCCGATCGCGGCGATCAGCCCTTCGAGCGCGGCGGTGTCGCGGCTGCCCGCCCCCGCCCCGGCGGTCGCGAGCCCCGCCCCGCTCGCGAGCGCGATGCCGATCGTGCGCGCATTCGTGCCCGAGAACAGCGGCTGGCCCGCCGTCCCGTCGGGCGCGGTGCCCGCGCCTTGCGCCGCGTTCCCGCTGGCGATGACGGCCCCGGCGATCCGGTCGATCGCGCCCTGCTTGCGCCCGTATTCGACCAGCGCCGCCTCGCGCCCGGCCATCGCGCCGGTATCGGGTTCGAAGAACAGGTCGCCGAAGCGGAAGCGATAGGACCCGTCCGCCTCGCGGTCGGCGGTGAGCGTGTTGAACCGCCCTTCCTGCACCACCAGCAGCGGGCTCGGCGCGGCGGAGAGGCGCACTTCGACCGCGCCCTTCTCGTCGAAGCGGGTGACGATGCCGAATTCGTCGCTGATCTGGCGCAGGGTCGCATCGCGCGCGTCGAGCAGTGAGGCCTGCCCGGCCGAACCCTCGCGCGCCGCGGCAAGTTCGCGGTTGATCCGGGCGAGTTCCTCGGCAAGGCCGCGGACATTGTCGACCCCCGCCTCGACCTCGGCCTGGACCAGCCGCCGCGCGTTGCCCAATGCGCTGTCGGCAAACCGAAAGGTGTCGGTGAGCTGGCGCGCGGTTTCGAGCGCGACGGTGCGCAGCGCGGGGTCGAGCGGATCGCTTTCGAGGCTGACCAGCGCCGCCTCGTAATCGACCAGCGCGGGATACAGCCCCGATTCCTCGAGCGCGGTTTCGGCGAGGCGAAGCCCGTCGAGCTCGGCGCTGGTCCGCGCGAGGTCCGCAGCGCTCTCGCGCGCCTGGCGCTGGACCAGCACGCTGTCGATCCGCCTGATCTCGCCGAGCCTGACGCCGCCCAGCGAATCCGCCGAATTCACCCCGATCGTCGCGCTGCCGACCAGCTCGTTCTGGCCGAGCGTGCGGCGGGCGTAATCGGGATTGGACGCATTGGCGATGTTCTGCGCGGTGAGCTCGATGCTCGCCCGCGCTGCCGCGGCGCCGGTCCGGCCGATATTGATGAGCGCGGTGGGCATCACGCCTCATCCTTGCCGGGGAGGTGTTGCGCCAGCGCTTCCTCGATGCTCCGGGCGAATCCGAGGGCGCCCGAGGCAGCGACGATCCCGGCGAGGTGTTCGTCGCGCATGGCGACGTATTGCCGCATTCCCCCGCCGGTGAGCGGGGTGTCCTCGGCAAGGCTCGCCGCGCGCGCGCTCGCCAGCATCCGGCGGACCATGATCGCCTCGAATCCCTCGGCCGCCTCGCGCAGGTCGCGCCGTTCGGGGGAGAGCGCCTCGGCGCGCGCAGGCGAAACCGGGCCGATCACAGCACCACCATTTCGGCCTGGAGGGAGCCCGCCCGCTTGAGGCTTTCGAGAATCACGACGAGGTCCGCCGCGCCGACGCCGAGGAGGTTCAGCGCATCGACGACTTCCGAAAGCGAGGCGGCGCCGGGCATCAGCGCGACCCTATCGGATTCCTCGGTCACGGAAATCGCGCTGTCCTCTTCGAGCGCGGTCTCGCCACCAGCGAAAGGTTCGGGCTGGATCACGCGCGGGGCCTCGTCGATCCGGATGACGAGCTTGCCGTGGCTGATCGCGGCGGGGGCGAGCCGCACCGCCTGGTTGATGACGACCGTGCCCGTCCGGCTGTTGACGATCACCCGCGCCGCGACCGGGGCGGGCGTGACGGAGAGCATCTCGATCTCGGCCAGCAGCGCGGCGCGCGTGTCGGCCGTGGCGGGCAGGGCAAGCGCGATGCTGACCCCGTCGGCGACTTCGGCCATGCCCGGAAAGCGCGCGTTGATCGCATCGCGCACCCGCGCTGCGGTGAGGAAATCGGCGTGGTGGAGGTTGAAGCGCAGGGATGCGCCCGCGTCGAACCCGGTCGCGACCGCGCGCTCGACCGTGGCCCCGTCGGCGATCCGGCCGACGGTTGCGACGTTGACGGTGAGCTGCGATCCATCGCGCGCCGACACGCCGAGCCCGCCGACCGCGACATTGCCCTGCGCCATCGCGTAGATCGCCCCGTCCGCGCCATAGAGCGGGGTCAGCACCAGCGCCCCGCCGCGCAGGTCGCGCGCCTGCCCGATGGTGGAAACCGTGATGTCGATGCGCTGCCCCGGCTTGGCGAAGGGCGGCAGTTCGGCGGTGACGATCACCGCGGCGGCGTTCCTGAGGTTGGGCGACACGCCCGGCGGCAGTTGCAGCCCCAATCGCCCGGACACGCCGCGCATCGCCTCGGTGACATAGGCGAGGTTGTCGTCGCCCGTGCCCTGCAGGCCGACGACGACGCCGTAGCCGGTGAGCTGGTTCGCGCGCAGGCCCTCGAACTGGCCGAGATCGCGGATCCGTTCGGCCCGCGCAATGTCGGGCGCGAGCGCGAGGAGCGCGGCGACGAGCGCGGCGAGCGCGATCCACAGGCGGCGGCGCAGCAGGGCCATCGCGTCCTCCCTCACAGCGGCGAAATCCAGTTGAAGAAGCGCGACAGCCAGCCCGGCCGGCTCGCCTGCTGCACCGCGCCCTTGCCCGAATAGACGATCCGCGCATCGGCGACCCGCGAGGAGGGCAGGCGGTTGTCGGCGTCGATGTCGACGAGCCTTATGCGCCCGGCGAACTGGACCCATTCGTCCCCCTGGCTCAATTGCATCAGTTTCTCCCCGACGACTTCGGCGGTCCCGTTGGGATGGATCGCGGTGATCGTGACCGTGAGGGTTCCGTTGAGCCGGCTCTGCTGCGCGGCGTTTCCGCCACCGTTGAACGACCCGTCGCCGCTCGCGTTAAGGGCCTGCGGGTCGAGCAGGGAAAGCGGCCCTGCGGCGGGCGGGACGAGCGCGAAGGCCCCCTCGCGCGTGGTCTGGCCGGAGGTGCTTTTCGATGTCGTGGTGCTTTCGACCAGCACGATCGTGACCATGTCGCCCGGCGCCCGCGCCCGGGTCCCGGTGTGGAGCCCGGCATAGCCCTCGCTCGCGCGGAAGATCGCGCCCCGCTGGCCCGGCTGGGGCGCGGCGAAGGCATTGGCGACCGGTTCGGCCGCGCGCGCATCGCCCGGCTGGGGCGCGCCCGGCGGCGGAGCGGTGAAGCCGGGGCGCGGGCCGCCGCCGATGCAGCCGGCGAGGGAAAGCGCGAGCGAGAGAGGAAGCGCGAGGGCGAAGACGCGGCGCGGCACGGCCTTCCTCACAGCGTCTGGTTGGCGTTGCGGAGCATTTCGTCGACCGCGCTCACCATCTTGGAATTGATCTCGTAGGCGCGCTGGGCCTCGATCATCTCGACCAGCTCCTCGACCACGTTGACGTTGGAGCCTTCGAGCATCCCCTGGCGCACCTGCCCGCGCCCCAGCTGGCCCGCGATGCCGAGTTCGGCAGGGCCGCTTGCGGCGGTCTCGATCAGGAAATTGTCGCCGATCGCGCGCAGACCGGCCGGGTTCACGAAATTCGCGACCTGGATCTGACCGAGCTGGACCGGGGCGGCCTGGCCGGGCTGGACCGCGCTGATCGATCCGTCGGGCGCGATCGTGAGCGATTGCACCCCTTGCGGGACCTGCACCGGTGGCGTCACCGAATAGCCCTGGCTGGTGACGAGATTGCCCTGCGGCGAAAGCGTGAAATTGCCCGCGCGGGTATAGGCGACCTGCCCGCCCGGCGGCAGTTCCACCTGGAAATAGCCCGGCCCGTCGAGCGCGATGTCGAGCGCGTTGCCGGTCGCGTTCAGCGTCCCCTGGCTCTCGATCCGCGAGGTGCCCATCACCTGCACCCCCGTGCCGAGATTGAGGCCCACGGCATAGGCGGTCTGGTTGGTCGATTGCTGCCCGGCCACCCGCTGTTCCTGATAGGCGAGCGTCGCGAAATCGGCACGGTCGCGCTTGAAGCCGGTCGTGCCGATATTGGCGAGGTTGTTGGCGATGACGCGCATCCGCGCATCCTGCGCTTCGAGGCCGGTGCGCGCGACGTGGAGGGCGGAGGTGGGCATTTTTCGACGGGTCCCTTACTGGAGCGAGAGGAGGCGGCTGCCCGCCTCGTCGAGTTCGCCGGCGGTGCGGATCACCCGCGCGCGCTGTTCGAAGGCGCGCTGGGCCTCGATCATCTGGACGAGCGCCTCGGCGGTCTCGACGTTCGAGGATTCGAGCGCGCCGGGCGTGACGGTCGCGGTCGGATCGGGCGGGAGCACGCCGCCGCCGGGGACTTTGAGGAAACTGTCCACCCCCTTGGCGAGCGCGCTGCCCTCGGGCGAGACGAGGCGGATGCGATCGAGCGTCTCGGCCCCGGCGCCGGGCGCGGCAGGGTCGCCCGCGAGAACCGAGCCGTCCGCGCCGATCGCGATGGCAAAGCCCGCGGGAACGGTGATCGGACCGGCATTGCCCAGCACCGGCAGGCCCTCGCCGTTCTCGAGCACGCCCGTCGGGCCGACGCGCAGGTCCCCGCGGCGCGAATAGACCTCGCCCCCGTCCGGCCCCTGGAAGGCGATCAGCGCGCGGCCCGACACCGCGATGTCGAGCGGGCGGCCGGTGGGGTTCACCCTGCCGCCCGTAAGGTCCGCCCCGCGCACGCTCCCGCGCGCCATGGCGCGGGCTTCGGGCACGGCGTCGGCACGGAGGGTGGCGGGGGTGACGGCGAAGACCTCGCGCCGGAACCCGGGGGTCGAGGCGTTGGCGAGGTTGTTCGCCGTCGCCCGCTGCCGGTCCATCGCGGCGTTCATCGCGGTAAGCGCGGTGTAGATGAAGCGGTCCATCTCCTATCGCCTTACGAGCGCAGGTTCAGCACGGCCTGAGAGATCTGCGTCGCGGTGTCGATCGCGCGGGCATTGGCCTGGAAATTGCGCTGCGCGGTGAGCAGCGAGACCATCTCCTCGGCAAGGTCGACGTTCGAACGTTCGAGCGCGCCCGACAGCAGCTTGCCGTAATTGCCCACCCCCGGCTCGCCATAGACGGGCGCGCCGGATTCGGCGGTCGCGTTCCAGTTGGTCAGCCCTGCCGAGCGCAGCCCGTCGGCAGCCGGGAAGGTCGCCAGCGCGATCCGCGCGACCGGTTCGCTGGTGCCGTCCGAATAGGCCGCCGAGACGAGCCCGGTCGAATCGATCGAAACGCTGGAGAGCGAGGAGCCCGCCGCGTTGGTCACCGCGATGACGAGATTGCCCGGAGTCGTGCCGGTGGTAGCGCCGGTCGCATCGACCGCCATCGCCTGGACGAGGTTGCCGTTCGCATCCTGCAACTCGCCGCTCGCGACGATGCGGAAATTGCCGTTGCGGCTGAAGGAGATGTCGCCCGAAGCCGGGTTCGCGGCGGCGAAGAAGCCGTCCCCGTTGATCGCGAGGTCGAGGCTCCGCCCGGTCTGTTCGAGCGGGCCGAGGCTGAAATCCTGCGAGATCGCGGACACGGTCGAACCGATCCCCGGCGTCTTGCGCGGATCGGTGTTCGAACCGCTCGCCACGAGATCGGCGAAGGCGGCGTTGCTCTTCTTGAAGCCGACCGTCTCTGCATTGGCGATGTTGTGCGAGATGACGCGCAGGTCGGTCTCGGCGTTCTTCATACCGGACAGCGAGGTGAAGAAGGACATTGGCGATTGCTCCTTTGCGGAAGGGAGGGGAATCAGGCGATCGAAGGCGCGGCGGCGGCGGCGGCGCGGGCCGCCTCGGCGGCGGCTTCGGACGCGGCGCGCGCGGCTTCCTGCGCCTCGATCAGCCGGTCGAGCTTGGCCGAGATTCCCTCCAGCGTCGCCCCGCTCTCCGAAGTCGCGGCGAGCGCGGAAAACTGCGCCATCTGCGCGAGCATCTGTTCGTTGTCGACCGGCTCCAGCGGGTCCTGGATCGTCAGCTGCGTCGTCAGCAGGCGCAGGAAATCGCCCGAATCGAGGCTTGCCAGCGGGTTGTCCGCGCGCGGCAGGCGGGAGGGCGCGTTGAGGCGGTCGAGCGCGGCCTGCGCGCCCGGGGGGATCGGGTCCATCACTTGCTCCTGAGCGTGTCGAGCATCAGCCGCTTGGCAGTCTGCAGCGCCTCGACGATGTTCTGGTATTGCCGCGCGCTCTCCATCAGCTCGACCATCTCGGCGCTTTCGTCGACGCCGGCTTCGAAGACGTGGCCGGTCTCGTCGGCGAGCGGGTGGCCGGGATCGTAGCGCTTCACCGGCGGGGTTTCGGATCGCACCAGCCCCGCGCTTTCGACCCCGACCAGGCCGGAAGCCTCGTCTAACCGGGCGGCGAAGACCGTGCGGATCGGACGGTATGCGGCGTCCTCGGTGGAAGAGACCGAACCCGCATTGGCGAGGTTCGAGGTCGCCGCGTTCATCCGCACCAGCTGCGCCGACATGGCGCGGGTGGTGAGATCGAACAGGCTCATCGCCCGGGGACCGGACATGGTCATTCTCCCTTCAGCGCGCGGGTGATGGTGGAAACCTTACCCTCGACGAAGGAGAGCGTGGCCGAATAGCGCAGGGCGTTCTCGGCGAAGGCAACCTGTTCGCGCCCGAGCTCGACCGTGTTCCCGTCGAGGCTCGCCATGGTCGGCGCGCGGTAGACGAGGTGGTTGCTCGCACCCGTGTCCGCCCGCGCAGGGTCGAGCCGCGCCTCGAGCGCGCCGGCGAAGTCGATGTCGCGCGCCTTGTAGCCCGGCGTCGCGGCGTTCGCGATGTTGGACGCGATCAGCCCCATGCGCTGCGAACGCAGCTCGAGCGCGGCGCCGTGAATGCCGAAAAGTCGCTCGCTCATGAACGCCTCTGCTCTCTCCTGCCGCGTCGCCCGGACCCTCGCCGCTGGGGCGCGGGGGGCGGTGGAAGTGTCGGTTGCGGGCCGCGTAAAAGCGCGGCGACCCCCGCTCTGCATCACCCGTGCCAATTCGCTTGCCGTCCGGGCTCTGCGCCCTTTTCCGCCGGTCCGAACGGGGTATCCCGCCCGTCTCGCGGCAGGTTCGTGCCGCCCGGGCACGGCACCGGGCAGGATCCTGCCGCCCCGGGCATGCGCGCGCCTCTTAATCCTTGCGCCGCGGCGCCGTTCTTCCCCCCGCGAGGGGCGCCGGTGAGGAGGACGATTGCTGCATGGACGGGCCGAGCGATCTGGCCGGACTGCTGGACCCCGGCGCGCTCGCGATCGTCGTCGCGGGGACGCTCGTCGCGACCGCGGCGCGCTGCGGCTGGCGCGATTGCCATGCCGCGCTCGCCGCGCTGCCGCGGCTCGGGGGCAGCCGTTTCGACGAGGGCGCGAACCGCATCGCCATCGCCCGGACCCTGCGCGCGATCGAGGCGCAGGGGTTTCGCGCCGCCGACGTGCCGCTGCCGCCCGATCCCTCGCTTGCCCGGCTGGTCGCCGCCTATCTCGCCAGCGGTTCGACCGAGGCGCTCCATTGTGCCCGCCGCGCCGAACGCGCGAGCCGCGAGGTCGCGCGGATGCAGGCGGTGAGGGTCTTCGAATATGCGGGCGAGCTCGCCCCGGTGTTCGGCCTCGTCGGCACGCTCTACGCGATCGCCGGCCTTGCCGACACGCTCGGCGGCAGCCCGGTCGAGACGGTCATGGCCGGGATCGCCACGGCGGTCCTGTCCTCGCTCTACGGCGTGCTCACCGCGCATCTCGCCTGCGTGCCGCTCGCCCGTGCGATCGAGCGGCGCGGGATGCGCGAGGAAGGCGCGCGCGAGGCGCTGGTCGAATGGTTCCTCGCCCATATCGAGAGCGCCCGGATCGAGAGCGCCCGGATCGAGCGCGCCCGGACCGGTGCGGCGGGTTTCGGCCACGGCAGGGTGAGGACGTTCCAATGACGGCGGGGCAGGCAGGCGGCGACGGCGCGGCGTCCTGGCAACTGGTGCTGGCCGATCTCGCGCTGATCCTGTTCCTCGTGACGCTCGCGGCGCTGGCGGGCTCCCATGAACCCGGGCGCACCGAGGCGAACGGAGGCGGCGGGCCGGAGCAGGGCGGGCCGGCGCGTTTCGCCCCCTCGCAGGCGCTCTACCGGGCGGGGCCGGATGCGCCGCCGCTGGACGAATGGCTCGCGCGGCAGGAACGCGACCCGCGCGCGACGCTGACGATCTATGCCCGCCACGATCGGGCCGGCGAGAGCGCGGCCTGGGCCGCGGCGCAGGCGCTTTCGCGCGAGGCTCGCGCGGCGGGCGCGGCGGTGCGGGTGGTGATCGAGCCGGGCGAGG
Source organism: Erythrobacter sp. HL-111 (assembly GCF_900105095.1). NCBI lineage: Bacteria > Pseudomonadati > Pseudomonadota > Alphaproteobacteria > Sphingomonadales > Erythrobacteraceae > Erythrobacter > Erythrobacter sp. HL-111. The sequence goes on along the minus strand of NZ_LT629743.1, from coordinate 2,635,230 downwards.
AAACGGCGCTCCACGCCAGCCTCGGCTATGACGGGATGCGGTAAGCAAGGGGATCAGGCCGCGATCACGCGGTTGCGCCCGGCCTTTTTCGCTTCGTAGAGCGCCGCGTCCGCCCGGCCCAGCGCGCCCCTTGGATCGGCGTGATCGGTGACTTCGGCGACACCGGCGGAAAAGGTCACCTTGCCGAAAGGCCGGCCCGTCTCGCGGTCGAGCAATTGCCGGTCCGCCTGCGCCCGCCGCATCGTGTCGAGCCTGCGCCACGCGGCGGCGCGGTCGAAACCCTGCAGCAGCACCGCGAATTCCTCGCCCCCGTGGCGCGCGACGAAAACCGTGTCGCTGGCATGGCTGCCGAGCGTCCCGGCGATCGCGCAGAGGATCCGGTCGCCCGCATCGTGGCCGAAAGTGTCGTTGATCGCCTTGAACCGGTCGACATCGCAGAAGGCGACGCACAGCCGCGTGCCCTTCGCGCGCGCCTCCTCGATCGCGGCGGCGAAGCGGCGTTCGAAGGCGCGGCGATTGGGCAGGCGGGTGAGGTGGTCGACATCCGCCTCCATCCGAGCCCGGGCGAGGTTCTCGCGCAGCTGGCGGGTTTCGGCCTGGCTCTTCTCCATCGCCTGCTCGACCTGCTCGATGCGGGCGAGCATGGTGCGGGACATCTCGATCACGCGGCCCAGGTCGCCCGCGCGGCCCCCGGCGAGGCTCGCCTGCGCCATCGCCTCGATCTGCGCCCCGATCGCCCCGCGGTGGCCGCTCGTCTCGTCCTGCGCGGTCTTGGTCGTCCGGGCGAAGCGCAGGACGGCGTATTCGAGCCGGTCGGTGAGCTTCTCCAGCTCGGCCATGCGCCCGCCGATCTCGGGATCGAGCCGCATCAGCGTGTCGAGCCAGCGCTGGTCGATCGGCTCGCCCGCCGCCTCGCGCGCGGCAAGGCTCGCGGCCAGTTCGGCGCTGGCGCCCGACAGCGCGTTGCAGACCAGCGCGAGATTGGCGCCCGTGACCGCAAGCCCGTGGGAGAGCATGAAGGCCGCGATCCGGTCGAGCAGGGCGCGTCGGCCTTCGGGCGTATGGCGATCGGGCGCTGCGGCTTCGCCCGAAGCCGCCGGCGCGTCGCCGGCCAAGGAGCCCGCGCTCTGGCGAGGCGGCTTGCCCCCGCCGGGCCGGCGGCGCCTGAACTGCGAAACGTAGACCATGTGTCCCAGCCGCACCCTCGGATCGCGTGCACACCTGCGCCTTTTCGCAGGGTCGGCTTAAGGCCCGGCGCGCAAGGAACACCGCGAACGCCCCTAGGGATGAATACCGAGGGCGGGCGGGCACGCCGGACCGCGCGGCAGGGCTGGCACGGCGCTTGCTTTGGCGAGAGGCAGCACCATTCCCGCAGGAGACGCCCGTCATGCCCCCGCCCGTCGCGACCTTTCCGCCGCCATCCGCACGCCCCGCCAGGCCGCGCCGGGCGGGCTTGCCGGCCTTGCGCGGCCTCGCTTTCGCCCCGCTCGCGTTCATCCTAGCCGCGGCGCTGTCCGCCCCCGCGCTGGGAGAGGGCGCGGGCGGGGGCGCGGGCGAGCGCACCGATCCGGCCGCGATCGACGCCGCGGTCGCGGCCTTCACCGGAGCCGCTCCGGGTGCCCCGGGCGGCGCGCTCGCCCCCGCCGACCGGCGCCTGCGCCTCGCCCCCTGCACCGCCCCGCTCGCGGCCGGGTGGCATGGAACGGCGCGCTCCATGGTCCGGGTTGAATGCCCCGATCCGGGCGGCTGGCGGGTGTTCGTCGCGCTGCGCGGCGGACCCGCGCCCGCCGGGGCAGGAGCGCGAAGGGCCGGGGCCGGGACCGCTCCCGCCGCCCCGTCGGTCGAGCGCGGCGATCCGGTCACGGTGATGATCCGCGGGCGCGGCTTCACCATCCAGCAAGCCGGCGAGGCGATGGAGCCGGGGCGCGAGGGCGAATGGATCGGCATCCGCCTGCCGTCCGCCGCGCGCCCCGGCGCGCCTGGCGGCCGGGCCGAGCCGGTGCGCGCCCGCATCCTGCGTCCGGGCCTCGCGGTGATCCCGCTCGGCGCGCGGCGCGAATCCGTCGCTGCGCTCGCGGCGACGGAGTGATCCCGCCTGCCCTTTTTCACGGGGCCGGGGTTAAACCGCGCCCGGCCCGTCCGTCCTTGTGATCAGGAATCCACGACATCGGGAATCCTTCAGGAGACGCAATCATGCCCTCTGTCGAATTGAGCAAGTTGCAGGCCGCCACGCCCGCGCGCGCCCTGTCCGCGGGCGGTGGCGCCGGGCTTTCGGCCGCATCCGCAAAAGGCCGCGCGGGCGCGGCGGCTGCGTCCGCGGGCGATCCGCGCGGCGTCACCATCGAGGTCGGCGGGCGGATCGACGCAAGGCTCGAACCCACCGCGCCGCCGCTCGACCGCGAGCGCGTCGTGGAGATTCGCAAGGCGCTCGAGGAAGGCCGCTACCCGCTGGTGCCGACCCGGATCGCCGATGCGATGATCGCGGCGCAGGTCAGGCTCGGGCTCGAGAAGTGAGCCGCGTGCCCGCCGCCTCCCCCGCCGGCCCCTTCCCCGCGCGGGACGATGCCGTTGCCGCCCTGCGGCAGATGATTGCCACGCTCGAACGCGAACGGCAGGCGCTTGCCGCGCTCGATGCCGGGGGCCTCGTCGAGGCCGCGCGGACCAAGGAGGCGCTGTGCGATGCGCTCGCCTCGCTTGCCCCGGCCGCGCTCGATGCGGAAACGCGCACCCTTGCCGAGACCGCCCGCCGGCTCAACGAGGTCAACCGCCGGGTCCGCAACCTCCTCGCCGCCAATGTCGCCGCCCGGATCGAGGCGCTGGGCGGCGCGCGGGCGGTCCCGGCGGCGACCTACGCCCCGGCGCGGCTCTTCCCGCGCGCGGCCCGCGCCGAAAGCCTCCTGCCCGAGGGGTGACCGCCGGCCTAGGCATTCGCCCCGAAGCCGCGCGCCCGCCCGTTTCTGGCACGCGGATTGCACCGCCCGATCCGCCTGCCGCCGCATCGCGCGGACCCCGCCGCCGGGGTGCGCCTTGCGGCGGCGAGCCGCGACAAGGACCCCGAAGCAAGCGAGGCAGGACGAGACGTGCCCCATCCCATGCTCCCCCCCGCCGGGACCGCAGCCGGCCGCCCCGCGGACGCTCGCGCGCATCCGGCGCTGGTGCACGGGGACGCAGGCCGACCGGGCCGGATCGCGAGCCGCGCAGGCGCCGCGCCCCCGGAGCCCGCCGAGGCAAGCCCCGCCCCGGCGAACCGGATCGAACGTGCGATCGCCGATGCGGCGCGCCGCACAAGCGTCGATTTCGGCTATCTCGTCGCGCAGGCGCGAGTCGAATCCGCCATGAACCCCGATGCCCGCGCCGCCACCTCGAGCGCGACCGGCCTTTACCAGTTCATCGAGAACACCTGGCTTTCGACCATGCAGCGCCACGGCGCGCGCTTCGGCCTCGGCGAGATCGCGGCGCGGATCGCGCGCGGCCCCGGCGGAGAGGCCGAGGTCGCCGACCCCGCCACGCGCCGCGCGATCCTTGCGCTGAGGCGCGATCCCGAAGTCGCCGCGCTGATGGCTGCGAGCCTTGCCGAGGACAACCGCGCCGAGCTCGCCCCCGTGCTGGGCCGCGAGCCCGATCATGCCGAGCTCTACCTCGCCCATTTCCTCGGCGCGCGCGGCGCGGCGCGGTTCCTCACGGAAATGGCGCGCGATCCCGGCCAGAGCGCGGCCGCGCTCTTCCCCCGCCCCGCCGCCGCGAACAAGCCGGTGTTCCACGGTGCGGGCGGTCGGGCACGCAGCCTTGCCGAAGTGATGGAGCAGCTTTCGGCAAGGCTCGAACGGGCCGGCGCGCCCACCCCGCACGGCCCCGCGCGGCCGCCTTTCCCGGTCGCGGGCGACGCCGTGTTCGGCCCCGGCGCGCCGACCGGGGCCAACCGCCCCGTGATCGCGCCCCTGCCAACCCTCTTCGAGGCTCCGCCGCCGCCCCCGGTCCGTGCGATATCGAGCGTGCTCTCGGCGACGTTCGGCGGGACGGGCGGCGGGACCGGCGGCGGGACCGGCGGCGGGACCGGCGGCGGGACCGGCGGCGAAACCCCCGGGCTCGAGCGCGCGGGAGAGCGCGTCCGCGCGGCCTATGACCGGCTGAAGGCGCTCGGCCTGTGAACGCGCCCGCCCCCCTGCCCGGCGCCCTCGCCCCCTTCGCCCGGCGCTTCGGCGGCGCCGGTGCGGCAATGGCGCTGCCCGTCGGCATCTTCGCGCTGTTCGCGCTGATGGTGCTGCCGATCCCGACCGTCCTGCTCGACGTGTTCTTCGTGCTCAACATCGCCATCGCGGTCGCCGTGCTGATGGCGGCCCTCAATTCGAAGGAGCCGCTCGACTTCTCCTCCTTCCCGACCGTCCTGCTGTTCGCGACGCTGCTGCGGCTCGCCCTCAACGTCGCCTCGACCCGCGTCGTGCTGGTCAGCGGGCACGAAGGCGGCGCGGCGGCGGGCGAGGTGATCGAGGCCTTCGGCCAGTTCCTCGTCGGCGGCAATTTCGCGGTCGGCCTGTTCGTCTTCGCGATCCTCCTCATCATCAACATGATCGTCATCACCAAGGGCGCGGGGCGCGTGTCCGAAGTGTCGGCACGCTTCGTGCTCGATGCGCTGCCGGGCAAGCAGATGGCGATCGACGCCGACATCGCCGCCGGGCTCATCACCAGCGCCGAAGCGCGCGAGCGGCGACGGCGGGTCACGGTGGAGGCGGATTTCCACGGCTCGATGGACGGCGCGTCCAAGTTCGTGAAGGGCGATGCGGTGGCGGCGCTGCTGATCCTCGCGGTCAACGTGATCGCGGGCTTCGCGCTCGGCATGATCGGGCACGGGCTGTCGGCGGCGGAGGCGGGGGAGCTTTACGTCACGCTCGCGGTGGGCGATGCGCTGGTGGCGCAGGTCCCGGCCCTGCTGCTCTCGATCGCGGCCGCGGCGATCGTCACGCGGGTGTCCGACACGCGCGATCTCGCCGGGCAGATCGGCGGGCAGTTCGCCGACCCGCGCGCCTGGCTGCCGGTGGCGCTGATCCTCGGCGGGATCGGGCTGGTCCCGGCGATGCCGCAGGCGATCTTCCTGCCCGCCGCGGCCATCGCGGGCGGCATCTGGTGGGCGCTGCGAAACGCGGCGCGCCAGCCGGTGCCGGACGATTCGCCCGCGATCGAGGAGGGGCCGCCCGACCGGATCGAGCTCGCCGATGTCTCCGACCAGACGCTGGTGACGATCGAGCTCGGCTACGGGCTCGTCCCGCTGGTCGACGAGGCCCGCGATGCCCCGCTCGTCTCGCGCATCACCGGCATCCGCAAGCAATTGTCGCGCGATCTCGGCTTCGTCCTGCCGCAGTTCCGCATCCGCGATTCGCTCGATGCCGCGCCCAACGACTACGCCGTGCTGCTCGGCGGGGTGACGGTGGCGAGGGGTTCGGTCCGGCCGGGCCGGCTCCTCGCGATCGACGCCGGCGACGTGCGGGGCGAGCCGCCCTATGCCGCGCTCGGATTGAAGGGAGAGCCGACGCGCGATCCGAGCTTCGACTGCCCCGCCCTGTGGATCGATCCGGGCGCGCGCGATCATGCCGTGGCGGAAGGCTTCCTCGCGGTCGATGCCTCGACCGTGATCGCGACCCATGCGAACCAGGCGCTGGCCGAGGCTGCGCCGCAACTGCTCGGCCCGTCGGAGGTGCAGGACCTGCTCGACGCGCTCAAGGATCGCAGCCCCGCGCTGGTCGAGGCGGTCCATCCCGATCCGCTGTCATTGGCCGCGCTCACCCGCATCTTCCGCGCGCTGATCGGCGACGGCATCTCGCTCGCCCACCCGCAGCCGCTCTTTACCAGCCTTGCCCTCGCGCTGCAGAAGAGCCACGATTTCGACGCGTTGATCGACGCCGTGCGGATCGATCTCGGCGCGCGGCTGGTGGCGCAGGTCTGCGCGCCGGGCGAACGACTCAAGGTCGCGACGCTCGAGGCGGGGCTGGAAAGCGCGATCCTCGGCGGCATGACCGATCCCGCGACCGGCCAGCCGCTGATCGAGCCCGAATGCGGCGGCATGATCGCGCGGCGTATCGGCGAACTCGCCGCCGAGCACGGGCCGCTCGCCCTGATCGTCCAGCCGCCCGCGCGGCGCGCGCTCGCCGGGCTGCTGCGCGCGCGGGCGAAATCCTGCCTCGTCCTGTCGATCAACGAACTCCCCGCGAGCCAGCCGGTCGAGGTCGTCGCCGTGATCGGTGAGGCCGCGCAGGAGGCGATTGCCGCATGAGGCACGATGCCGCCTTTCACGCCGCCTATGGCGCGGCGAGCCAGGCCGAGGTCGAGGACCGCGTGCGCCGCTTCCTGCCGATGGTCCACCGCGCGGCGTGGCATATCTATGGCATGGGGCGGGACGGGATCGAGGTCGAGGACCTCGTGCAGACCGGGATCATGGCGCTTACCGAATGCGCGCGGCGCCATTCCGGGCCGGGCGAGGACGGGTTCGCCGCCTATGCCAAGATCCGCGTGCGCGGGGCGATGCTCGACCAGATCCGGCGGCTGATGAACGACACCCGCACCGCCCGCAAGCGCCGCGCCGCCTATGAACGCACGGTCGAGCGCCTGCGCATGGAGACGGGCCGCGAACCGGGCCGCGCCGAAATCGCCGCCGCGCTCCGCATCAGCGACGGCGAACTCGTGGCGATCGAGGCGAGCGCGGTCACGATCACCTCGATCAGCGAGGAATACGACGAAAGCAACGCCGCCTTCGCGAGCGAGGAACCCGACCCGTTCGAGGCGCTGTGCGCCGCCGAGGACCGCGAACGGCTGGCCGCGGCGCTCGGGAGACTGCCCGACCGGCTGAAACTGGTGCTGCAATTGTTCTTCGTCGAGGAGCTGAACCTCACCGAAATCGCCGCCGTGCTGGGGGTCAGCGTGCCGCGAGTCCACCAGCTGCGCGCCAAGGCGCTGAAGGATTTGCGGGCGCTGATGGAGGAAGAAACGGGCTGAATCCCTGCGAAGGCAGGGACCTCAGGCAAGGAAGCGCCACGCTATCCCCGAGTCCCTGCGAAAGCAGGGACCCCAGGCGAGGAAGCGCCTTGCCGAGGGAGGTCCCCGCCTTCGCGGGGACTCGCAGAATGGGGCACTCACGCTCGCTTCAGCCGAACTGCCCCTTCTTCGGCCCGAGATAGCCGAACAGATAGGCCCCCACCTTCCTCATCTGGATCTCCTCCGAACCTTCGGTGATTCGATAACGCCGGTGGTGGCGGTAGATGTGCTCGAACGGGGTGTGGCGCGAATAGCCGATGCCGCCGTGGACCTGCATCGCCCGGTCCGCCGCCTCGCAGCACAGGCGGTTGGCGTAGTAATTGCACATCGAGACCTTGTCCGAGATCGTCCGTTCGATCTCCTCGTGGGGCATGTTGTCCATTTCCCATGCGGTCTTGAAGATGAGGAGCCGCAGCATCTCGGCCTGCGTTGCGAGTTCCACCAGCGGAAACTGGATCGCCTGGTTGCGCGACAATTCCTGCCCGAAGGGCTTTCGTACCCTCGCGTATTTCACGCTCTCGTCGATGCAGAACAGCGCCGCCCCGCAGGAGCTCGCCGCCTGCCTGATGCGGTTCTGGTGGACGAAGCTCTGCGCCAGCGCGAGGCCCCTGCCTTCCACGCCGAGGATCGCGGAATCGGGAACCCACACGTCAGTGACCGACAGGCGCGGGTGGTCGGTCGGCATGTTGAAGGTCCACAGCCATTCCTCGATTTCGAGGCCGGGCGTGGGGTTCGGCACGAGGAAGCAGGTGATCCCCGAGGCGTCCCCGTCCTTGCCGCCGGTGCGGGCGAACATCGCGCAATGGGTCGCGGTGTGCATCCCCGTGATCCACATCTTCTCGCCATTGATGAGCCAGCCGTCCACGCCGTCGCGCGTCTCCCTCACCGCGCGCGTTTCCATGTGGGTCGCGTCCGATCCGTGATCGGGTTCGGTCAGGCCGAAGGCGACGCGGCGCTTTCTTTCGAAGCCGCCTGTGATGAATTCCTCTTTCTGCTCATCGGTCCCCCATTGCTCGAACATGGCGACGAAGGGGAAATTGCCGACGATGGAGTGCTCGTTCTGGAGATCGTTGTGCAGCCCGAGGCCCTTCCTCGCGAAATGCTCGCGGATGACCGCCATCCACAGGTTCGAGCCGTCCTTGCCGCCGTATTTCTTGGGCGCGGAGAAACGCCAGTGACCCGCCTTGTCGGCGCGTCGGGTGGCCTCTTTCAGCAAGTCCTCCCATTCCTCGCGCGGAAGGCCGCCCGCTTCCCAGTCGGTGCGCGCGTGTTCGCGCCGGTGGTCGAAGAAGCGGATATTGTCGTCCTGCTGTTCGAGCGGCTTGATCTCGGCCTCGATAAAGGCGTCGAGTTCTCCCAAGTAGGCTTGCAGGTCTGCGGGAATGGCGAAGTCCATTAGTCGATCACCTCTGTTGATTCGCTCCACAAAGCCCGCGCTACTGCGAGCGCCGGGTATTTCGGGGAGTCGGTTTCCAGCTTGTCGAGTGCGTCACGTCTGAGCCGCGGTATGGTCGGGTCTGTCATCATCGACCGTTTGCCCGACAGGAAGTCGTCAGCCAGTTCCTTGTCCGAAACGCGCGGACAGATGGCATATTGGCGGGCCAGAATGCCAAGCGCGTTGCGGGCGACAGCGAGTTGGAAGCGATCATGCCCCTCCAGTCGATCCTTGATTGTTGCCAGCCATTCGGACACGGCGGTTGCAATCTCTCCGGTTTGGGCCTCGCCGAAATACAGATAGTCGTCGGACATTCGTTCTTTCGGCGTGATGCCGTCGGTAAGCGCGTCCTCCTCGAGCAGCATAAGCAGATCGAGTTCCTGCTCGCTCGTCCGGCGCGAGATCACCACGCGTTCGAGCATCCGGTCGGAGCCGTCGCGCCAAACTCGCGCACAGCGCAGGCACCCCATGGCCCACCACACGGTGCGGTGGACCAGCCAGTAGCGGAAGCGGTCGCGGTCGACCGTGCGCCCGCTTTCGGCCTCGTAGGCGGCGAAATAGTCTGCGAGGCTGCCGAGGCCCAATGCGGGCCGGTCGTAGCGGTGGAAGCGCCACACCGCCATGCAGCCGAAGGCGAGGTCCTCGTGGCTGTCACCGAAATGGGCGAGTTCCCAGTCGAGCACGCCGGTAAGGTCGGAGTTCTCCGCGAGGATATTGCCCATGCGGTAGTCGCCGTGGTTGAGGACCGGCTCGCAAGGCTCAGGGCAATTGTCCTCCATCCACTTTAGGCCCAGCGCGATGATCGGCCTGTCGCCGCCCGCTTCCTCGAACTGGCGGCGAAGGTCCGCGATCGCCGCGCGGTAATCCATCACCGGCACGTCCCCGGGCACGTCTCCCGGCCTGAGCGAATGGATGCGGGCGAGGTCGCGCGCGACCTGCCGGAGCAGGCCCGCGGGGTCCTCCATCGCGAGGATCTCTTTCGGGTTCGGCGTTCCGGGAAGCGCGCGCATGACGAAGCCCGAGCCGATGCCGTCTTCCGGGGCAAGTTCGACCACGACTTCCGGCGCGGTGACGCCGGCGGCGCGCGCGGCGCGGATCACGGCCGCCTCGGTCGCATGGCCGTAAGGGCGGTCCTGCATGAATTCGAGGGAGGGTGCGCGGCGCAGGACGAAATCCTCGCCCCCGGACGAAAACCGCCAGCTTTCCATCGTCGCCCCGCCGGTGAGCCGGTGCAGCCCTTCCGGCGCGCCCATCCCGGCCCGCGCGAGCGCCTTCGCCAGCCCCTCCGCGAGCGTCCGGGCGTCGATCATCGAAACGCCCTTTTTCCCGGCTTTCCTGACCGAAAACCGCGAGCGGGCTTCGCCTCGGCCCTTTTCACGTCAAATCCGCGCATCCGTCCCCCAAGGCGCGCCCGCCGGGCACCCCCGGCGAGTGGCTTTCATCAACCAAATCCCCTCACACCGCCGCGACTCGCCCCCTTGTCGGGCACAAGTCGCGGCGCGCGTGATGGGAAGGTTACGCCGGCACGTTGTCGCGCTTGACCGTGATCGCCTGCGGATAGGTGAATTCCTTGAGCCCCTCCTTGCCGTATTCGGCGCCGAAGCCCGACTGCTTGTGCCCGCCGAACGGGGCGAAGGGCGAAAGGTGCATGAATTCGTTGACCCACACCGTCCCGGTTTCGAGCTGTTCGGCGATCTCGACGCCCTTGTCCGGGTTCGCCGTCCAGACCGCGCCCGCAAGGCCGTATTCCGAATTGTTCGCGCGGGCGATGACCTCGTCCTCGTCCTTGAACTTCATCAGCGGCATGACGGGGCCGAACTGTTCCTCGGCGACGATGCGGGCATCCTCGGGCGGGTTGTCGAGGATCGTGATCGGCACATAGTAGCCGGTGCCGGACGGATCCTTCTCGCCGCCCAGGAGGAACTTGTAGCCTTTCTCCCTAGCGTCCTCGATCAGTTCGAGCACGCGTTCGTACTGCTTCCTGTTCTGGATCGGGCCGACGCCGGTGCCCTGCTGCGCGCCGTCGCCGACCTTCACGTTCTTCGCGTATTCGACGATCGCGGCCGACAGCTCGTCATAGATGTCCTCGTGGATGTAGACGCGCTTGGCCGCGATGCAGACCTGCCCGGCATTGGCGAAGCTCGCCCAGAAGAGCTGTTCGGCGACCTTCTTGGGATCGGCGTCGGGCAGCACGATCGAGGCGTCGTTGCCGCCCAGTTCGAGCGTGATGCGCTTGAGGTCGGCGCTGGCGCCTTCCATGATCTTCTTGCCCGTGGCGGTCGATCCGGTGAAGGTGATCTTGTCGATGTCGGGATGCTGGGTGATCATCGGGCCGAGGTCGTCCTCCCCGGTGATGATGTTGACGACGCCCGCCGGGACCTTGTCCGCGATCAGTTCGGCGAGGCGCAGCGTGGTGAGCGGGGTGAAAGGCGAGGGCTTGAGCACGATCGTGCAGCCCGACAGCATCGCGGGCACGATCTTCTGGATCGCCATCATCACCGGGAAGTTCCACGGCACGATCCCGCCGACCACGCCCACCGGCACGCGCCGGACGCGGTGGAGGCGGGTGTCGTCGTCCTGCACCACCTCCTCATCGAGGCTCAGCGTCGATTGCGCCGCCGCCATCCCGGCGGCGCCGTAGATTTCCTGCTGGGCCTGGGCGTGCGGCTTGCCCTGTTCGCTGGTGAGCAGGCGGAAGAGTTCGTCGGCGTTCTCCTTGATCGCGGCAGAGATCGCCATGATCGCCGCGCGGCGGTCGTCGATCGGGGTCTTGCGCCAGGTCTTGAACGCGGCCCGCGCGGCGGCGACCGCCTTGTCGAGCTCGTCCTTGCCGCAGGCGGGGACCTGGCCGATCACTTCCTCGTTCGCCGGATTGACCACGTCGAGCCATTCGCCGGTCTCGATCATCTCGCCGTTGATGAGGTTCCTGTACTGCTTCGCCATGGTGTTTCCTCTCTCTCGCTTGTCCCAAGCCGACCGCCGCCCATCGCGCGGGGAGTCGGTTCGGAAGGGAAAGTGACGTGTTGCAACTCAAAACGCAATTCCGTTTCGTCGGGCAGGCTAGCGGGCGCACCCGGCGGGCGCACCTGGCGATTGCGCTATGGCGGCGAGGCTCTATGCAGCCCTTCGCCAGGAGAGCAGAGGAAGGAACCCCGCCATGACCGACACCGCCCGCCCCGATCTCGTGATCTACGGCAGCCCCGTCTCGCCCTTCGTTCGGAAGGTCGCCGCGGTCCTGGTCGAGAAGGACGTCCCCTACGAAATCGAACAGGTCAACGTCTTCGCGCCGCCGCAATGGTTCCGCGACATTTCCCCGATGAAGCGCATCCCGGTGCTGCGCGACCGCTCCGTCGCCGAGGAAGGCGTGGAAGGGACCATCCCCGACAGTTCCGCGATCTGCACCTATATCGAGGCGAAGCACCCCGCACCCGCGCTCTATCCGGCGGACCCGCTGGCACGGGCCCGCGCCGTGTGGATCGAGGAATATGCCGACACCGCGCTCGCCCCCGCAGGCGGGCTCGGCATCTTCCGGCCGATCTTCTTCGCCGTGTCGAAGGGCGAGGAACCCGACCTCGCCAGGGCGCGCGAGAGCTGGGCGAAGGACATGCCGCCGGTGCTCGACTACCTCGACGCCGCGCTCGAAGGCCGCGCCTTCTTCGCCGGCGACGCGCTGTCCATTGCCGACATTTCGGTAACCACGATCCTCATGCAGGTCGCCCTCGTCGCGCACCTGCCGCTCGACAGTTGGCCCGCCCTTTCGGCGCATTACGAGGCGATGCGGGAGCGTCCGTCGATCGCCGGGTCCTTCGAAGATGCCGACCGCTTCGTCCGCAAGGCCTTGCAGGGCCGCTTCGACCTGACCTAAGGCTCCGCTTGCAAAGGGGCTTTTCGGGAAAGACGTGGCGGCCATGGCGAGCGAATGGTGCATCGGGATCATCGGCGGGTCCGGGCTCTACAACATCGAAGGGCTCGAGGACCCGCAATGGATCGCGGTGGACACGCCCTGGGGCGCGCCCTCGGACGAAATCCTGTGCGGGCGGATCGGCCGGGTGAAGCTGCGCTTCCTCCCCCGCCACGGGCGCGGCCACCCGATTTCGCCGAGCGAACTGAACGGCCGCGCGAACATCGATGCGCTCAAGCGCGCGGGCTGCACCGACATACTCGCCCTGTCGGCGGTCGGGTCCCTGCGCGAAGAGATCGAACCGGGCCGCTTCGCCGTGGTCGAACAGTTCATCGACCGGACCTTCAGCCGCCCTTCGACCTTCTTCACCAGCGGCTTCGTCACCCATGTCTCGATGGCCGATCCGACCTGCCCGCGGCTGTCGACGATGATGGCGAAGGCGATCAGCGCGGCGAAGGGCCGGGTCGCGGTCGGCGCGACCTATCTCGCGATGGAAGGCCCGCAATTCTCGACCCGCGCGGAGAGCCGGATGTACCGCCAGTGGGGCGCAGACATCATCGGGATGACCGCGCTTCCCGAAGCCAAGCTCGCGCGGGAGGCGGAACTGCCCTATGCCCTTGTCGGCATGGTCACCGACTATGACTGCTGGCGGGCCAATGAGGAATGGGGGGGCGAGGCGGTGGGCGTTGCCGAGGTCGTCGCGCAGATGCAGGCCAACGGCAGGCTCGCGCGCGAGGCGGTGCGGCGCTTCGTCGAGGCCCTGCCCGACAGGCGCGAGCCCTCGCCGATCGACACCGCTCTCGACGATGCGGTCATCACCGCGCCGGACGAACACGATCCCGCATTGCTGGCCAAGCTCGACGCGGTGGCCGGGCGGCTGTTCGCCGAGGGCTAGGCTTTCGCAAGGCCCGCGAAATGCGCCTTCGCCTCGGCGAGGGTAACGACATCGCCGTACTTGGCGTTCATGTCGAACAGGTTGGCGCGGTGCACGTCCTCGTGGCGGTCGCCCACCGCTTCCTCGACCACCAGCGGGATGAACCCGTGCTGGCAGGCATCGACGCAGCTCGCCCTGATGCAGCCGCTGGTCGAAACCCCGGCGATCACCACGCTGTCATGGCCCGCCGCGGTCAGGGTCGAGGCGAGCGAGGTGCCGAAGAAGGCGCTCGCATACTGCTTGGAGACGACCAGTTCGTCCTCCGCCGGCTCGAGCCCCCTCGCCCACGCGCCCATGGCGTTGCCGCGCACGAAATTGGCGAGCGCGCCGACCTTCCGGGCGAAGCGTCCCCCGTCGCGCATCGAGGGGTGATAGACCACATTGGTGTGGATCACGGGAACGCCCGCCGCCCGCGCCGCCGCGCGCAGGTCGATCGCGGCGGCAAGCGTGTCCTCGACCCTGGCATAAAGCGGGCTGCGGGGGTCGAAATAGGCTTCGACCATGTCGATGATGAGGAGAGCGGGCCGCTCCCCGAAACCGATCCGGCCCTCGAAGACACCGGCATAATTGCTCTTTGCGTCTTCCCTTTCACCCACCCGAAGGGCTCCTTTTGCATGCGCGGCCGGATCGGGCCGCGATTCGTCAGAAGTCGTATCCCAGTTCCACCCCGAAACGGCGCAGGCCGCCGGGCGACAGGAACGAGCCGCCGAATTCGACCGCCGGGATGACCTCGTTGAGATAGCGTTCGTCGGTGAGGTTCTCGGCGAAGGCGGTGAGGCGGAAATTCCCGGTCTCGATCCCGACGCGCAGGTCGAGGATGCCGAATTCGTCGCGTTCGGTCACCGAATATTCGGCATCGCCGACGGAGGCCGGCAGGGCCAGCGCCGAGCCCGGCAGCAACCCGCTGAACAGGGTCGGGTTGGCGTCGTCCTGGAGCGTGTGGAACCAGGTCGGACCGGTCAGGCGGTAATCCGCGCGGATCACGAAATCGATCGCGTCGGTGATCGGCTGGACGATCTGGCTGCCCAGGTTCACCGTGTAGTCGGCGGTATAGGGGCTTTCGTTGCCGACCGTGTTCGGGCGCGAGGAATTGGCCTTGATCTCGCTTTCGGTGACGTTGGCCGAACCGAAGATGTCCCAGCCCGGCAGGACCTCGAAGGCAAGGTTCGCCTCGGCCCCGTAGACCTCGACCTCGTCGATGTTGGAAACCACCCGCAGGAGGCCGAATGCGCCGACGAAGAATTCGAAGAACTGCATGTCGTCGATCCGCGTGTAATAGCCCGCGACGTCGAAGGTCACCCGGCCACCCAGCGCGGAACCCTTGATCCCGGCTTCGAACGCGCTCGAGACTTCCTTGTCGTAGATGTCCTCGATCAGCACGTTGGTGCCGATGAACTGGTTGAAGGCCTGATCGACGATCGCGGCCGAACCCTGGTTGTTGAAGCCCCCCGACTTGAAGCCGACGCCCCAGTTGGCGTAGAGGTTCACGTCATCGCTCAAACGGTAACGCAGCGAGACCTTGGGCTGGAACTGGCGGAAGGTTTCCAGCTGGTCGGGGAGCGGCTGCACCACCCCGTTCACGACCTGCTGGCCCGGGTTGATCGGCCCGCCGGTGAAGGGATCGAACACCGCCGGCACGAGGCTGGTCGCGCGGCGTTCCTCGATGTCGTAGCGCCCGGCAAGGCCCACTTCGAAACGCTCGCTCACCTCGTAGTCGAACGAGGCGAAGGCAGCGTAGACATCGGTGTCGAACGCGTCGTTGAACAGCTGGCTGGTGGGATTGATGCTGTCCGGCTCGTTGTAGAGTTCGGGGATGACCCCCTGGCCGAGATCGGCGCCGATGCTCACCCCGACCTCACGATCGATATGGAGGTAATAGGCCCCGACCTGCCATTCGAGCGGACCGTCGCCGTTCGAGGCGAGGCGGATCTCGCCCGAAAAGTCGCTCTGGTTGCGGACCTGCAATTGGGTCCCGTCGCAGGTCGTCGGGCTGAACGCGCCGAAGGTGGAGCCGGTGGCCGGGTCGAAGATGAACGGCACCGGGATCTGCCCGACGAAGGTCGGCGCGTTCAGCGGAAAGCCGGTGAGCTGCGCGGTGCTGGCGAAACAGGCATCGGACGCCGCGACAGATACCGGGGTCGCGCCCGGAAAGGTGAAGCGCGCGAAATCCGCCGAGGTCCCGTCGGCGACGAGGAACTGGTCGACATCGCTGTAGAGCGCCCAGGCGGTGAGCGTGGCGAAGTCGAACTCGTGCTCGATCTTGGCCGAGACCTCGAAGGTTTCCTGCGTGTTGATCGGGCGGATGTTGCCGTAGAAATCGAAGGGGTGCTCGTTCACATCCTCGTAGAAGGCGGGGTCTACGCCCGCGAAATTGGGCAGGTGGAACGAGGTGTTGTAGGCGATCGAGGCGCCGTCGAGATCGGCATAGCGCGCCTTCACGTCGATCTCGGTGTTCGGCCCGAGATCGGCGACGAAGCGCCCGTCGATCGACCAGACCTCCTGGTTGTCGACGAAATGGCCGTCGAGGAAGCGGTTGAAGAAGAAGCCGTCGGTGTGGAAATAGCTGCCCGAAAGGACCAGCCCCGCGCCCTCGCCGACGGGCGTCGCGATGTAGCCGTTGGCGCGGTAGGTGTTGTCCTCCGCCGCGCTGACGAGCACGCTGCCTTCGAGGAAATCGCCCGGCTTCACCGTCTGGATGACGATCGCCCCGGCCGCCGCGTTGCGCCCGTAGAGCGCGCCCTGCGGGCCTTTCAGGATCTCGATCTGGCGGAGCGTGCCCTGGTCCTGGTTGAGCTGCGCGGTGTTGGTCTTGAGGATGCCGTCGACCACCAGCGCGACCGAGCTTTCCGCGTCGCGCGCGCCGTTGATGCCGCGGATGTTGATCTGGGTGTCGCCCGCCTCCGCGGTGCCGGTGACGATGGTGACGCCGGGGGTGAGCTGGACGAATTCGTCGGCCCGTTCGATCCCGGTGCGCTGGAGCGTTTCGGCGGTGAAGACCGTGACCGCGGCCGGCACTTCGGAAAGCGTTTCCGACTGGCGCCGGGCGGTGACGATGATCGCGCCGGGGTCGTCGCCCTCGGCCCGTTCGTCCTCCCGGTCCTGCGCAGCGGCCTGGAGCGGGCACAGCAGCGCGCCCAGCGCGGCGCTGCCGGCGAGAATGGTCTTCATCTTCCTCATCTGCGACGACTCCCCTGTCGACCCGGGCGCGTCCACGCGTCCGGCGGGTCGGCCCGATGTCCGACCCGTTCCTGCAGACGGGGACGGCACGGCGCTCCTTGGTGCCCCGAACCATGCCGCTTCCCCCGAATGAGCGAGACGTATTGTATACAATTTGCGCGCGTCAAGAAAAATTGGTAGCGCTGCACCCATAGCTTACGCGAAGGGCGCAGGTGGTGATTTCGGGTAACACATCGGCAGGACCTGCGCGGTGACGCGGGCATCGGACAGGGCCTATGCCAAGATCCGCGCCTTCCTCCTCGGCGGCGGCGCGCATCCGGGCGAACAGGTGACCGAGGAACGGCTGGCCGAGGTCGCCGGGGTCAGCCGAACCCCCGTGCGCGAGGCGATGCGCCGGCTCGAGGCCGAACTCCTGCTGGTTCGCAGCCCGTCGAAGCGGATCTTCGTCGCCGACTGGTCGCGCGACGACATCGACGAGATGTTCACCCTGCGCCAGATGCTCGAAGGCCACGCGGCAAGGCGCGCCGCGCGGCGAATGACGGCGGAGGAAATCGACCGGCTCGAAACGGTCAACGCGGACCTGCGCGACGCGATCGCCGGGGACCCGCCCGACATCGCCCGCTTTCTCGAAGCCAATCGCCGGTTCCACGACATCATCACCGCGGCCGCCCGTTCGCCCCGGCTCGCCCAGGTGCTCGCCATGCTGGTCGAACAGCCGGTGCTGGTTCGCACCGCGCGGCATTACTCGGTGCGCGACCTCAGGCAGTCCGCGCGCGACCATGACGAGCTCGTCGCTGCCTTCCGCGCGGGCGATCCCGACTGGGCGCAGGCGATCATGAAGAGCCACCTGCGCCGCGCCTTCCACACCTTCGCCGATGCGGCCGAGGCGGAAGCGCGCGCCGCGAATGACGCCGCCGAATGATGGGCGGAATGGCTTCTAGCCCGGATTATTCACCGGCAGTGGTCTGACGGGTTGGCGGGAGTGGCGTAAGCATTTGCATTGTTGTAGGAATGTGGTTGCTTAAGCCAGACCTGCAACGGGGCAAAATATGCCACAGACCACACCCGCCGGATGCGATGATAGCGCGTCCGTATTTTCGTTTCCAGCAGTGCGCGGCAAGAAGGTCACAGCTGCGTTTGACGGCGGCAGGCTGACCTCGGATGGCGGGGTCCTGGTGCTGGCTCAGGCCGAGCGCATGATGGGGCTCTGCCAGCGGCTTGCGGCGTGTATTGCCGATCCGCGCGATCCTGCTCGGGTGGTTCATCGGCTTGAAGATATCCTGCGCGCGCGGATGTTCGCGATCGCCTGCGGCTATGAGGATGCCGATGATCTCGACGCTCTGCGCGATGATCCGGGCTTCCGCCTTGCGCTGGGCAAGCTGCCGGGATCGGGTGCGGGGTTGGCCAGCCAACCGACGATGAGCCGCTGGGAGAATGCGCCGAGCACGCGCGAGCTGGCAAAGATGCTGGGGATCATGATCGACATCTACTGCGCCAGCTACCCCACTCCGCCGGCGGCGGTGACGCTGGATATCGATGACACCTGCGACGTCGTGCACGGCTATCAGCAACTCTCCTTCTGGAACGGACATCATGGGGAGCGCTGCTTCCTGCCGATCCATGTCTACGACACGGCAACGGGCCGGCCGGTGGCGATGCTGCTGCGCACGGGCAAGACGCCTTCTGGCAAGGAGGCGGCAGGGCATATCCGGCGTCTGGTGCGCCATCTTCGCCGCCACTGGCCTGATACCCACATCACCATCCGCGGTGACGGGCATTATGGACGGCCCGAGGTCATGGCCTTCTGCGAGGCGGCCCATGTCGATTACGTGTTCGGTCTGCCGACCAACGCCGCGCTGCGCGCTGATCCGGTTATCGTCACTGCCGCCGATGCCTGCGCGGTCCGCCGCGCCGAGTGCCAACTCCCGGTCCTGCGCAGCTATGCCGAGACCCGCTACGGCGCGAAGAGCTGGAACCGCCAGCGCCGCGTCGTCGCCAGGATCGAGGCCAGCACGCTGGGCATGGATATCCGCTATGTCGTCACATCGCTAACCCAAGGCTCGGCTGAATACATCTATGACACGCTCTACTGTGCGCGCGGGCAGGCCGAGAACCTGATCAAGCTGCACAAGACCCAGCTGGCCAGTGACCGCACCTCGTGCCGGTCGGCGAACGCCAACCAGATGCGCCTGATCCTGCACACCGCTGCCTACTGGCTGCTGTGGCGCGTTCAGCAGGCGATCCCAAAGACCACCGCTCTGGCAAAAGCCGAGTTTACGACCCTGCGCCTGCGGCTGCTCAAGGTTGCTGCCCGCGTCATGGAAAGCGCCACCCGAATCCGCGTAGCGTTCGCCTCTGCGTGCCCCGATGCCGATCTGATGCGTGCCATCGTTCTCGCGCTCAAGCCTGCGCCGACGTAGCGGGCGCGGCAGTGCCGCAGAAACCCCGAGCCAAGTCCTTCAACCAGAAAAGCCCATCGATCACAGCGCGGTGAAACAGACGCCAGCGGTGCCGCACGCCCGCTCTACGCCGCCGCACGCAGCAGTGGCGTCAAGCTCGCGCCGAGAGGCGCCCAACCGCATCGCCGTGAATAAGAGAGGTTAGATGATGCCCCGTTCGGCAAGGTCGGCCATGGCGCGGCTGTCCATGCCGAGCAGTTCGCCATAGACTTCCTCGTTGTGCTGGCCGAGTTCCGGCCCGACCCAGTGGATGCCGCCCGGCGTCGCCGAGAGCCTGGGCGCGACGTTCTGCATCCGGAAATTCTCGTATTTCGGATGCGGCACGTCCACGATCGCCTCGCGCGCGGCGAAATGCGGATCGGCCAGCATTTCCGGCGCGCGGTAGATATTGCCCGCCGGAACGCCGTGTTCCTCGCACAGTTCGAGCACTTCGCTGCTGGTGCGCTGTTTCGTCCACTCGCCGATCATCTCGTCGAGTTCGGCCTGCCGCTCCCCGCGCGCGACATGGCTGTTGTAGCGCGGATCGTCGCCCAGTTCGGGCACGCCCATCATAGCCGCCAAGCGTTTCCACACGCTGTCCTGGTTGCCGGCGACGAGCACGCTGCCGTCCCTGGTCGGATAGACGTTGGAGGGCGCGACCTTGGGCAGGATCGAACCGGTGCGTTCGCGGATGTGGCCGGCCACGGTGTATTCGGGCACGGTCGATTCCATCATCGCCAGCACGGCTTCGTAGATCGCCGAATCGACCACCTGCCCCTTGCCCGTCCGGTGCCGGTGTTCGAGCGCCATCAGCGCGCCGAGGCAGGCATAGGTCGCGGCGAGCGAATCGCCGATCGAAAGCCCCGCGCGGCTCGGCGGGCGGTCGGGTTCGCCGGCGATGTAGCGCATCCCGCCCATCGCCTCGCCGATCCCGCCATAGCCGGCGCGCGCGGAATAGGGCCCGGTCTGGCCGTAGCCCGATACGCGGATCATGATGAGCGCCTCGTTGATCGCGGAAAGCTCGTCCCAGCCGAGGTTCCAGCGTTCCAGCGTGCCCGGGCGGAAATTCTCGAGCAGGAAGTCGGCCCTGGCGGCAAGCTGCCGGACGATCGCCTGGCCTTCCTTTTCGCGCAGGTTGAGCGTGATCGACTTCTTGTTGCGCGCGACGACGGAGAACCACAGCGGGATGCCCTGCCCCCAGTTCCGCATGGCGTCGCCGACCCCGGGCGGTTCGATCTTGATCACCTCGGCCCCGTGATCGGCCATCAGCTGGCCGCAGAACGGCCCCGCGATGAGCTGGCCCATCTCGATCAAACGCAATCCGGAAAGCGCGCCCTCAGCCATGTGATCCCTTTCGTCCGGTGGCAAAGCGTGTCGTCGCGGGGAAGCCCGTAACCGCACCCGCGCTGCGAAACGGGCCTATACAGAGCGCAGATCGATTTGTATACAATTTGCGCGATCACCGAATGACCGATTCCAGCCGAGCGAGCGAGCAGACCCTCATGTCCGATCCCGTCAACATCCTCGAAGTGGGCCCCCGCGACGGGCTCCAGAACGAGGCGGAGATCGTCTCGACCGCCGACAAGCTCGCGCTGATCGAGGCGATGATCGGCTACGGCGCGCGGCGGCTCGAAGTGGCGAGCTTCGTCCATCCCGAGCGCGTGCCGCAGATGGCCGATGCGGAAGCCGTGATCGCCGGGCTGCCCGACCGCGCCGACGTGCAGTATATCGGCCTCACCCTCAACAAGCGCGGGATCATGCGCGCGCTCGCCACGCGCGAAGGCGGCGCCGGGAATGGCAAGGGGCGCGGCGTGGACCAGGCGGGCTGCGTGATCGTCGCGAGCGACACCTTCGGCCGAAAGAACCAGGGCCAGACCATCGCCGAAGGCATCGCGGAAACCCGCGACATGCTGCGCTTCGCCAAGGCAGAGGGGCTGAGCGCGCAGGTGACCGTCTCCGCCGCGTTCGGCTGCCCCTTCGAAGGCGAGGTGAAGCCCGAAACCGTGCTCGCCATCGCCGAGGAACTCGCCGCCGAGGACCCGGCCGAGATCGCGCTGGCCGACACCATCGGCGTCGCGGTCCCGGCGCAGGTCGCCGACCTGTTCGGCAGGCTCGCGGAACTGCTCGGCGGGCGGATACCCATGCGGTGCCATTTCCACGACACGCGCGGCACCGGCATCGCCAATGCGTGGGCGGCCTACCAGGCAGGCGTGCGGACCTTCGACGCGTCGCTGGGCGGGCTCGGCGGGTGCCCCTTCGCCCCGCGCGCCACCGGCAACATCGCGACCGAGGATCTCGTCTACATGATGGACAGGTCGGGCGTGCCCACGAATGTCGATCTCGGTCGGGCCATCGCCGCGAACCGGGCTTTCGCGAAGGTCCTGGGGCGCGAACTGCCCTCGCGGGTCGCGCGCGCCGCCTAGGGGAACACGTTACCGCCCTGCCGAAGGGCAACAGGGGAGACTGCATGACTTACAGGCTTGGCGTCGATGTCGGGGGGACCTTCACCGACCTGCTGCTGTTCGACGAGGAGAGCGGGCGCTTCTGGCGGCACAAGACGCCCTCGACCCCGCATGACAGTTCGGAGGGCATCCTCGACGGGGTCAGGGCGATCACCGAACAGGCGGGCGTCGCGCTAGAGGACGTGGTCTATTTCCTCCACGGCACGACGGTCGCGACCAATGCCGTGCTCGAAGGCAAGGGCGCGAAGGTCGGCCTGGTGACGACCGAAGGCTACCGCGACGTGATGCAGATCGCGCGCAGCTTCGTCCCCGGCGGGCTCGCCGCGTGGATCGTCTGGCCCAAGCCGCAGCCGCTCGCCCGGCTCGAGGACACGGTGGAGGTGCCGGGCCGGATGGACGCCGACGGCAACGAGGTCCGCCCGCTCGACGAGGACGCGGTGCGCGCGGCGCTCGCCAGGCTCAGGGGACAGGGGATCGAGGCGCTCACGGTCAGCCTGATCAACGCCTACGTCAACGGGGCGCACGAACGGCGCATCGGGGAAATCGCCGCCGAGGAGCTGCCGGGCATTCCCGTCTCGCTG
This sequence comes from Erythrobacter sp. HL-111, assembly GCF_900105095.1. NCBI lineage: Bacteria > Pseudomonadati > Pseudomonadota > Alphaproteobacteria > Sphingomonadales > Erythrobacteraceae > Erythrobacter > Erythrobacter sp. HL-111. Next base: position 2,613,279 of record NZ_LT629743.1, on the reverse strand, counting down.
TCCCACGAAGTCCTGCCCGAAATGCAGGAATACGAGCGCACGCTCTCGACCGTCGCCAACGCGGCCGTGCGCCCGGTGGTGAGCCGCTATGTCTCGAACCTCAGGACCAAGCTCGCGGACGAAGGCTTCGGCGGGCGCCTCTCGCTGCTGCGCTCCGACGGGGGCCTGATGAGCAGCGAGAAGGCCGAGGAACACCCGGTCAACATCCTCATGTCCGGTCCCGCCGGCGGGGTCACCGGCGCGCTCTGGGTGGCGAAGAACGCGGGGCTGACCAACATCCTCACGCTCGACGTCGGCGGCACCTCGACCGACGTCGCGCTGATCGAGGGGCTGGAGCCCCGGCGCGAGCGCACGACCGATGTCGGACACTTGTCGGTGCGCGCCTCCTCGCTCGACGTGAAGACGGTGGGTGCGGGCGGCGGCTCGATCGCGCACGTGCCCGAACTGACCGGGGCGCTGCGCGTCGGCCCGGAAAGCGCCGGCGCGGTCCCCGGCCCGGTCGCCTACGGCAAGGGCGGCGAGGTGCCGACCGTGACCGATGCGAACGTGGTGCTCGGCTACCTGCCGGAGGACCTGCTCGGCGGCAGCTTCCGGCTCGACCGCGAGGCGGCGAAAGCGGCGGTCCAGACCATCGCCGACGCGCTCGGCGTCAGCCTGATGGAGGCCGCGCGCGGGATCATCGACATCGTCAACGAAAACATGTTCGGCGCCCTGCGGATGATTTCGGTGCAGCAGGGCTACGACCCGCGCGAATTCGCGCTGATGGGCTTTGGCGGGGCCGGCCCCCTGCACGTCAACGCGGTCGCCCGGCTGATGGGGAGCTGGCCCGCCGTCTCGCCCGTTTCCCCCGGCGTGCTGTGCGCGCTGGGCGATGCGACGACGCGGATGCGGACCGAAACCGCGCGCAGCTTCTCGCGCCTCGCCAGGGACACCGCGATCGGCGACCTCGTGGCCGTGCTCGACGAAATGGCCGCTCAGACGCGCGGCGAACTGATCGCGGACGGGATCGCGCAGGACCACATCACGACCGGGTTCGAAGTCGACATCCGCTATGCCGGGCAGGCCTTCGAAGTCCCGCTCGCTATCGACAAGGCCGTGCTGGAAAAGGACGGGATCGAGGGGATCCTCGCCCGGTTCGACGAGGAGCACCTGCGCCTGTTCACCTTCAACATGGACACCCCGCACGAAATCGTGAACCTGCGCGCCGTCGCGCTGGGCCGGCCGCCCTCCCTTCCCGCAGCCGAATTGCCGAGGGGCGACGGCGATCCTTCGGCCGCCAGGATCCGCGACCACACGCTGTGGATGGACGGGCGCGAGCAGGACGCCGTGATCTACGACCGCTCCAAGCTGAGGCAAGGCGACCGCATCCCCGGCCCTGCCATCATCACCGAGATGGACTCGACCACCCTCGTCGAAAGCGGCTGCATTGCCACGATCGACAAGGTCGGCAATATTCTCATCAATCCGGAGGGCTGACATCATGCCTGCACGTATCGTCGAGACCAACGACACGCCGTTCGAAAAGGTCGCCATCGACCCCGTCACGCTCGACATCATCGAGAACGCGCTCAGGAATGCCCGGATCGAGATGGACGCGACGCTGGTTCGCACCGCCATGTCGCCCGGCATCCGCGAACAGGGCGACGCCTTCCCGATGATCGCCGACCCGGCGGGCAAGATGATCGTCGGCCAGTTCGGGAGCTTCATCGACGGGTTCCTGCGCGGCTTCGACGACACGCTGGAGGACGGCGACCTGATCCTGCTGTCCGACCCCTATTCCTGCGAGGGCGCGATCAGCCATTCGAACGACTGGCTCGTCCTGCTCCCGGTGTTCAAGGACGGGCGGCTCATCGCCTACACCGCCATGTTCGGCCACCAGTCCGACATCGGCGGGATGGTCCCCGGCTCGATGCCGATCGGCGCGTCCTCGATCTTCGAGGAAGGCGTGCGGATCCCGCCGGTCAAGCTCTGGAAGCAGGGCGAATACAATCACGACCTCATGAAGCTCGTCATGCACCAGACGAGAAAGCCCGACTGGTGCCAGGCCGACCTCAACGCGCTGATCGCGAGCTGCCGCGTCGCCAGCCGCCGCGTGATCGAGATGGCCGAACGTTTCGGCGACGACGTCTATTATTCCGCGACGCAGGAACTGCTCGATCGCAACCACCGCGCGATGAAGGCGCTGATTTCCATGGCCGTGGCCGAGGAGCCGGTGAGCTTCGAGGATTACATCTGCGACGACGGCAAGGGCTTCGGTCCCTACCGGATCAAGTGCACGATGTGGCGCGAAGGCGAGAAGGTCGTGCTCGATTTCGACGGCACCGACCCGCAGAGCGCGGCCTCGATCAATTTCTACCTCAACGAGAACATGTTCAAGATGTTCTTCGGCATCTACATGATCATGGTGTTCGACCCGCAGATCATGTTCAATGACGGGTTCTACGACCTGATCGAGGTCCGCATTCCCGAAGGATCGCTGCTGAAGCCGAAATTCCCCGCCGCGCTGTCGGGGCGGACCCATGCGCTGGGGCGGATCTTCGACATCCTCGGCGGGCTGCTCGGCCAGAAGACGCCGGAATTCCTCAACGCCGCCGGATTCTCGTCGAGCCCGCACCTGTTCTATTCGGGCTGGGACACGCGCCGGAACACGCGCGAATGGTTCCAGCTCTTCCAGATCGGTTTCGGCGGCATTCCGGGCCGTCCGCTGGGCGACGGACCGGACGGGCATTCGCTGTGGCCGGGCTTCACCAACGTGCCCAACGAATTCCTCGAACGCTATTTCCCGCTGCGGATCGAACGCTATTCGACCGAGCCCGACAGCGGCGGGGCGGGGCTCCACCGGGGCGGCAACGGCATTCACATGACCTACCGCTTCCTTGCCGACGGCAACATCGCGATCCATGATGACCGCTGGTTCGTGCCGCCCTGGGGCGTCAATGGCGGCCATCCCGGGATGCGCGCGAGGAAGGTGATCGAGCGGGTCGACGGCACCACCGAAATCGTCGGCAACAAGGTCGAGGATGTCGAAGTGCGTGCCGGAGACCTGCTTCATTTCATCACCTGGGGCGGCGGCGGCTGGGGCGACCCGCTGGAGCGCGATCCCGAACTCGTCGGCCTCGAAATCCGCCAGGGCCTCGTCACCTCCGAAGGCGCGAAGGCCTATGGCGTGGTCGCGGACGACAGGGGTACGGTCGATGCCGAGGCGACGGCCAGGCTGCGCGAGGAAATGAAGGCGTCGCGCGGGGAGCTTGCGCTGTTCGATTACGGCCCCGGCATCGAAGCCCTGCGCGCCGCCTGCGAGGCGGAAACCGGCCTTCCCGCGCCGCGCCGGCCCGAATGGGACGATCTCGCCGAAGCGGCGGAATAAGGCCGGCGGGCGCGTCGCAACGCGATCGGAACGCGCGCGTCCGTCGCATCGCCCTGCGCCGGATGCAGGCCAGCCGTTTTCGTGACGAAGAAGGAGCCCGACAGTGAAATCGACCCGCGCCGAAATCCGCGAGCATGGCGGCCCCGAGGTCATCGCCTTCGTCGAGGAGGACGCCCCCGCGCCCGGGCCGGGCGAGGTGCTGGTCGAACACGGCGCGGTCGGGCTCAATTTCATCGACACCTATCACCGCACCGGGCTCTATCCGGTGGACCTGCCGAGCGGGCTGGGGCTCGAGGCGGCGGGCCGGATCGTCGCGACCGGCAAGGGCGTGACCGATTACGCCGAGGGCGACCGGGTCGCCTATCTCGGCCCCGGTCTCGGCGCCTATGCGACCCACCGGGTCATGCCCGCCTCGGCCCTGTTCAAGGTGCCGGACGGAATTTCCGACGAGGTCGCGGCCGCCGCGATCCTCAAGGCGGCGACGACCGAAGCCCTGGTCGATCGCTGCGCGAGGGTGCAGCCGGACGACACCGTGCTGGTCCACGCCGCCGCGGGCGGGGTCGGGCTGATCATGGTGCAATGGCTGAAGGCGATCGGGGCGAGCGTGATCGGGACCGTCTCGACCGGGGCCAAGGCCGACCTCGCGCGGGAGGCGGGCTGCGACCATGTCATCCGCTATGACGAGGAGGAGATCGCCCCGCGCGTGCGCGCGATCACCGGCGATTCGGGCGTTCGGGTGGTGCTCGACGGGGTGGGCAAGGACACCTTCGCGGCCTCGCTCGACAGTCTCGCCCCGCGCGGGCTGCTGGTCAGTTTCGGCAATGCGAGCGGGCCGGTCGACGGGGTCAATCTCGGCATATTGGCGCAGAAGGGATCGCTCTTCGTTACCCGCCCCACGCTCTTTCACTATTACGCGGGCGCCGGGGAGCGCGAGGCGGGCATGGCCCGGGTGTGGGACATGATCGGCAGCGGCAAGGTCAGGGTCACGGTCGGCCAGACCTATCCGCTGGCCGAGGCCGCGCAGGCGCACCGCGATCTCGAGGCGCGCCGCACGACCGGCTCCACGGTGCTGATGCCATGAGAACGGCCCGCCTCCTTGCCCCGCTTGCCGCGCTCGCGCTCGTCTCCTGTGCCGCGGAACCGCCGCTCGCCGCGACACCGGCCGACGAACGCTCGAGCGCGGGGCTGATCGAGGCGGGCGCGCGCTGGCAGGTGCTCTACGAAGCGGGCGAATGGGAGGAACTGCGCCGGCTCTACGCCGACGATGCCGTGCTGATGACGCAGGGCCAGCCCAGGATCGAGGGCGCCGACGCGATCCTCGCCTTTCTCCGGCGACTGTCCGGTTCCGGCGCCGATGTCGGCTTTCGCTTCGAACCCGAAGAGGCGCTGGTGGAGGGCGATCTCGGCTTCGTCACGGCGAAATGCCGCATGGACATCGCCTTTCCCGGGAAGGAGCCGAGCATGGTCGCCGGGCGCAGTTTCCTCGTCTACAGGTGGCAGGACGGCATGTGGAAGCTGTGGCGCGACATCGACAATCTCGCCCCCGACGCCGCGCCGCGCGATCTTTAGCGCAAGGTCCGGATCACTTCTTCCACGCGGCCCCGCCGACCCAGTCGCCCGCGACGCCCAGGAATTCGTCCGCCCGGATCGCCTGCCAGACCCCGGCGCGGAAATAGGGATCGGCCTCGAAGATCGCGCGCGCGCCGGCCTCGTCAGCGGCCTTGATGACCAGCAGCGAACCGACCGTCACCCCGTCCTGCTTTAGCGGGCCGGCGACCGCGTAACGGGTGATGTTGGCTTCGACATGGGCGAGGTGATCGGCCAGCAGGCGGCCTCGCAATTCCTCGCCCCTTTCCCCGTCGCGGCAATGGAAGGCGTAGAGCTTCATGCCCCCACCTCGACGCATTCGACGAGTTCTCCGCCGGCGCCGATCGCGGTCGCGGCGCGGCGCCCCTGATAGATCGCGCCATCGCGCGGCGCGGGCGCGGAAAGCCAGCGGGCGGTGCAGGCGTCGAGGTCGTCGACCGCCAGCGTCACCAGCGCGTTGCCGGGCGGCAGCATCCCGTCATGCCGCGCGCGCGGGGTCGCCTGCGCGGGATAATCGTCGACCTCGACGATCGGCATCCGCCTATGGCTGACCATGGTGATCGTCGTCTGCGTGTCGGGCGCGAGGCCGAAGGCATCGTTGATCATGCTGTAGGGCAAGGTGTAGTCCTCGCCCCGCGCGAGGCCCAGCCGCTCGCAATACCACGCGATGCTCGCCTCGCGGTCGGGGGTCGCCAGCACCACGATGAAGATCCGGTCGACCGGCGATCGCGCGCGCGGCAGGTCGGTGTCGGGAAGGTCGCCGAGGACCTGGTTCAAATAGACCATCTCCCGTCCCGGCCCCAGTGCCTGCATCGGGATGAAGGCGGGCTCGATGTTCTCGAGCACCTTGGGCGGGCCGACGATTTCGAACAGGTCCTGCGGCAGCGCATCGGGCCAGCGCCAGACATCCTCGACCGTGGTTTCGAAAGCGGCCCAGCCATAGGTGGTGGTCGGCTTGAAATCGGGATGATCGGGCTGTTCGACCAGGCGGAACCAGCACGGCTCCCCGCTTCCGGGGCGCAGCACGGCATGGGGCGATCCGGCATTGGCGGGGCAGCCCCAGCTTGCCGCGAGCGCTTCGGACAGCGCGCCCTCTTCGACGAGCTCGAGGCCGAGCACGTCGCGATAGGCCGCTATGCCGCGCGCGAGATCGGGCACGGTCGAAAGTCCGCCCAGGATCGTGCCGTGGGGAAGGGTCATGATCGTCCGGTTCCTCTTCCTGTTTTTCTCGGCCCCCGCCTGCGCGGGGGTTGACGCTCCGGAACGCTTCGCATTCCGCAGCGCGTCAAAACTCCGGTTTGCGCTTCTCGACGAAGGCGCTGGTCCCCTCGATGAAATCGGCGCCGGAGAAGGCCTCGGCGAAGATCGCCAGCGTGTCCGCATCGTCCTCCGCCTGCCCGTCGAGCACGCGGCGCACGAAACGCTTGGTCTCGCGGATCGAATGGGGACTCGCGGCGAGGAGCTGTTCGATCAGCCCGTCCGGCGTTTCGGCCATGACTTCGATCAGCCCGATCCGCAGGGCTTCCTCTGCGTCGAGCAGGGCGCCGGTGTAAAGGATGCGCCTAGCCTGGCCCGGCCCGACCAGATCGGTCAGCAGCTTCACGTCATGCAGCGGATAGACGAGGCCGAGCTTCGCCGGCGTGATGCCGAACCGCGCCCGGTCCGTCGCCAGCCTGAGATCGCAGGCGAGCGCGATCCCGCAGCCGCCGCCGATGCAGTCGCCCTCGACGAAGGCGAGCGTCGGCAGGGGATGCCGGGCGAGTTCGTATTGCGCCCGGTTGATCGCCTTCTGGTTGGCGGCGCGCCAATCGGCATCGTCCTTGTTCGCGAGCAGCTCGCGGATGTCCGCGCCCGCGCAGAAGGCCCCGCCCGGCTCGGCCGCGCGCACGACGAGCAGGCGCAGGTCGCGGTTCGCCGCCGCCTCGTCGAGCAGGCCGGGCAGCGCCTCCCACATCGCCATGTCGAAGGCGTTGCGCTTGTCCGCGCGGTCGATCAGCAGATTGGCGAGCGGCCCGTCGATTTCCAGCCGCAGGGTCATGCCGGGTTTTCCTTCATGAAATGATCGGCGATGGCCTTGCGGGTCGCGATCCACACGTCCTCGTGCGCGCGGACATGGCGGAAGAATTCCTCGAGCGCCCAGATCCGCCCGGGCCGCCCGATGATTCGCAGATGCAGGCCAAGGCTCATCATCCTGGGGTTCCCCTCCTCGCCCTCGCGATAGACCTGGTCGAAATTGGCCTTGGCGTAGTCGAGCCATTGATGCGGGGTCAGGGCGGGGTCGGTCCACATCTTCATGTCGTTGTTGTCGAGCTGGTAGGGGACGATGCACATCGGTTTGCCCGGCACCGTGTCGCGGTCCCAGAAGGGCACGTCGCCCGAATAATCGTCCATGTGATAGGTGAACCCCTCTTCCGACAAGAGCCGCCGCGTGTTGTCGGTGAGGAGGTAGCGCGAAAGCCAGCCGTGGGGCCGCTGGCCGCAGGTCCGTTCGATGCTGGTCACGGCCTTGCGGATGAAGTCGCGCTCGGCCTCCTCGTCCATCTTGAACTGGTGGACCCAGCGCCAGCCGTGGCTGACCGGTTCGTGACCCAGCTCGACGATGGCCTCGGCGATCTCCGGATGGTTTTCGAGGGAGAGCGCGGCGACCGTCCAGCTCGCCATGATGTCGTAGCGTTTCAGCAGCTTGACGATCCGCGGCGCACCCGCCTTGATCCCGTAGAGATAATTGGATTCATTCGAATAATTACGCATCTTCGATTTCACGAAGACGCCCAGTTCGTCGACCGGCTCCATCCCGCGATCCCCGCGGGCGATGGTCATCTCGCTGCCTTCCTCGACATTGACGACGACCGAAAGCGCCACCTTCGCGCCCCCGGGCCAGTCGATCCGTTCCTCCTCCAGAGGCATCAGTGCATCTCCTCGCCGCCGGAGACGTTCAAGGCCTCGCCCGTCACGTAGAAGGCATCCTCGCTCGCCAGCCACAGGCAGGCGGCCGCGGTGTCCGAAGGCAGGCCCGGGCGTCCCATCGGGTTCTTCGCGCTCATGTTGGCGAGATAGGCCTCGACGCTGTCGAAGCCGAGCAGCCTGGAGAAATATTCGTTCTGCTTCGCGCCCAGCCCGGTCGTCACGTGGTTGGGGCACACCGCGTTCACCGTGATCCCGTGCGCGCCGAGTTCGATCGCCGCCGCGCGGGTGAGACCGACCATGCCGTGCTTGGAGGAGACATAGGCGGGAAGGTGCGGGAAACCCGATTTCGCCGCCTGCGAGGCGATGTTGATGATCCGCCCCCCCTGCCCGCGCTCGACCATCGCGCGCGCGGCGGCCTGCGTGCCGTAGAACGCGCCCGACAGGTTGACGGCGATCACCTTGTCCCACTCCTCCGCCGTGTCGACTTCGAGCAGCGGCTTCATCCTGAAGCCGATCCCGGCATTGTTGACGAAGACATCGACCCCGCCGAATTCCCCGACCGCCGCTGCGACCAGGGCGCGGCATTGCTCCACGTCGGACACGTCGCAGGCGACCGTCAGCACCCTGGCCCCGCGCGCTCGCAATTCCTCGGCGACCTCCCCGGCCTCGGCGTCGATGGTCACGTCCGAGACGACGCAGTTCGCGCCCTCGTCGGCGAAGGCCTGGAGGATGCCCTGCCCCAGCCCCCGGTGCTTGCCCGAGCCGGTGACGACCACGGTCTTGCCCTCGAAGCGCGCCATGTCAAAGGTCCTCGGTGAGGATGAACTGCGGCGCGTCGGCAAAGCCCTGGAACGGTGCGGCGGCGGCCTGGAAATCCTCCGTCGAGATGTCGGCGACGAATTCGTCCATGCCGGTCACGTCGATGACCTCGATGTAATCGAAATGCGGTTTCGCGTTCTCGTCGCCGAACACGCCGACCGATCTGTGGACGGTGAAGCTCGTGACCGAGCCGAGGGCGTTCACCGCCGGGATGTCGCGGGTCTTGGCCCATTCCTCGTATTCGGCGACGCTGGTGCCGGGCTTGAGGTTGAAAAGACAGATGATGCGCATGGATCAGGCTCCTTCCTGGGGCGGGCGGTATGCGCCCATTTGCTGGTCAAGTGTGCGGGCAAGCGCGAACAGCCCCGCCTCGGCGCCCTCCGGCCCGACGATCTGCACGCCGATCGGCAGACCGTCCCCGGTCCATCCGGCGGGCAGGCTCAAGGCCGGGAGCCCCGCGATATTGGCGAGACAGGTGAAATCGGCCTGCGCGGCGGGTTCCTGCGCGGCGTGGGGGAAAGGCGGGTTGGGCACGGTCGGGAGGACCAGGAAGCCGTGGCGCTCGACCACGGCGCGCACCTCGTCGCGGGTCGTCTGGAGGATCGCGCGGTCCTCCTCCCGATCCTCGGCGCTGCGCTTCGGCCCGTAGGTCAGCAGCTTCGCAAGATGGTCCGATACGGCGACCCCTTCGAGATGCGCGGCCATCGCCTGCGACACTCCGATGAAGCCTGCAAAGCGGATGCGGCTGCACGGATGGGAGAGGCTCGCCACCTCGGGCTCGGCGTCCATGTCGTGCACGACCTTGGCGAAGACCCGCAGCACCTCGCGGTGGATCTCCACGCCATGCCCGGCAAGCGTCGCGCCCGCGCCTTCGATCCGGTCCTCGCCGAAATCGCTCATCGCCCGCGCGACCCGCTCGAGCGTGTCGAGATCGCGCGCCAGCGGCCCGATCGCGTCGAGCGAGAGGTCGGCGGGTTCGAGCCCGTCCTGGCTCACGCGGCCCGTCGCGGGCTTGAACCCGTAGACCCCGCAATGCGCGGCCGGGATGCGGACCGAGCCCATCGTGTCCGTGCCGAGCGCCGCGTCGCAAAGTCCCGCCGCGACCGCCGCGCCGCTCCCGCCGGAAGAACCGCCGGGGGAGTATCCGTGGCGGTGCGGGTTGTGGACGGGGCCGAAATGCGGATTGTCGCTCTTCGCGCCGAGCGCGCCCTCCTCCATGTTGAGAATGCCGGTGATGATGGCGCCCGCAGCGCGCAGGGCCTTGACCGCGGCCGCGTCCCCGTCGGCCGCGCGGTCCTTCAACGCCCCGATCCCGGCGTGGAAGGGCATCCCCTTCACCGCAATGTTCGCCTTGACCCCGATGGTCATGCCCGCAAGCGCGCCTTCGCCGCCGGTCGCGGTCTCGTCGCGGAAGAGGAAGGCGTTGAAGCGGTCGAGCACGGCCCTAAAGCCCCCGCTCGTCGATCAGGCGCAGCGGCTTCTGGCGGGTGTCGATCTCGGTCGCCCCGGCCGTGCCGCCGGGCGGGACCAGTTCGACTTCGACTTCGACCCCCAGCCCGCGCCGCAGCGTCTCGGCGAGCTCCGCCCTGTCGCTCCCGCCCCGGCTTTCGAGCGTCACGGTCATCGCATCCCTCTGGCTCGCATCGCGGCGCAGGTGGCAGACATATTCGCCGGTTAGGTCCGCCCGGTTCTCGATGATCGCGCCGATCGCGTGGGGAAAGACGTTGATCCCGCGCAGCTTGACCATGTTGTCGCTGCGCCCCTTGAAGCCCGCGATCCGCTTGAACACGATCTCGCCGCGGCCGTCGAGTTCATGCGTCACGTCATGCGTGTTGAAGCGGATGCAGGGCGCGATATCGTCCTTGTAGAGGCAGGTGACGACCATGTCCCCGGTGCCGCCCGGTGCCACGGGTTCGCCCGTGTCGACATCGAGCAGTTCGAGATATTGCGCGTCCTCCCAGACATACATCCCGTCACGCTCCGGCCCTTCGCCCGCGATCGTGCCGGTGTCGCCGACGCCGTACCAGTCATAGGCTTTCGCACCATGCCACGCCGCCTCGGTCGAGGCGCGGTCCTCGGTCCCGAGATGGCCGATGATCATGCGGATGGCGATCTTGTCGAACAGGCCTTCCTCCTCGGCGGTGGCGGCGAGCTTGCGGATGTAGTCGACGAAGCCGACGATGGTGGTGACGCCGAAATCGGCCATCAGGCGGACCTGGTTGACGCTGCGCGTCTCGATCCCGGTGCCCGCCGACAGGAACACGCTGTTGGTGAAATGCGTCACCGCCTCGCGGATGTAATGCCCGCCATTGATCATGCCGTGGCCATAGACCGAATGGACCACGTCACCCGGCTCCAGCCCCATCCAGCGATACATCCGCCCGACCAGCAGGTTGCCGACCTCGCGCCCCTTCGGCCCGAACATCAGCGTCTGCGGCTTGCCGGTCGTGCCGGAAGTCGTGTGGAAGATCGTCGGCGGGCGGCTGGCGGGATCGCCCATGCCGTGAAAATCGCCATAGGGCGGGTACTGCGCGATCGAGGCCATGAGGTCGCTCTTGTCGTAGACCGGCAGCTTGGTGATGTCCTCGAGCCCGCGGATATCGCCCGGCTCGATGCCCTTTTCGCCCCATAGCCGCCGGTAGAACGGCACCTGCCAGCCGCGCTCCATCAGGCGGCGGAACTGCGCGTCCTGCAGGGCGAACAGCTCGTCGCGGCTCATCGCGGCATAGCGCGCGGTGAAGGCGTCCCCGACGGGGTAGTCCTTCAGCAGCTGCTCATGGTCGAGCGCTTCGAAATAGGTCGGATAGGTCATGGCTGTCCCGTGAAGTAGGCGAGAGGATCGTCGAAGATGCGCGGATCGGCATCGGCGGGCGCGAGATCGCGGGCGAGATCATGCTTCGCCTGCGCCTGCGCCCGGGTGAGGGGATTGCCCGGACTGCCGAGCGTGTGCGCGATATCGTGGCTTTCCCGGCGCCCGTCGGCGAAGGTCACGGTGAGGCGCTGCGGAAAGAGCGCGTTGGGGTCCTCGTTGCCGTCCGGGACAAGCGCGATGCGGCGCGCAAGCCCGGCGAGCCGTTCGTCCGCCATGTGCGCGGGCGTGAAGCGGCGCGGGTCCACCACCCCGTCGACCAGCATCAGCGCGCCGAGCCATTGCAGGCAGAGCCGGGCGTAGGCGGGCGTCATGCCTGGCCTGTAAGGCCGCGCGACGAGCCGGCGGACAAGCGGCGGGCAGGCGAGCTCGATCCGGTCCACCGCGTCCGGAGCCAGTGCCAGCTCCTGCAGCTTGCCGAGCGCCGCGTGGCTCGCCCGGCCCGACGGGAAGGGCTTCACGCTCACCTCGCCGATGCGCCAGACCTTGCCGAGACCCCGCGTGTAGCTGGCCAGATCGCCGGAATCGAACAGGCGGAAGTAACCGAATTCGCCCTCGAGCGGGTCCCTGGGGCCGGGAAAGCCAGCCCTGGCAAGATCGCTCGCCGTGATCGCCGCGCGCGCGGCATTGGCGATCTGGAAGGGAAGCGTCGCAAGGCCCTCGACATGGGGCTGCATCGTGCCCGCCGCGCTCGAATAGGCCAGCCCCAGCGTGTCGTCCAACGGCGCCCCGTCGATCCGCGCCGCGGCCAGCGCCGCGCCGATCACCCCGGCCGTGGCGGGGCGGAAGAAGGTCAGCCCGCTCGTCGCCGCAAGGCCGAGCCCGGCGGCGATGTCCACCCCGACCGCGAGCGCGACCAGCGCCTCGTCCGGCTCGCACCCGCCGCGCCGGTCGATCGCCGCGCCCAGTGCGGCAACGACCGTGCTGAGCGCATGAACCACGGCCGGTTCGTGCACCGCGTCCCATTCGAGGCAATGCACGCGGTAGCCGTTGACGAAGGCGGCGGCGGGCGCGGGCAGGCGGCCGGGCGAGCCGATCAGCCGTGCATCGCCGCCCGCCCCCATTGCCTCGGCCGTGGTGCGGATCGCCTCAGCGCCGGGCGCCATCGCCCCTGCCGCGCCGACCGCGAGCGTGTCCGCCAGCAGCCGCGCGGCATCGGCACGGGCGGCATCGGGCAGGACATGGTCCGCACCGGCGAAGGCGAGAAGGGCGGCGGTGGGGCTTGCGGGGGCGCTCACCGGATCCAGTCCTCGAGCATGGCGTCGATCTCGGCCGCATCGTCGCCTTCGAGCGCGAGGCGCACCGCGCGCTGCGCTTCGCTTTCCGGCAACCCGCCCCAGCGCGCGAGGCTGTGCATCTTGGCAACGATCCGCTCCTCGCTCACCGGGCGTTCGGGATCGCCCAGCGTGTCGACCAGTTCGAACCCGTTGACGCGTGCCCCGAAATGCGCGGGATAGCGGGCGGTGAAGTCCGCGCCTTCCGCGACGCTCACCTGCGCGCGCAGGTCGGCGAGCGCCGCGATGGCTTCCCTGGTGAAGTCCTCCGGCTCCGCATCGCGCCCGTCCGCGATCACGGCCACGGCGTGCTGGAGCGAGAACTTGGCCTCCAGCTCGTTCGCCGGATCGGGCCGGTCGCAGAAGGTCAGCGCATCGCGGAAGGTTTCGACCGTGAAGGGCGGCTCGAGCTGTCCGGAGCGCCGCAGTTCCAGCGCCGCGTCGATCGCCGGATGGGCATGGCGGCAGGCGGCGAAGGGCTTGAAGCTCACCGTGTCGATCAGCCAGGCGTTTTCCTCCCTTGGCCCGTTCGATGCAAGCTCGCCCGGCTCCTTCGTCATCGCAGCGAACAGCCCCTGCGGCCCTTCGAGCAGGCCCTGCGGCCCCGTCGCCCCGTAATGGACGTGGAGCGCCGCATCGCGGCCCGTGCGAACGGCGTGGAAGACGTGCCACTGCTTGGTCAGCACGTCGTCGTGCCGCATGTGCCACAGCCCGCCCGCGACCGATCCCGCATTGCCCAGCGCATTGGCGTATTCGATCGGGGCGAAGCCGAGCAGCGAGCCGAACGCCGCCGAGGCCCCGAACACGCCCATCGTCGCGGTCGGGTGCCAGTGGGCATAGTGATGCGAATCGAACGCCGCTCCGATCGCGATCATCGCCTCGTAGCCGCGCACCGCCGCATCGAGCCGCTGCGCCATGTCGGCGGTCGAAAGGCTCAATGCGGCGGGCCACACCACCGGCCCGGGATGGAGCAGGCTGGTGCGGTGCACGTCGTCCATCTCGAGCACGTTGCCGAGATAGGTCGCCCGCTCCCACCCGCGCGAGGAGATCGAGGCCCCCAGCGCGCCCGCCTCGCTCGTCCGGGCTCCCGCCACGCAGGCGAACCAGTCGAGCAGGTGGAACCGCGCGCGTCGCCGCTCGCTTTCGGAAGGAGGCCGCGCTAGGGTCGCGGCAAGCAAGGCCAATAGCGGTTCGCTCATCGCGCCGCTCCGGGCCTGGCGAAGGGTCGATGGAGCAAGACTTGGCAAGCACTGCCAGCACGACGGACAAGAAAAGACAGCGCACCCCGCGCTACCTGCAACTGGCGGGCGAACTGCGCGAGGCGATCCTCCAGGGCGAGTTTTCGGGCGGCAAGCAATTCCCCACCGAAACCGCCCTGTGCGCGCGCTACGACGTCAGCCGCTTCACCGTGCGCGAGGCGCTGCGAAGGCTCGAGGCGGAAGGCCTGATCCAGCGCCGCCGCGGGTCGGGCACCACGGTCCAGCCGGCGGCCGCGCGCGGCGGGGCGCTGCACCAGCCGCTTTCGAACGTGGGCGAACTGCTGCAATATGCCCGCGACAGCGAAGTGCGCTACGAAGAGGTCGCCAGCGGCGCGCTGCCGGACAGGGTGGCGGAACAGATCGGCGTGCCGGTGACGGGCGAATGGATGTGCTTTCGCGGCACCCGGCGCCATTCCGAGGACGCCCTGCCGATCGCGGTGACCGACGCCTATTTCCACGAATATCTCGGGGAAGCCCCGCGCGAGCTCGATCTTTCGGCGGGCACGCTGTTCAGCCAGATCGAACGGTTGGCGGGCGTGCGGATCGGCAAGGTCACGCAGGACATCCAGGCGATTCCCGCCGACGCGGCCACGGCGAGCGCGCTCGGCATCGACGAGGCGAGCCCGGTCCTGCGCATCCTGCGCTGCTATTTCGATCCCGACGGGCGCCTGTTCGAAATCTCGGTCAGCCACCACCCCGGCGACCGCTTCGCCTACGCCATGCACATCGACGTCGAGGGGTAGCTGGGCCGTCATTCCGGACGGCCGCCTTTCGCGGGCACGGGCGCGGGCTTCCACTCCTCTCCGGCGAAGCGGATCGGCGGCGCGATGTGCCGCCCGCCGCCCTCGGCCTCGACGATGAGGCCGCGTTCGGCGACATGCGGTTCGTCGAAGGCCTCGCGGAAATCGAGCACCGGGGAGAAGGCGACGTCCCTGTCGGCGAACCATTCCACCCATTCGGCGCGGGTCTTCGTGGCGAAGGTTTCGCGCAGGAAGGCGATCAGTTCGCCCTGTTCGCCCGCCGGTGCCTCGGCGAGCGGGAGCAGGTCCTCGCGTCCGAGCGCGGTCAGGAGGTTCCTCGCGAACTTGATCTCGCGCCCGCCGAGCACGACGTGACGCCCGTCCGAGGTCCGGTACACCTGGTAGAAGCCCGCCCCGCCGAGGCTGCGCTGCGTGGCCGACGTGGGGCTTTCTCCGCCCGCGATCGCGCTCCCCGCGGTGTGCACGCACCACGGCAGCAGGCTGTCGAACATCGCGCAGTCGAGATAGGCACCCTCGCCCGTCCGTTCGCGCGCGACCAGCGCCATCAGCACGCCCGACAGCGCCGTCAGCCCGGCAGCGAGATCGGCGCTGGGCGCACCGGGGACGACCGGGGTTCCGTCCGGCCCGTCGTTCACGCTGAGAAACCCTGCGAGCGCCTGCACCGCCATGTCGTGCGCGGGATGATGCGCGAGTGCGCCGTCCTGCCCGAAGGCGGAGATCGAGCAGTAGATGATGTCCGCCCTGATCGCCCGCACCGCCGCGTAATCGAAGCCGAGCCGCTTCATCACGCCGGGCCGGAAACCCTCGACGAAGACGTCCGCCCCCGCGATCAAGTCGCGCAAGGCGGCCTTGCCCTCCTCGCTCTTGAGGTCGAGCACGACGCTGCGCTTGCCGCGATTGAGATTGGCGAACCAGACCGAATGCTGCTCGTCGCCATAGGTGTCGAACGGGGCCTGTGCCCGCGCGGGATCGCCCGCGGCGGGTTCGACCTTGATCACCTCGGCCCCGTGATCGGCCATCATCACCGTCATCATCGGACCCGGCAGGAACTGCGTGAGATCGACGATCCTTATCCCTGAAAGCTTGCCCATCCTCTCCCCTCTCGCCCGCGTTCAGACCACGCCGCTTTCGCGCAGCCGCGCAATGGCGTCCGGGTCATAGCCGAGATCGGCGAGGATGGAATCGCTGTCCGCGCCCAGCAGCGGTGCGGCGCGGTTGGGCGGGCGCTTGCCGTCGAACTTGAGCGGACTGGCGAGGATCTGGAGATCGGGCTTGTCGGGATGCGCGATTTCCTCGCGCATCCCGACGGTCCGCAGCCACGGATTGTCGAGCGCCGCGCCGAGCGTGTAGACCGGCGCGACCGGCACGTGCCCGGCGAGCAGTTCCTGCCAGTGCGCCATCGGCCGCTGCGCGAATTCCTCGTCGAGAATGCGGGTCAGCGCCTCGCGGTTCGCCAGCCGGTCGGCGTTGTCGGCAAAGCGCGGATCGTCCTTCAGATCCTCGCGCCCCATGCGGGTGACGAGGATGTCCCAGAACTTGGGCAATTGGCACATCACGAACATCCAGCCGTCGGCCGCCTTGAACATCTGGCTCGGCGTCGCGGTCGGGTGCGCGCTGCGCGGCGTGCGCTGGGTTTCGTCGCCATGGTTCATGAACCAGAGCGCGGGATAGCTCGTCTGGTGGATCGCCGCGGAAAGCAGGTCGGTGTCGACATCGCGCCCCTCGCCGGTGCGCTGCGCGTCGATCAGCGCGCCGAGCAGGCCGATGCAGAAGATCGTGCCGGTGATGAAATCGACCATGGAAAGGCCCATGCGCTGGGGATCGCCGCCGGGCTCCCCGGTGATCCGGCAATAGCCCGCCTCGGCCTGCATGAGGTAGTCGTAGCCGGGCCACTTCGCACGCTCGTTGTCGCGGCCATAGGCGGACAGGTGGGCGCACACGATCGCCGGGTTCACCTCCCTGAGCGAAGCATAGTCGAGCCCCAGCCGCGCGGGCAGGTCGCCGCGCATGTTGTTGGCGACGACGTGGCTTTCGGCGGCAAGTTTTCTCAGGATCGCCTGCCCCTCGTCCGTCCTCATGTCGAGCGTGAGCGAGCGCTTGTTGAGATTGAAGCTCTGGAAATAGGTGCTTTCCCCCGGGCGCAGGAAATGCGGGCCGACCGCGCGCGCAGTGTCCCCGCCCCCGCGGCGCCTGCCGTCGGGTCCGGGCGTGCCGGGGGGTTCGATCTTGATGACCTCGGCGCCCATCTGGGCAAGGAACATCGTGCCGTAGGGACCCGCGCCATATTGCTCGGCGCTGATGACGCGAAAGCCTCTCAGGGGCAGGCGATCCGGGGGGCAATGCACCGCGCCGCCCCCGCTCAGATCTGGTTTTCCTTGAGATGCTGCTTGGCGATGATGATGCGCTGCATCTCGTTCGTGCCCTCACCGATGCACATCAGCATGGAATCGCGATAGAACCGCTCGATGTCGTATTCCTTGGAATAGGAATAGCCGCCGAAGATCCGCATCGCCTCCTGGCTGTTCTCGACCGCGGCTTCGGAGGCGAAATACTTGGCGATGCCCGCTTCCTTGTCGCAGCGTTCGCCCTGGTCATAGGCTTCCGAGGCATCGAGCGTCAGGAGGCGCGCGGCCCGTGCGCGGGTAACCATTTCGCCCAGTTTCAGCTGGATCGCCTGGTGCTGGGCGATGGGCTTGCCCATGGTCTCGCGCTGCTGGGCGTATTCGGTGGCGAGACGCAGGCTGCCTTCGGCAAGGCCGACGCCGCGCGCCGCGACATTGATGCGCCCCAGTTCAAGGCCGCCGGTGGCCTGGAAGAAGCCCTGGCCCTCGACCCCGCCGATCAGCTGGTCGGCGGGGATGCGGTAGTCCTCCATCACCAGTTCGGCGCTGTCGATCGCCTTGTATCCGAGCTTGTCGAACTTCTTGCCGGTCGAAAGGCCGTCCCGCTTGTCGGCAATGAACAGGCTCATGCCCTTGTAGCGCGGCTCGGCCTTGGGATCGGTCTTGGCGAGCAGCGCAAAGCATTGTCCGTTGAGGGCGTTCGAGATCCAGGTCTTGGTCCCGTTGAGGATGTAGTCCCCGTTCTCGTCCTTGCGCGCGACCGTGCGGATCGCCTGAAGGTCGGTCCCGGCATTGGGTTCGGTAAGAGCAAGGCCGCCGCGGATTTCGCCGGTCGCGAACTTGGGCAGCCATTTCGCCTTCTGCTGCGCCGTGCCGAACCGTTCGACCGCAGCGGCCATGATGAGGTGCGAATTGAAGATTCCCGTGATCGCCATCCAGTGGCTCGAGATTTTCATCACGATCTTGGCATAGGTCGTCGCAGGCAGGCCGAGCCCGCCGTATTCTTGGCCGATCGTCGCGCCGAACAGGCCCATCTCGGCCATCTGGTCGACCAGTTCCTTCGGCCACAGATCGTTGTGATCGTGGTGCTTGATGACGGGGATGACCTCGCGTTCCATCCAGCGGTCGATCGCGTCCATGAAGGCGCGTTCTTCCTCGGGATCGATCGTGCGGACCTGGCCTTCGAGCTTCGCGGCGGTTGCCATGGGAATTTCCTCGGGAGTTTGGGGGTTCAGTCGTCGAGATTGCCGTGCCCGCGCTTCCAGACGAGCACGGTGCGCTTGTAATGCGCGACCACGTCGCCGTGCTGGTTCTTCGCGGTGGTCTTGAACGTGACGATGCCCTGTTCGGGGCGGCTCTTGCTCTCGCGCTTTTCAAGCACTTCGCTTTCGCAATAGAGCGTGTCGCCGACGAACAGCGGCTTGGTCATCCGCACCTCGTCCCAGCCGAGATTGGCGATCGCCTTGCCGCTTGTGTCGGACACGCTCATGCCGGTCATCAGCGCAATGGTGAGCGGGCTCACCACCAGCGGCTTTCCGAATTCGGTGTCCTTCGACAATTCGTAGTCGAAATGCGCCGGGTGGGTGTTCATCGTCAGCAGGGTGAACCAGACATTGTCGGCATCGGTAATCGTCCGCCCGGGGCGGTGTTCATAGACATGGCCGACTTCGAAATCCTCGAAATAGCGCCCCTGGACCTCGCGGAAGCGGCCCGGCGATACCTCGATGTAACTGTCACGCATTCATCTGCTCCCCACTGGAACCCTGTTCGTGCCGCGCGATCACGGCGCGGTATTTCTTGATGAAGGGGGCCTCGAGCATCCGCCCCTTGAACCTTATCGCGCGCCCGCCACCCGCTTCGTAAGCGTCCAGCGCCTCGCGCGCCTCGGCCACCTCGGCCGCGCTGGGAGCGAAGGCCCGGTTGATCGCGGGGACCTGGCGCGGATGGATCGCGGCCTTTGCGGAGAATCCGAGCCGACGCGCTCTGGCGCATTCGTCGGCAAGGCCCGCCTCGTCCTCGAGCGCGATGAACGGCACGTCGATCGCGGGCTTGCGCGCTTCGGCGCAGGCCAGGATCACGTGGTGGCGCGCGGCGAGCAAGGGCTCCCAGGCGAGATCGACGCCCAGTTCGCCCGAGAAATCGCCCCCGCCGAACATCACCGCCGCGACCCGGGCGTGCGCGGCGATTTCGAGCGCGTGGCGCAGCCCGCGCGGGGTCTCGATCAGGGGAACGAGGGCGGGACAGCTCTCCCCCAGCGCGCCCGCGACCACGTCAAGCTCGGCCGCGCTTTCGACCATGGGGACGAGCAGCGTTTCGGGAAGCGTGGCGCATTCGGTGAGCGCGGCAAGGTCGCGCACGCCGAAGGCCGTCGCGACGCCGTTGATCCGGACCGCCCAACCGGCGGGCGCCTGCGCGACCTGCGCCAGGGCGGCGCCGCGCGCGCTCGCCTTGTCCCCCGCCGCGACCGCATCCTCCAGATCGATCACCGTCAGGCCGGCGCCGCCCGCCTTCGCCTTGGCGAAACGGTCGGGCCGCGAACCGGGCACGAAAAGGAGGCTGGCGGCGACGAACATGCTGAAGGAGGCTATCCCGGCTGCGGCCCGGCGATCGGGCAATTTCAGGGTTCACAATTTGTCCGGACAAATCTAAAGTCAAGGAGGAATTGCTGATTTGTCCGGACAAACGGGTCGGCCATCCGACGGATGGATGCCCGCAGGGGAGGCGAGAACCATGAAATCGATCAAGGCCGTTTTGGTTGCAGCGACCATGCTGGCAGGCACCGCGGGGCTTGCGGCGCCTGCCGCGGCGCAGATGCTCGACCCTTCCGACCCGGAGGACGCCGTCGAGATCGCGAAGCGGATGCAGTGCGGGGTCTCCGCCGACGAGCCGGCGGTGTTCCACTGGTCGGGCAACATCTACGGCCGTGCGCCGGGAATCCGCGACAAGCTGCTGTTCAAGGGCGAAGGCATGAACATCCGCCGCTGCGTCGAGGTGGAGGACCCGGAACGCGGCAAGGGCTGGCGGCTCATCAGCCGCGAACTCATGCTCATGCTCGACCCCCGGACCGGCGAGGTCGTGAACCGCTGGGAGAACCCCTATACCGGCGAGACGGTCGACGTGATGCATATCCACAATGACCCCGTGAACCAGCCGCCCAGTTTCCCGGTGCGGCCCGACGGCTCGCCCTTCGCACTGTCCAGCCTCAGGATCGAGGGCGATTACGTCTTCATGCCGTTCGAGGCGCCGCTGTTCTATCCCAACCCGCTCGCGGGGGAATACCAGGAATATGTCGGCAACAGGTATCACGCGATGGAGATCTTCGACTTCGCCGCCGACAGGGACGAATTGTTCGATGCCTCGCTGCCCACCGCCTATCCGCTGATAAGCTGGGTCCGCATCTCGCCCTGGGCCCCTTGGATGAAGATGGGCGGCCGGCCGGGCCAGATGGTCTTCAACGCCATGGGGCGCAAGCTGCCGGGCGGGTTCGAGGAACTGCCCGACGTGCTGAAAAGCGAGATCCGCGCGAACTTCCCGATCTACGAGGACGCCCCGCCCAAGGACGACATGCGCCCCAACGAGACGACCTGGACCAAGTTCAAGCTGCTGACCGACCGGGCGCGCGCCGAAGGCAAGGCCGACAAGGCCGCCGGAGGCCACGAAGGGCACTGACCCTTCGGCATCGGCCACGCGAAAGGGGCGGGAAGCGACGGGCTTCCCGCCCCTTTTCCGGTCGGCCGACCGGCCCTGTCAGAAGGTCGAGACGACCAGCAGCCCGACCCGCCGGCCCGGCCGCGGCGCCGCGACGAAGCTTCGGCGGAAATCGTTGTTGCCGTCGGCAAAGCGCAGGATCTGGCGCACGGCGTCCTCTTCGAACAGGTTCTCGGCATAGAACTGGATGCGCAGGCGGTCGTTCTCGACCCCGATGCGCGCATCGACCTCGGTCGCATCGCCGCTGAAGGCCTCGTTGTGGACCTGCGCGAAGGAGCTCGAGGTGTAGGTCATGTTCGCCCCGGCGAAGAAGCTCCATTCCTCCATGCCACCGCCGAGCGGCGTCTGGTAGGCGAGGTCCGCGAACACGCGGTGTTCGGGCGCACGCGGGATGTCCTTGCCCGCGATCGAGCCGAACAGGCTCTGGCAATCCGGGATGTCGGGGAATTGGTCCCCGGTCGAACAGTTGACGAGACCGTCGTCGGCGACATCGTTGAGAATGCCCTGCTGTTCGTCGAAGCCTTCGACGAACTCGGTGTCGGCCAGCGCGTAATTCGCGGTCAGGGTGAAATCGCCCAGCCGCCCGACCATTTCGGCCTCGATGCCCCAGATTTCCGCCGCGCCCGCGTTGACGGTGGCGCTGAAGGTCTGGCCGCCGCCCTCGACATTCTGCGAGAGCTGGTAACCCTCGATATCGGTGAAGAACGCCGCGAGGTTGAAGATCATCGCCCCGTCGAAGAAGGCATTCTTGAAGCCGATTTCGTAGGCCTTGTTCTCTTCCTCTTCGAATGCCGCGAGGCCGGCATTGCGGGCCAGCACGTTGTTGAAGCCGCCCGGCTTGATGCCCTCGGCATAGACCGCGTAGATCAGGTTGTCGGGCGTCGCCTGCCAGTCGAGCGTGACGCGCGGCGTGAACGAGGTGAACTTCTGCGGTTCGAACACCTCGCCTGCCGGGCGCTGCTGCCCCTCGTCGAAATCGAACAGGACCTGCTCGATCGTCTCCTCGGCATAGCGCCCTTCGAGCGAGAGGTTGAGCGTCGGCGTCAGTTCGACGTTGACCGCGCCGAACACCGCGATGTTCTCGATGTTGCGCCGCGTCTCGTCGCGCATCTCGGGCAGGGAGGGACCGAACAGCGGCACGATCGAGGCGCAGGCCGGATTGGCCGCGCAGCCCGCCTGTTCCTCCGCGAACCGCGCGCCGAAGCTCGCCCCCGCGCGCGCCAGCGCGTCGGCCGGGACCTCGCGGATCGAGAAATTGTCGTCGCTCTGGTCGAAGAAGTAGCCGCCGAGCACGAGGTCGAACCCGTCGCCGTCGTAGTTGAGCCGCAATTCCTGCGACCAGTCGGTCAGCTCGCTCCGCCCGGCGAAGGAGAAGTCGACCGTGCTGCCGACGAAGCCGAAGGGAAAGACCGGACCCGCCGGGCCGAAGCCGACCGGCGCGCCGATCGGGAACCGCGCGAAGACGGCCGTCTGGAAGCTTTCGGGACTGTAGTCCCCGTCGGTAAGCTGCGATTCGGTCCGGTCGTTGAAGCCGGTCAGCGAGACGAGGCTGAGCCTGTCGCTGAATTCATATGCCATGCGCAGCGAGACGTTGTAGGTGTCCGCCTCGATCCCGACGTCCGCGGGATTGATGAACTGGCGGGTGTAGTCGGTGCTGATCGGCTGCGCGTCGATCCGCCCGCAGAAATAGCGCCCCCGCCCGCCGTAGAGCGAGCCATTGTCGAAGAAGCAGTTGTTCTGGTTCGCGTCCTGCTGGAACAGCGCCGGCTGGCCGTCGTCGGTGCGGTTGTAATAGGCCCGGAAAGTCGCGGTGAAGGGCCCGCCATCGTCCCAGTCGAGCACGCCGGAAGCCGACCAGGAGGATTGCTTCCCGATCTTGGTCCCGTCGAACTGGTTGGTGAACTCGCCGCCGAAATCGTAATAGCGTCCGTTGAGGCCGAGCGAGAGCCCGTCGGTGATCGGCCCGCGGATGCCCGCCGTGATCTCGTAGCGATCCTGTGTCGAGGCATCGAGGGCAAGGCGCCCTTCCCACGTGTCGCCCGGCTTCTTCGAGATGATGTTGATCGCGCCCGAATAGGTGTTGCGGCCGTAGAGCGCGCTCTGCGGACCCTTCACGACCTCGATCCGCTCGATCGTGTCGACGTCGTAATCGGCAAGACTGCCGGTGTAGTAGATCCCGTCGATGAAGAAGGCGACGCCGGATTCGCCGAGGATGTTGGCCTGGCCGCGGATCACCGGGCGGAATGCGGCGCCGCCGCCGCGCCCGAGGCTCTCGTCGTAGAACAGGCCGGGCGTGGTGTTGGCGATCTCCTCGAGATTGTCGAGCGCGAGTTCGGTGATCGTCTCGGAGGTGACGACGGCAACGGTCGACGGGACCGATTGCAACGTCTCTTCACGCTTGCGCGCGGTGACGATGATCGGCGCGTCGCGCTCCGCGATGCTGACCTCTTCCTCGTCCGCCTCCTGCGCCAGAAGCGCGCTCGGCGTCAGCATGGTCGCTGCCAGCAGGGCCGAACAGGCAAGTTTCCCCATGAATCCCCTCCCGTTAATTGCGTCGCTCATGGCGCCCGCGTAACAATATGACCCCGCTTTATTCCTGCCCGATGTCCGCAATTTGTCCAGACAAATTTTTTCGCCGCCTCCGAACGGGGTCCGGGTGAGGGATCATTGCAACGGTTTGACGTTGCCGAGGAAGGCGGTGACGGCCAGCAGGACATAGACCGCCCAAACCCAGATCCGGGTGCGGTCCATCGTCCGGCGCAGAGGGATCTCGGTCGCGTCGCTCGATCCTTCCTGCAGCACCGCGGCGAGCTGCGCGCCGACCGGCTTGAAGGTCACGTCGATCATGATCGCGGCGACGAATATCAGGCCGAACAGCAGTCCCTTCCACGCCAGCCAATCGGGCGCGAGCGGGGCGTCCAGCAGCAGGCTCTGCCCGCCGAGCCAGAGATAGAATCCCCCGATCACCCACCGCAGGACGCCTTCGATCCGGCGGTTGCGCGCCGCGCGCGGGGTCTGGTCGTGCCAGTGCGAATCCCACACCAGCGCGAGCCAGAACAGCCCCACCGCCCAGGCCGCCAGCAGCAGCCAGGCCGGCACGTCCCACCAGCCGCCCGCATCGACCACGCTGAGCGACAGCGGCACCATCAGCGCCCAGGCGCTGCGCGGGACCATGTCGATTTCGACGAGGAGGGTGAGGAGGGCGATGCGCTGGTCGAGCGACCACTTCTCCCGCTTCCTGAAATGCTGGCCGAGCACGAACACGCCCACGTCCGCGCCGAGCCACAGCACGAACAGCAGCAGGTGGACATAGACCAGGACCGGATAGGCGAAATCGGACACGGACACCCCCTTGCAAGCGGAACTGTTGCCGAAACGGCACGCATATTGATGGAATCGGACAATTTGTCCGGACAATTCGCATTTCCTTGCTTGACAAGCAATAGGTTGTCCGGACAACTTTCGCCTCGCAGGTAGGCAACGACAGACCGGCAGGGGGCCGGCATCATCCTTTGCCCACGGAGGAAATCCGCATGACTTCTCGCACTTCGAAGCAGCTCGCGCTGCTCGGCATGACATCGAGTCTCGCCATTGCCGCGTTCCCCGCGACCGCCCACGCGCAGGACCTCGACCAGGACCCCGACCGGGAGGTCGTCGAGGAAGAACCCGAGCGCGGGGTGACCTCAATCATCGTGACCGCCCAGCGGCGCGAGGAAAGCGTGCAGGACGTGCCGATCCCGATCTCGGCCTTCGACCAGCAGGAATTGCAGGCCCGCGGCGCGTTCACCGCGCTCGACGTGGCGCAGTTCGTGCCCAACCTCGTCGGGCTCAACAACACGGGCCTCGGCACGGCGAATGCCTATTACCTGCGCGGGATCGGCAACACGGAAAGCATCGCGACCTTCGATCCGCCGATCGGCACCTACGTCGACGACATCTATCTCTCGCGCCAAAACGCGAACAACCTGTCGCTGTTCGACGTCAACCGCATCGAGGTCCTGCGCGGACCGCAGGGCACCCTGTTCGGACGCAACACGACCGGCGGCGCGATCAATGTCTTCCTGTCCGAACCGGGCGACGAATTCGCCGGCTATGTCGAAGCGGGCTATGGCTCCTACGAACAATATCTCGCCCGTGCCTCGGTCGACATCCCGCTGGCGGACAGCTTCGCGGTCAAGATCTCGGGCTACTGGCAGGACGACGACGGCTGGGCGATCAACAATGTTACCGGCGAACGCGCCAACGAGAACGACGGCTGGGGCGTGCGGCTGGGGATGCGCGGCGAATTGTCGGACAGCGTGCGCTGGACGGGCTCGTACATCCACACCGTGTCGGAAGCGGTCAACCTGCTCAATTTCGATTGCGACCCGACCAATCCGACCAATTGCGACGGACGCTTCACCGCGACCGGCCTGACGAAGGACGGCAATTTCATCAGCCCTGCCTTCGGCCCGCTGGTCAGCGGCGAAAAGGCCAATTTCGGCCTCGGCAACGAAGCGACGATGGATTTCATCTCGTCCAATCTCGAAATCGACATCAATGACGACTGGACCGTGAATTTCATCACCGGCTTCGTCGATATCGGGCAGCAGTTCGCGCTCGATTTCGCCGATGGCCGATCCCTGCCGGACGCCTCCAACCCGGTTCCGCCGGTGGTCGGGTGGACCTATGGCGGCTTCGACATCATCAATGACGGCGATCACACCCAGTTCACGCAGGAAGTGAAGTTCACCGGCTCGATCGCGGACGGCCTGCTCGATGTCGTTGGCGGCGTGTTCTACTTCTACGAGGACAACACGACCGATTTCGCCGACATCTTCACCCTTCCCATCGCGCCGGCCCCGGACGGCTTTCCGCTGCTTCTCGCCGACCGCACGCTCACCAACACGGCCGAAGCCTGGGCGGGCTATTTCCAGGCCGATCTCAACATCACCGATGAGCTGACCCTGACGGCGGGCATCCGCTACACCGACGAGACCAAGACCTTCTCGATCCGCGACAACCGCGCGCGGGTGGACGGCACGAACCTGTGCAGCGCGCCCAACCAGTTCGGCCCGTCGCCCTGCATCGAGGACGCCAATCTCGTCGCGAGCAACGGCGCGGCGATCCCGACCGAACAATCGGTCGACCTGTGGACCCCGCGCTTCGCCATCAACTACTCGCCGAACGACGACATCCTGCTCTTCGCCAGCGCGACGCGCGGCTTCAAGTCGGGCGGCTGGAACGCGCGCGGCACCACGGCCAACCTGCTGCTTCCGTTCGGCCCGGAAACCGCGTGGAGCTACGAAGTCGGCGCCAAGACCGAGCTGTTCGATCGCCTGATCCGGTTCAACGTCACCGGTTTCTGGCTCGACGTGGCGGATCTCCAGACCCCGTCGGCTTTCGTCGCGGCCGATGGCGCGCTCACCTTCATCACGCGCAATTTCGCCGACTACGAGAACAAGGGCGTCGAGGTCGAGATCACCACGGTCCCGATCGAAGGGCTCAACCTGTTCGCCGCGATCGGTTACCAGGACGATCGGTACGACATCGATCCCAATGCCCCCGCGCTCGACGAATTCGGCGTGCAGTCGGTCGCCGCGCAGCAGCAGGACTGCCTTGCCCAGCTCGCCGCCGGACTGCTGCCCAATATCGGCGGCGGGCCGGACGAAGCGGGCGCCTGCGGGGTCGGCATCGTTTCGCCCGACGGGTCGATCTCGACCCCGGTGCGCACGCCCGACTGGACGGTCTCGCTCGGCGGCAGCTACGATATCGGCCTCGGCAGCGATTTCACGCTGACCCCGGCGGTCAACGCCAACTGGCGCAGCGACAGCGATGTCGGCACCAGCCAGGTGACCTTCTTCGACCAGTCGGTGACGGGCAATTCGGGCACGGTCTATCCGACCAACACGCTTGGCCTCGGCGATCCGATCGACCCGGCGACCGGTTCGTTCAGCCCGGCGCGCTGGATCGTCAACGGCACGCTCACCCTTCGCAACGTGAGCGGGTGGGCGCTGACGGCGGAATGCCGCAACTGCTTCGACGAGGAAGCGGTCGAAAGCTCGCTCGCCGATTTCGCCTATCTCAACCCGCCGCGCACCTGGATGGTCAGGGCCAGGTACGATTTCTGATGGTTCGACAAACGGTGGCGGCGGCGGTTGTGGCCGTCGCCGCCGCATTTCCTCTTTCCCCGCCGCTCGCCGCCCAGCCCGCTGCCGATGACGGCGTGGCGCCGTGGACCGAAGCGGTCGTCAGCGTCACCGACCTTGAAGAGAGCGCCGGCTGGCTGGTCGATCACGGCGACTGGCGCGAAGTGGCAAGGGGCACGCTCGACGCTTCGGAAATCGCCTACTGGAAGCTGCCCCGCGACGTTACCGGCGCGTTCCTGAAGATTTGCGCGCCCGAAGCCGCGGAAGGCTGCATCCGCTATGTCCGCTTCGACGGCGCGCAAGCCCAGCGCCCGATCAGGCTTGCGGCAAGGCCGTGGGACACGGGCGGCATCTTCTCGATCATGCTGCGGAGCGAGGATGCCGGCGCCGCCTTCGACGCCGCGATCGCGCGCGGGTGGTGGGCCGAAAGCCAGCCCTACGCCTTCGAATTCGGTGGCTCCGACCTCGTCAATGTCGTGGTGCGAGGCCCGCACGGGGTCAATTACGCGCTCTACGAAAGGAAGTCGCCGCCGTTCGATTCCTTCCCGGTCGGCAAGCTCAGCCGCGCCTTCAACGCCATGCGGATGGTGAAGGACCAGCCCGCCAGCCTCGCCTTCTACCGCGACCTTCTCGGCTTCGGCGTGCTGTTCGATGCGCCCTTCACCGATCCCGAGCCGCGGGTGAACAATTTCTCGGTCCCCGCCAATCTCGCCACCACCCTCGTGCGCCGGGCCGCGGTGGCTCAGCCGGTCCTTCCGGGCGAGACGGGCCGGATCGAGGTGATGGCGTTCGAGGGATTCGAGGGCCGCGATTTCTCCGCCCACGCATCGCCGCCCAATCTCGGCATCCTGTCGGTGCGCTACCCGGTCGAGGATCTCGGTGCCTATCTCGGCACGCTCGCCGCGCGCGGGCTCGAACCTGAATATGGCGCGGACGATGTCGCGATCCCCGGGCTCGGGACGGTCGCCATCGCCGCATTCCGCGATCCCGACGGCAACCTGACGGAATTCTACGATGCGGACTGACCTTCTTGCCGCCGCGCTTGCGACCCTTGCCGCCGCGGTCGCGGCGCCTCTCGCGGCCCGGGAGAACGACCCGGAGTTCGAACGGCGCTGGCAAAGCCTGCTCGACGGGGGATATGGCGACCCGCTCTCCATTCCCCCGGAATGGTACGATCCCGTCGCCCCGGTGGCCGGCGCGCCGACGCCGGTAGAACGCGCCGAGAGGCCGGAGGATCACGTTGCCCCGACCGCACTCGCCGCCGCGGCAAGCTGGGCCGAATCGCAGAATTCGGCCGCGCTGCTGGTTGCGCGCGACGGCAAGCTCGTGTTCGAACGGTACTGGCAGGGCAGCGGGCGCGACACGCGCTTCAACCCGCAAAGCATGTCGAAAACGGTGCTCGCGCTGCTGGTCGGCATTGCGATCGAGCGCGGGGAAATCGGCTCGGCGGATGATCCGATCGGGCGCTATGTCACCGAATGGCAGGGCGAGGAGCGCGGCGAAATCACGCTCCGGCAGATGCTGTGGATGGCAGCGGGCCTCGAACAGGGCGACGATGGCTACGGCTACGAAGTGACGCGCGACAACCCGGTGGTGCGGCACAGCCTGGGCAGCGATTACACCCGGCTGCTCCTTTCGCTCGAACCGGTCGGCGCGCCGGGCGAAACGTTCGATTACAACAACCAGGTCAACCAGCTGCTCTCCATCGCGCTCGAACGGGCGAGCGGCGAGGACTACGAAACGCTGCTGTCCCGGCGCCTGTGGAAACCGCTCGGTCTTGCCGACGCCGCGATCCCGCTGGACCGTGAAGGGGGGATGGCGATCAGCAGCTGCTGCATCCTTTCGCGCCCGGTCGACTGGCTGCGGATCGGCGGGCTGTTCGTGAACGGCGGACGCTACCGGGGGCAACAGATCGTGCCCGAGGCGTGGATCGCGCAGATGCTCGCACCCTCGCCGGCCTATCGCGGCTATGGTTACCAGGTGTGGATCGGCAACCAGCAGATCGGCGGCGAACGCCCCCGGCTGGTGCCGCTGGTGCCGTGGCAGAGCGAAGCATTCGCCGCGCCGCAGGTCGTGATCCTGAACGGCCACGGCAACCAGCGCGTCTATGTCATGCCCGACAGGCGCCTGGTCGTCGTGCGGTTCGGGCGGGAATGGCCCGCGGCATGGGACGACGCGGTGCTGCCCAATGTGATATGGCGGGGCACGAGCGCCGAGGAGAAGCCCAAGTGACGTCCAGCCCCGTGACCGAGCCCGCGACAAGCGGCGAATTCGCGAAAGGCTGGAAAGTGCTGCTGGCCGGCGTGGTCGGCGTGATGTGCGGGGCATCGCCCATTCCCTACAACGTGATCGGCTTTACCGCGGAGCCGCTGCAGGCCGAATTCGGGTGGAGCCAGACCCAGGTCCTCGTGCCGATCACCCTGTTCGGCGTGATCGCGGCCCTGCTCGCGCCGGTGTTCGGCTGGATGGCCGACCGGTTCGGGGTGCGGCCCGTCGCGCTGTGGTCGTTGGCGGCCTTCGGCCTCGCCTTCGCCGCGATCTCGCTCACGCCAAGCGCGAACGAGCCCGAAACACTCTACATCTATTACGGCTTCTGGGTCGTGGTCGGGCTTGTCGGGATCGGATCGACCCCGGTGACGTGGAGCCGTGCGATCAACCTGTGGTTCTTCAAGCATCGCGGCCTTGCTCTCGGCATCCTGTTGATGGGGACCAGCATCGCAGCGATGGTCGTGCCCAAGTTCGCGGTCTTCGCGATCGAGAATTACGGCTGGAGATCGATGTTCGCGGCGGTCGCGCTGTTTCCGGCGGCGGCCCTGGTGGTCGCCTTCTTCCTGTTCCGCGAACCGCGGCCCGAGGAACGGCCAAGGGCGATCGAGAGCGCGCGGGGGCGGCTGACCGGGGTCACGCTCGGATCGGCGCTCGCCAATTACCGCTTCTGGGTGATCTGGCTGTCGATCGCGCTGATCGCGGGCGCTTTCGGCGGGGCCTTCATCAACATGCCGACCATGCTGCGCCTGCGCGGAGTCGAGGCGCAGGCCGCCGCGACCGTCATGGGCATTCTCGGCATCGGCATCTTCGTCGGCAGGCTGGCGACGGGCGCGCTGCTCGACCGGTTCTGGCAGGGCTTCGTCGCCTTTCCGCTGCTGTGCCTGCCCGCGATTTCGGCATGGCTGCTGCTGGGCGACAGCCTCGCCTTCCCGGCCGCCGCGCTGGCGGGTTTCCTGCTCGGTTTCGCGGCGGGGGCGGAAAGCGATCTCATCGCCTACCTGACGGGGCGCTATTTCGGGATGGCGAATTACGGCAAGATCTACGGGATGCTCTACATGCCCTTCGGCCTGTTCAGCGCCGCCTCGCCGGTGATCTACGCGCAGGTCTATGACCGCACGGGAAGCTATGATCCGATCCTCGAACTCTCGATCTTCGCCTTCATCATGGGCGGCGCGCTGCTGCTGCTGCTCGGGCGGTACCCGGAAAGCTTCCCCGAAGCCGAAGAAGACACCCCCAAGGCAGAAATGGAGCCCGCCTGATGGCAACGCTCGCATCAGACCATCCCCTCGCCCCGGTCCGCCAGGCGGTCGGCGACGCGCCGCTGCTGACCGATGCCGACAGCCTCGCGCTCTACAGCCATGACGTGCTCGCGAAAGGCGCCGAGCCGCTCGCCGTGTTCCGCCCGGACAGCGTCGAGGCGCTGGCGGCGGGCATCGGCGCGGCGACCGGCGCAGGAATGGCGATCGTCCCGCGCGGGGGCGGCATGAGCTATACCGGCGGCTATCTCTATTCCGGCGGGCCGTTCCTGCTGGTCGACACCGCCGCGCTCGACCGCGTGATCGAGGTGAACGAGACCGACATGACCGTGACGGTCGAGGCCGGGATCAGCTGGGATGCGCTGCGCCGCGCGCTCGCGCCGAAAGGCCTGCGCGTCATGGCATGGGGCACGCTTTCGGGCATCCGCGCCAGCGTGGGCGGGGGGATGAGCCAGAACGGCGTGTTCTGGGGCGCGGCAAGAGGCACCGCGGCGGACAGCGCGATCAGTTTCGACGTGGTGCTGGCCGATGGCACGGTGATGTCCACCGGGTCCGATTTCTTCCGCCCCTACGGCCCAGACCTCACCGGCCTGTTCGCCGCCGATTGCGGGGCCTTCGGGGTCAAGGCGCGGGTGACCCTGAGGCTGGTGCGCGAGGCGAGCGCGTTCGCCTACGGCTCGTTCAGCTTCGGCAGCCACGCCGCGCTTCTGGGCGCGATGAGCTAGATCGCGCGGGCGGAACTCGCGAGCGAGAGCTTCGCCTTCGATCCCTTCCTTCAGGCGCAACGAATGAAGCGCGACACGCTGGTGAAGGATGCGAAACAGCTCGGCAACATGCTGAAGTCGCAGGCGAAGTCGGGCGGGGTGTTCAAGGCGCTGAAGGAAGGCGCGAAGGTCGCGATGGCAGGGCGCTCCTTCCTCGACGGCGTGCCCTTCAGCCTGCACTGCATCGCCGAAGGCCGCCACCAGGGTGCGGTCGATGCCGACATGAAGCGCATCGCCGAAATCGTCCGCGAACAGGGGGGCGAGTCGATCGAGAACTCGATCCCCAAGATCCTGCGCGCCAATCCCTTCCCCCCGCCCAATTCGATGCTCGGTCCCGAGGGCGAGCGCTGGGTCCCGGTCCACGGCTTCCTGCCCCATTCGAAGCTGGTGCCGGCGTGGGAGCGGCTGGAGGCGCTCTGGGCCGCGAACGCAGGCGAGATGGAGCGCCTGAAGGTCGAGACCGGCGCGCTGATCGCCGCGACGGGGCGGACCTCCTGCCTGATCGAGCCGGTGTTCTTCTGGCCGGGCGAACACAATCCGCTGCATCGCCACGCGGTCGAGGCGGACCACCTCGCCAAGCTCACCTCGCGCCCCGACAGCCCGGATGCGAACGCGCTGGTGGACAGGCTCAAGGGCGAGGTCATCGCGATCTTCCGCGAACTGGGCGCGATCCACCTGCAGGTCGCGCGCACCTATCCGCTCAGGCAAAGCCACGATCCGCAGGGCTGGGCGATGCTCGAGGCTCTCAAGCGGCAGGTGGACCCCAAGGGGCTGATGAATCCCGGCTCGCTCGGATTGTAGATGGCAACGGGTCTCGATCGCAGGCGGGCGATGGCCGCCGGCCTGTGCGCGGCGATCGCGGCGCACGCGCCGCTCGGGGCAGCAGAAGGAGGCGAAGTGACGCAGACCGGCACCTATTCGGCCATGGCGATGCAATTGACCGCGCGCTCGCTCGAACGGCTCGGCGCGGACGAGGCACGCGCGGCGATCCTCGATCACATCGCCGAGGTCGAGGGGCAGATCAGGACCAGCGCGATCTTCGTCGCGGGCTATGCCGGAAAGCCGGTGAAGCTGGTCGTGCTGCCCGAATACCTCTTCACCTCCTATCCCGGGCGCATCTCCATTCCCGATTTCGCGGCCAGGGTCGGCTTCGCGGCGGACGGCCCGGAATACGAGGCGCTGGGAGGCGTCGCAGAGCGGCTCGGCATCTTCCTCGCCGGCAACACCTACGAGACCGACGCGGCGTTTCCCGATTTCTATTTCCAGACCTGCTTCATCGTCGCGCCCAGCGGCGACGTGGTGCTGCGCTATCGCCGGCTGCTGTCGATGTTCGCGCCTTCGCCG
This sequence comes from Erythrobacter sp. HL-111, assembly GCF_900105095.1. Lineage (NCBI taxonomy): Bacteria > Pseudomonadati > Pseudomonadota > Alphaproteobacteria > Sphingomonadales > Erythrobacteraceae > Erythrobacter > Erythrobacter sp. HL-111. Next base: position 2,580,626 of record NZ_LT629743.1, on the reverse strand, counting down.
CATGACGTGTGGGAAGCCTATCTCGACGCTTACGGCCTCGAAGGGGTCTTCCCCGTCGCCCGGACCGAGATCGGCAATCTCGCCGCGATCGCCTCGGAAGAAATCCTCTATCCCGAGATCGCCCGCGCCCTCGCCTTGCGCGGGGCGGAGGTTTTCTGCCACTCGTCGAGCGAGATCGGCTCCCCGCTGGCGACCAACAAGGACATCGCCAAACAGGCCCGCGCCTTCGAGAACCTTGCCTATGTCGTCAGCGCGAACACGGCCGGAATCTCGGGCACGGCGATGCCGCTGTCGAGCGCGGAGGGGAACAGCCAGGTGGTCGACTGGAAGGGCCGCGTCATCGCGCAGTCGGGCGACGGGGAAACCTTCACCGCCTTCGCCCCGCTCGACCTTGGCGGCCTGCGCGATGCCCGGCGCACGCCCGCGATGACGAACTATCTCGCCCGCCAGCGGCCCGCGCTTTTCGCCGAGGCCTATGCCGCGGCGGCCGAGCCCTTCCAGGGGCCGGACGGGATGATGAACGAGGGCAAGGCGGCGATCCCGCAGCGCGACCATTTCGCCCGGGCGCAGGAACGGGTGATCGAGCGGCTGATGAAGGCAGGAGTGATCGGATGAAGCACAGGAACGTCCGGGGGAAGATCAACTACACCTCGACCAAGCCCGAATGGCAGGGCAAGGAGCGCGGGCGCGAATGGTTCAACTTCTCGCACCACGCGGACGGGTCCATCATCATGAGCGCGCAGTGCGAAATCGAGGAACCCGACCCCACGGTCCTGCGCAACATCACCTATCACATCGGCCCCGGCATGGTGCCGCAGAACCTGCTGGTGCACCTGACGCTGGGGGACGAGTTCCTCGGCTCGGGCTGGATGCGGCATGATGCCGAGGCCGGCACGATCTCCTGCGAAAGCTACGGCCCCTCGATCGGGCGCAATTCGCAGCTGCGCGAGGACGTGGGCGAATTCGACGGTTTCGGCACGCATCCGGTGGTGGGCGACGGGTTCCTGACCAGGATCATGGATGTCGCCAAGGGTCCGCACAAGCGCCGCCTGCGCGTCTTCCTGCCCTCTCCCGACCATCGCGGGGCGACCCCGCCGCAGATCTCGGAAGTGTTCATCACCCTCGAATATGTCGGCGAGGAGGAGAAGACCGTCGCCGCCGGGACCTTCCAATGCCGCCATTTCCGCTTCGTCGACGACGCGCCCGAAGGCATGGGCGGCACGACCCACCCCGATTACGACATGTGGGTGACGGCGGACGAGGACAACGTGCTCGTCTACGGATCGATCGACGGCTACATGATGAACCGCTACGAACTGGTCGAGCTGGAGCGTTAGTCAAGCGACGCGCACCATGATCTTGCCCATGTGCGCGCCCGCTTCGAGGTGGCGATAGGCCGAGGGCGCATCGGCGAAGGCGAAGTCCGCATCGACGAGGGTTTCGACCCCACGCTCCGCCATCGCGGCAAGCGCGGCCTCGAACATCGCGCGATGGCCGCTGGTGATGCCCTTGATCGTGATGTTCTTGCCGAGCACGGGGCCTTGCGCGAAATCGGCCCTGTCCTGCGGCGAACCCGCCAGCGCGCCGACGGTCCCGATCCGGCCTTCGATCCCCGTCGCTTCCAGCGTCTGCGCGAATTCGCCGAAACCGAGCGTGTCGACCACGATATCCGCCCCCCGCCCGCCGCTCTGCTCGAGCAGCGCGGTGCCCCAGTCGGGCCGGGTGCGGTAATTGACGGTGTAATCAGCGCCCATTGCGCGCGCGCGGGCGAGCTTGTCGTCGCTCGACGAAGTGATCGCGAATTCGGCCCCCAGCGCCTTGGCCAGCTGCAACGCATGGACCGCGACCCCGCCCGTGCCCTGCGCGAGCACGAGCCTGCCCGAAAGATCGGCGGACCCGCCGTTCCCGAAGGCGATCATGGCGTGCCACACCGTCGCCGCGACCACGGCGAGCGTCGCGGCCGTGCGGTCGGACACGGCATCGGGCAGCGGGATCGCCGCCTTGGCGGGCAGGACGATCTTCTCGGCGAGCCAGCCGTCCATCGTCACGCCGATATCGCGTCCGAAGACGTGGAAGCCGAAGGGGCCTTGCGGGTCCCAGTCGACGAAATGGGCCGCCACCACGCGGTCGCCCGGGGCAAGATGCTCGACGCCCTCGCCCAGCGCCTCGACCACGCCGACCCCGTCGGTCAGGGGAATGCGCGTCTCGGGAAGGTCGGAGCCATAGTGCCCGCGCAGGATCATCAGGTCGCGGTAGTTGAGCCCCGCCCCGGTCACGCGCAACAGCACCTCGCCCGGCCCCGCGACCGGATCGTCGCGTTCCGCCAGGCGCAGGCTGTCGATGCCGCCTCTCGGGCCGATTTCCCAGGCCTTCATGGACCTACGCCCCGCGAATGGGCGCGAAGACGCGGTCGATGAATTCCTTCGCCTTCGCGTCCCGGTCGATCGCCTCGCCCGATTTCGCCTCTTCCAGCGCGAGCAGGCGTTCCTCCTGCACCCAGACCTCCTGCGCGAGGTTCATCACCACCGCGACGAAGCGGTCCATCGCGGGATCGGCGAAGAAGCGCGGATTGCCGTGCTCGTCGTAGAGGCTGGGCGGCGCATCCTCGGGGCGGAGTGGCCCGCTCATTTCCTGAACGCCCCGAAACCGTACCACATCACGCCTTCGGCAAGCCGCCCGGTGGTCTGCTGGCCGACGCCTTCGGCGCGGTCGCCCTTCGCTGCGTCTCTCACCGCCTGCTCGCCATAGATGCCGATGGAGGGCACGACGAATTCGAAGAAGTCCTCTTCGCCGAACCCGGCCCGGGCGCACAGGTCGCGCGGGATCTCGTCGCGGAAGCCCTTGTAGTAGGGCTCGTTGTTGTAATAGCTGTCCCAGTCGAGATAGAACCCCTCGAACGCGCCCATCTGCTCGTTCGGCGGCAGTTCCATGTGGACCATCAGCCCGCCGGGGCGAAGCACGCGATAGGCCTCCTCAAAGCATTTCGCGCGCTGCTTCTTCGAGAGTTCGTGGAGGAACATGCTCGACCACACGACGTCGAAGCTTTCATCCTCGAAGGCGAGATCGTCGGCGCACATCTGCCTGAAATGGACTTCCTGGCCCTGCATCTTCGCCCGCGCCGAAGCATAGGCGAGCGGTCCCGGCGCGGCGTCGATCGCGATGACCTCGGCATCGGGGTAGGCCTGTTTCCACGGCAGCGTGTTGTGGCCAACCGTGCAACCGGTATCGAGGATGCGCCGCGGCGCGAAATCGGGGAAGCGCTGCTTTACATATTGGCTCATCGAAAGGCCGATATCGTCGAGATTGGCCCCCATCAGCCCCATCGAGAACACGGCAAGGCCCCGGTCGTAGACCGCGCCCGCCTCGAGGCTGTCGGCACCGCGCACATAGCTGCCCGGCATCAGGTGGACGTCGATTGCGTGGACGTTCCTCGGCACGTCGAGCGCGGGATCGAGCGTCAGCGAGCCCGGCCCGTCGGCCTTCGCAGCCTCCTGCGCAAGCCGCTCCGCCTCGCGCTCGACGCTGTCGGAAACACTCGCCCAGACCATCTTCTGCGCCTGCACGCGCATGGCGGAATAGATGTTGAAGGCGGGGTCCCCGCGCAGCGCCTCGTGCGCCTCGCGGCTGGTTTCGGGGTCGCGCCCGTGCGCCTTGCGGAAGGCGGGGGCGGCGCGGTTCCGATAGGCTTCGCCCAGATCGGCGGCGAGGTCGTTGAGAATGAGGCTGCGTATCCCCGAGACGAAGCGCCCGCGCGCGCTTTCGTCAGGGGTCGATTGCGGCTTCATGGGGTGCTGGAGTTCGACGGTCATTCGCTGTCTCCTTTCCTGTCCGGCCCGGCCGCCGGCTCATCCACCTGCTCGACCTGCGGGTCCGCGAAATCGGCGGTGAAACGGTTGTCGCCCACCTTTCCTACCATATCCTCGCGCAAGGGCGCCTCGGCATAAATGGTAACGGTGTAATCGCCCGCCGGAGGATCCCGGCGCAGCGGGAGGATCTCCTCGCGATAGGTGCGGCTGTTCCAGAAGGCGCGCGCGTTTGCGATGCAGGGGAAACGCACGGTGAGGTTGACGTAGTCCGCCGGGACCTCGCCCTCGAACACTTCGAGCGGGCGCGGCACGGTGACGTAATAGCCGCCCAGTTCCTCGTAGAGCCTGCTTTCCGCGATCGCGCGGCCATAGGCGATCATCCGCTCGCGGTCGAAGGTGCGACCCTCGACCACCATGTAGACCGGCGCGTCGCAGGTCGACTGCGGCGGAGGCGGGGCGGCGCCTGCCTCGACGCCTGCCGATTGCAGGAAAACAAGGGCGGCGGCGGCGATCATGGGGCGGGGATCCTTTCCTCGTCGCACAAGGTGCGTTTCCATGGCCGCCCGTCCCGGAACCATTGCCAGGTCCGCGCGCGGCTGTTCGCATCGGGCGCGATGTTGATCATCTCGACGTAATAGGCGCCGGGCACGTCGAGCCGGTCGAGTTTCAGCAACAGCGTGTCCTCCGCCGTCTGCCAGCCATGGCCGGAAAAGCGATCGGTTTGCCAGAACAGCCGGTCGCCCCTGAGCGTGCCGCCGAATTCGTAAGCCGCGCTGCGGCCATCCTCCCATGTCAGCCAGTTGTGCTGCACGTAATGCCATTCGCCCGCATCGGGGAATTCGCAATGGGTCCTCACCCGGTGCGCGTCGACCAGCGTGCCGGCCGCATCGTAATGCCGATACCAACCGTCCCACCAGCCTTCGTGGAGGAGCATGGCGGGCATCGCCGCATGAAGTTCGGCGCGGTTGCCGGTCACGGCGCGCCCCGTTCGGCATAGGCGTCGATCGGCAGCGGATCGCCCGTCTGGCGGATCAGCGCCTTCTCCCGGAGGAAGCGCAGCATCCCCGAATCGCCCATGCGCGAAGGGCCGAGGCCGGAACAGCCGCGCGACTGGTTGGTGGCATCGCCGACAAAGCTCGTCATCGCCCCGTCCTGAAGCGAGATCGCCCCGGCATCGAGCCGCACGCCGATCGCCGTCGCCTCGTCGAGCGAGCCTGCCAGCACCGCCGCCGACAGCCCGTATTCGGTGTCGTTCGCCTGCGCGATCGCGTCCTCCAGGTCGTCGAAGACCGTGACCGGGATGACCGGGCCGAAGGTTTCCTCGCGCATGACCTTCATTTCAGGCGTGACGTCGGCAAGCAAGGTCGGGCGGAGGTATTTCCCGCCGCCCAGCGTCTCGACCTCGCCGCCGGTCAGGACGCGCGCGCCGTGGCTGCGGGCATCGTCGATATGGGCCTGCACCTTGTCGGCCTGCGCGGGGAAGATGAACGGGCCGAGATGGCCCTTGGCCGGGTCCGGCCAGGTCAGTTCGACCCGCTCGGCGGCGGCGACGAGCGCTGTCAGGAAAGCCTCGGCGATTTCGCGCGCGACATAGATCCGCTCGATCGACTGGCACGCCTGCCCGGTCGCCACCACGCTCGCGCGCAGGGCCACGCCCGCCGCCCAGTCGGGCTCGGCATTGGCGGTGACGATCATCGGGTCCTTGCCGCCCAGTTCGAGGTTCGCCGGTATGAGCGCGCGCGCGGCGGCCTCGGCCACCTTGCGGCCCGTCGCGGTCGAGCCGGTGAAGCAGACATAGTCCACCTCCTCGATCAAGGCCTGCCCGACCTCCGGCCCGCCCATGACATAGGCGAGCGGCAGTTCGGGAATGTCCGCGAGCACGGTGCGCATCGGCTCGACGAAGCGCGGCGTGACCTCGGACGGCTTCACCATCGCCGCGCAGCCCGCCATCAGGGCAGGAACGGCGTCGATATGGGACAGGATGACGGGAAAGTTCCACGGGGCGATCGCGCCGAACAGCGGGAAGGCTGAATAGGTCGTGACGATCTCGACCCCGGGTGTCGCGGAAGGATGCGCCCCGACATCGAGCCGGTCGAACAATTCGCGCCCGCGCTGCGCCCAGCGGCGGATGTTCGCCGCGCAGCCCTGCACCTCGATCATGGAAACCGTTCCGCGTCCGGTGTCGACCGACAGCGCCTCGACGATCATCGGCGCGTGGGCGTCGATCGCGTCCGCGAAGCGATGGAGGACCACCGCGCGTCCGGCGGGGCCGATATCCTCCCAGCTCGCCTGCGCCGCGCGCAGGGTCGCGGCGGTCGCGGCCACCTCCTCGCGCGAGCTTTCGAGGAAGTCGTAATCCTCCTCGCCGGTGCGGGGGTTGCGGGCCTTCATTGCTGCTGCTCCCAGACGGACACGATATCCTCCCCGCGGGCGAACCAGGCTTCCTCGCGCCGACCGAGCCCGGCGAGCAGCGCCTCGAGCGCGTGGATGCGATAGGGCAGGCCCATGATGTAGGGGGTAAGGTGGATCGGCAGCATCCGCCCGCCGCCCTTACCCTTGGCCTCCCGCGCCAGCCAGTCGAAGGCATCGGTCATGCTTTCGGCCCAGCTGTCGGCGCTTTTCTGCTGGACGGTGACGATCTGGCGGTCGGACAATTCGTGGTTCAAGGGCAGGTCGATCAGGCCATTCGAGAAACGATAGGGCAGTTCGTCGTTCACCCAGTCGCAGCAATAGGCGAGCCCCTCGTCCTTCAGGATGTCGAGCGTCGCAAAGCTCTGCTGGCGCGCGATGGAAAGCCAGCCCTTCGGCCGTTTGCCGGTCGCCTGTTCCAGCCGCGTCATCGCATCGCCGATCAGCGCGCGCTCCGCCGCTTCGCCGAGGCTCGCATCGATGGTACCGTTCATGTCGGTCGAATGGGCGATGATCTCGTGCCCGTCGGCCTCGATCGCCTCGACCAGTTCGGGATAGCGCTCCGCGATCGCGGCATTGGTCGCGAAACTCGCCCTGACCCCGGCCTTCCCGAACGCCTCGAGCATCCGCCACGCGCCCACGCGGTTGCCATAGTCGCGCGCGGTGTAGTGGCGATAATCGGGATAGGGCGTGACCATGTGGCCGGGCGCCTTGAACGGGCCGCCCGGGACGATCGGAAACCATTCGAGACTGACGCAAAGCCACACCGCGACCGATCCTTCCGGCCAGCGAACCGGCGCGCGTTGGTGGAGGTTCGACCACTGGTAGAGGTCGTGATCATAGCCTTTCCGGCGGCGGGGATATTGCGTGTAGCTGTCGGGAAGCGTGTTCATGATACCTGCTCCCGCCACGCATCGACGATCGCACCCGCCGTCGCCAGCCATGCGCGGCCGTCCTTAGCAATGTGTTCGAGCGCCTCCTCGAACGGGCCGATCCGGTGCGGCTGGCCGATCAGGTAGGCGTGCAGGGGTATGCACATCACCGTGCCCGACGCCTCGCCTTCCTCCGCCAGCCGTTCGTACTGCTTCACCAGCGTTTCGGCATATTCGCGCCCGCTCATGTTGTAGACGAAGAAGCCGTAATGGTCGTTCACCTCGAGGCTGTAGGGGATCGAGGCCAGGCGGCCCCTGGCCACCTTCACCTCCTGCACCTGGTCGTCGTGATAGAGGTCGCAGGTGTAGTCGAAGCCGTATTCGGCGAGCAGGTCCAAGGTGCGCGGCGTGTGCGTCAGCGCGGGCGCGAGCCAGCCGCGGATGCGCTGGCGGGTGGCCTCCTCGACCGTGACGATCGAGTCCTCGATGATCGCGCGTTCCTGTTCCTCGCTCATGTCGTAGGAATAGCGCGTGTTGTAGATGCCGTGGCTGAAGAACTCCCAGCCCCGCGCGGCCGCGTCCGCCACCACTTCGGGGTGGTGCTGGCACAGCGCGACCGACAGGCTGACCGATCCGGGAAAGCCGTGGCGGGTCATCACCTCGGCCATGCGCCAGTGGCTCACCCGGTTCGAATGGTCGCGGTGGGAATAGCCCACGACGCTCGGCGCCGGATGCGGCCAGGGATTGCGCTTGGGGTGGATCGGCGGGTCGATCTCGTAATATTCGAGATTGGGGGCGACCCAGACCGCGCAGGTCTTTCCGCCGGGCCACGCGATCTTCGGGCGACCCTTGTAGGGGTGGTAATCGTAGAGGCCCGGATCGGGCGCGCCCTCCTGCATCAGCGCGCCTCCAGCCAGTCGATCACCGCCTTGACCGGCTCGACATCGGCGTATTTCAGTTGCAGGTCGGTGAGATTGGCGAAGTGGTAGCTTTCGTGCTTGTCCGCGCAGGTCTCGATCGGAACGATCGTGCGGTATCCGTGGGAAAGCGCATCCACCGCCGTCGCCCGCACGCAGCCCGAGGTGGAGCCGCCCGTCACGACGACGGTGTCGACCTTGTGCCAGACGAGATAGCTCGCCAGCGGCGTTTCGAAGAAGGCGCTCGGCATACGTTTCGTATATTGCAGGTCGTTCTCGTCGATCTCGCAGCGCGGGTCGAAGGCGTGGCGCTCGCTTTCGTACTTGATGTTCTGGAGGGAATCCTCGGTGTCCGTGCGCGTGCCCCACACGCCCGCATCGCCCGCATCGTCCTTGTAGGCGACGCGGCTCCAGATCACCGGCATCCCCTTTTCGCGCGCCAGCTTGCTGATGGTGTTGATGTATTCGATCTGCCTCGGATCGGTCTCATAGGCGGTCCTGAACAGGTCGGTGCGGGTATAGGCCTGCTGCACGTCGACATTCACGACCGCGAGCTTCTCTCCGAAGCCGAATTTCCTGCGCGCCGGATTGGCCATCACCTCCTCGAAGATCGCCCGCGCCGTGCGCCCGTCCTCGACCATTTTCGTGCCCACGAGATCCGTCATCTGGTTCCCCTTTCCGGCCAGTGTCCGGGCGGCGCGACAGGCGCGTGCCCGGCCCGCGGACGAGGCACGCCCCGTGCGTGTCCGACTGGCGGTTTTTACGCTTTGACAGCGCACAATAAAGCCGCGTAAGGCCATGTCGAGTGAAATTTGTCCGGACAACTTGAGCCCGCGAGCCGCGAAAGGGATCAGTCTTGCCGAGCCAGCCCGACGTCATCACCCGCCACGTCCTCACCATTCCCGCGATGGAAGGCAAACCGGCGCGCAAGGTGCATTACCGCCGCTGCGGGACCGGCCCGGCGCTGCTGATGGTCCACCAGAGCCCGCGCTCCTCTGCCGAATACGCCGCGCTGATGCGCGAATGGGGCGCGCAGTTCACCTGCATCGCGCCCGACACGCCCGGTTTCGGCCAGTCCGATCCGCTTCCCGGCGAACCCGAGATCGACGACTTCGCCGACGCGATCCTCGCATTCGCCGACGCGCTCGGCATCACCCCTTGCGCTGCCTACGGCTTTCATTCTGGCGGCATCATCCTCGTCACGGCGATGAAGCGGCGGCCGGATGCGTTCCGCTGCCTCGCGGTCGGCGGCTATGCGATCTGGACCGAGGAGGAGCGGCGCATCTTCGGCGAGAGCTACCTGCCGGAATTCCGCCCGCAACCCTATGGTGAGCATTTCGCCTGGATCTGGAACCGCATTCTCGAACAGAGCTGGGTCTTCCCGTGGTTCGACACGCGCGAGGAAGCGCGCCTGCCCATTGCCCATGCCGATGTCGCGCACGTGGCGCAGACCGTTTCCGAAATGCTCGATGCGGGCGATGCCTACCGCGCGGGCTATGGCGCGGTGCTGCGCGCGCCGCGCGACATTCCGCCCGCGGATGCCGAAGTCCCGCCCTGCCTCATCAGCGCCTATGACGGCGACCCGCTGCAGGCGCATATCGACCGGCTGGGCGAAATGCCCGCCAACTGGAGCGCGCGGAAGGTCGCGACGCCCGGGGAACATCAGGCCGCAAGCCTCGCCTTCCTCATGGAGCACGCCGGCGCCGACCCCTGCGGCGACCTGCCCGAGGACGGGCAGGAAGGCTGGTTGCAGCTCGAAGGCGGCCTCGTCCACTGGCGGGGGACGCGCGGGGCGCGGCATCTCGTCCTCCACGCTCCTGCCGGCGAACTCGGGGAACCGGGCGAAGGCGAACTGGCGATCGACCTGCCCGGCCACGGCCAGTCGGACGATCCGGGCGACATTCGCGGGACGCTGCGACAGGTCATGGCCCATTTCGACCTTGCCGAAATGAAACTGCCCGCCCTTCCCGCGGGCGATGCCGACCGCCTGTATCCCGACATGGCGCCCGACCGTTTCGGCCTCTACCTCCACCGCGCCTGGCAGGTGGCCCGCGCCGAGGCCTATTTCGCACCGTGGTACGAGGCCGACGCGGCGCACGCGATCCCGCTCGCGCCCGGGCGAATCGCGACCGAAGCGGTCCACGCCCGCGCCCTCGCCCGGATCCGCGCCGGAGCCGCCGCGCGCCGGTGGCACGACACGCTCGCCGAAATCGAAGGAGAGACCGAATGATCGACATGGCCAAGGAAATGCCGCTGCTCGCCCGTCACGAAGGGGTGTGGGACGGGACCTACACCTATTTCAACGCCGACAACGAAAAGGTCGACGAACACGCCAGCCGCCTGCTCTGCCGGATCACGGGCGACGACGAGATTCCCTACCATCAGACGAATCACTACACCTGGCCCGACGGCAGGACCGAAGTGCGCGACTTTCCCGCGACCTTTCGCGACGGGCGCATCTGGTGGGACAACGAACTGATCCAGGGCTGGGCGGCCGAAGTCCCGCTCGACGACAGGAACCGCACGATGATGCTCTACTGGCAGCGCACGGGCGATCCCACGCTCTATCTCTACGAACAGATCCAGATTTCGGACGACGGCAAGAACCGCTGCCGCACCTGGCACTGGATCCGCGACGGCAAGCTGGAAACGCGCACCGCGATCCAGGAGGTCTTCGTGACGAAGGACTGGCGCAAGGTCGACGCGGAAATGAAGGCCCGGCACGGCGCCTGAGGAGCACATGGGACGCACGCTGTTCGAGCGTATCTGGGACGCGCACATGGTCGCCGAAACGGCGGGCGGCGCGGCCCTGGTCGCGATCGACCGGGTGTTCCTGCACGAACGCACCGGCGCCGCCGCCCTCGCGCGGATGGCCGAGATGGGCCGCCGCCTGCGCGATCCCGCGCGGGTCTTCGCCGTGATGGACCACATCGTCGACACGCGGCCGGGCCGGGGCGACGGGACCCTGATGCCGGGCGGAGAGGGCTTCATCACCGAAACCCGCGCCGCCTGCCGCAAGGCCGGGATCACCCTGTTCGACGTCAATGACAGCGCGCAGGGGATCGTCCACGTCATTTCCCCCGAACAGGGCATCGTCCTGCCCGGACTAACCCTCGTCGCGCCCGACAGCCACACCTGCACGCAAGGGGCCTTCGGCGCGCTCGCCTGGGGGATCGGTTCGTCCGAGGCCGAACACGCGATGGTGACGGGAACGCTGCGGCTCGACCGGCCGAAGACGATGCGCGTCACGTTCAAGGGCGCGCTTTCGCCCGGCGTGACGGCGAAGGACATGATCCTCACCCTCATCGCCCGCCACGGCGCGGGCGGGGGCGCGGGGCACGTGGTCGAATTCGCGGGCGAGGCGGTGCGCGCGCTCGACATGGAAGCGCGCATGACCCTGTGCAACATGGCAACCGAATTCAGCGCGATGACCGGCCTGATCGCGCCCGACGAGACGGTGTTCGACTATCTCGCAGGTCGGCCCTATGCGCCCGCGAGCTTCGATGACCCCTACTGGAACAGCCTCCGTTCGGACGAGGACGCCAGGTTCGACCGCGAGATCGTCATCGACGCCGCGGAAATCGCCCCGATGGTGAGCTGGGGGACGAGCCCCGAACACGCCGTTCCCGTCACCGCGGTGGTGCCGCAGGGTCCGGCGCGCGCGCATGACTATATCGGGCTCGATCCTGGCACGCCGCTTGCGGGAACGCCCGTCGATGCCGCCTTCATCGGCAGCTGCACCAATGCGCGCCTGTCCGACCTGCGCCGCGCCGCCGCGATCCTGAAAGGTCGCCGCATCGCGCCGTCGATCCGCAAGGCGCTGGTCGTCCCCGGCTCGCTCTCGGTCAAGCGCGCGGCCGAGGCCGAGGGGCTCGACGCGGTGTTCGCCGCCGCCGGGTTCGAATGGCGCATGAGCGGCTGCTCGCTGTGCTTCTACGCGGGCGGCGAGGGCTTTCCCGAAGGCTCGCGCGTCATATCCAGCACGAACCGCAATTTCGAAGGAAGGCAAGGCCCCGGCATCCGCACCCACATCGCCTCACCCGAAACCGTCGCGGCGAGCGCGATCGCGGGCCGAATCGCCGACCCGCGCGAATATGCGAGGCTGGAGGAGCCGGCATGAACTCCTTTCCCCAACCGCTCGCCGGGATCGCCGCGCCGCTCCATGTCAGCGGGCTCGCCGACAATGTCGATACCGACGCGATCATCCCGAGCCGCGAAATGCGCTCGACCGGACGCACGGGACTGGCCGAGGGCCTGTTCGCGCCGTGGCGCTACAGCGATGCCGATGCGCGCACGCCCGATCCCGATTTCGTCCTCAACCGCCCCGAATACTGCAACGCCGCGATCCTTGTCGCAGGGTCCAATTTCGGCTGCGGGTCGAGCCGCGAACACGCGGTCTGGGCGCTTGCCGAATACGGGTTCCGGGCGGTGCTGGCCGAAAGCTTCGCGCCGATCTTCCGCGGCAATTGCATCCGCAATTTTCTACTCCCCGTCGCCCTTCCGCGCGCGGTGCTGGAACGGATCGCGGGCGAAGCGGTCGAGATCGACCTTGCCGCGCAGGAGGTCCGCTGCCGGGGCGAGGTCCACGCTTTCGAGATCGATCCCGAGGCGAAGCGAATGCTGGCCGAGGGGCTGGACGCGATCGACCTCACGTTGACGCAGGCTGCGGCGATCGAGAAATGGACCGAAGCCGATCGCAGGACGCGGCCCTGGGTCTATCTGGAGACACACGCATGACCGACATCCTCGTATCCGAAGTCGGCCCGCGCGACGGGCTGCAATCGATCGACCGGGTGATGCCTCTCGACGCGAAGAAGCGCTGGATCGCGGCCGAAGCGGCCGCCGGCGTGAAGGAGATCGAGGTCGGCAGCTTCGTGCCGCCGAAACTCCTGCCCCAGATGGCCGACACGGCCGAACTGGTCGCCTTCGCGCGCGGGATCGAGGGGCTGACCGTGGTCGCGCTCGTGCCCAATGCGAAAGGCGCGGAGCGTGCCGCCGAGGCGGGCGTGCACGCCATGTCCATCCCCTTCTCGATGAGCGAGACCCATTCGATCAAGAACGTGCGCAAGGACCATCCCGCCATGATCGCGGAAATCGCGGCGGCCTCCGCCATCGCGCGCGAACACGGCATCCATTTCGCGGTCGGCCTGTCCACCGCCTTCGGCTGCACGATGGAAGGCGCGGTGCCCGAAGATCAGGTCGTGCGCCTTGCCGAAAAGGCGGTCGAGGCGGGGGCCGGGGAACTCTCGCTGTCCGACACGACCGGCTATGCCGACCCGGCGCAGGTCCGCAGGCTCACCCGCAAGGTCCGGGCGGCGGTGGGCGCGGACAAGCTGACGACGCTCCACCTCCACAACACGCGCGGGCTCGGCCTTGCCAATGTCGTCGCGGGGCTGGAGGAGGGGATCAAGACCTTCGATGCCTCGCTAGGCGGGCTGGGCGGCTGCCCCTTCGCACCCGGCGCGAGCGGGAACCTCGTGACCGAGGACCTCGTGCTGATGCTCAATGCGATGGGGCTGAAGACCGGGATCGACCTCGAAAAACTGCTCGAGGTGCGCGCCATCCTGGCCGAGGCACTGCCGGGCGAGCCGCTTTATGGTTTCACCCCCGATGCGGGGCCGATGCTGGATTACAGGCAGAGGGTCGCCGGATGAGCGCGCCCGCTCCGCTCGCCGGGATAAAGGTCGTCGAATTCACCCACATGGTGATGGGGCCGACCGTGGGCCATATCCTTGCCGGGCTCGGCGCGGAAGTCGTGCGGGTCGAGCCGATCGGCGGCGACCGCACGCGCCGGCTCAAGGGGTCGGGCGCGGGCTATTTCCCGATGTACAATCGCGGCAAGGCCTCGATCTGCCTCGATCTGAAAAGCGCCGACGGAATGGCGGTCGCGAGGGACCTGGTCGCGGGCGCGGACGTGCTGGTCGAGAATTTCCGGCCCGGCGCGCTCGACCGGCTCGGGCTCGATTACGAAAGCTGCGCCCGGGCGAACGAGCGGCTGATCTATTGCAGCGAAAAGGGCTTCCTTCCCGGCCCCTACGAACAGCGCACGGCATTGGACGAGGTCGCGCAGATGATGGGCGGGCTCGCCTACATGACCGGCCCTCCGGGAAAACCGCTGCGCGCAGGGGCAAGCGTGATCGACGTGACGGGCGGAATGTTCGGGGTGATCGGCATCCTTGCCGCGCTCGAGGAACGCCACCGCACCGGGCGCGGGCAGAAGGTGACGGCGAGCCTGTTCGAGACCACGATCTACCTCGTCGGGCAGCACATGGCGCAATATGCCGTCACCGGCACCCCTGCGGCGCCCATGCCCGCGCGGGTATCCGCCTGGGCGATCTACGACGTGTTCGAAACGAAGGACGAACCCGTCTTCATCGGCGTCGTCACCGATGCGCTGTGGGAGAAGTTCTGCAAGCTGTTCGGCCTGGACGAATTGTGGGCCGACGAATCCCTGCGCGAAAACAACGCGCGCGTGGAGGCGAGGGACCGCATCCTGCCCGTCATCCGCGAACTCGTCGCCACCATGACGCGCGCGGAGGTGATCGCGAAGCTCGACGGATCCGGCCTGCCCTTCGCGCCGATCGGCAGGCCGGAAGACATGTTCGACGATCCGCATCTGCAGCAGGGCGGGCTGGAGGACGTGACGCTCGACAACGGCACCGAAGTGCGACTGCCGACCATCCCGCTCGAGATGGGCGGCAAGCGGATCGGCGGCCTCCAGCACCTGCCGAAACCGGGCCGCGATGCCCGCGCAGTGCTGGCGGGCCTGGGTTATGACGAGGAGAGGATCGCCGCGCTGATCGCGGGCGGCGCGGTGGGAGAGAGCGCGTGAGGGTGACGGCACTGCTGGCCGCGCTGCTGGCCGGATGCAGCGGGACGATGGCGCAGGAGACCCCGCACGCCGCCTCCGGGCCCAAAGCGGCCGGAGTCGATGCTCCCGCCGAACGCCTGCCGACCGATGTGCGCCGCGCGACGATCATCGTGCGCGACATCGAGAACTCGCTTCGCCTGTATCGCGACGTGATCGGGCTTGCCGTGAACTACGACACCACCGTCGAGACGAGCGGCGTGGCCCTGCCCGCGGGCGAGCCGGGGGCGACCGCGCGGCTGGTCCTGCTCAACGCGAACGATCCGTGGGTGGGCTGGATCGGGCTGATGGAATGGATCGATCCGGCGATCCCGGCTGGCGACTATCCCCGGCGCATGGGGCCGGGCGATGTCGTGCTGGTGCTCAACACCGACGATGTCGAGGGCCGCTGCGCCAGGGCGAAGGAAATCCCCGGCGTCACCTTCACCGCCGAGCCGCGCCTGCAGGTCTATCCCGGCCGCGACGGGGGTGCGGACATTCGGGTGAAGGGGTGCAATTTCTTCGACCCCGACGGGATCCTGATCGAGCTCAACCAGATCCTGGACTGAGATCGGGCCCGTCGATCAGCAGCACCTGCACCTCGGCAAGGCCTTCGCGCAGTTTCTTCGCCTCGGCATATTCGGGGCTGTTCCAGAACCGCCGGGCGGCTTCCCGGTCGGGCCACCTGGAAATCACCATGCTCGCGCCGTCCCCGAAATCGCCCTCGAGGCATTCGGCGCCGGGCCCGCGCAGCAGGTATTCTCCGCCGAACTGCCCGATCAGCTCCGCCGCGCGCGCGCCGTAGCCCGAAACGAAGGCCTCGCGGTCGCGGATCGAGGCGATGACGATCATGTAGGCGGGCATGACAGGCTCCTTCTCAAAAGGGCTTCACCGCACCGAGGAAGCACACCGATGCGATCGTGATCCAGTAGACATAGGCCGACCACCGCGCGAGGCCGATTTCCTTCGCGAGCGCCGCCTCCTGCGCGGCGTCCGGTCCGTGCGCGAGGACGCGGAACCGTTCGGTCCATCGGCGCATGACGAGCCGCAGGAAAAGGCCGATGACGAGCGCGAAGGCATAGAGCGCCATCTTCGCGGGATACCAGTCATTGCCCTCGCCCGACCGGATCGGCCCGGTCCCGGCAAAGGCCATGGCGGCGAGCACGAAGAGCCCGGCGATCAGCGGATAGCGCAGCAATTCCTCGGCCCGGGTGACCTTGATGCCGAGATCGGTCTCGCGCTTGAGGAAGGCGGTCCAGGTCATCGCCAGCCACATCGCGAAGAACAGCCACATCACCCACACGCCCGCCCCCTCGAGCAGCGGCACGAAGCCGTAGATCTTGCCCATGTGCAGCCCCAGCGGAAGCAGCAGGACAATCCCCGTGCGCGCGAGAATGTCGATGCGATAGGCGGTTTCCATGTGCCGCCGCCGCTCCTCCAGCGAAAGCGCGGGATTGGTCACATGGTAGCTCGTCTGGAAGACGCCCCATTCCCCGCCGAGCCAGTAGACCATTGCGAGGATGTGGATCCACCGGAGGATGGACAATTCGTTCAGATACAGGAATTCCATGTCCCCCTCCCCAGGCGAACGATGAAGGTGCGGCAGGCGCGGGGGCGCCTATTCGCGTGAGAGCTTCTCCACGATGTCCATGATCGGAGGATCGGATGCCTCCATCGCCTCGACCTCCTGCTGGAAGCCGCGCATGATCCGCGCGACATAGGCGCGCGTGGCGAGCCCGCGCTCCTCGCCCGCGGCGCGGTCGGGCGCATAGTTTTCGATGTCCGCGCGGCTCAGCGTGCCCTTCTCGTCGAGCAGGCGTTCGACGGTGTCCTGCCGCTCGCGCAGGGCGGAAACCTCGGCGGCGAGCGCGAAGACGGTCGAATAGAGCCGGTCGAGCGCCGGATCGTCGAAATATTCCGGCCGCCTGCCCCTGGCCTTGCGCCCCGAGGCCGCGACCCAGTCGAACGGCTCCCCGCCCGAACCGCTCACGCGGCCGCTTCCCGTGCGAGCGGCTTCCAGGCGCCATAGGCGTTCCAGATCGCGGCGCGGCCGAAATCCTCCTCCCCGTCATCGGGCGCGGGCGGGAATATCTCCGGGTCGACCACCGCGCGCACCCCGGCGGTGAACTGCGCGTCGCGGGGGAAGCCGGCATCGGCCATGACCTGTTTCAGGTCGAGCCCGTGCATCGCCGACCAGAACGGCTCGTTGTTGTTGAACGCGTCCCAGTCGCGCATGAACTGTTCGAACAGCGGCATTTCGTCCGAATATTGCGGCTGCTCGACATGCAGGATCAGCCCGCCCGGCGCGAGCACGCGGTTGGCTTCCGACAGGATGCGCGGCATGGCCTGCGCCGAAAGCTCGTGCAGGAACATGGTCGTCTGCACCCAGTCGAAATGCCCGTCCGCCCAGCGCGACAGGTCCTCGCCCGAGGCCTGCACGAAACGGATGTTCCTCACCCCCAGCGCCGCCGCGCGCGCCGCACCGTAGCGCAGCGAAGCCGCCGCGGTGTCGATCGCGATCACTTCGGCATCCGGGAAGGCCTGCGCGATCGGCACCGCGTTGTGGCCGATCGTGCAGCCGATATCGAGGATGCGGCGCGGCTTCCAGTCGGGCCGTTCGGCCCTGATCCACTCGACCACGGCCTGCCCGCCGCCATCGTTCAACCCGCCCAGCGCGCCGCCGGTCGTGGCGAACAGGCCGACATCGTAATTGGCCCCCACGGTGACATCGTCCGCGCGTTCCCCGCCGTGATAGCCGCCGGGCTGGCAATGGATGTCGACGGCGGTCTGGTATTCGGGCTGCTCCACCGCCGGATCGAGTTCGAGCATCCCCGAATGTTCGTTGTACTGCCGCGCCATCGCGTCCAGTTCGTCGATCTGGCGCAGCACCACCTGCCGCCCGAAATGCTGGCGCATCTCCATCGAATTGCGCTTGAGCGCGGACCACATGCGGTGCCACTGGTCCTTGTTCATCGCGTCGCGGATCTCGTAGCGATGTTCGGGATCGCGCCCGTGTTCGGCGCGGAAGGCGGGAAGGACGCGCCTTTCATAGGCGAGCTTGTTCCCGGCCCCGACGGTCCCCGACAGGTAGCGGTTGAAATGGGTCAGGAAGTTGAACCGGGCCGCCTCGTCGTGAGTCGTGCGCGGCATCATCTCGTGCCGGGTGAGCGCAGTGTAGGGAGGAGGAAGATCGCTGGCCATGGTGTCACCTGTGAAGTTGTCCGGACAAATTTCGCCCGAAGCGACGTCTTTGTCAATGTCCCGCTGTTCAATGCCGCATCAGGATCGCCCGTTCCGGCGCCGGAAACCTTGATCCGGCTCAAACGCTTCCCATCCACAAGGCTTGATCGCGCCCCGGGCGCTGTGCGATTTTGCACCGGCCCCGCGCGACTCCGCGCCAACCACGAAAGCCAGACAGCTTGACCACCCCCGACATCCCGCACCCCGCGACCCACATGCTCGACCGTTCCGACCTGCGCCGCGCCTACCGCGCCGAGGAAGAGGCCTGCATTGCCGAGCGGCTCGAACAGGCCGCGCCGGCGCGGCGGGTCTCGGGCGAGGCGGCGGCGCTGGCGACCCGGCTGATCGAGGGCGCGCGCGCCAAGTCGGCGAGCGGGATCGACGCCTTCCTCCAGCAATACGGGCTCGACACGGAGGAGGGCATCGCGCTGATGTGCCTTGCCGAGGCGCTGCTGCGCGTGCCCGACAGCCGCACCGCCGATGCACTGATCCGCGACAAGATCGCCGAGATCGAATGGGGCGATCATCTCGGCGAAAGCTCGTCCACCTTCGTCAACGCGGCGACCTTCTCGCTGATGCTGACGGGCGAGGTGCTCGAGCGGCCCGAGGAACACCAGAAGGGCATGGGCCGCAAGCTCAAGAGCGCGCTGAACCGCCTGGGCGAACCCGTCATCCGCCGCGCGACCTTGCAGGCGATGCGGATACTCGGCGGGCAATTCGTCTTCGGCCGCACGATCGAGGAAGCGCTGAAGCGCGCCGCACCCGACCGCGCGAAGGGGATCACCCACAGCTTCGACATGCTCGGCGAAGCGGCGATGACCTATGCCGATGCCGAAAGATACCGCGTTGCCTACGAGAAGGCGATCCAGCGCCTCGCTCGGGAGGCATCGGGCCGGGTCGGCACTTCCCCCGGCATTTCGGTGAAGCTCTCCGCTCTCAGCCCCAAATACACGCATTTCCACAAGGAGCAGGCTCGCACCGAGATCACGCCGATCGTCAAGCAGCTCGCGATCCAGGCACGCGATGCGAACATCCATTTCACCGTCGACGCCGAGGAAGCCGAGCGGCTCGAAGTCTCGCTCGACATCATCGAGGCGCTGGTCGGCGACGACGATATTTTCGCCCGTGCGGACGGGAGCCGCTGGGAAGGCTTCGGCCTCGCCATCCAGGCCTACCAGAAGCGCGGCGTGCCGCTGTGCGACTGGATCGCCAAGCTCGCCCGGCGCCATGGCCGCAAGCTGTTCGTGAGGCTGGTCAAGGGCGCCTATTGGGACAGCGAGATCAAGATCAGCCAGGTCGGCGGCTACACCGATTATCCCGTCTTCACCCGCAAGATCGCGACCGACGTGTCCTATCTCGCCTGCGCCGCGCGCCTGTTCGAGCATGACGACGTGATCTACCCCGCCTTCGCCACCCACAACGCCTACACGGTCGCGGTGGTGAAGGAGCTGGCTGCGGGACGCAATTTCGAGTTCCAGCGCCTCCATGGCATGGGCGAGGAGGTGTTCGAGGCGCTTCACGAACTCGAAGGCAATGACAGGACGCCGGTCCGTATCTACGCGCCGGTCGGCGGGCACAAGGAACTGCTGGCCTATCTCGTGCGCCGCCTGCTCGAGAACGGGGCCAATACCAGCTTCGTCAACCGCATGGGCGATGCCCAGATCCCGGCCGAGGAACTGGTGAGCGATCCGGTCGCCGAACTCGCCGCGCTCTCGCTGCGCCGCAACCCGGCGATCCCGCTGCCGAGGGACATTTTCGGCGCCGATCGCGGCGGCAGGCTCAACAGTGCGGGCGTCGATCTTTCCGACCCGCTCGTGCTCGGCCCGTTGCAGGCCGAGCTCGACCGGCTGGCGGACCGGCAATGGTATGCCGGGCCGACCTTCCCCGGTGCCGAGCCGGGCGAGATCGCCCCGATCACCATGCCGCACGACCTCGCCAGCGTGGTCGGCAAGCGCCGCGACGCGACCGCGCAGGAGATCGAGGACGCCTTCGCCCGCGCCAGCGCGATCCAGCCCGGCTGGGACGCGCTCGGCGGCGAAAAGCGCGCGCTCCTGCTGGAAGAGGCCGCCGACCTGTTCGAGGCGCACACGGCCGAATTCCTCAGCCTCGCCACGCGCGAGGCGGGCAAGACCCTGCTCGACGGCGTGCTGGAGGTGCGTGAGGCGGTCGATTTCCTGCGCTACTACGCGTCCGAGGCGCGCCGCCAGTTCGCCGAGCCTGTCCGCCTGCCCGGTCCGACCGGCGAGGAGAACCGGCTTTCGCTCCACGGGCGGGGCGTCTTCGCGACGATCTCGCCGTGGAACTTCCCGCTCGCGATCTTCACCGGCATGGCCTCCGCCGCGCTTGCCGCGGGCAATGCGGTGATCGCCAAGCCGGCCGAACAGACCCCGCTGATCGCCGCCCTCGCGGTGAAGCTGTGCCACGAGGCGGGCATTCCGCCCGAGGCGTTCCAGCTCCTCCCCGGCGCGGGCGAGGTCGGCCAGCTCATCACCGCCGACCCGCGGCTCGCAGGGGTCGCCTTCACCGGCTCGACCGAAACCGCGCGCGCGATCAACCGCACTCTGGCGGGGCGCGAAGGCCCGATCGCAAGCTTCATCGCCGAAACCGGCGGGCAGAACGCGATGATCGTCGATTCCAGCGCGCTTCCCGAACAGGTCGTGCGCGATGTCGTCGCGTCCGCCTTCCAGAGCGCGGGCCAGCGCTGTTCGGCCCTGCGCGTGCTCTACCTGCAGGAAGACGTGGCGGATTCCATGCTCGAAATGATCCGCGGCGGGTTCGAGGCATTGAACGTGGGCGATCCCGCGCGGCTTTCGACCGATGTCGGGCCGGTCATCGATCCCGACGCCAAGGCCGCGCTCGAACGCCATGTCGCGCGCAGCGAGGCGAGCGGGCGCCGCGTCATGCGCTGCGCCATGCCGCAGGAAACCGCGAAGGGCTGCTTCGTCGCGCCGACCATCATCGAGGTCGATTCGATCCTCGACCTCACCCGCGAGAATTTCGGACCCGTGCTCCACGTCGCGCGCTTCAGGGCGCAGGACCTCGGGCAGGTGATCGCCGACATCAACGCGACGGGATACGGCCTCACCCTCGGCCTCCACAGCCGGATCGCGGCGACCCGGCGGTTCGTCGAGGCACGCGCGCGGGTCGGCAATTTCTACGTCAACCGCAACCAGATCGGCGCGGTCGTGGAAAGCCAGCCCTTCGGCGGCGAGGGACTGTCCGGCACCGGACCCAAGGCGGGCGGCCCGCATTACCTCGCCCGGTTCGCGGTCGAGCGCGCGGTCTGCATCGACACCACGGCGGCGGGCGGCAATGCGAGCCTGCTCCAGGCCTGAGGCGGCTTGCCTTCGGTGCGCGGGGGGCGGTATGCCCGGCACCATGCCGCGCATCGCCGCCGTTCGCCTGCCCCGCTTCCTCGCCCGGCTCCTCGCGCTCGTCCTGTTCGCGTGGAGCAGCGCGGCGCTGGCCGAGGTGCGGATCCACTTCCACAGCTTCGACGGATCGGTGCTGTGGGGCCGCTATCCGCACACCTTCATCGTGCTCGAAGGCACGCTCGACCGGACGGGCGAGCCGGTGAACGAGAATTACGGCTTTTCCGCGCGCAAGGTGACGCCCGCGATCCTCTCCGGTCCGGTCGAGCACATGGTGCTGGCCGAAAGCGAGAAGAACGTGAAGAACACCAACCGCCACTTCACCCTGGTCCTGACCGATCGCCAATATCGCCGGATCATCGCCGAGGTGAACGCGTGGCAGAACGCGCCGGGCAAGTATTACGACCTTGAAAAGCGCAACTGCATCCATTTCGTCGGGCGCATGGCGGAGATCCTCGGCCTGAAGGTCGATTACCCCGCGGACATGCTGCGGCGGCCGAAGAAATGGCTCAACCACGTCATGGCGATGAACCCGCAGCTTCAGGCGGAGCCGCTCGACTGAAGGGACCCCGCGCCGTTCAGCGCGGCAGCTGCGACGCGCCCATCAGCGCCTCGTCCACCGCGCGCGCGGCCTGGCGGCCTTCGCGGATCGCCCAGACGACGAGGCTCTGCCCGCGCCGCATGTCGCCGCAGGCCCACACGCCCGGCACGCTGGTGGCGTAGGTTTCGGTGTCGGCCTTGACGCTGCCGCGATCGGTCAGCTCGACCGCCGCCTGTTCGAGCAGGCCGGCCTTCTTCGGCCCC
Organism: Erythrobacter sp. HL-111; assembly: GCF_900105095.1. Lineage (NCBI taxonomy): Bacteria > Pseudomonadati > Pseudomonadota > Alphaproteobacteria > Sphingomonadales > Erythrobacteraceae > Erythrobacter > Erythrobacter sp. HL-111. Next base: position 2,558,360 of record NZ_LT629743.1, on the reverse strand, counting down.
GTGAAGCCCATGGCGAGCAGGATGAGATCGGCGGGTATGGTGAATTCGCTGCCGACGATCTCGCGCATCTCGCCGTTCACCCATTCGACCCGCGCGCATTCGAGCCCGGTGACCTTCTCCCCGTCGCCGATCACGCGCTTGGTCAGCACGGCCCAGTCGCGGTTGGCGCCTTCCTCGTGGCTGGAGGAGGTCCGCAGCTTCAGCGGCCAGTCGGGCCAGGTCAGCGCCTTGTCCTCCTTTTCCGGCGGCCTCGGCATGATTTCGAGCTGCGTGACGCTCTTGGCGCCCTGCCGGTTGGAGGTGCCGACGCAATCCGATCCGGTGTCGCCGCCGCCGATCACGACCACGTCCTTGCCCGTGGCGAGCAGGCTCCCGCGCGGTGCGGCGCGGACCTCGTCGTCGCCCGCCACGCGCTTGTTCTGCTGGGTGAGGAATTCCATCGCGAGCCGCACGCCCGGCATTTCCGCGCCCGGTATCGCAAGCGCGCGCGCATCCTCGGCCCCGCCGGCGAGCACGATGGCGTCGAAGTTCTCGGACAGGGTCTTGAAGGAAATGTCGACGCCGACCTCCTTGTTGGTCCGGAACGTCACCCCTTCCGCCTCCATCTGCACGCAGCGGCGATTGATGAGGTGCTTTTCCATCTTGAAGTCGGGAATGCCGTAGCGCAGCAGCCCACCGACCCGGTCCGACTTCTCGAACACCGTGACGGAGTGCCCCGCGCGCGCAAGCTGCTGCGCGCAGGCGAGCCCGGCGGGGCCGGAACCGACGACGGCGACCGACTTGCCGGTCTTGCGCTCGGGCAGCTGCGGCGTGACCCAGCCTTCCTTCCAGCCGCGGTCGATGATGGCGCATTCGATCGACTTGATGGTGACCGGCTGGTCGACGAGGTTGAGTGTGCAGCTCGCCTCGCACGGGGCGGGGCAGATGCGGCCGGTGAATTCGGGAAAGTTGTTCGTGCTGTGCAGCAGGTCGAGCGCGTTCTTCCAGTCGGATTCGTAGACGAGGTGGTTCCAGTCCGGGATCAGGTTGTTCACCGGACAGCCGTTGTGACAATAGGGAATCCCGCAATCCATGCAGCGCGAAGCCTGCGCCGCGAGCGTCGCATCGTCCGGCGGGACCACGAATTCGCGGTAGTTCTTCACCCGCTCGGCGGGATCGAGATAGTCGCGGTCGCGCCGATCCAGTTCGAGAAATCCGGTTTCCTTGCCCATGTTCCTGCCCTTTTGAGCCTTATTCCGCCGCGACGCTCGCGGCTTCGATCCGCTCGATCTCGAGCGCTTCGAGCGCGCGGCGGTAGTCGCGCGGCATGACCTTGACGAAATTCGCCACCGCCTTGTCCCAGTCGGCGAGCAGTTCGCCCGCGACCGCGCTGCCGGTGTGCAGCTGGTGCCGTTCGACGAGGACGCGCAGCCGCTCCGCATCGTGGCGCAGCATGTCGCCCATGCCGTAATCGTGGACCGAGCGCGCCCGCTGCGACGGGCGCCCGGTGCCTTCCTCGCGGTCGGGTTCGGCGCTGACGGGCACGAGATCGACCTGCGCGTGGTTGACGAGCTTCGCGAACGTGCCTTCGGGGTCGTAGACATAGGCGAGCCCGCCGCTCATGCCGGCGGCGAAATTGCGCCCGGTTTCCCCAAGCACCACGACGACCCCGCCGGTCATGTATTCGCAGGCATGGTCGCCCGTGCCTTCCACGACGGCGATCGCGCCCGAATTCCTGACCGCGAAGCGTTCGCCCGCGACCCCGCCGAAATAGGCCTCGCCCGCGATCGCGCCATACAGCACGGTGTTGCCGACGATGATGTTCGACGAGGCGATGCGCGGCACGCCCTCGGGCTGGCGCACGACGATGCGGCCGCCCGACAGGCCCTTGCCGACATAGTCGTTCGCATCCCCCACGAGGTCCAGCGTCACGCCATGGGCCAGCCACGCGCCGAAGCTCTGCCCGGCGACGCCGGTGAAGTTGATCCGGATCGTGTCGGGCGCGAGGCCCTCGTGGCCGTGACGGCGCGCGATCTCGCCCGAAAGCATCGTGCCGACCGTGCGGTTGACGTTGCGGATCTCGTGGCGCAGTTCGACCGGCGCGCCCCTGGCGATCGCTTCGCGGCATTGCTCGATCAGGACCTTGTCCATCGCGGCGTCGAGCCCGTGGTCCTGCGTGGCGGTGTTGCGCAGGCTCGCATTGTCGGCGAGCGGGACGCGGTGGAGGATGCGGGAAAGATCGATCCCGCGCGCCTTCCAGTGGCCGTCCATCCGGGTGAAATCGAGCCGGTCGACCCGGCCGACCATCTCGTCGAGGGTGCGAAAGCCCATTTCGGCCATGATCTGGCGCAGTTCCTCGGCAACGAAGAACATGTAGTTCACGACGTGTTCGGGCTGGCCCATGAAGCGCGCGCGCAGCACCGGGTCCTGCGTCGCGACGCCGACCGGGCAGGTGTTGAGGTGGCACTTGCGCATCATGATGCAGCCCGCCGCGATGAGCGGCGCGGTGGCGAAGCCGAACTCGTCCGCGCCGAGCAGCGCGCCGATCGCGACGTCGCGGCCCGTGCGAAGGCCCCCGTCGACCTGCACCGCGATGCGGCTCCTGAGATCGTTGAGCAGCAGCGTCTGCTGCGTTTCGGCGAGGCCGATTTCCCACGGGGAACCCGCGTGGGTCAGGCTGGTGAGCGGGGAAGCGCCCGTGCCCCCGTCATAGCCCGAGATCGTGACATGGTCCGCGCGCGCCTTGGATACGCCCGCTGCGACCGTGCCGACGCCGACCTCGGACACGAGCTTGACCGAAATGCGCGCCTCGGGGTTCACGTTCTTCAGGTCGTGGATCAGCTGGGCGAGATCCTCGATCGAATAGATGTCGTGGTGCGGCGGCGGGGAGATGAGGCCCACGCCCGGGGTCGAATAGCGCACCGCGCCGATCCGCTTGTCGACCTTGTGCCCCGGCAGCTGCCCCCCCTCGCCGGGCTTCGCGCCCTGCGCCATCTTGATCTGGATGTCGTCCGAATTGACGAGGTATTCGGTCGTGACGCCGAAGCGGCCCGATGCGACCTGCTTGATCCGGCTGCGCATCGAATCGCCGTTGTCCATCGGCTTGAAGCGGAACGGCTCCTCCCCGCCCTCGCCCGTGTTCGAGCGCCCGCCGATGCGGTTCATCGCGATGGCGAGGGTCGAATGGGCCTCGTGGCTGATCGAGCCGAAGCTCATCGCGCCGGTCGAGAACCGCTTCACGATCTCGCTCGCCGGTTCGACCTCGTCGAGCGGCAGCGGCTCATCCGCCTTCCTGAATTGCAGCAGGCCGCGGATCGTCAGCAGGCGTTCGGACTGCTCGTTGATCGAGCGCGCGAATTCCTCGTAGTCGGCGTGCTTCTTCCCGCGCACCGCGTGCTGCAGCCTGGCGATGTTCTCCGGCGTCCAGGCGTGGCGTTCGCCCCGCAGGCGGAACTGGTAGATGCCGCCGACATCGAGCATCGACTTGTAGAGCGGGTTGTCGCCATAGGCCTGCGCGTGGCGGCGCAGCGCCTCCTCGGCGACTTCGGCAAGGCCGATGCCCTCGATCATGCTCGCCGTGCCGGTAAAATACTTCTCGACGAATTCGCTGCTCAGCCCGACCGCGTCGAAGATCTGCGCGCCGCAATAGGACTGGTAGGTCGATATGCCCATCTTGGACATGACCTTGCGAATGCCCTTGCCGACGCCCTTGATGTAGTTCCTCGCGACCTCCTCGGCGGAAAGCCCGGGGTGCTTCCTCGCGCGCAGGTCCTCCAGCGTCTCAAGCGCGACATAGGGGTTGATCGCCTCCGCCCCGTAGCCCGCGAGCACGCAGAAATGATGCACCTCGCGCGGCTCGCCGCTTTCGAGGACGAGGCCGGTCTGCATCCTGAGGCCCTGCCGCACGAGATGGTGGTGCACCGCCGCCGTGGCCAGCAGCGCGGGCATGGGCACGCGGTCCTCGCCCTGCGCGCGGTCGGACAGGACGAGGATGTTGTGATCCTGCAGCACCGCCTCGGTCGCGGCCCAGCACATTTCCTTGAGCGCCAGCTCGATCCCCTCGGCACCGGCGCTCGCGTCCCAGGTGATGTCGATCGTGGCGCAGCGGAACGCGCCGTCCAGCGCCTCTTCGACCGAACGGATCTTGGCGAGGTCCTCGTTCGTCAGGATCGGCTGGTCGACCTCCAATCGCTTGTGCGTGCCCGCGTCATGGCCGAGCAGGTTCGGGCGCGGGCCGATCATTGAGGTGAGGCTCATCACCAGTTCCTCGCGGATCGGGTCGATCGGCGGATTGGTGACCTGCGCGAAGTTCTGCTTGAAATAGTCGTAGAGCAGGCGCGAACGGTCCGACAGCACGGCCAGCGGGGTGTCGGTCCCCATCGAGCCCACCGGATCATCGCCCCTTGTCCCCATCGGCTCGAGGAAGCGCGCAAGGTCCTCCTGCGTGTAGCCGAAGGCCTGCTGGCGCTGGAGCAGGCTGGTCGGCCCATCCGGCACGGCGGCATGGTGCGGTTCGATATGGTCGATGTCGGCCAGCTTGAACTGCGCCTGCTTGAGCCACTGGGCGAACGGCTCCGCCCTGGCGAGGTCGGCCTTCAGCTCCTCGTCCTCGATGATGCGGCCCTGTTCGAGGTCGATCAGCAGCATCTTGCCCGGCTGGAGCCGCCACTTGCGCACGATTTCCTCCTCGGCGAACGGCAGCACGCCGCTTTCCGAGGCGAGGCAGACGAGGTCGTCCTTCGTCACGCAGTAGCGCGCGGGCCTGAGGCCGTTGCGGTCGAGGGTCGCGCCGATCTGGCGCCCGTCGGTGAAGCACACGGCGGCCGGGCCGTCCCACGGCTCCATCAGCGCGGCGTGGTATTCGTAGAACGCCCGGCGGTCGGGATCCATCAGCTCGTTGCCCGCCCACGCTTCGGGGATGAGCATCATCATCGCGTGCGGCAGCGAATATCCCCCCGCCAGCAGCAGTTCGAGCGCGTTGTCGAGGCAGGCCGTGTCCGATTGCCCGTGCGGGATGATCGGCCACATCTTGTCGAGATCGGGGCCGAGCAGCTCGCTTTCCATCGTCCGGCGGCGCGCGTTCATCCAGTTCACGTTGCCGCGCACCGTGTTGATCTCGCCGTTATGGGCCATGAACCGGTAGGGGTGAGCGAGCCGCCAGCTCGGGAAGGTGTTGGTCGAGAACCGCTGGTGGACCAGGCCCAGCGCCGAGACGCAATCGGGATCGCGCAGGTCGTCGTAGAAGCTGCCCACCTGCGTCGCCAGCAGCAGCCCCTTGTAGACGATGGTCCGGCTCGAGAAGCTCGGCAGGTAGGTTTCGGTGAGGCCGGGAAGCCCCTTCTTCACCTCGAGCTCGGCGAGCGGGTTCTGCACCTGCTTGCGGATCACGATGAGCTTGCGCTCGAACGCGTCCTGATCGGTGCAGCCTTCCCCGCGCGCGACCACCGCCTGACGAATCACCGGCATGGACGCGATCACGGCGTCGCCGAGCCCGTCGAGCGTCACCGGCACGTCGCGCCAGCCGACGAAGCGCTGGCCTTCCTTCTCGGTGAAGGTTTCGAACCTTTCCGCGACATAGTCGCGCGCCGCCGCGTCCTGCGGCATGAAGCACATCGCCACCGCGTAGTCGCCCGGCGGCGGCAGATCGTGGCCATTCTCCCCGGCCCAGCGGCGCAGGAGCGGGTCGGGAATCTGGATCAGCAGCCCCGCGCCGTCGCCCAGCAGCGGGTCGGCCCCCACCGCGCCGCGATGGTCGAGCTTCGCGAGGATCTCGAGCGCCTGTTCGATGATGCCATGGCTTTTCTCGCCCTTGATATGGGCGACCATGCCCACACCGCAGGCGTCATGTTCGTTTCGCGGGTCGTAAAGACCCTGGGAAGCTGGATATCCCATGGCTCAGGTCCACTCTGTCAGATGCCGGCTCGCAGGCCCTTTTCCGTGTCGGTCGGGGCCGGACGCGAGGGGTCTGCCGGCAGGCGTTTCGGCACGGAGGCAGGCGACATGGCCCGCCCCGTGCAGGTCAGCAACCTAATGGCGATGCAAAAGCGATTTTGCAACCGCGAAAGGCGAAGCAATATTTCGCCCGCCCCAAGATCGGCTATCCGTTCGTTTCCCGCGCCTGTTCGTAACCGCGCTTCGTTGCGCGCCATGCGCGATTTCAGGCAGCGCCTCGCATGTCGTGCAACTTGGCCAGGGCGGCGCGCAGTTCGCCGGTTCCGCCCCGCTCGGCCAGCCGGTCCGAATCGTCCCCGGCGCCGTCGGCACCGGCGCTTGCGGTGTCGCCCGCAAGCATCCCGAGCGCCTTCAGCGCCTCGGCCAGCGCGGCGTCGCGATCGCCCGGGCGGGCCGTGGGGGCATCCGGGAACGGATCGGCGCCATGATCGGCCGCCTGGCGTTCGTGCAGCGCCGCGGCGAGGCGTTCGACCATCTGGATCAGGCTGAGCTCCTCCGCCGGCATCTCGCGCAGGCGGAGGGTCGCGGCGGGTTGGTGCCGGATCGGGGCGGGCCGCGGGTCGGGGGCGGCGGGGGCGGGGGCGGGCCGCGCGAGTTCCTCCGGCAGCGCCCCCTCGACCCAGACCGCGTTGCGGCCGGGAAGCGCGCCGAACTGGGCAAGGTCGAGCGCGAGCGGTTCGGCTGCGGGGGAATCTGCGGCGATGCCGTCGGGCTCGGCGGGCACCGGCTCCTCTTCGGGTTCCGGCCGGGGTTCGGGTTCGGGCGCAGGCTCCGCTTGGGTCCCGCTCGGGCGGCGTGCGGCCTCGGCCTCGTCCAGCGCGCGCGAGAGACGGCGCCGGATCGCGGAACCGGGCGCGTCCGGCTGCTCCGCCGCGTCCGCCTTGCCCGCTGCGCCATCACCGGCCAGCCCATCGGCCGGCCCGTCCACCCAGTCTCCCGCCGCCATGCCCAGCGGCATCGTCTCGATCGGCGCGTCGAAGCTCTCGCTGCCGAGATCGCGCACCGGGTGGAGTGGGCGTATCCCGACCTCGGCGGCGATCGGGATCTCGCGCGAGCGGCGCGCCGTGTGCGACAGGGCGCGCGCGATGCCGACAGCGAGCGCGCCGCCGACCAGCGCGGCAAGCGCGGCGAGGATGAAATGCGCGGCGTGTTCGAAGGTGCTCAGGCCGGTCAGCATGGCGATGCGCGCGGTCGCCGCAAAGGGCAGGACGAACACCGCCAGCCCGGCAAGCGCGGCGCCCCACGCTCCCACCAGCGGGACGAAGGCGGGGTGCGCGGCAAGGCCGCGGGCGCCGCTGCGTCCGCCCTTGCGCCGCGGCGTGCCGCGCGGACGCGGCGGCGGCGCGGTCTCCCGCTCCGCTTCGGCCTGCGTTTGCGTCCCTGTCCTGCGAAACCTCATGGCGCCGATATCCTCACGCTCCGCCCGGCGACGACCCGGATCAGGCCCGCAGCCCCGCCCCGGACCCGTGCCCGCCGCGTGCACCGGCCGGGCGCGAATCCCGGGCTAGCAGCGCTTGGTAAACGGCGAGATAACGACGCGCATTGGCCTGCCAGTCGTGCCGGGTGCGGACGTGCTCGGCGGCGCGGCGGCGCATCGTCTCCCACTCCTCGCGCGTGTCCAGCAGCCCGGCGAGCGCGGCGGCGCAGGCGGCGGGATCGCCGGGCGCGAAGAGCGTGCCGGTCTCGCCGTCGCGGATGAGCTCGCGGTGGCCGCCGACATCGCTCGCGGCGACGAGGCGGCGCTGGGCCATCGCCTCGAGCGGTTTGAGCGGCGTGACGAGATCGGTCAGGCGCTGCTTCCTGCGCGGATAGGCGAGCACGTCGATGAGCGAATAATAGCGTTCCACCTCGCCATGCGGCACGCGCCCGGTGAAGATCACCGCGCCCGGTTCGGGCAGGCGGGCGGCGGCCGCGCGCCATTCGCGGTCCATCTCGCCCCCGCCGACCAGCAGCAGGCGTGCGCCGGGATGCCTCGACCGCAGCAGCGGCATGGCGGCGATGAGGTCGTCGACCCCCTCATAGGGGTAGAAGCTGCCGATATAGCCGATCACCGGCGCGCCCGCGGCGATCCCGAGTTCGGCGGCCAGCGCATCGTCGCGCGCGGGCGGTTCGCCGAACAGCGACAGGTCCACGCCGTTCGGCATGACGCCGATGCGGCTTTCGGGGATGCCGCGTGCGGCCATGTCGGCCCTCAGCCCCTCGCAGATGGTGAAAAGCGCATCGGCCCGTTTCGCCACCCGCGTCTCGAGCGCGCGGGTGAGGCGGTACTTGATCGAACCTTCGCTGCCCGAGCGGTTGCCGACCGCCGCGTCCTCCCAGAAGGCGCGGATCTCGTAGACCACCGGAATGCCGAGCGCGCGCCCCGCGACCAGCGCCGCGGCACCGCCGAGGGCGGGCGAATGGGCGTGGAGGATGGCGGGCCGCCAGTCCCGCGCGAGACGGCGGATCGCGTGCGCCAGAGCGCGGATCTCGCCCGCCACGCCGATCCCGGGCCGGCTCGAGGGGAAGCCCGGGGTGCGATGGAAGATGAGGCCGTCCGCGAATTCGGGGCTTTCCTCGCCCCCGCCCGCGCCCGGCTCGATATTGTGGCGCTGCCCGGTGATGCCGCGCACCTCGAGCCCGAGGCGTTCCTGCGCCTTCAGGATCGCGCGGGTGCGGAAGGTGTAGCCGCTGTGCAGCGGCAGCGAGTGGTCGAGGACGTGGAGCACGCGGGTCATGCCGCCGTCCCTAGCGCAGGCGTGCTTAACGCGCCGTCAACTGCCCGCCTGTAGGGCCGTGCGACACGCGGGAAGGCGAGCCCACGCCTTGTCGCAACCGGACCCGACGCTGATGATCGACCAGATCGCCCTTGCCCTAGGCCACGGCCTCCTCGCTCTCGCGCTGCTGCGGCTCGCGCTGAGGGGCGATGTCGATGCCGATCCGCTGGTGGAGGAATTGAAGGACGAGGCCGCGGACAAGCGCCGGGCGGCGAGCCCCGCGGGCCGCAAGGCAGCGCGGCGGGCGGAGCGGGAAGGCCGGTGATCGACCTCGTCTTCCTCGCGTTCATCGCCTATGTCCTGTTGCTCGGGATCAGGCGGCCTTTCGTGTGGGTGCTGCTCTACGTCTACATCGACATCATCGCCCCGCAGCGGATCGGCTATTCGCTGATCACGAGCCTGCCCGTATCGCTGATCGCCTTCGCCGCGGCGTTCGGCGGATGGATCGTGCTCGATCGCAAGGAGGGCGCGCGCCTCACCGTGCGGCAGGCGCTGCTGGTGATGCTGCTCGCCTATTGCTGGTGGACCACCGGCAATGCCGATTTCCCCGAGGAAGCCGCGACCAAATGGGACTGGGTGTGGAAGGCATTGCTGTTCGCGATCTTCCTGCCCTTCACCCTGACGACGCGCGCCCGGATCGAGGGGCTGGCGCTGACCCTCGTCCTGTCGGTCGCGACCATCGTGATCGGGACGGGGATGAAGACCGTGCTGGGCGGCGGGGGTTATGAAAACCTCAATTTCTTCGTCAACGACAACAGCGGGATCTACGAAAGCTCGACGCTGGCCACGGTCGCGATCGCGCTCACCCCGCTGATCTGGTGGTTCACCCGGTTCGGCACCGTGTTCCGCCCGCACTGGACGGTGACGACCTTCGCGGTGCTGCTGATCTTCGCCTGCCTCATGGTGCCGATCGGGACCGAGGCGCGCACCGGGCTCGTCTGCATCGCGGTGCTCGGCGTGCTGCTGCTGCGCTATGTCAAGCGGCGGGTGCTGTATGTCGCCGCCGCGGGGCTCGCCGGGCTGATGGCGCTGCCCTTCCTCCCGCAGAGCTATTACGAGCGCATGGCGACGATCACCGCACCTTCGGGGGACGAGAGCGCCTCGACCCGCGTGGCGGTGTGGGAATGGACCATCGACTACGCCGGGGAAAACCCCTTCGGCGGCGGGTTCGACGCCTATCGCGGCAACTCCTTCACCTACGTCATGCCGGTGCGCGAGGGCGAGGGGAACACCGTCTCGGTCACCTACAAGCAGGTCACCGACGAGGGCCGCGCCTACCATTCCGCGATCTTCGAACTGCTGGGCGAGCAAGGCTGGCCCGGGCTTGCGATCTGGCTCGCCCTGCAGGGGCTCGGCGTGTGGCAGATGGAGCGCATCATCCGGCGCTGGAAGGGCGCCGGGGACGAACGCGAGGCCTGGATCGCGCCGATGGCGGTGGCGCTGCAGCTCGCCAGCCTGGTCTATGTCGTCGGCGCGCTGTTCCAGGGAATCGGCTACCAGCCGGTCATGCTGATGATCATCGGCCTGCAGATCGGGCTCCACACCTATTGCAGGCGGCTCGATTCGGCGCGGGCCGGGCTGGAGCGCAGCGCGCGCGGCGGGGCGGGCCGTGCACGGCGCGCGGCGGCTTCCGGCGGCGCCGTAGCGGCAGGCTGATCCGTCCCGTTCGGGCGATTGCAACCGGCGGCCTCATGCGCCATGAAGCCCGCGCAATTCACCAGGACGTTTCGAGAGGACGAGGAGAGCCCCATGAACCCCGCAGAACTGGCCGCGAAGGTCGGCGAGAACATCGGCACCAGCGAATGGGTCGAAATGACGCAGGAAAAGGTCAACCTGTTCGCGGATGCGACGGGCGACCACCAGTTCATCCATGTCGACGAGGAAAAGGCCAAACTGACGCCGTTCGGCGGCACGATCGTGCACGGCTTCATGACCTTGTCGATGATCCCCTATCTTGGCGCCAACAGCGACATGCCCAGGATCGACAACGTGAAAATGGGCGTGAACTACGGCGGCAACAAGACGCGCTTCATCGCGCCCGTGCGCGTCGGCAAGCGCATTCGCGGCCACTGGAAACTGCTCGAAATGATCGAGAAGCGCCCCGGCCAGTGGCAGCAGACCGCCGAGATCACGATCGAGATCGAGGGCGAGGAAAAGCCCGCGCTGATCTGCGAATGGATCACGCAGTATTTCGTTTGACGCGATGTGACGCATGAGTCCCTGCGAAGGCAGGGACCTCAGGCCCTGAAGCGCACCACCTCACGAGGTCCCCTCCTGCGCGGGGACTCGCACCTGAACAAAGGACCCCTCCCATGACCCGTGAAGCCGTCATCGTCTCCACCGCCCGCACTCCCATCGGCCGCGCCTACAAGGGCGGTTTCAACGCCACCCCCGGCGCCACGCTCGGCGCCTATTCGTTCAAGCCCGCGGTCGAACGCGCCGGCATCGACCCGGCGGAAATCGACGATGTCGTGTGGGGATGCGTGCTCACCCAGGGCACCCAGTCGGGCAATATCGGCCGCCAGGTCGCGCTGCGCGGCGGCGCGCCGGTTACGGTCGCGGCCCAGACGATCGACCGCCAGTGCTCTTCCGGCCTGATGGCGATCGCCACCGCGGCGAAGCAGATCACGGTCGACAACATGGATGTGGTCGTCGGCGGCGGTCAGGATTCGATCTCGATGGTCCAGACGCCGGAAATGCGCGTCGCGCCCGATCCCTCGCTGATCGCGATGCACAAGGACATCTACATGCCGATGCTCGGCACGGCGGAAACGGTCGCCGCGCGCTACGGCATCAGCCGCGAAGCGCAGGACGAATACGCGCTCCAGTCGCAGATGCGCACCGCCGCCGCACAGGAAGCGGGCCGGTTCGACGACGAGATCGTTCCGGTCACCACCACGATGATGGTCAAGGACAAGGAAACCGGCGAAGTCTCCAGCCAGGAAGTCACCATCGCCAAGGACGAGGGCAACCGCCCCTCGACCACGCTCGAAGGCCTCCAGTCGCTCAACCCCGTGATGGGCCCGGACAAGTTCATCACCGCGGGCAACGCCTCGCAGCTTTCGGACGGGTCCTCGGCTGCCGTGCTGATGGAAGCCAAGCTCGCCGAGAAGAAGGGCCTCGAACCGCTCGGCCGCTATGTCGGCATGGCGGTCGCCGGGACGGAGCCCGACGAGATGGGCATCGGCCCGGTCTTCGCGATTCCCAAGCTCCTGAAGGCGACCGGCCTCAAGATGGACGACATCGGGCTGTGGGAACTGAACGAGGCCTTCGCGGTGCAGGTGCTCTACTGCCGCGACCAGCTCGGCATCGACAACGACATCCTCAACGTCAACGGCGGCTCGATCTCGATCGGCCACCCCTACGGCATGACCGGCGCGCGCTGCACCGGCCATGCGCTGATCGAAGGCAAGCGTCGCGGCGCCAAGTATGTCGTCGTGACCATGTGCGTGGGCGGCGGCATGGGCGCTGCCGGGCTGTTCGAGGTCTTCTGAGGCGCGCACGGCGATGACCAGCGAAGCCGGAACCGGTGAGACGCGCGCGAGGGTCTCCCTTCTCGCCTCGCACTGGTTCTGGCTGTTCGCGCTGGTCGCGGTGTCGGCCGCGTTCGATTACTGGGGCGATGTGAGCCGCGAGGGATCGGCGTTTGCCGCGGCGCCGCTTGCATGGCTGGGTTACACGCTGGCGAGCACGGCGACGCTGTGCGCGCTTGCATGGGGCCTTGCATGGCTGCTGGGCAGGCTCCCGATCCCGCAGCTCGCCGCCGACACGGCGGGCGTCGCGCTCGCCATCGCGGCGCACCTGCTGCTGACCGGCCCGCTGTGGGCGAGCCTGCTGTGGGACGAGGCCATGACCTTCGATGCGCCGGGGCTGCCCGTCCTCGCGGGGGCGCTCACCTACCTGTTCTATCGCGGGCTGTTCCTGTTCGCCCGCCAGCTGTTCCGGCCCCCGCCGAGCCGGGCCTGACCGGCGCCGTTCGCGCAAGGGGCGCAGCATCCGGCCTCAAGCAGCGGAGCGATAGGCCAACAAGGGCCTTGCGCGTCTAGCGAGGAGTGCGCCCGGACGGGCGCACACAAATCAGGAATGCGCCGCGACGAATTCCTCGACCACCGGCGCGATCTTCCTGCGCCACCTGCTGCCGTTGAAGATGCCGTAATGCCCGGCACCCTCGGCCATGTAGTAGCGCTTCATGTCGTCGGGCAGTTTCGGGGTCAGTTTCAGGGCCGCCCTGGTCTGGCCGAGGCCCGAGATGTCGTCGCGCTCGCCCTCGATCGCCAGCAGCGCGGTGTCGGTGATCTCGGCGATGTCGACAATCTCGCCCTTGTGTTCGAAGGTGCGATTGGGGATCGAATGCTTCTGGAACACCTCCTCGACCGTCTGGAGGTAGAATTCCGCCGTCATGTCGCAGACGCTGCGATATTCGTCGTAGAAATCCTTGGTCGCCTGCGCGCTTTCCTCGTCGCCCGCGGTCAGGTGTTTGAACATCTCGTAATGGCTCATCATGTGGCTCTGCAGGTTCATGCTCATGAACGCGGAAAGCTGCATGAAACCGGGATAGACCCGGCGGCCCGCGCCGCGATAGTTCATCGGGACCGTGGCGATGACGGTCTGGCGGAACCATTCGATCGGGCGCTTCATCGCGTGGTCATTGACCGAAGTCGGGCTTTCCCGCGTGTCGATCGGCCCGCCCATCATGGTCAGCGTTTTCGGAGTGGCGGGCGACTTGTGGAGGTTCATCAGCGCGGTCGCGGCGAAGGCGGGCACCGATGGCTGGCACACCGCCATCATGTGCGGGCGCTGGCCCGGATTGACCTGCTCGATGTATTCGAGGAACTCGATCAGGTAGTCGATGTAGTCGTCGAGATCGAAGCTGCCTTCGTGCAGCGGGACCATTTTCGCGTCGGCCCAGTCGGTGATGTAGACCTCGTAGCTTTCGAGCATCCGCCGGACCGTGCCGCGCAGCAGCGTCGCGAAATGCCCGCTCATCGGCGCGACGATGAGGAGCTTCTGGCGCGGCTTGCCCTCGGCTTCCTCGATCCCGTCGAGGCGGAACCGCTTGAGATCGCCGAACGGCTTGTTCATGACCGTGGCCTCGATCACCGGCCAGGCCTTGCCGCCGCTTTCGACCTCGGTGATGCCGAAGGCGGGCTTGCCATAGGTCGCGGTCGCGTGGGCGAACACGTCGAGCGCATTGGCGGCGATCCCGGCAAAGGGCGTGTAGCCCACCGGATTGGCGGGGTTGGTCAGCGCCTCCATGCTGATGGTCGCCCACAGGCTCGCGCCGTTGAGCCAGCTGCGCTGGAGTTCGTAGGCCTGGTAAAGCATGTTGTTCCCGTCGCTTGAGATGCCGCGCGGTTCCCCTTCGCGCGGCGCGTGAATCGAATGGGGCGGGACCCCGGCGCCTGCTAATTGCCCCCTCCCCGACCATTGTGCAACGCACAATCCTCGCGAAATGGTCCCGAAAACCTCCGCATCACCCGCGCCCGTGCACTTTTTACACGTGAAATCGCGCGGCTGTGCCATTAGATCGCCCCATTATGCACGGGGACATGACAGCACGGAGCGCGCCCCCGCAGCTCCACGGCGAAGACAGCGCCGGGTCCGACGCGGAAGCCGAGGAAGCGCGCGAGATCGGCGAGGAGGCCGAACTCGACCCGGCGAAGAAGCCGCGCTCGCTCGCCCCGCTGCGGATGGTCTATCGCGAGGCGGCGAAATATCCGCGCCAGGTGCTGCTCGCCCTCGCCGCGCTCACCATCACCGCAGCGGGCACGCTGGCGATACCGGCGGCGCTGCAGCTGATCGTCGATCGCGGCTTCGGCGGCGCCGGTCTGGAAGGAGCGGGCACGCAGGGCGCGGGCGATATCGGGCGCTGGTTCCGCTATCTCATGGTCATCGTCGTCGTCATCGCGCTCGGCACGGCGGCGCGGTTCTATTACGTGAGCTGGATCGGGGAACGGGTCGTCGCCGACATCCGCCGCAAGGTCCACGCGAACCTGATGCGCCTGTCGCCCAGCTTCTACGAGGCGAACAGCCCCAAGGAAATCTCGAGCCGGATGACATCCGACACCGCGATCATCGAAACCGTGGTGGGCACCACGGTGTCGGTCGCGCTGCGCAACATCTTCCTCGGCATCGGCGGGACGGTCTACCTGTTCTGGCTGCTGCCCGAACTCACCATCTGGCTGGCGGTCGGCATCCCGGCGATCATCCTGCCGATCGTCCTGTTCGCCCGGCGCATCCGCTCGATCTCGCGCGACAGCCAGGACCGGGTGGCCGATGTCGGCGCCATGGTGACCGAGGTGCTCGGCGCGATGAAGATCGTGCAGAGCTTCAACCAGCAGGCGCGCGAGGCGGATCGCTTCGGCGCGGCGGCGGAGCGCACCTTCGACACGGCGCGGCGGCGGATCGTGCTGCGCGCGGCGATGACGGCGCTCATCATCCTTGCGATCTTCGGCTCGATCGTGCTGCTGCTGTGGCGCGGGGCGGAAGGCGTCGCCGCGGGAGACATCACCGGCGGCACGATCCTCTCCTTCATCGTCGGTGCGACCATCGTCGCGGGCGCCTTCGGGGCCTTGACCGAGGTCTATGGCGATCTCCTGCGCGGGGCCGGCGCGGCAAGCCGGCTGGCCGAACTGCTCGACGCGAAGCCCGCCATCGCCGCGCCCGAAAAGCCCGAGCAGCTGCCCGAACCGCCGCGCGGCAGTCTTTCGTTCCGCAACGTCACCTTCCGCTATCCCGCCCGGCCCGAGGTCGCGGCGCTCAAGGACTTCACGCTCGAGATCGAGCCGGGCGAAACGGTCGCGATCGTCGGGCCTTCGGGGGCGGGCAAGTCGACGATCTTCCAGCTGGTCGAACGGTTCTACGATCCGCAGGCCGGCACGATCCGGATCGACGGGGTTGCCCTGACCAGGGCCGATCCGGCGGCGATCCGCGACCGGCTGGCGCTGGTGCCGCAGGACGGGGTGCTGTTCAGCGCCGATGCGCGCGACAACCTGCGCTACGGCAAGTGGGACGCGAGCGACGAGGAAATCTGGGAAGCGGCCCGCGCGGCCAATGCCGAAACCTTCCTGCGCGAACTGCCGCACGGGCTCGACACCTATCTCGGCGAAGGCGGCACGCAATTGTCGGGCGGCCAGCAGCAGCGCGTCGCCATCGCCCGCGCGCTGCTGCGCGATGCGCCGATCCTCCTGCTCGACGAGGCGACGAGCGCCCTCGATGCCGAGAGCGAGCGGCTGGTCCAGGACGCGCTCGAGAAGCTGATGGCGGACCGCACGACGCTCGTGATCGCGCACCGGCTGGCAACGGTCCGCGCCGCCGACCGGATCGTGGTGCTCGACAAGGGCGAGGTGGTCGAGCAGGGCAGCCACGTGCAGCTCGCCAGTGCGGGCGGGCTCTACGCAAGGCTCGCCAGCCTGCAATTCGCCGACATCGAAGCCGCCTGAACGCGTCCTTTCCGGCGAATGGCGGTCGCGGCCGGACGAGCGGGCGCGGCTTCACCTGCGGGCGGCCTATCGGGACCGCACATCGCACCGCAAGGCCGGGCAGGCCAGGGTGCGGGCCAGCACGCAAAACGGGGCTTCGCACCATGATCCGCCGCACCGCCCTTGCCGGGGCCAGCGCCCGCGCGCTCGCCCTTTCCCTCGCCCTGCCCGCTTGGGCCCGCGCACTTGCCATCGGAAGGGGCGCCCGCGGGGATGCTCGGCGAACTCATCGGCGCATCCTATGTCAGCCGCTACTTCCCGCCGGAGGACAAGGCGGCGATGGAGGAGCCGGTCGCGAACCTTCGCCCCGCGAGGAGGAGGGGCCAGCATAGCGCTTGACAGGCAGGCGGGGCCCGCCAAAGGCGCTCGTCCATGACCTTCTTCCAGATGCTCCTGATCGCGGTCGTGCAGGGGATCACCGAGTTCCTGCCGATCTCCTCGTCGGGGCACCTCATCCTCATCCCCTTCCTGACGGATTTCCCCGATCAGGGGCCGATGATCGACATCGCGGTCCATGTCGGCTCGCTGCTTGCGATCATCGTCTATTTCTTCAGGGACGTGGCCGGCCTCGCGCGGGGCGGGTTCGCCAGCGTGGGGATCGGGCAGGCGCCGGAGCAGCGGCGATTGTTCTGGTGGATCGTGCTCGGCACCATCCCGGCCGTCCTGTTCGGGCTCGCGATCAAGCTCGGGTTCCTGAACGACGTCGTGAGCGCGACCTTCGGCATCCGCATCATCGAGGAAGACCTGCTCGCCTCGATCCGCTTCACCGATCTCATCGCGACCAACCTCATCCTCTACGGCGTGCTGCTCGGCCTTGCCGACCGGTTCGGGCGGCAGGAAAAGACCTTCGAGCAGATGACCTGGCGCGACGGGCTGATCGTCGGCTGCGCGCAGGCTCTCGCGCTCATTCCCGGCACGAGCCGGTCGGGCGTCACCATGACGGCGGCACGCCTGCTCGGCTATGGCCGGTTCGAGGCGGCGCGGTTCTCCTTCCTGCTCTCGATCCCGGCGGTCGCGGGCGCGGGCGTGCTGATCGTGCCCGACCTGCTCGAGGCCGACGGGGCATTGCTGATGGACGCGATCGTCACCGGCACGCTGACCTTTGTCGCGGCCTTCGCGACAATGGCCTTCCTGATGAATTTCCTGAAGCGCGCCTCGATGATGGTCTTCGTCTTCTACCGTGTCCTTATGGGCACAGCCCTGTTCTATTTCTTCTGACTTGCACGGCTTTTCGCCCGTCGCAGGGGAACCGAAGCCGCTCCGTGGGGGTTTCGCAACCAATACTCCGGTCGGCGGCGTGCCGACGGAACAGGACGAAAGAGGCAAATCTCATCTCATGGCTTTACTGGTGCTGATCGTATTGGGGACGACGCTGGGCTGGCTGTCCTCGATCATCGCCCGCACCGAAGAGCCGGGCGAGATCCTGCGCCAGGTGATGGCCGGCCTGCTGGTCGCGCTGGTTGCCGGGGTGCTGGTGAACGGCGGGGTCGTGCTCGGCGGGCTGTCGCTGGTCGCGCTCGGCGCGGCGCTGGCCGCGACCGTGGGCGTGCTGGTCCTCTACCACGCGGTCGTCCGCAGGCAGATCGAGCTCTAGCGCCCGTCAGACGGGCACCGCGCCGCTCCCGCGTCCGCCGCGCAGGTGGTATTCGAGCGTGCCCCGGTGCACCACGTTGTCGACGTCGATCACCGCCGAATTCGCATAGGTGAAACCCGGCGCGAGATTGCGGTAGAGCCGGTCGAAATCGCGCTCGACCGTCTGGCGGTAGAGATCCTCGAAGCTCTCGATCACGAAATAGGTCGGCTGCAGGTCGCTGATGACGTAATCGGTCCGCATCACCCGGTCGACGTTGAGCATGATGCGGTTGGGGCTTTCCGCCTCGACCGCGAATCGCGCCTCCGCCGGGCCGGAGAGGATGCCCGCGCCATAGGCGCGGATGCCCGCCTCCTCCTCGATCAGGCCGAATTCGACCGTGTACCAGTAGAGCGCGCCGAGCGCCTTCAGCCGGTTGTAGCGCATCGCCTTCCACCCGGCGCGGCCATATTCCTGCATGTAGTCGGCATAGACCGGATCGGTCAGCATCGGGACATGGCCGAACACGTCGTGGAAGACGTCGGGCTCCTCGATGTAGTCGAAGGTTTCGCGCGTGCGGATGAAATTGCCCGCCGGGAAGCGGCGATTGGCGAGGTGCCAGAAGAAGACGTGATCGGGAATAAGCATCGGCACCGGCACCACGCTCCATCCCGTGAGCGCGCCCAGTTCCTGCGACAGGCGGCCGAATTCGGGCACGCCGCCGCGGCCGAGGTCGAGCTTGTCGAGCCCTCCCATGAAGGCGCTGCACGCTCGGCCGGGCAGGATTTCCATCTGGCGCGCGAACAGGTCGTTCCAGACCGCGTTGTCCTCGCTCGTGTAGTCGGTCTGCCGCTTCTCCAGCCAGTCCTCGCCGACATGGGGCGGCCGGGCGAGCGGCGCGGTGAAGACATCGCGCGGCAGTTCGGGCAGCGTGGTGAAATCGGGCTTGGTGTCTGCGAGCGTGGCCATATGGTTGCACCTGATACCAAATCGGGGCTCGTGCAAGGACAATAGGACGAAAGGGGTGCATGTGGCGGACAGGCTGAAGGGAAAGCACTATCGCAAGGCATTGGCGCCGCTGACCGCGGAACTGGTCTGCATGGCGCGCTGGGCGAAGGCGACGGGCGCGCGGATCGTGGTCCTGTTCGAAGGCCGCGACACGGCCGGAAAGGGCGGCGCGATCCGCGCCGTGCGCGACCGGCTCGACCCGCGCCAGTGCCGCACCGTGGCGCTTTCGAAACCGAGCGAGGACGAGCTCACCCAGTGGTATTTCCAGCGCTACGTCCCCCACCTGCCGGGCGCGGGCGAGATCGTGCTGTTCGACCGCAGCTGGTACAACCGCGCCGGGGTGGAGCGGGTGATGGGCTATGCGAGCGAGGAGCAGGTCGCCCATTTCCTGCGCCAGGTCCCCGAGTTCGAGAAGCTGCTGGTCGATGACGGGATATTGCTGTTCAAGTACTGGCTCGCCACCGATCAGGCGCGGCAGGAGGAGCGCCTGAAGGAGCGGCTCGAGGATCCCCTGAAACGCTGGAAGCTGTCGCCCGTCGACCTTGCCGCGCGCGAGCAATACGACGCCTATACCGACGCGCGCGAGGAAATGCTGCGCGCCACCCACACCCGCCATGCGCCCTGGACGCTGGTCGATTTCAACGACCAGAAGCGCGGAAGGCTGACGCTGATCCGCGACCTGCTCGACCGCCTGCCCGACACCAATGTCGCACCCGCCCCGATCGCCTTTCCCGACCTCGACCGCGAACCGAAGGTCGAAAGCTACGCCGTGCTCGCCCCGATCGCGCCCTACGATCCCGACGGACAGTCGAGCGATTGACGCGGTCCGCGGGGCAGGTTGACGTCAGGCCTTCGCCGACGCGCTCATCACCTGCCGCCCGTCCGCCGCGAAGGCGCCGAGTTCGCAACCCTCCTCGCCCTCGCGCATCGCAAGGTGCAGGAGATCGCCCGCGATCGCCGGAGAGAGCCCGCGAAAGGCGAACATCCGCAGCCGGTTCTCGCCCAGTTCGCGCGCGGCCAGGCGGAGCAGCAGGCTCGCGGTGAGCGGCCCGTGGACGACGAGGCCGCGATAGCGTTCGACCCCGCGGGCATAGGGCGCGTCGTAATGGATGCGGTGCGTGTTGAAGGTGAGCGCCGAATAGCGGAACAGCAGGCGCGGGTCCGGCGTCAGCGCCCTGTGCGCGTCCCATGCCGACCTGTCGAAGCGGGCCTCGCCCGGTTCGGGCGGCGTCAGCGGCGCATCGGGCGCAGCCGCCTCGCGATAGACCAGCGTCTGCGTCTCGATCACCGACAGCGTGCCATTGGCGCGGGTTTCGTGCGCGACATCGACGAAGGCAAGCGGCCCGCTCGATCCTTCCTTCTGCCTGATCGAGACGATCCGGCTGATCCGCTCCACCGCCGCGCCGATCGTGAGCGGGACGCGGAACTCGATGGTGCTGGAGGCCCACATCCGCCGCTCCATGGGCAGGGGCGGGAGGAAGCTCGCCGGGCCGTCCTCTCCCCTGCCGCCGCGCGCCGGGTGCCCGTCCGGGCCGAGCATGGCGGTCGGGGCCTCGGGCGTGCACAGGCAGAAATGGATCCCCTGCGGCATGAGCCTGCTGGCGGGCGGATCGAGGTCGAAGGTCGCGAAGAACCGGGCGGCGAGCGCCGGGGTCAGCGTGTCCCTGCTGCGCGTCTCGCGCCCGATCCACGCATCGAAGTTCATTTCGCCAGCTCGAACACCGCGGCGATGCCCTGCCCGCCGCCGATGCACATCGTCTCGAGCCCGTAGCGCACGTCGCGCCGATGCATCTCGTGCGCCATGTCGGCGAGGATGCGCCCCCCGGTGGCGCCGATCGGATGGCCGAGGCTGATGCCGGACCCGTTGACGTTGAGGATGGCGCGGCGCGAATCGTCCTGCGACCAGCCCCAGCCCTTGAGCACGGCGAGCACCTGCGGCGCGAAGGCCTCGTTGAGTTCGACGAGGCCGATGTCGTCCCACGAAAACCCGCGCCGTTCGAACAGGCGCTCGACCGCCGGGACCGGACCGATCCCCATGCGCGAGGGATCGCACCCCGCCGCCGCCCAGCCGCCGAACCACAGCATCGGTTCGAGACCGAGTTCGGCGAGCTTGTCCTCCGCCACGACGAGGCAGGCGGCGGCCGCGTCGTTCTGCTGGCTGGCATTGCCCGCCGTGACGATGGCGTCGGGATCGCGGCGAGCGTCGATGGGGCGCAGCGCGCCGAGCGTTTCCATCGAGGCGTCGGGGCGGAAACCCTCGTCCTTCGCGAAGGTGACGGGGTCGCCCTTGCGCTGCGGGACCTCGACCGGGACGAGCTGCGCGTCGAACCGGCCCTCGTCCCACGCCTTGGCCGCGTTGAGATGCGAGCGCACGGCGTATGCGTCGGCCTCCTCGCGGGTGATGCCGTAATCCTTGGCGAGGTTTTCCGCCGTTTCGATCATCCCGGTGATGACGCCGAAACGCTCGATCGGCTGGCTGCGGACGCGGCCGCGCGAAAGGCGGTCATGCAGGGTGATGTCGCCCATCCGCTGCCCCCCGCGCCCGGCCAGCGTGTAATGCTCGACGTTCGACATGCTTTCCACGCCGCCCGCGACGACCATGTCGGCCATGCCGGTCTCGACCATCATCGCCGCGGTCGCGACCGCCTGCACGCCCGACCCGCAGCGCCGATCGAGCTGGAAGCCCGGCACCTCCAGCGGGAGGCCCGCGGCGAGCCACGACCAGTGCCCGATCGCGGGCGCCTCGCCATTGCCGTAGCCCTGGCTGAAAACCACGTCGTCCACCCGCGCCGGGTCGATACCCGAACGCTCGACCAGCGCCTTGAGGATGACGGCGCCCAATTGCCCCGCGTCGAGGCCGGAGAGTCCCCCCAAGAACTTGCCGACAGGGGTGCGAAGCGGGGTGCAGATGGCGGCTCTTCTGGTCATTTCCTGTCCCTATTTCGAATTTGCGTCCGAAAGCGCGACGGTCCCCGCATCGACGAGCTTGCCGATTGCGCCGGACGACAGCCCCAGCCGCTCGGCGAGCACTTCTTCCGAATGCTGGCCGAGATAGGGGGCCGGCGCGGGGTCGCCCGGCTGCCTGCCGGGCAGGTTGGCGAAGCTGCGGGTGGCGGGATATGCGAAGCCCGAAGGGTTGGCGGGCGACGGGCCGAACAGCGGGTTGTCGGCGACGAGGACGGGATCGTTCGCCGCCTCGTGCGCGGTGCGGTAGCGTTCGAAGGTGCAGCCGTGGGCGGCCATGCGCGCTTCGAGCGCCTTGTAATCGTGGCTGCCCGCAACCCGCTGGAACAGGTCGAACAGGCGGTGGCGGTGCTCGAAACGGGGGCGGTCGCCATCGGCGAATTTCACCCCGACTTCCGCTTCCAGTTGCGCGATCGGCGTTTCGAGCCCGAAGGCTTCGACAAGGCCGTTCCACTGTTTCGGCGTAAGCGCGGCGACCATGAAACGCACGGCGTCCTTCGAGCGGAAATCGCGCCCGAACGCGCCCCAGATCGCATTGCCCAGCCGTTCGCGATCGGCCCCGCGATAGAGCATTTCCGCCATCGTTCCCGAATTGGCGAGCGTGCCGATCGCGACATCGCCCAGCGGCACGCGCACCTCGCTTCCCTCGCCGCTCGCGTCGCGGTGGCGCAGCGCGGCCAGCAGCGCGAAGGCGGAATAGGCCCCGGTGATGAAATCCCACGCAGGCAGCACCTGGTTGACCGGGGGGGCGGTTTCCATCTCCCAATCCTCCGGCCCGCACATCAGCGGATAGCCCGAGGCGGCGTTGACGGTGAAATCCATCGCCTGGCGCCCGTCGTGCCAGCCCATGATCCGCACCGAGACGAGATCGGGCGCTTCGGCGGAATCCATGGCTGCCTGCTTCGCCTTCACCGCATCGTGGCCGAGAAAGCTCTTCTCCGGCAGGTTGGTGATGAGCTGCCCCGTCTTCGCCGCGAGTTCGACGCACAGTTCGCGCCCCTCGCCCGAACGCAGGTCGAGCGCGACCGATTTCTTTGCCCGGTTGAGGTTCTCCCAGCTGAGCGAGCGGCCTTCCTTCGTGAGCATGTAGCGGTCGTAATCGAGCCCGCCGGCCTTGTGATCGACCCGGATCACCTCCGCGCCCAGCTGCGCGCAATAAAGCCCCGCGGTGGGGCTGGCGACGAAGCTCGAGACTTCGATGATCGAGAGGTCGGACAGGAGGTTATACAATCGTCGTCATCCCCGCACGGGCGGGGACCCAGGGCCGCCCGCCGGACTTTCGGAATCCGCGTTCCCGCGTTCGCGGGACTGACACGGGCGAGATCAGCCGTGAACCTTCTCCCATTCGCGCAGCATGTGCTTGGCGATCTGGAGCTGGAGGATCTGCGTCGTGCCTTCGTAGATGCGGTAGATGCGCGCATCGCGATAGAACCGTTCGGCGTCGTATTCGGCAAGGTAGCCCGCCCCGCCGTAAATCTGGACCACACGGTCGACCACGCGGCCGCACATTTCGGAGGCAAAGACCTTGAAGGCGGCGGCCTTGGCGATGGTGTTCTCGCCCCTGTCCACCCGCTCGGTCACGTCCTTCATCATGCATTCGGCGGCGTAGATCTCGGTCTCGCTGTCGGCGAGCATCGCCTGGATCAGCTGGAAGCGCGCGATCGGTTCGCCGAAGGCCTTGCGTTCATTGGCATAGCGCAGCGCCGAATCGAGCGCGCGGCGGGCATAGGCGGTCGCCGCCGCGCCCACGGAAATGCGCCCGTTGTCGAGGCTCTGCATGGCGAAACGGAAGCCCTGGCCGGTCTCCCCGCCGAGCAGCGCGTCGCCCGGCACCTTCACGTCGTCGAGCATGATGTCCGAGATGTGGCTGCCCGCCTGCCCCATCTTCCTGTCCGGGCTGCCGGTCGAAATGCCGCGCGTGTCCATCGGCACGATGAAGGCGGAGACGTGCGCGTTCTTGGGCAGCGCCTCCTTCTCGGTCCGCGCCATGATCAGCGCGACATCGGCGTGGGGGGCGTTGGTGATGTAGCGTTTCGAGCCGTTCAATATCCAGCCGTTGCCGTCCGGATCGGGCACGGCGGTGGTCTGCATCGCCGCGCTGTCGCTGCCCGAACCCGGCTCGGTCAGGCCGAAGCAGGCGATCTTGCCTTCGATCAGCTTGGGATACCACTCCTGCCGCTGCGCCTCGGTCCCGCCATTCTTCAGCGCGCTCGCGAACA
Organism: Erythrobacter sp. HL-111; assembly: GCF_900105095.1. Lineage (NCBI taxonomy): Bacteria > Pseudomonadati > Pseudomonadota > Alphaproteobacteria > Sphingomonadales > Erythrobacteraceae > Erythrobacter > Erythrobacter sp. HL-111. The sequence goes on along the minus strand of NZ_LT629743.1, from coordinate 2,534,431 downwards.
TGCCGATGTTGATGGAGAAGATCGAACGGAAGGCGGGCGCGGCGTAGCTCATGATGTTGACGACGCGCGCATATTGCCGGGTGTTGAGCCCGGCCCCGCCATATTCCTCGGGCACCGAAATCCCGAACAGGCCCATCTCGCGCATTTCGTTCAGGATGTCGTCGGGGACGCGGTCGTTTTCGATCACGTCCCTTTCCGCCGGGATCAGCCGCTCGCGCACATAGCGCTGAAGCTGCTCGGCGAATTGTTCGAAGCTTTCCTCGTCCATGCCGGGATTGGTGCGGGCGGGATTGGAGATGGGGGCATTCATGGTTCGGTCTCGATTGTCTTTCGGGTTCGGTTTCGCATCAGGGCTACGCGGCGGGATCGGGCGCGGTTTCGGAGCCGCTTTCGCCCGGCGGGGGCGCGGTTTCGGGAAGGACGCCCTCGGGCAGGCGCTCCGCCTCGAGCATCTCGGCCGCGTCCTCGAGCGCCTGCGCCTCGCCCTCGCTGACGCCGGCGGGAGGCTCGCCCGCCTCGCCGTCGCACCCGGCAAGCGCGGGGCAGGCGACGAGCGCGGGCAGCAGGGAAAGGGCGCGAAAGATGGCGGGCCTACTCGTTCTCGAGGTCGTCGCGGGCGGCAGCGGCGGCCGCTTCGACATCGCCCAGCATCGCTTCGGCCGCCTCGATTTCCGCAGCGACATCGGCGGCGTTGTCACCGGCCTCGTTGGCGGTCTGCTCGTTCACGGGGTCGGAGGTTTCCTCCGCGACCGGTTCCTCGATGGCGGGATCGGCGACCGGCTCCTCGGTCACGTCCGAAAGCGCTTCCTCGGCCGGGCCTTCGACGGTTTCGGCAGTCGCGTCCTCCGCCGCGTTGTCGGTGCCGCCGCAGGCCGCCAGCGCGAGCGCAAGAAAGGCGGCCGCCATGGGCGCCACGAATTTCCTCATTGCGTCATTCTCCTCCAGATGACTGTCCCGCCGCTCCGCAGCGGGCGCGGGAGGGTGTAGCCAAGCCCGCCCGGAAACGCCAAGCGCGAATTGACCTTCCGGCGCCGCGCAGGCGCCGGGCCGCGGGGTTAGACGGCGATTAACCTCTCGCCGCTAGATCGTGGACGATGACAATCGGACCCGCCATCGCGCCGCCCGCCCGGCCCTCCGCCCTCGCCATCGCCATCGCCATCGCGCTGACCGCGGCGCTGGCGGTGCTGGCCATTCCCTTCCCCGCGCTCCTGGCGCAGGCGCCGCGCGGGCCGTTCACGGTAGAGGAAACCGGGCGTTCCTATGCTACGCTGCAACGGGCCGTGGACGCGATCGGCAATGCCCGCGGCACGGTCACGATCGCGCCCGGACGCTATGACCAGTGCGCCGTGCAGGAAGCGGGCGTCGTCACCTATGTCGCGCGCGAATACGGCACGGCGGTGCTCGAAGGGCGCGCCTGCGAAGGCAAGGCGGCGCTGGTCCTGCGCGGGACGGGCGCGGAGGTGCGGGGCCTCGTGCTGCGGGACATCAATGTCGGCGACGGCAACGGGGCCGGGATCCGGCTCGAGAACGGCGCGCTCAACGTCGCCTTCACCACCTTTGCCGACAGCCAGCAGGGGCTGCTGACCGGCGTCGTCCCGAACGCGCGGATCTACATCACCCGCTCGACCTTCACCCGGCTCGGCACCTGCGAGAATTCGGCCGGGTGCGCGCATTCGATCTATGTCGGCGACGTGCCCGAACTCACGGTGCGCGAAAGCCGCTTCGAGAAGGGCACGGGCGGGCATTACCTCAAATCGCGCGCGGCGGTAAACGTGATCGAGGGCAACTCCTTCGACGATTCCGCCGGCAGCGGCACGAATTACATGATCGACCTTCCCGCCGGCACGCGCGGGCGAATCGCGGGCAACTGGTTCGTGCAGGGCCGCGACAAGGAGAATTATTCCGCCTTCATCGCGCTGGGCGCGGAGGATCGGCTGCATCCCTCATCGGGCCTCGAGATCGCGGGGAACGAGGCGCGCTTCGTGCCCGGGCTGAGGCGGTCGAGCGCCTTCCTCGCCGACTGGACGGGGGAAGAGGTGACGCTGGCGGGCAATCGCCTTGGCGAAGGGATCAGGGGCTACGAGCGACGCTAGCCGCCGCTCGATTCTCCGCCGGATCGCAGGCGCGCGCCGCCCTCTCGCGCAGCCGGGACAGGCGGGCCGGATGGCGGGCCGGATGGCGGGATCGTCAGGTCAGCAGGTGCCCCGAACGGTCGCGCTTGGTCGCGAGGTAGCGGGCGTTGTGCGGGTTTTCGGGGAGCTGGTGCGCGACCCTTTCGGCGACGGTGATCCCCGCCGCCGCGAGCGCATCGACCTTCGCCGGATTGTTGGTCAGCAGCCGGATCGCCCCCGCGCCGAGCAGGTCGAGCATCCGCGCCGCGGTCGGGAAATCGCGCGCCTCGTCGGGCAGGCCGAGCCGCTGGTTCGCCTCGACCGTGTCGAAGCCCTGGTCCTGCAACCGGTAGGCGCGCAGCTTGTTGACGAGGCCGATCCCGCGCCCCTCCTGCCTCAGATAGAGCAAGATGCCCCAGCCGCCGCGCTCCGCCTCCTGCGCCATGGCGTGGAGCGCGGCGTCGAGCTGCGGCCCGCAATCGCATTTCAGGCTGCCGAGGATGTCGCCAGTCAGGCATTCCGAATGGAGCCGCACCAGCGGCGCGCGCTCGCCCGATTGCCGCCCGATGACCAGCGCGACGTGCTCGCGCGTGTCGGCGGGAGAGCGGAAGGCGACGATTTCGCAGGTCTCGCTCGCCGCAATCGGCAGGCGCGCGCGGGTGACGATGCGCAGCCGCGCCGCCTCGCCATATGCGGCGAGGTCGCCCGCCTCGACCGGGTGCGCCTCCCCCGCATCGGCCGGATCGACCATGAAGGCGGGCAGGATCCCGGCGATCCGGGCAAGCTCCATCGCGGCGCGGGCAGTGGCCTCCCACGCGAGCGGTTCGGCGCGAAAGGGGCCTTTCAGGGGATTGGCAAGGTCGAGTGCGGGATCCGCGATCGGGGTCGCATCGGCCAGTGTGAACGGCTCGCCCCCGCGGATCAGGACCGGCGCGTGGGGCACCGCCGCCTCGCGCTGGTTGGCGAGCTTGAGGGTCGCGGCGCGCGCGGCGGAAATGAGGAGGCGCGCGGACGTGGCCCCGCTCGCGATTGCCGTCTCGACCGGGAGCAGCGTCAGCGCCCCGGCCGTCCCTGCCCCGAAGACGATCGGCCAGCCGTGCCGCAGCGCATCGACCGCCTGCGCGGCGCGCCGCTCTGCCGACGGCCGGGGCGGCGGGGGTTCGTTCACACGTCGAACTCGGTGACGAGCGGGACGTGGTCCGAAGGCTTCTCCCACTCCCGCGCCTCTTCCAGCACGCGGTGCGCCCTCGCCTGCGCGGCGAGCGGGGGGGAAGCCCACATGTGATCGAGCCGGCGCCCCTTGTCGTTCGTCTTCCAGTTGGGATTGCGATAGCTCCACCAGCTGTAATAGCGTTCCGGGTGCGGCACGTGTTCGCGCCCGATGTCGATCCAGCCGTGGGCGTCGCGGAACCGGTCCAGCGCCTCCACTTCGATCGGGGTGTGGCTGACGACCTTCAGCAGCTGCTTGTGGCTCCACACGTCGCTTTCGAGCGGGGCGATGTTGAAATCGCCGACGATCAGGGTGGGCTTGTCCACCGCATCCGCCCAGCGCGCCATGCGCTCGAGGAAATCGAGCTTCTGGCCGAATTTCGCGTTCACCTCACGGTCGGGCACGTCGCCGCCGGCGGGGACATAGACGTTTTCGAGGAACAGGTCGCGCCCGACCACCTCGACCCCGACATGGCGCGCCTCGCCATTGTCCTGCCAGTCGCGGCGGGAAATCTCCCGGATCGGGACGCGGCTGACCGTGGCGACGCCGTGATAGCCCTTCTGCCCGCTGATCGCCTGGTATTCGTAACCCATTTCGGCAAGCGCCTTGGCCGGGAACTGGTCCTCCTGGCACTTGATCTCCTGCAGGCAGAGGATGTCGGGGGCGTGTTCGGCAAGGTAGCGCCCGACCAGCGGCAGGCGGAGGCGGACCGAATTGATGTTCCAGGTGGCGACGGACAGCATGGAGCGAGGACTTAGGGACGCGCGCCGGCAAAATCCAGCGGCGAAGCGTGCGCGGGGGAGGACGGGGCACTTTGCACGCCGCGTCCCTTTACCGTCACATTCGTGGAGGATAGCGCACGCACAAAAGGAGATACGCCGATGCCCCTGACCCGCCCGTTCGCCGTTCTGCTCGCCGCTGCCGCGGCCCTGCCGATCGCGGCCTGCACGACCACCGATTCCGCCGCCCGCTCCGCGACCGGCACCATGGCCGCCGGGGGCGATGAAGCGGCGCTGCGCGGCGGGAAGGCGAAGAACGTCATCCTCTTCATCGGCGACGGCATGGGCATTTCGACCATCACCGCCGCGCGGATCTACGACGGGCAGAAGCGCGGGGAGACGGGCGAGGAGAACACGCTCTCCTTCGAAACCTTCCCCAATGTCGCCCTGGTCAAGACCTACAACACCAATGCCCAGGTCCCCGACAGCGCCGGCACCGCGACCGCGATGCATTCGGGCAGCAAGACCCGGATCGGCGTGATCGGCATCGGGCCGGAGGCGGCGCGCGGTTCGTGCCGGGACGCGCTCGCCCACCCGCTCCCGCTGCTGGGCGAGGAAGCGAAGGAGAAAGGCCTCGCGCTCGGCATCGTCTCGACCACGCGGCTCACCCATGCCACTCCGGCCAGTGTCTATGCACGCAGCGCCGACCGCGACTGGGAGGCGAGCGTGCCCGAGGCCGAAGCGCAGCACGGTTGCAAGGACATCGCGACCCAGATGGTCGAGGCCGAATGGGACGTTGCGCTGGGCGGGGGTCTTGGCTCCTTTGTCGGTGCGCAGCTCGGCGGGCGGCGACCCGGGGACAGCGCCGCCGACCTTCCCGCGCAATGGGCCGAGCGCACCGGGGGGACATTCGTGCGCGACGCGGCCGGGCTGACCGCTGCGCCGCTGGACAAGCCGGTGCTCGGCCTCTTCGCGCCGAGCCACCTGACCTTTGTCGCCGACCGCGGCGAGGATTCGAAGGAACCGACGCTCACCGGCATGACCGCGCAGGCGATCGAACGGCTCGAGCGCGATCCCGACGGCTATTACCTGATGGTCGAAGGCGGCCGGATCGACCACGCCCACCATGCGGGCAAGGCCGGCTATGCGCTGGAGGAAACGGTCGAATTCGCCCGCGCGATCCGTTACGCGGTCGAGAACACCGATCCGGCCGAGACGCTGATCCTCGTGACGGCCGATCACAGCCACGTCCTGACCATCGCGGGCTATCCCCGGCGCGGGAACGACATTCTCGGGCTGGTCGTGCCGCCCGGGGACGAAACCGATAGCGAGGAAGAGCCGATCATCGCGGGCGACGGCAGGCCCTACACCACGCTGGGCTATGCCAACGGCCCGGGCGCGATCGCGGGGATGGCCGAACGGCCGATGCCCGAAACCGGTGTCGGGGCGCGGCAGCAGGCGACGGTCCCGCTCGGCGGCGAGACCCATGCGGGCGAGGACGTCGCGCTCTACGCCACCGGGCCGGGCGCCGATCGTGCGCGCGGGGTGATCGAGCAGAACGTGATCTACGACATCATCCGCAAGGCGCTCGGCTGGAGCCGGTGACCGGCCCGGCGCATCCGCGCCGCGCGAAACAGGCACGACAGCCAACAAAAAACCCCTGACCCGGGGGCGATGGGTCAGGGGTCCGTTGTGAGCGTTCGTCACGCTTGTGCAAGACGGCCTTCTCGAAGGGAAGGGCAACAGGGGGGAAACCCGCCTTCAGCCGCCTTGTCGAGAAGTGGGATACGCGAGAATGGCTTTCCGGTAAATGAACGGCGGCCTAGGTTTGTCGCATTTCTACAACTGCGCGCGGACCAGCCGTTCAGCGCGGGCGACGGGATGCCGGCCGCGGATCGTCGAAATCGAAGGTGCTTTCGGCGACCGACAGGCCGTAGCGATGATTCGACAGGCGCACCGTCGTGCGGTGGTCCTGCGCGTCGAGCGCGACCCAGCTGTTGAGCTCCCAGCCGCCCGGGGCGCGGGCGTTCTTCACGAAGATCATGGTGATGACGCCGAATTCCGGCCGCGAAGGATCGCGCACCTCGACGCTCAGCACGTCTTCGCGCGCGGTCGGCACGAGCTTGCCGTATTTGGCGACATCGCGCGAGGGATCGAGCAGCGCGCCGAGCGGCGAGCGCCTGATCGGGTAGCGTTCGACCTGCTTGACCTCGTAGTCGACGACATAGAGCGACTTGCCGTTCGAGACGACGAGGAAATCCGAATCCCTGCCATAGTCGAAGCGGATCTTGCCCGGGCGTTTCAGCGTCATCGTGCCCGAGACGCGGCGGCCGTCGCGGTCGATCTGGGTGAAATCGGCGCGCATGGTCGAAATGCCGCGCAGCGCCGCGACAGCGGCGTCGATGCCCGGCCCGGCCTGCTGGGCATGGGCCGCAGGGGCAAGCGGCGCGGCGAGGGGAAAGGCCCCCGCAAGGCCGAGCGCGAGCGCCGCGGCGACCGAACGCGGGCGGAACCGGAAACCGGAAAAGAAAAATGTCATCATGCCTCGCGGGTTAGGAGCAAGGCATTGAACCGGGCGTGAACTGCACGAGAGCGCGGACGCCGGGCGCCTTACTTGATCTTCGCTTCCTTGAACTCGACGTGCTTGCGCACGACCGGGTCATACTTGCGGAAGGTCATCTTCTCGGTGATGTTGCGCGGGTTCTTCTTCGTAACGTAGAAAAAGCCGGTGCCTTCGGTCGACACGAGCCGGATCTTGACGGTTGCGGGCTTCGCCATGGCGGGTTCCTGAGTTCCAGAATGGGGCCGGTCGGCCCTCCGGGAACAAAGGGCCCACCAAAAACAAAGGGCGACGCGTCCCGCGCCGCCTGTCAGCGCGCGCCACTGCGCGAATCGCGGGCAAAAGTCAAGCGATCGGCGACGGGCGAGCCCCTGCGCCTCACCAGTCCGACCGGTCGATCTTCCCGCGCTTCGCCTTGACCTGCCCCCGTGCCTTTTTCGCCTTGAGCCGCTGCACCTTGCCGATCCGGTTGACCCGCGTGTGCGCGCGCCGCGGCGGGCGGCGATGCGCCTGTTCGAGCAGTTCGCCCAGCTTCTCGCGCGCCTCGGCCCGATTCGCCTCCTGCGTGCGGTGACGGCGTGCCGTGACAAGAAGGTCGCCCGAGGCGGTCAGCTTCGAGCCGGCGAGTTCGCGCAGCCGGGCGAAGACCGGCGGCGGCAGGCGCAGGGCATGGACGTTGACGCGCAGCTGCACGGCGGTGGCGACCTTGTTCGCGTTCTGCCCTCCCGGCCCCGATCCCGCGAGGAAGCTTTCCTCGGCGAGCGCGTGAGCGCGGTCGAGCAGGCCGCTATCCACCGCTCGCCCCGAGCGCGAGGAAATCGGCCGGGAGCGGCGCGCGGGCCTCGACCGGCGGCTTGCCCTCGCGCGGGACGGTGATGCCGGCAGCGTGGAGCATGGTCCGCGCAGCGCCCGGCACCGCACCCGCCCCATAGACCGGATCGCCCAGCAGCGGCGCGCCGAGGCCCTTGAGCGCATGGACGCGCAACTGGTGGGTGCGCCCCGTCTCGGGACGGAAACGGACCAGGCTGTGCTCGCCCAGAAGCTCGACCAGTTCCCAGTGCGAGATCGCCGACTTGCCCTTCTTCGCCGCGATCATGCGCCAGCCCTTCTCGGCCGAGCTGACCTTGGCGAGCGAGAGTTCGACCGTGCCCGTCTCGCCCGGGGGATGACCCGCCAGCACCGCGAGATAGGTCTTCGCCACCAGCCGCGCCTCGAACGCGCGGTTGAAGCGCTTGAGCGCCTTGGGATTGCGCGCGAGCAGCAGGCAGCCGCTTGTATCCGTGTCGAGCCGGTGAACCGGGACGGGCGGGCGCTGGAAGCCGAGCTTCAGTTCGTCCAGCCGGTCCCCGAGGCACGGCCCGCCGCGCTTGGGGCGGTCGACCGGGAGCCCGGCGGGCTTGTCGATCACCAGCGCCTCGGCGTCCTCGTAGAGGATCGGGATAGTCATGCGAGACGCGCCGGGAACAGCCCGCGCACCGCATTGCCGAGGAGGAAACCGTCCGCGAGATCGTCCAGCGTCAGCTCCGCCTCGCGCGCGCGGCCTTCCTCGATCAGCGCCTCGCGCAGGACGCCCGGCAGCAGGCCGAGCCGCGCCGGGGGCGTGAGCAGTTCGCCCCCGCGTTCCGCGAAGACGGTGGTGAAGCAGCCCTCGGTCACGAGGCCGTCCTCGCGCACGAACAGGCATTCGCCCGCCCCCATGGCGCGCGCCGCCTCGAGCCCATCCTCGTAGAAGCCGCGGTCGGAGGTCTTGTGGCGCAGCCGCCAGTCCGACGGATCGACCGGCAGCGGCAGGGCGATCGCCGCCATCGGCTCTCCCCGGGGCTGCGGCAGGCCCGCGCTCTCGAGCGCGATCGCCCCCCCGCGCGAGGCGAGCAGGCGCAGCTTCGCCGGTTCCTCGAGCTCGAAACACAGCGCCTGGATCTGGTTGCGCGCCGCGTGCCGGTCGAAGGAAAAGCCGAGTTCTGCCGCGCTGCGCTTCATCCGGGCGAGATGCCTTTCGAGCAGGGCAATGCCGCTCTCCGGCTCGAAGCGCATGGTCTCGATCAGGTCGCAGGCCGGCGCCGCGAGATCGGGCGCGGCCCGGCGCACGAAACCCGCCTTGACCTCGCATTCGCGCCGTTCGGCCAGCCCTTCGCTGTCCGCGACGATCGCCGAGCCGACGCCGAGCACGGCCTCGCCCTGCCCGTTCTCGACCGGGGTCAGGCGCAGCGTGCGGATCGCGACGCTGAACGCGGCGGAGGATCGCCCTTCGGCATCCGGCGCATCGATCCGCCCGATCGCCCCGCAATAGGGCCCGCGCGAATCGCGCTCGACCTCGCCCAGCAATTCCATCGCCCGGATCTTGGGCGCGCCGGTGATCGACCCGCAGGGGAACAGCGCGCGCACGAGATCGAGCGCGCCGCGGCCTTCGGCGAGTTCGGCGCGCACCCCGGAAACCATCTGGTGGACGGTCGGATAGGTCTCGACCGCGAAGCGCGTCTCGACCCGGACGCTCCCCGGCACGGCGACGCGCGAAAGGTCGTTCCGCATCAGATCGACGATCATCAGGTTCTCGGCCCGGTCCTTGACCGAAGCGGCGAGATCCTCGGCAAGCGCGGCGTCCTCGGCCGGGTCTGCGGAGCGCGGACGGGTCCCCTTCATCGGCCGCACCCGCGCTTCGCGGCCGTCGAGCGCGAAGAAGAGTTCGGGCGAGAAGCTCAGCAGCCAGTGCGACCCGTCGAACACCAGCGCGCCGTGCCCCGCACCCGCCGCCGGGCGCAGCGCGGCATAGAGCGCGACCGGATCGCCGCGATAGGACCCGGCCTGGCTGTAGGTGAGGTTCGCCTGGTAGATGTCGCCCGCCGCGATCCTTTCCCGCAGCGCCGCAAAGGCCGCTTCGTGGCCGCCGGGCGAGAGTTGCGGTTCGAGCGGGCCGATCCGCGCCTCGTTTCCCGATCCGCCGCCGGCTTCGCGCCGCGCCTCGAGCCAGCCGGGAACCTCGCCCGCGGCGATCCTTTCGGGCGGATCGAACAGGCCGAGCCAGACGAGCGGCCCTGCTGCCCCGGAACGGCGCGCGGCGAGGTCCGCCAGCCGCCCTTCCAGCGCAAGGCCCGCCTCATAGGCGACGTAGCCGGCCAGCGTCCCGCCGCCCTCGCGCAGCGCGCGATCGGCGGCTTCGAGCGCGCCTGCGACCTCGCCCGGCCGGACCGCGCGGAACACGGCGCGCGGGGCCTCGAAGAACAGCGCGTCCGCCGGATCGCTGCCGGCTGCGCGCGCATCGTCGAGCAGCACGAATGGCGTGGGAGGCTTCTGGTCGGCCATTGCAGGTGATGCCTTACCCGATACGCGCGCCAAGTCGAGAGGCAGCAGGCGGTCGGGCGCCGGGCCGGTGCCGGGAAGGTTCTGGCCGCTTGACCCCCGCGCGGCGGGCTTCCAAACACCGCAGCAGGCGAAACAGGACAGGCGGGCAAGGGGCGGCGCGATGGGCGGGATCTTTCTGGGACTGGGCGGCAATGGCGAGATGCAGCATCTCGCGCTGTCGCGCGCCAACCGCCACGGCCTGATCGCGGGCGCCACGGGCACGGGCAAGACGGTGACGCTGCAAGGCCTTGCCGAGAGTTTCTCCGCGCGGGGCGTGCCGGTCTTCGTCGCCGACGTGAAGGGCGACCTGTCGGGCATCGCCATGCCGGGATCGCCGACCTTCAAGCACGCCGACAAGCTGGAAGGCCGCGCGAAGGAACTGGGCATGGAGGACTATGCCTATTCCGACAACCCGGTGATCTTCTGGGACCTTTACGGCGAACAGGGCCATCCCGTCCGCACGACGATCTCGGAAATGGGGCCGCTGCTGCTCGCCCGGCTGCTCGACCTCAACGAGACGCAGGAGGGCGTGCTCCAGATCGTGTTCCGCCACGCCGACGAGAACGGGCTGCTGCTGCTCGATTTCGGGGACCTGACCGCGCTTTTGCAATGGGCGAACGAGAACGCGGGCGAACTGTCGGGCAAGTACGGCAATGTCTCGCGCGCCTCGGTCGGGGCGATCCAGCGCCAGCTCCTCAGTTTCGAGGCGCAGGGGGCGGACCATTTCTTCGGCGAGCCCGCGCTGGAGATCGACGATTTCCTCAAGCTGGACGAACAGGGCCGCGGCTTCGTCAACGTGCTCGCCGCCGACCGGCTGATGCGAAGCCCCAAGCTTTACGCGACCTTCCTGCTGTGGCTGCTCGCCGAACTGTTCGAAAGCCTGCCCGAGGTCGGCGATCCCGACAAGCCGCGGCTGGTCTTCTTCTTCGACGAGGCGCACCTGCTCTTCGATGACGCGCCCGATGCCCTCCAGGACAAGATCGAGCAGGTCGTCCGCCTGATCCGTTCCAAGGGTGTGGGCGTGTTCTTCGTGACGCAGAACCCGATCGACATTCCCGAACGGGTCGCGGGGCAGCTCGGCAACCGCGTGCTCCACGCCCTGCGCGCCTTCACCAAGCGCGACCAGCGGGCGATCCGGGCGGCGGCGGAAACGTTTCGCATCAACGAGTCGCTCGACACCGAACAGGTCATCACCGAACTGAGGGTCGGCGAGGCGCTCGTCTCGACCCTGGATGAAGAGGGCGCGCCTTCGGTGGTGCAGCGCACGCTGATCAAGCCGCCGCGCTCGCGGCTCGGCCCGGTCAATGCCAAGGAACGCGCGATCATCCAGTCGGTCAGCCCGCTCGCGGGGAAATACGACGAGGCGGTGGACCGCGAGAGCGCCGAGGAAGTCCTCCTCGCCAAGGCCGAGGACGCCGCCGCCACCGCCGCGGAAGTCGAGGCGCAGGGCGAGGAGGAGGTGAGGAAACGCCCGCGCAAGTCCCCCTCGATCTGGGAAAAGGCGCTTTCGCGCGGGACCCGGGTCGCCGCCGGCAGCCTCGCGGGGGCGGCAGCAGCCAGGGTGATCGGCAGGCGCAGCCGCGCGAACCCGCTCGCCTCGGGATTGAGTTCGGCAGCGGGCCTGATCGCGACCGATCTCGCCGGGCCGGTCGCGGGGCGATTCGTGCGCAATCTCATCGGCGGGCTGATGCGATGACAGGCGTGCGGCTTGCCTTGCTGCGCCCGCTGGCGGGGCTGGCGCTGGCCGTGGCCGGACCGGCCGCAGCCTCTGCGCCCGAAGGCGCCCCCGAACCGGCCCCCGAACAGGCCCCCGAACAGGCCCCCGCACCGGCGCGCGTGGTCGTCGCCTTCGATCGAGAGCGGATCGAGCCGCTGATCGTCGAAGGCGTGGCCGAACGCGCCAGCGGGCGCGCCGTTGCCGCCAACGACCCGGTGCGGATCGCGAGCATCTCCAAACTGGTGATGGCGCTCGCGGCGCTACGGCTTGCCGAGGAAGGCGTGGTCGATCTGAACGCCGACGTGTCGGACCATCTCGGCTGGAAACTGCGCGCGCCCGGGTTTCCCGACGCGCCGGTCACGCTGGCGCAGGTCCTCTCGCACCGCGCGGGGCTGCGCGATGCGGGCGGCTACATCATTCCGCTCGGCGACAGCCTGCGCCAACGGCTTGCCGACCCGCGCAGCTGGTATCGCGATGCCCCGCCGGGCGAGGCGCCGTTCGAATACGCCAATCTCGGCTCGCCGCTGGTTGCCAGCGTGCTCGAGGCGGCAAGCGGCGAACGCTACGACGATCTGGTCGAACGGCTGGTCTTCGCCCCGCTCGGGATCGAGGCCTGCGTCAACTGGACCCGCTGTTCGCCCGGCCGCATCGCCCGCGCGGTGGCGCTTTACCGCGACACGGGCGAACCCGCGCGCGATTTTCCCGGCGACCTGCCGCCAGCCTGCGCGATCCCCGTGGCCGAGGGCGCGGCCTGCGACCTTTCCGGCTACGTGCCGGGCAGCAATGCCTCGGTGTTCAGCCCGCAGGGCGGGGTGCGGATCGGCATGGTCGATCTCGCCCGGCTCGGCCAGGCGCTGGTGCGCGGCGGCGAAGGGGTGGTGAGCGGCGAAAGCCTCGCCGCGATGCTCGCCTCGGCCCGGCCCCGGGTCGAGGGCCAGGCGTTCTTCTGCGGCTACGGGCTCGGGGTGCAGGCGATCGAAATGCCCGGGCGCCCCTGCATCGACCCGCTTTTCGCCGACGGCATTCCCCGATTCGGCCACGCGGGCGAGGCCTATGGCCTGCGGTCCGGCTTGTGGTTCGATCCGGAGAGCGGCAAGGGGCTCGCCTATTTCGTCACCGCGGTCCCGCCCCGCATCGGCGCCGAGGGGGCGAGCGGCTTCGATCCGCGCGAGATCGCACTGGTCGGCAGGGCGCAGGGCCTGCTCGAAGCGCGCGGGAACGCCGCCGGGCGCTAGACCCCGACTAGACCCCGAACAGCTTGAGGACAGCGTCGAACGCGCCTTCGAACCCGCGCCTCAGGCCCGAGCGCCCGGCGAGCGGGGCCTCCTCCACCAGCAGCACGCCGCGACCTTGCTCGATCCGGTCCTTGAGCAGCGGTTCGCGCCCGAGGAAATAGGGCCAGAACGTCTCGGTCCGGATCACCGAATAGGCGCAGTCGGTCGAAAAACCGATCAGCTGGCCCTGCCCGACGATGCGCCCGCGCTGCGCGGGTTCGATCCGCACGCCGCGCCCGCCCTTCAGCACCAGCCGCACAGGCCCGTGAAAGACGAAATAGCGCAGCTGCAAGGTGAGCCAGGCGGGCAGCGAGAACAGCCGCCAGCGGGTCGTGATCCGCACCGGCTCGCCCGTCCGGCGGACGAGCCCGGCGAGCGCGCTCGGCCGCACGACCGCGGCGCCGCCGCGCGGGATTTCGAGCACGGCGAGTTCGGCGAGCGGGTCCTTGACCGGCGAAACCAGCACGTCCTCGCCCGTCCCGCGCACGGCCGTGAGAAAGCGCATCCCGCTCGCGAAACTGGCGACGGGATGGCTCCAGTCGAGCAGCCAGTGCGTGCGCTTGGCGCTGCTGAGCGAGGAGGACTGGAGGTAGTCCTGCCGGACCAGCGCCTCCTCGCCCTCGCCCAGCGTGATCGCCAGCGAGACGCGGCTTTCCCCGGCCGGCGGGAAGGCGGGCGCGTCCGCGTTGCCGCCGCGCTCCCCGCCGAACCGCATCGGCGGCCATTTCGCGGCGAGCGGGGCGAGCACGTGATAGAGCAGCACCCGGATCGCCGGCGGGACGAGGAGCAGCGCAAGGAGGGCGTAAAGCGCCTTGAGGAGGATGTCGCGCAGCAGCGTGCGGGGGATGCCCTGCGCGACATCCGGCAGGTCGCGGGGCCTCAGCGCTTCGAGCGCGCCGCGCGCCCGGCCGGCCTCGACCCCCGCGGCCAGCGCGCGTTCGCGGCGCCGGGCGAGGGTTTCGGCAAGCCGGCAGCTCGCCCGGACCGCCGCGACGAGTTCGCTGCGCTCCGAAAGCAGCATCTCGCGTGCCTCCCGGTCGATCCGCCAGCGCCGGTCGAACGCGGCAAGCCCCTGCCGGTCGCGCGTGCAGCGGCTCCGGGCGGCAGCGATCGCGTCTTTCGTGGGCATGGTCGGGTTGCGCTCGAGCCAGGCGCTCGCCCGGTCGAGTTCGCGCCGGGGTTCGCGCGCGGCGCGGAGCAGTTCGAGTTCGCTTTCGACGAGGGCCAGTTCCAGCTCGGCCCGCTTGCGCGCGAGCACGCGCGAGGGACGATAGGCCGACAGGAAGCCGCCCTCGAGCCGGTCGATCTCGCGCCCGATCCGCTCCCGCCGCGCGGCGAGGGCGGCGATCCGCTCCTCCAGCGCCGCGAGCGGGAGCGCGGCGACCTCTCCGGCCCGGCGTTCGAGCCGCTCCTGCGCGGCGGCGCGCTCTTCGGCAATCTCGGCGCGGACCTCCTCGAAGCTCGCCGTCTCGCGCGCGAGGTACCCGGCAAGGTCGGCGGGCAGGGTCAGCGCCAGCCCGATCGCCAGCGCCAGCAGGACATAGAGCAGGGCGGTCCGCGCCAGCCAGGACAACAGCGCCTTCATGGGTCGATGACTTAGCAAGCGCCCCGCGCCCGGCAAGCGGGTTCAGCCGAACGGGAAGCGCAGCTCCGCCCGCAATCCGCCCCCGGCCCGGTTCGCAAGGCGCAGGCTGCCGCCCTCCGCTTCGGCGATCGCGCGGGCGAGCGTCAGGCCGAGCCCTGCCCCTCCGGTCGCCCGGTTGCGCGAGGCCTCGCCGCGGGCGAAGGGCTGCATCATCGCCTCGATCCGGTCCGCAGGGATGCCCGGCCCCTCGTCCTCGACCGCCAGCACCGCCTCGCCGTCCTCGCGCAGCAGGACCACCCGCGCCCCGCCGCCATAGCGCACCGCATTGGCGACGAGGTTGCGGAGCGCCCGCTTCGCCCAGGTTTCGCGCACCCTCGCGACGATTCGCGGTCCGTCCTGCGCGACCCATTCGACCGGCGCGCCGAGGTCCTCGAACTCCTCCGCCACCGCCCCCGCGAGCGCGGCGAGATCGACCGCTTCGGCCGACCCGCCCGCGTGGCCGACCCGGGCGAGCGCGAGGATGTCGTCGAGCGTCGCGGTGATGTCGGCGATGCCCGCCGCCATGCGTTCGCGCTGCCGCTCGTCGGCGACGCTTTCGATCCGCACGCGCAGCGCGGCGAGCGGGGTCTTGAGGTCGTGCCCGATCGCGCCCAGCATCACGTCCTTTTCGTCGAGCAGGGCGGCGATCCGCGCGGCCATGCGGTTGTAGGCCGCGATCAGCCGCCGCGTGTCGGCCGGGCCGCTTTCGGCGAGGACCAGCGCCTTGCCCGGCGCGCGCGAGAAATCGGCCAGCCGCGCGGTCAGCGCGGCGAGCGGGCGGGTGATGCGCCTGAGCACGAAATAGAGCAGCAGCACGACGACGACGAAGATGACCGCGGTCTGCAGCAGGATCGTGGCGAGCCCGCCGCGCGGCCGCTCCTGCACGGGCAGGCGCACGGTCAGCCATTCGCCGCTCCCCGGCCGCTCGATCGCGGCGATGACGATGCTGCGCTCCTCCCATCCCGGCGCGGTGCGGCGCGGGCGGCGTTCGACCAGCGCGCGCAGGAAGGGATCCTCGCCCGCGCGCCGCTCGGCGACGAGGATGCGGCCGGCGGCGATGTCCTGCGCGGCGAGCACCCTGGCGAGCGCGTCTTCGTAGGCGCTGCTGCGCGCATCGCCTGCAAGCGGGGGCGGGGCGTTGGTGCGTTCGGCGGGGATGCGGGCCGGTCCGGCGAAAGGCGGGCGCCCGGGCAGGCGGCGGCGCTCGCCCGCGTCCGGCTCCGCCCGGCGGGCTTCCCGCGCGGCCCGGCGCCCGGCGCTGCGTTCGGCCCGGCGTTCGGTGCGGCGTTCGGCGCGGCGGGCAAGCTCTTCGGGCGAGCGCCCGGCCTCGGCGATCAGGCGGTAGGCGAGCGAGCTGACGATCGCGGCCTCCCGCCGTTCCTCCGAGGCGCGGTAGAGCAGCACGGCGGAGATCGCCTGCGCGATCAGCAGGCCAAGGGCGAACACGGCCATGACCTGGCCCAGGAGGCTTCGCGGCGGCAGGCCCTGCGCAAGGAGGCGCTTCAAGGGGCGCTGTCCGGCGGCACGCGACGCACCTCTGCGGCGAGGCGGTAGCCGCCGCCGCGCACGGTCTGGATGAGCAGGGGGTTGCGGCTGTCGGCCTCGACCTTGCGGCGCAGCCGGCTGATCTGGTTGTCGACCGCGCGGTCGAACAGGTGCGCGGTGCGGCCCTGCACCATGTCGAGCAGGCGGTCGCGGTCGAGCACGGCGCGCGGATGGTCGAGCAGGGCGCGCAGCAGGCGGAATTCGGCGGTCGAAAGGGGGACGCAGACGCCTTCGGGATCGGTCAGCTTGCGCTTGAGCGGGTCGAGCCGCCAGCCTTCGAAGAGGTAATGCCAGTCCTCGGCCCGTTCCTGCGGCGAAGCCCCGCGCAGGACCCGGCGCAGCACGGTGCGGATGCGGGCGACGAGCTCGCGCGGCTCGAACGGCTTGACCACGTAATCGTCCGCGCCCAGTTCGAGCCCGACGATGCGATCGGTCGCCTCGCTCCGCGCGGTCAGGAAGATGACCGGCAGGCGGCGCGTCTCGACGAGATGGCGGCACAGCGAGAGGCCGTCCTCGCCCGGCATCATGATGTCGAGCAGGACGAGATCGGGCGTGCTTTCGGCGATCCGCGCGCGCGCGGCCGCGGCGCTTTCGGCCTCGGTCACGGCGAAGCCCTGCCCGGCGAGATATTCCGCGAGCGGTTCGCGCAGGTCCGGCTCGTCGTCGACGAGGAGGATGCGGGGTCTGTCGGACGCCGGGGTCATCGCCTCTGGTTCATGCGGGGCAGCGGCCCGCCGCGCAAGGGCGCGGCAGGCCGCAGGAAATCTCATTCGGCGGGCGGGGCGGCGCGGCGTTCCATCATCCGGGCCTTGCTCTGCGCGCGGGCGGCTTCGCGTTCCCCGGCGCTGATCGTGCCCGAGGCGTCGGTGTCGAGCGCGGCGAAGCGGGCCTCGACCATCGCATCGAACTCAGGCCGGCTGACCGCCCCGTCGCCATCGGTGTCGGCGCGGGCCAGCATCTTCATGCCGTGCATCCCGCCGCCGCGGCGGGCGTGGCCCATCCCGCGGCCGCGGCCTTCGCCGAGCATTTCGACACGCGCTTCGCGCATGGCGGCGAGTTCCGCCTCGGACAGGCCGCCGCTCCCGTCGCTGTCGAAGCGTTCCATCATCCGGGCCAGCCGGGCTTCGCGGCGTTCGGCGCGGCGCGCCTCACGCGCCTCGCGCATCGCGGCGATCTCGGCGGCGGTGATTTCCCCGTCGCCGTCGGCATCGGCCCTGGCGAAACGCCCGGCCTGCCGCGCGGCGCGGTCTTCGGCGTCGATCACGCCGTCGCCGTTGGCGTCCATCCGCTCGAACCGCTCGGCCGCGCGGGCCTTTGCTTCCGCAAGCGTGACCAGCCCGTCGCCGTCGCTGTCGGCACCGCCCGGGCGCGGCCCGTCCTGCGCGGCAAGGGCGATGCCGCCGACGCCGAGGGCGAGCGCGAGCGCGGCGCTCGAAAAGGTGAGGGCAAGCTTGTTCATCGTCATTCTCCGAAAGGGTTTCGACGGGACCTTTCTAGAGCGCGGATGTCGCAGGATTTTGCCGGGCGAAGGCGAATGTGTCGCGGCTTGTATCGCGCACGCGGCCGCGTTCACCCGGGCGAAAGCCTCAGGCCGACTCGGTCATGCAGAAGACGTTGAGCTTGTTCCCGTCCGGGTCGCGGAAATAGCCCGCGTAGAAACCGTCATCCCCGCGCGGGCCGGGCGCGCCCTCGTCGGTCCCGCCGTGAGCGAGCGCGGTGTCGTAGACCGCGTGGACCTTTTCCGGACTGTCCACCATCAGCGCGACCATCGTGCCGTTGCCGACGCTCGCCGCGTTGCCGTCGAACGGCCTGGTCGCCGCGATCGCGGCCTGCGGCGATTCCATGTCGCCCCAGGCGATGAACTGGTCGAATTCCATCATCCGCCCAACGCCCCAGTGCCGCGCGAGCGCATCGTAGAATCGCGCCGCGCGTTCGAGGTCGTTGGTGCCGAGCGTTACGTAGCCGATCATGTCCGTGTCCTCCGATCGACGAGCGCCCCTTGCGGGCGACTCGTTCCACGTGGAACATTACGCGAACACGAAGGCTGCGGCAATCACCCGAGCAGCGGCCCGGTCTCGCGTTCGAGCCAGGCAAGATCCTCGCCCGACAGGCGCGGGGCGACGATTTCGCGCACCCTTGCGTGATAGGTGTCGAGCCAGTCGATCTCGATCTCGGTGAGCAGCGCGGGTTCGATCAGGCGGCGGTCGATCGGCACGAAGGTGAGCGTTTCGAAGCCGAGCCATTCGCCTTCCGCGCCCTCGATGTGCTTGTCCACGATCAGCACGAGGTTCTCGATCCGGATCCCGAAGGCGTCGGCCTTGTAATAGCCCGGTTCGTTCGAGCAGATCATGCCCGCGAACAGCTCCTGCCCGGTCCCGGCCTGCCCGCCCGAATGCTTGGCGATGCGCTGCGGGCCTTCGTGCACGCCGAGGAAGCTGCCGACCCCGTGGCCGGTGCCGTGGGCGTAATCCACCCCCGCTTCCCAGAGATATTGCCGCGCGAAGCTATCGAGCTGGCCGCCGCTGGTCCCCTGCGGGAAGATCGCGCGGTCGATCTGGATGTGCCCCTTCAGGACGCGGGTGAAGCGGTCCTTCATCTCCGCCGTGGGTTCGCCCGGCCCCACCCACACCGTGCGGGTGATGTCGGTCGTGCCGGCGGGATACTGCCCGCCCGAGTCGACGAGGTAGATCGAGCCCGGCGGGATGGCGATGTTGCTGTCCTCGTCCACCCGGTAATGCGGCAGCGCGGCGTGGCCCGCGGCGGCCGAGATCGTGTCGAAGCTCGTATCGCGCAGGTCGCCATGCTCGCGGCGGAAGGCTTCGAGCCGCGCGGCGGCGGAGAGTTCGTCGACCTCGCCCCCCGGCGCGTTCTCCTCGATCCAGCGCAGGAAGCGCGACACCGCCGCCCCGTCGGCGGCCTGCGCGTCGCGGTGGCCCTGCTGTTCGACCGGGTTCTTGATCGCCTTGGCAAGGATCGTCGGGTCCTGCCGGAAGGCGACGCTCGCCCCTCCCGCGCGCAGGGCCTGGGCGATGCCGGCGACGCCGAAATCGGGATCGACGCTGACCCGCTTGCCCTTCATCGTGGCGAGCGCGCCTTCGAATTCGGCGCGGTCCCTGATCGTCACCGCGTTGCCGAGATGCTTGACGAGTTCGCCCGTGACCTTGCCCGGCGCGATGAAGAGTTCCGCGTGGCCGTCGGCATGGGCGATGACATAGGCGTGGGAGACGGGCGTGTGCGCCACGTCGGACCCGCGGATGTTGAGCAGCCAGGCGACCGAATCGAGCGCCGGGACGACGACCGCGTCGAAGCCCTCCCGCGCCAGCCAGTCGGCGACCTCGCCGCGCTTTTCCGCCGAGGAGCGGCCCGCGAGCGTTTCGTCGTGGACGATCGCCTGCGCCGGGGAAGGCTGGGGCCGGTCGGCCCATACCGCGTCGATCGGGTTCCCGTCCGCCGCGACCAGTTCGATCCCGCTGCCCTCGAGCGCGCGCTCCAGCCTGTCCACCGAGCCCTGCGTGTGCAGCCAGGGATCATAGGCCACCCGCTCGCCCTTTTCGGCGGCACCCCTGAGCCAGTCGGCAAGGCTGTCCTTCGGGATGCCCCGATATTCGAACAGCGCGCCATCGACCTGCCCCTGCACCTGCACGGTGTAGCGCCCGTCGACGAAGATCGCGGCCCTGGCCAGCGTCACCGCGGCAAAGCCCGCCGAGCCGCCGAAGCCGGTCAGCCAGTGCAGCCGCTGGGCATAGTCGCCGACATATTCGCTCATGTGCTCGTCGGAAATGGGCACGATGAAGCCCCCCAGGTCGCGGCGCTTGAGTTCCTCGCGCAGCGCCTTGAGGCGCGCTTCGTGGGTTTGCATGAGCATTGGCGAATTCCTGTCCTTTCCGCGGGCGCGATCACTTGCTGCGCGCCCTTGCCGCGCGGGCGTGTTCGTCTAGATACCGACATAGCCCGCGAGATCGCGGCTTTCCACCCGTGCCCCGGTCCCGGGGCCGGTTTCCAGCACAGGATGGCCTGCCATGACGATTTCCCGCCTCGCCCTGATCGCCGCCGCCGCCGCCGCCGCCGCCGCGATGTCCCTCGCGCCCGCCAGTGCGCGCGAGGCCGCCCAAGCCAGCAAGGAAGAGACCCAAGTGACCGCACACAAGAGCGCGCCCACCTCCCCCCCGATCGCCGAGAAGCGCGAACACAGCTACACCCGGCACGGGATCACGATTTCCGACCCCTATGACTGGCTCTACGACAAGTCCTATCCGCAGGTCGACGACAAGGACGTGCTCGCCTACCTCGAAGCCGAGAACGCCTGGTTCGAGGCCAACATGGCGGCCCGCAAGGACTTCACCGAAGCGCTGTTCACCGAAATGCGCGCGCGGATCAAGGAGGACGACAGCACCGTTCCGCAGAAGGACGGCGACTTTCTCTACTGGTCCGAATTCGAGGAAGGCGCCCAGTATCGCAAGCACTACCGCAAGCCCGTCGCCGGGGGCGAAGCGCAGCTGATCCTCGACGAGAACGCGCTGGCCGAAGGGTTCGAATATTTCCGCCTCGGCGCGTTCTCGATCAGCAGGAACGGGCGCTATCTCGCCTATGCCACCGACACCAACGGGTCGGAACGCTATGTCGGGCGGATCAAGGACCTCGAGACCGGCGAACTCCTGCCGGACGAAATTCCGAACCTTCGCAGCGGGCTCACCTGGGTGATGAACGACAGCGCGCTCGTCTACGGCCCCTCGACCGAGGAATGGCGCACGCTCGAGGCGAAGCTGCATGTCATCGGCACGCCGGTCGAGGACGACGTCACGCTCTACGAGGAGAAGGACGAAAGCTTCGGCGTCGGCGCAGGCCTTTCGGCGCAGGAGGACTGGCTGATCATCGCAACCGGCGACAACGAGACGAGCGAGGTGCGCCTCGTCCCCGCCGACGATCCGACCGCCGAGCCGATCCTCGTCAAACCCCGGGCGAAGGGCGTCGAATACGAGGTCGACGTGCGCGACGGGGAGCTTTTCATCCTCACCAACGACGAACACGTCAATTTCCGCCTCGCCCGGGCGAGGCTCGACAATCCGGGCGAATGGGAGACGGTGATCGCGGGATCCTCCGACTTCTACCTCACCGATTTCGAGCTGTTCAGGGACTTCCTCGTCACCGAGGGGCGCCTCGACGGTCTCGACCAGATCCAGCTGCGCTCCTACGATGCGATCGGGGAAGCGCAGCCCATTGCCTTCGGCGAGGCGAGCTATGTCGCGGGCCTTTCGAACAATCCCGAATACGACCAGTCGAAACTGCGCCTGTCCTACGAAAGCATGGTCACGCCCGCGACGGTCTATGACTACGACGTCGCGAGCGGCAGCCTCGAACTGCTCAAGCAGCAGGAAATCCCGTCGGGCTACGACGCTGCGCGATACGTCACCGAGCGCCTGACGATCGAGGCGCGCGACGGGACCATGGTGCCGGTGAGCGTGGTGATGCGCAAGGACCGCGCGGAGATCCTGAAGGAACAGGGCATCGAGGGACCGGGGCCGCTTCACCTCTATGCCTATGGCGCCTACGGCTATGCCGTCCCGCCGGGCTTTTCGACCACGCGCCTCAGCCTCGTCGATCGCGGCTTCGCCTATGCCATCGCCCATATCCGCGGCGGCGACGATCTCGGGCGGCGCTGGTACCTGCAGGGCAAGCTGTTCGAGCGCACCAACACCTTCAACGACTTCGTCGATGCGGGGCGCGGCCTGATCGCCAAGGGTTACACCGCCGAGGGCATGGTCACGGCGAGCGGCGGTTCGGCCGGCGGCGAGCTGATGGGCGCGATCGTCAACCAGGACCCCGGGCAATATGGCGCGATCGTCGCGCACGTGCCGTTCGTCGACGTGCTGAACACCATGCTCAACAAGGACCTGCCGCTGACGCCGGGCGAATGGCAGGAATGGGGCAATCCGATCGAGGACAAGCAGGCCTTTGCCTATATCCTGTCCTATTCGCCCTATGACCAGGTCAAGGCGCAGGATTATCCGCCGATGCTGGTGACGGCGGGGCTCAACGATCCGCGCGTGACATACTGGGAGCCGGCCAAGTGGGTGGCCAGGCTGCGGGACACCAAGACGGACGACAACGTGCTCCTGCTCAAGACCAACATGGGCGCGGGCCATGGCGGCAAGTCGGGGCGGTGGAATTCGCTCTACGAGACCGCCGAGGAATTCGCCTTCATCCTGTGGCAGATGGGCATGGCGCCCAAGACGGGCGAGAAGCAGGGCGGATGACCGCCGCGCCCGTCTTCCGTCGCACCTTCGTGGCCGGGCCGCAGCACATCGACGAGCTCGGCCACGTCAACAACACCGTCTGGGTCCAGTGGATCCAGGACCTCGCCACGGCGCACTGGGAGGCGGCGGCGCGGCCCGAACACGTCGCCGCCTTCTTCTGGGTCGTGATCCGGCACGAGATCGACTACCGCGGCAACATCGCCGAAGGAGAGGTCGCGCATGGCGCAACCTGGATCGGGGGCGAACCCAAAGGCGCGAAATCGGTCCGCCACGTCGAATTCACCGATGACGCGGGCAAGAAGATCGTGAGCGCGGCGACGACCTGGGCCATGCTCGACCGGGAGAGCGGGCGGCTCGCCCGCGTGCGGGACGAGATCATCGCGCCGTTCCGCGCACCGGGCGGCTAGAATTCCCTGGCCTGCCGCGATTTCCCGGGGTCTCGCGGTCATTCCGCCGCGCCGGAAATCGCCCTAGGCCGCCCGGGCGCCCGTCGTCCGCGGCTCCCCGGCCGGTGTCCGTTCCGCCCCGAGCCCGGTCCCGGTTTCAGCCATGGCCTCCGCCCGGCTGAGCGGTGCGCTGTCGAACATGGTGAGCTTCTCGTAGCTCATTCGGTTGCGGCCCGAAGCCTTGGCCTCGTACATCAGCGTGTCGGCGCGCGAATAGAAATCCTCGAAGGTCAGCGCATGGGCCGAAGCGCGCGGCAGTTCGATCACCCCCATGCTCGCCGTGACCGGCTGGTCGAGGCCGGGCACTTCCGAGGCGATCCGCAAGGGGATCGCGCGGCGCAGGTTCTCCGCCCGTTCGAGCGCGCGCTTGCCCCGCAGCAGGACGACGAATTCCTCCCCGCCAAGCCGCGCCGCGACCGCATCGCGTTCGTCGTTCCCGCTCAGTGCGGCCGCGCAGGCGATCAGCGCGCCGTCGCCAGCCTGGTGGCCATAACGGTCGTTGACGTACTTGAACCGGTCGAGATCGACCAGCGCGAAGGTGTCGAAACCCTGCGCCAGCAATTCGCCGAAGCGCGATTCCAGCGCGCGGCGGTTCATCAGCCCGGTCAGCGCATCGCGCGACGACAATTGCTCGAGCATCCGCGCCTCGGTCAGCGCGGCGTCGCGTTCGCGCCGGAGCGCAAGGAAGCGGTCGGCGATGGCGAGGCTCATCACGATCACCTCGATCCCGGTCGCGACATAGAGCATCTGGTCGAGGCTGGAGGGGCCGACATAGAGGCCCAGCCCGCGCAGCGACCGCTCGATCGAGGCGGCGATCAGCGGAAACCAGCCGAGCGCGAGATAGCGCGCCGAACGGCTGCCGCGCCACATCGCGCGCAGGATCGCGAAGCTGGTGAAGAAGGCGGCAACCAGCATGGCGAGGAAATAGCCGCGATCATCGATCGCCTGGGTCGCGTGCCATTGCAGCGAGAAGAACCCGGGCACGAGGATCGTCCAGACGCCGACCGCGACCATCAGCCGGCGCATGGCCGGCGATTGCGCGTCGCGTTCGAGGAATTCGGCGAGGAACAGCGCCGACAGCCCGCATCCCATCGCGTAGGACAGCGGCCCGATCACCGCGCCGACCGCCACCGGCAGGGTCCAGAACACGCTGATCAGCCCGCCCGCGAACAGCACGTAGGTCATCATCGAGAGCACCATCCCCGCGTGCAGCGCGACGAATTTCTCGCGCAGCACGACAAAGAAGCTGAGGTCGAAGAACAGCGGCAGGATCAGCATCCCGATGACCATGGCGAGCAGCATCATCGCGTGTTCGGACCATCCCGCGTCCTCGACGTCGTAGATCAGTCGCGCCTCGCTCAGCAGCGGGACCGAATGCGGCCGCTCGACCCTGACGATCAGCGCGCGCGTCTCCTCGCGGATCTCGGGCAGGGGCAGGGCGAAGATCGGCCCGGCGGGAAGCGGGCGGGCCTCGGCCTCGGTGAAGGACCGGGTCCGCAGCGTCCCGTCGGCGTCGAGCGCGGCGAAGGCGATCGCCTGGTGACGCGCGGTTCGGGTGAAGAAATGCCGCGGTCGCTCCTCTCCGGCCCAGCTTTCCGCATCGAAGCGCAGCCACGCGACCGGCAGGTCCGCGCGCGGGGTCCGATCGTCGCACACCCATGCGCCGTTCCGCGCCATCGCCCGGATGCTCGTCCCTTCGCCCGATGCGGCATGGCAGGTCGGGGCAAAGCCGGGATGGTCGGAAACCATAGCCTTGACTCCCGCGGCGGCGCCATCTTCCGCGGCAGCATGGATCGGCCCGGCGAGCAGCACCGACAGCGCCACGAAAATCGCGGCCAGCTTCCACCGAAAGGATACCATTCCCATGGCCCGCGAATAGGGGCGAACGCCTTACGATGCTCTTAAGCCGGGCGGCGTTCGCAAGCGGCCCTTTCCGCCCGCAGGACAGCCGTTTACCCGAGGGTCACGAGCGGCTATGCGCCGGCCGCGCCCGCTCACGTCACGGGCGTGTCACAACCCGCTCCTAGCGCCGCTCTGGACTGCCCGAAACGAACCAGGCTACGAAAAAACCATGCCCCTCGATCCCGCTCCCCATCGCCCGCTTCGCGCCGCCCGCGCGCTTCTCGCCCCCGCGCTCGTCGGCGCGCTGCTCGCCCTTGCCGGCTGCGAAGGCGGCGGCGGTTCGGGCGCACGCGATTCGATCCGCGCGGTCGGCTCGTCGACCGTCTATCCCTTCGCCAAGCTCGTCTCCGAAAGCTTCGCCCGCTCCTATCCCGACTTCAAGTCGCCGCTGATCGAATCGACCGGGACCGGCGGCGGAATCCAGCTGTTCTGTTCGGGCGTCGGCGCGGACACGCCCGACATCGCGAACGCTTCGCGCCGGATGAAGCTCAGCGAATTCGAGAAGTGCCAGGCCAACGGGGTGGAGGACATCGTCGAAGTGCAGGTCGGCCTCGACGGAATCGCCTTCGCCTCCAAGAAGGGCGGGATCGACCTCGACCTGTCGCCCAGGATCGTCTACGAGGCGCTCGCCGCCAGTCCCTACGGCCGCGAACAGACGGCCGAGACATGGGCCGATGTCGATCCCTCGCTGCCCGACGTGCCGATCCTCGTCTACGGCCCGCCCAGCACCTCCGGCACGCGCGACGCGCTCAAGGAACTGGTGCTCGAAGCCGGCTGCGACAGCGATCCGGCGATGGAGGCGCTCAAGCAAAGCGATCCCGACCGTCACCAGCAGGTCTGCACCGAGGTCCGCTCCGACGGGGCCTATTCCGACCAGGGCGAACAGGACAACCTCATCGTCCAGAAGATCGAGGCCAATCCGCGCTCGGTCGGGGTGTTCGGCTATTCCTACCTCGAGGAGAACCTCGACAAGGTGCAGGGCCTCCCGATGAACGGGCTCCAGCCGACCTACGACAACATCGCGAGCTTCGACTATCCCGGCGCGCGGCCGCTCTACCTCTACGTCAAGAAGGCGCACATGCGGGCGATCCCGGGCCTCAGCGAATATCTCCAGGAATGGGTCCGCAACTGGGACAAGGGCGGCCTGCTCGCGCGGGGCGGCCTCGTCGCCTCGCCGCCCGAAGAGCGCGAACGCAACGCCCGCAAGGTCGACGAACTCTTCACCCTGACGCGCGAAGACCTCGCCGGGGAAAACGCACCCGCCGAGGATGCGTCCGCCGAGTGACCGGACGGCCCGCACGCAAAGCGGGCGCGTAATCATCCCATCTCGCCACATCTTTCGGAGACAGCCGTGACCACCATGCCTTTCCGCACCCGGACCCTGCTCGCCGCCGCCTCGCTCGCCCTGCTCGCCGCCTGCGGAGGCGAGGAGGAGGACACCGGGCCGGAGGCGATCGAGATCGTCGGTTCGTCCACCGTCTATCCCTTCGCCCAGAAGGTCGCGGAAGATTACGTCGCCGCGCACGAAGGCGCCGCCGAACCGCTGATCGAATCGACCGGCACGAGCGACGGGATCGAGGCGTTCTGTTCCGGGACCGGCCCCGACACGCCCGACATCGTCAACGCCTCGCGCCGGATGCACCTCGACGAATTCAACCGCTGCCAGACCAACGGGATCGACGAGATCGTCGAGATCAAGATCGGCCGCGACGGGATCGTCTTCGTCTCGGCGGTGGACGAGGGGGTCGAACTGGAACTGACGCCGGAGATCGTCTACCGCGCGCTCGCCGCCAATCCCTTCGGCGAGGAGCAGACGGCGGAGAACTGGTCGGACGTCGATCCCTCGCTCCCCGATACGCCGATCATCGTCTATGGCCCGCCGGCGACTTCGGGCACGCGCGAGGCGCTGCAGGAGCTGGTGATGGAGCGCGGCTGCATCTCCAACCCCGAAATGGCCGCGCTCGAGGAAAGCGACGAGGCCGCCTTCATCCGCAATTGCGACGCGCTGCGCGGGGACCAGGCCTATAGCGACCAGGGCGAGAAGGACGACCTCATCGTCCGCAAGGTCGCCAACAACCCGCGCGCCGTCGGCATCTTCGGCTATTCCTACCTCGAGGATAACCAGGACCTCGTGAAGGCGGTGTCGATGGGCGGGGTCATGCCCACGGCCGAGACCATCGCAGACGAATCCTATCCCGCCTCGCGCCCGCTCTACATCTACGTCAAGAAGGCGCATGTCGGCGTGACCCCGGGGCTCGAGGAATTCCTGGCGCAGTGGGCGCAAAGCTGGGGCGAGGACGGGCCGCTCGCGGAGATCGGCCTGGTTCCCGCGACCGGGGAAACCCGCGAGGAGAGCGCCGCGGCGGTGGAAAATCTCACCGTGTTGACCGCCGGGGATCTCGAATAGCTCTCGCCTCGGATCCTTCCCGGGCGTAACTCCGCAAGGATGGTCACGGGAAGGATCGCGCGCTGGCACGAAGCCGGGCTGATCGACGCGGAAACGCGCGACCGGCTCCTCGCCCACGAGGCGGAGCACGCCCGCCCGGTCGCCTTGTGGGCGGTGTTCGGCATCGGTGCGCTCGCGATCGGGCTCGGGATCGTCTCGCTGGTCGCGGCGAACTGGGAAGCGGTGCCCGGCCGGGTCCGGCTTGCGCTCCATCTGGCGCTTGTCGCGGGCGCGCTCGGGGCGATCTGGCTGCGCGAGCAGCGCATCGCCGCGGCCTCGCCCTGGGCGGTGGAGGCGCTGGTCTTCGTCACCGCCGCGCTCGGCCTCACCTTCTTCGGCCATCTCGGCCAAGTCTACCAGACGAGCGCGCCGCTGTGGCAGCCGCTGGCGACGTGGCTGGTCCTGTTCGGGCCGCTGATGCTGCTGTCGGGGCGCGGCTGGCCGGTCGCGGCGGCGCTGGTGGGCGGGGCGATCTATGCCGCGTGGGAGTACAATTTCGCGCTCGGCGAACTCGTTCGGCGCCAGGGGGGCGAGGAGGCGCCCTGGACGACGCTCGCCCTCGTTACCGCGCTCCCGCTCCTGTTCGCGCCGCTCGGGGCCTTCCTGCGCGCCCGCAGCTCCCGCCCGGCGTTCTGGCGCCGGCTCGAACAATGCGCGCTCGCCTATGGCGTGGCGGGGACTTCGATCCTGGCCGCGCTGGCGGGCGTCGGGGCGTTCGAGGGCGGACCGGGTCCGCTCGATTTGGCGAACCAGCTGGTCCGCGCGGCGGTGGGCCTCGTCGCCGGGGCGCTCGTCGCGGTCCTGCGTCCGGGCGTATCGGGCCGGATGGCGGGTGCGATCATCGCGCTTGCCGGCCTGATCGTCGCGGGCGTGTCCGGGGCCAACGGCATCGCCGTCCTCGCAGCCGCGCTGTTCATGGCGTTGTGGGTAGGGATCGCGGCGGCCGCGCTGGTCGCCGGGTGGCGCGGCGTATTCCAGCTCGCGGTCGCGGTGATCGCGCTGCGGCTGATCGCGCTCAGTTTCGAACTGGCGAGCGACCTGCTGCTGAGCGGTTTCGGCCTGATCCTTGCCGGCGTCCTCGTGCTTTCCATCGCATGGGCCGCGTGGCGAGTGAGCCGCAGCTTCGCGCCCCGGCGGGAAGAGGCAGCGTGAATTTCGTCCGCCTCGCCTCGGCGATCCTGCCGCTTGCCGGACTTGCCGCGGCCTGGGCGTGGAGCGAGCAGCGCGCGCGCGAAAGCACCGAATGGGAAGTCCCGGTCGAGGGCTACGACCCGCGCGACCTGCTGCGCGGGCACTATGTCGAATTCACCTATGACTGGCCGCTGCCCGAACCGAGCCCGGGAAAGGGCGCGCGCGATGTCCGCCCGCCCCCGCAGGCGCTGTGCCTGTCCGGCATTCCCCCCGCGATCGCCGCGGCCGTGCCCTTCGATCCGCTCGACCAGGCCGCCCTGGACGCCTGCGCCCACCCGGTCATCGCCGATCCGGGCGCCGTCTATGGCCGGGCGGGGCTGCGCACCGGGCGGCTCTATGTCGGGCAGGACCGCGCGCGGCAGATCGAGCGCCAGTTCTTCGACAGGGACATGCGCGCGATCGTGCGGTTGCGTCAGCGCCCCGACGGCGGCTTCGCCCCGGTCGACATCCGCTTTCGCCCGCCGGGCGATGCGGAACGGGGCGAAGGCGCGGAGGAACGGATCGAACCCACCGCCCCGCCGATCATGCGCGATCCCGGGACCGGCGAATAGGGCGGGCGCCGCTCCGCGCGGCCCCCGCCCCTCCGTATGCCGGTGCCCGGCGCGTCAGTTGCCGAAGCGCGCGATCAGCTGGATACCGTAGAACTGCGGTTCGGCCGGGATGAAGGTCGGGATGCCGAACGCTCCGCCGGTGTTGCCCGCGTCGAGCAGGTATTCCT
This sequence comes from Erythrobacter sp. HL-111, assembly GCF_900105095.1. Lineage (NCBI taxonomy): Bacteria > Pseudomonadati > Pseudomonadota > Alphaproteobacteria > Sphingomonadales > Erythrobacteraceae > Erythrobacter > Erythrobacter sp. HL-111. The sequence continues at coordinate 2,505,375 of NZ_LT629743.1, read as the reverse complement.
CGTCGAAGGCGTTGCGGATGAAGCCCGCGACCTCGAACCGCTCGTCGGCGAAGGAGAGCCCGGCGCGGGCGTTAACCAGCGTCACCGGCCCCTGCGAGATCAGCGGGTTGTTGGGCACTTCGAAGAAGATGCGGCTGCGATGGGTCACGCTGGGCGTGGCGAAGAACCGCACGCCGCCCGCGAAATCGTAATCCACCGTGAAGCCGCCCGAGGCCTGCCATTCCGGCTGGAGACGGAAGCGCGCGCCCGAGAAGGCGGGCGAGAAGGCGCCGTCCTCGTCGATGCCGCCATCGATGAAGCCGAAATTGCCGAAGGCCTGCAGCCAGTCCGCGACCTCGATCGCGAGCTCGCCCTCGACACCGAGGTTCTTGGCGCTGCCCGCGCTCGCGGTGATGAAGGTACCGGTCGGGTTGCCCTGCTCGTCGGTCTGCGCGATCGAGACCTGGAAGTCGTCATAGACCTGGTAATAGACCCCGAGCGAACCGGAGAGCGGGCCGGTCGCGAACTTCACGCCGCCCTCGTAGTTCCACACGACTTCCTCGGGGATGGTCGTGGCGCCTGCCGCATCGACCTGCACCACCGGCGAACGGCGGCCCTTGGAGACGGTGGCGAAGACGTTGACGCCGTCGGTGACCCGATAGAGCGCGTTGAAACGCGGCAGCACCGCCTGAAACCGCCCTTCGCCGGTGAGGGTCTGTCCGTTCGTGTCCGCCTGTCCCGGGATCAGCGGCCCGCCGGCCAGCAGGCCGTCGGGAACGTCGGCGCGGAAGCCCGACTGGCGATATTCCTGGAGGAAGCGCACGCCCGCGGTCAGTTCGAGGCTGTCGGTCGGGATCCAGGTCGCGTCGGCAAAGACCGAATAGGCTTCGTTGCGGCCCTGGTTCTCGAACACGGACGCATAGGGAAGAGCCTCCAGGCCGGGAGGCAGAACGCCGAGCGAGGACAGCAGCCCCGTCACCGCCGTCGCGGGAACGCTGCCGTCGGGCGCGATGCAGTCGAGGTCGGGAATGAGCTGCGGAATGCCGAAGGCCTCGCCGACCGGAGTGAAGGAGGCGCACTGCAGGAAAAGCCCTTCCTCGCTGGCGAAGGGGACGTTCTGGAGGCCGTCCTCGATGAACAGGTTCCAGCCCAGGCTCGCGCGCAGTTCGCTGCCCGTGTAGGTGAACCGGCCTTCGTGGCTGACCTGCCAGCCTTCGGCGATCTCGGAGAATTCGAGGAAGGGCGCAGCCGTACCGTCCGCATCGAACACTTCGCGGCTGTCGAATTCGCGGTAGCCGTTGACGGTGGTGAAGGTCCAGTCGTCGGAGAAGGCGTATTCGGCGGTGAGGTTGAGGTCATAGACCTCGCGGTCGAGGCCGAGCTGGTCGTCGCCCAGCACCGCCGCGCCCGCCGGGTTGCCGCCGAGATTGGCATCCTCGAACGCATTGGCCGGGCCGCCCGGCGCACCGGCGAAGGCGGGGAAGAAGCCCGAGATGAAGGGCGTGCCGCCGTTCCTCTGCTGGTCGTAGGTGGCGATGAGGTCCACCGTCACGTCCGCGTTCGGGGTGTAGCGCAGCGAGCCGCGCACGCCGAGCTGGTCCTGCGCGTAGAGGTCCTCTTCCTGATTCGGGCTGAGGTTTTCGACATAGCCGTCGCGGGTGCGCCATTCGAACGCGATGCGGCCCGCCAGCACGTCGGAGCCCGCGTTGATGTGCCCGCCGAGCAGGGTCTGGTTGAAATTGCCGTAGCCGCCGCGGATCTCGCCCGAGAAACCTTCGCGCGGCTTTGCCGAGACGAGGCTGATCGCGCCGACCGCGCTGGCCGTGCCGAACAGGGTCGCCTGCGGGCCCTTGATCACCTCGACCCGCTCGAGGTCGTAGATCGCCTGGTAGGAGCCGCGCGAACGCGAGATGTCGACGCCGTTGTAATAGAGCGTGACGCGCGGGCCCTGCTGGGCCGAGCCCGAGTCCGAGGTGATCCCGCGGATCACGATGCCGGGGTTGTTGGCGCTCTGTTCCTGGATGTTGAGGCCGGGGACGTAGTTCGAAAGCTCGTCGAGATCGGTGACGCCGAGTTCCTCGATCCGTTCGCCGCTGGTCGCGGAAATGGTGATCGGCACGTCGAGCGCGCGCTGCTCCACCTTCTGCGCGGTGACGATGATCTGGTTGCCCCGGTTGCCGTCCTCGGCGGTTTCGGCGTCCGGGGCGTCCTGGGCGATGGCCGCCTGGGGCAGCGCGGTCAGCGACGCGGCGAGTGCGAGGAGCGAGACGGAACGTGCCGGGGCGGCGTGCCGGAAAGTCGTGCGGAGCATGGAGAAGCATCCTTGCAGTTAAAGGGGAACCGGGGTCCCCGTGGCACTGCACAATGACGATGCTGCGACTGCGAAGTGTCGGCTCGATGACGTCCGGCTTACAATTGCGTGACGTGGCATTTGTGCATCGCCCGCGCGCTGCCGGAGCCGCAAGGCGGCGGCGGGGGGCGAAGCTAGAGCGGGTTGCCGTCCTGGTCGCGGAAGATCTCGCGCCGACCGACATGGTTGGCAGGACCCACGAGGCCTTCGCTCTCCATCCGTTCGATCCACTTCGCCGCGGTGTTGTAGCCCACGCCCATCTGGCGCTGGAGCCACGAGCCGCTCGCCTTCTGGTTCTCGATCACGATCTGGCAGGCCTGGCGGTACTTGCGCTCTTCGGGGTTGTCGGACGCGGTCAGTTCGTCCTCGAAGCCGAGGCCGAAACCGTCCTCGGGCTCTTCCGTGACGGCATCGACATATTGCGGGCTTCCCTGCGCGCGCCAGAAATCGGCCACGCGCTCGACCTCCTCGTCGCTGACGAACGGCCCGTGGACGCGCACCATCGCGCCGGTGTTCGGCTTGTAGAGCATGTCGCCCTTGCCCAGCAGCTGCTCCGCGCCCTGTTCGCCGAGGATGGTGCGGCTGTCGATGCGGCTCGTCACCTTGAAGCTGATGCGGGTCGGCAGGTTCGCCTTGATGACGCCGGTGATGACGTCGACCGAGGGTCGCTGCGTCGCCATGATGAGGTGGATGCCCGCCGCGCGGCTTTTCTGGCTGAGCCGCTGGATCAGGACCTCGATCTCCTTGCCCACGGTCACCATGAGGTCGGCGAGTTCGTCGACGATCAGGACGATCTGCGGCAGGGGTTCGTAATCGAGCTGTTCCTCCTCGTAGATCTCGTCGCCGGTCTCGGGGTCGAAGCCCGCCTGCACGCGGCGGCCCAGTGGCTTGCCCTTGGCGATCGCGGCGCGGACCTTTTCGTTGAAGGAATTGATGTTGCGCGAATTGATCGAGCTCATCATGCGGTAGCGCCGCTCCATCTCCTCGACCGCCCACTTGAGCGCGCGCACCGACTTGTGCGGCTCGGTCACGACGGGGGAGAGCAGGTGCGGGATGTCGTCGTAGCTCTTCAGTTCCAGCACCTTGGGATCGATCAGGATCAGCCGGCACTCGGCCGGGGTGAAGGTGTAGAGCAGCGAGAGCAGGATGCAGTTCAGCCCGACCGACTTGCCCGATCCGGTCGTCCCGGCGACCAGCAGGTGGGGCATGGCGGCAAGGTCGGCGATGACCGGTTCGCCCGCGATGTCCTTGCCGAGGATGATGGGCAGGTTGCCCTTGGCCTCGACGAAGGCGGCGCAGGCGGCAAGTTCCTTCAAGGACACCATCTGCCGTTCCGCATTGGGCAGTTCGATCCCCATCACCGTGCGCCCGGGAATCGCCGAGACGCGCGCGGAAACCGCGCTCATGTTGCGGGCGATGTCCTCGGCGAGGCCGACCACGCGGCTCGCCTTGATGCCCGGGGCGGGTTCGAGTTCGTACATGGTCACCACCGGCCCGGTGCGGACCGCGGTGATCTCGCCCTTGACGTTGAAATCGTCGAGCACGTTCTCGAGCAGGCGGGCGTTGCGTTCGAGCGCGAGCTTGTCGAGCCTGGGCGCGGCGCTTTCGGGCGCATCCTCGAGCAGGTCGAGCCCGGGCAGTTCGAAGGCGGCGAACATGTCGCGCTGGCTCGCTCGGGTGGCGGCGGCAGCGGCGCGCCTCGGCGGGGCGGAGGGATCGACGATCTCGGGCGCGCGGCGCGGCGGGGCCTCGGGCTGCGGGCGCGCTTCGGGGGCGGGCGCCTGTCGCCGGGCGCGCGGGGCGGGTGCGGGCTCGCCGTCGCCGTCCCCGTCATCCCATTCCGTCCGCTTCGCGTCCCGCCGCAGGAAGCCCGGCAGGCGCGCCGCGATGAGCGGCCCGAGCGAAGCCCCGCCGAGGAAGTTCGGCAGCGACAGCAGCATCCGCCAGTCGATCGCGAAGACGCGCGTAAGCAGCGCCGCCGCCCCGAGGAAGCAGGCGGCGGCAAGGCCGAGCGTGACCCAGCCCGCCATGTCCTCGCCGAACCGGGCCGCGACCGCCCGGATCGCCGCCGCGCCGAGCAGGCCCGAGACGCCCCCCGCCTGCGCGGGCAACGTGCCGGTCGGCCGGTCGAACAGCAGCGCGAGCAGCGCGCCCAGAAGCACCATGGCGGCGAGCAGCAGGCCCGCCGGCAGCCACCAGCGGGTCCGTTTCTCGGCCTCGTCGTCGATCTCGACATCGCGCCACAGCCGCCGGGCGGAGACGTAGAGCAGGGGGAGCAGCAGCACGCCCGGCAGGCCGAACAGGAACAGCACCCGGTCCGCGACCAAGGCGCCGGCTGCGCCCATCCAGTTGGCGACATCGTCGCTCGCCGCGGCGGTAGAGGGGCTCGGATCGGTCTGGGTGTAGCTCGCCAGCGCGAGGCCGAGGAAGACGAAGCCCGCGAAAAGCACGGCGGCGCCGGTCATCTGCGCGGCACGGCGCAGGCTGCGGCGCAGGCCTTCGCGCCATTCGGCATCGGATTTGCGGGTCGTCATCGCGCGGCTGGCCACGGGTTCGCCTCCTGATGGGAACGGACCATGAATCCTCGGCGACTCCCGGTCAAGCCGCGTGCGGCGGGTCGAGGCGCTCTGGTGAGCCCGTCGATCGCCGCCCAGCGCGGCCATTCGAGCCTTTGCGCGCCCCTTTCGTCCATCCCGCCGAGCGCGATGACGGGCACCCTGGAGCGGGCCGCGAGCAGGCGGAAGCGGACCGGGCCGAGGGTTTTGGCGCCCGGGTGCGAGCGGGTCGGATAGACCGGCGAGAGCAGCACCGCGTCCGCGCCGAGGCGATTCGCGAGGCCGATCTCGCCGAGGTCGTGCGCGGTCGCGAGGTGGAGCAGCCCTGCGCGCCGGGGCCAGAGCGCGCGCGGCGCCGCGTAGATGCCGTCGGCGCCCCACTCGGCCCCGGTGAGCGCGCTGTCGGCGAGGATCACGACATGCCCGCGTGCCCGCGCGATGCGGCGCAGGGCGAGGAACTGCGCCAGCCGCTCCGGCCCGGGGAGATGGTAGTGGCGGTAGATGAACCCGCTCCCGCGCGGCAATCGTTCGAGCGCGGCCTCGAGCCTCGCGTCGTTGCGGGCATCGGAGACGAGCCAGATTGCGGGAAGGACCGTTGAACCGCGCACCGTCGCGCTATAGCGCAGGGCCATGGACAATGCATCTTCCCGTCTCGCCGAAATCGAAGCCAACATCGCGCGCATCTGCAAGCCTGCCCGGCGCGATCCGTCGCAGGTCACCCTGATCGCGGTTTCCAAGACCCACCCGGCGGAGCGCATCGTGCCCCTGCTCGAAGCCGGGCAGCGAATCTTCGGGGAGAACCGGGTGCAGGAGGCCGCGGCCAAGTGGCCCGCTCTGCGCGAGGATTGGCCCGACGCCGAACTCCACCTGATCGGGCAATTGCAGTCGAACAAGGCCGAGGACGCGGTCGCGCTGTTCGACTGCATCCACTCGCTCGACCGGCCGAGCCTCCTAAGGGCGCTGGCGAAGGCGATGGACAAGGCGGGCAGGCGCGTGCCGTGCTTCGTGCAGGTCAATATCGGCGACGAGGACCAGAAGGGCGGCTGCCCGATCGCGGATGTGCCCGCCTTCCTCAACGAGGTGCGCGCGGCCGATATCCCGCTCGCCGGACTGATGTGCATCCCGCCCGCCGACAGGGAGCCCGCGCCCTTCTTCGCCCTGCTGGCGAAGCTCGCGGGCGACAATGGCCTTTCCGGCCTTTCGATGGGCATGAGCGGCGATTACGAGACCGCGGTGCAGCTGGGCGCGACCCATGTCCGGGTCGGCACCGCCCTGTTCGGCGTGCGCGGCCAGCCCTGACACGCGAAAGGGGCGCCCTGGCGGGGCGCCCCTTTGATCCCGATGCCTTGCTGCGCGTCCGGCGGGGACAATCGCCCGGATGGACGATCGCCCCGCGAGACTCGTCAGAACTCGAACATCGCCTCGATGCCGATGTTGCGCCCGCGCTGCAGCGGCGAAAGCGTGCCGGCGGTCGGGTTGTTGCCGAAGGGCTGACGCACGCCGGTGCTGAGCGGCCCGCCGAAGGGCAGCTGCGTGTCGCCGCCCGCCTGCACCTGGTCTAACAGGTTGCGCCCGTAGACCGACAGCGAGAGGCCGTCGAGCGGGGTCACCCAGGTCACGTTCGCCTCGAGGCTCGAGATGTCCTGGATCCAGCCGAGGTTGTCGTCGGTGAAGGCGAATTCGTCGCGGTACTGGTAGTTCACCCGCGTCACGATCTCGCTGTCGCCGAGGAACAGCTCGTGGATCACCCCTATGCCCCAGGTCACCGCCGGGATGCGCGGGATCCGCAGGTCGAAATCGGCCTGGTCGATCATCCCGTCGCCCGAAATGTCGAACAGGATCTCGTCGTACTGATCGTCGATGATGCCGACATTGGCGTTGAAGACGAGCGAGTCGGACAGGCGGATCGTGCTTTCGGCCTCGAAGCCGCTGATCGTCGCATCCGCGGTGTTGAGGATGTTCTGCACCACGCCCGCGCCCGGATCGGCGACGTTGACCTCGCGCTGCATGTCCTTGATCTTGGTGACGTAGCCCGCGACGTTGAGGGTGAAGACCCCGTCATAGGTCTGGAACTTGCCGCCGATCTCGAAGGTGTCGACCTGCTCCTCGTCGAAGAACAGCGTGTCGGTCAGCGCGAAGGCCGCGTTGAAGCCGGGGACGCTGGTCACGCGGAAGTTATAGCCGCCCGAACGGAAGCCGCGGCTCCACGAACCGTAGATCTGGCTGTTGGCGAATTCGTACTGCAGGCCGACGCGGGGCGAGAGGTTGCGGAACCGCACGCTGTCGGTGAAGCCGTCGGTCTCGGTCGCCGGGTCGAACGGCTGGGTGCCGGTCGGGCAGGTCCCGGCCACGACCGAACAGGGCGCGCGCGGCAGGATGTAGGTCACCGCCCCGTCCTTCGTCTCCTGGTTCCAGCGGACGCCGGCAAGCAGCGAGAGATCGTCGATGAATTCCCATTCCGCATTGGCGAAGACGCCGATCACTTCGTGGTCCTGGCGCCCGCCGCCGAAGAACTCCGCGGACGTGACCGCCGGCAGTTCGCGGCCTTCGTCATAGGCGAGCGTCTGGTCGAACCAGAACCCGCCCACGGTGACGTCGAGCCGGTCGGTCGAGACGGCATAGCGCAGTTCGTTCGAATACTGTTCCTGGTCGCTCAGCGTGTTCGAGTGGAACAGGAACACCGGCGACGCGTCGATGTCGCCGCGGGTCCGCGCGGAATAGTCGCGATAGCCGAAAATGTTGGTCAGCGTGCCCGGGCCGAGGTCCCAGTCGACCGTGAGCGAGCCGGTCCAGATCTCGGTGTCGTAGAAGCCCGGTTCGTCGATCGAGAAATCGAAGGTGTCGCGTTCGAAAAGCCCGCGGTTCTGGCCCGAGGGGCCGTCGCCTTCGCTGTCGAAATAGTCGGCCTTGGCGCGGATCGTCAGGTCGCCGAAACGCCCTTCGAGCGCGCCGCGCAGGATGTAGGTTTCCGCCTGGCCGTGGTTCGACCCGTCGAACAGGTTGGTGAAGTAGCCTTCGTCGTTGTTGTAGTAGGCGCCGACCTTGAACAGCAGCTTGTCCTCGATGATCGGGCCGGAAAGAACCGCGCTGGTCGTGTAGTTCGCGCCGCCGCGCCCGCCATCGACCAGCGGACCGTCGACCGCCGCGCGGAACTTGCCCTGGAAATCCTCGGTCGGGTTGCCGGTGTTGATGACGACCGCGCCGCCGGTCACGTTGCGGCCGAACAGCACGCCCTGCGGCCCGCGCAGGATTTCCACGCTGTCGAGGTCGAACAGGTCGAACACGACGCCGCCGTTGATGCCGAGATAGACGCCGTCGACGAACACGCCCACCGTCGGGTCGATCGAGGGGATCGAGGAATTGATGCCGAGCCCGCGGATCGAGAAGTTCGCGGTGCCGCGGCTGGTCCCGATCTGGTCGAGACTGACGTTCGGCGCCTGGAACTGCAGGCCCTGGATGTCGCGGATCTTGTAGGCCTCGAGGGTGTTCTCGTTGAAGGCGGTGACGGCGAGCGGCACCTCCTGCACGTTCTCGACGTTCTGGGTCTTGGTGCCGGTGACGACGATCGCGTTCAGCCCTTCGAGCGTGCCCTGGCGGCGAGGGGCTTCCTCATCGGCTTCCTCATCGGCCTGCGCGGCGGTTTCGGCCGCCTCGAATTCGGGATCGGTATCCTGCGCCTGGGCGGCGAAGGGGGTCAGCGCGCACGAGCAGAGGAGCAGCGCGATCGAGCGCCGCGAGAGGGTACGGAACGTCATCAACAACTCTCCCAGTTGAAACGGCCGTCCGCATTACTCCCGCGTCTCCGAATTGCAACCTGGGTGAGGTTTGATTTTTTTGCATTTCCGGCTGGCAGCCGCTGCAATCAGGCGCCCGACTGTTCCAGCTCGCGCTGGCGCCTGTCGCTGCCCGCCTCGAGCAGTTTCGCCTCGATCTCGGCGAGCCTTTCCGGGGCGGTGACCTTGCCGCCGGTGAGATCGGTCACGTAGAACGTGTCCGCCGCGCTCTCGCCATAGGCGGTGATGTGCGCGGACTGCACGATCAGGTTCGCTTCGTAGAGCGCATGGGCGAGCCGATTGAGCAGGGCCGGCCGGTCGCGCGCGGTGACCTCGATCACGGTGAAGCGGTTGCTCGCCGAATTGTCGAAATCGACCCGCGGGGCGACGTGGAAGGCCTTGGCCCGCGAATGGGCGAGCGGGCGCGCGGCGAGCCTGGGCACGAGGCTGCCGGTCCCGGCGAGCGCGTCGCGAATGCCCTTCTTCAGACGTTCGATCTGCGCGTCCTCGCGGAACGGGCCGCCGTGCTGGTCCTGGACGAGGAAATTGTCGATCGCATAGCCCGAAGCCGTGGTGTGGATGCGCGCATCGATGATGTTCGCGCCCGCAAGGTGGATGCCGCCCGCCATGCGGTAGAACAGGCCGGGGTGGTCCGGGGCGATCACGCTGACGAGGGTCGCGCCGCGGTCCTCGTCCACCTCGCAATGGATCGAAAGGCGGTCCTCGATCGCCCTCGCCTCGGCGTACTGCACGAGGTTGCGCATCGCGATGTCGTCGGGCTCTGCGATCCAGTAGGCATCGCCCAGCTTGGACCCGACCTCGTCGACCAGGCCGGCGCGCAGGCCCAGCAGCGCGCGGACCGCGTCCTTCTTCGCCGCGACCCGTTGCGCGCGGCCCTTTTCCTTGTGGCCGAGCCGGAGGCGTTCGGCGGTGGCATCGTAGAGTTCGCCCAGCAGCTGCCCCTTCCAGCTGTTCCACACGCCCGGGCCGACCGCGCGGATGTCGACCGCGGTCAGGATCGCGAGATTGCGCAGGCGGTCGAGGGTTCGCACCTCGCCCGCGAAATCCTCGATCGTCTTGGGATCGGTGAGATCGCGCTTCTGCGCCACCCGGCTCATCAACAGATGGTTCAGCACCAGCCAGGCGACGAGCTCGGTCTCCTTCCCGTCCAGACCCAGGCGCGGGCAGAGCCGGTGCGCGACCTCCGCGCCGAGCACCGAATGGTCGCCGCCGCGCCCCTTGGCGATGTCGTGCAGCAGCACCGCCACGAACAGCGCCCGGCGCGAGGAAACCTTGCCGATCTCGCGCGTGGCGCGCGGATGGTCTTTCTCGAGCAGGCCGCGCTCGATCTCGCTGAGCAGGCCGATCGCGCGGATCGTGTGCTCGTCGACCGTGTAGTGGTGGTACATGTCGAACTGCATCTGCGCGTTGACCCGCCCGAAATCGGGCACGAACCGGCCGAACACCCCCGCCTCGTTCATCCACCTGAGCGCGGTTTCGGGATCCCGGCGCCCGGCGAGCAGGTCGAGGAACAGCGAGTTGGCCTGGCGGTTCTCGCGCACGCCCGCGTCGATCCGCTTCGCGTCGCGGTCGATCTGGCGCAGGGTCTGCGGGTGGATCTCGAGCCCCTCGGCCTCGGCCAGCTGGAAGATCTCGACCAGCCGCACCGGGTCCTGCGCGAACCAGTCCTCCCCCGGCGCGCGGATGCGGCCGGCCTCGACCGTGTAGCCCTTCAGCTTGCGCGGGCGCTGGGTCCAGCCGGCGAAAAAGCCGCTGCGCGTCGCCTTGCGCGCGAATTCGTCGTCAATATGGGCGAGGAAGATGCCCGTGAGCGTTCCCACGCGCTTCATCTGCATGAAATAGTACTGCATGAACCGCTCGACCGCGCTCTTGCCCGGGCGCTCGGCGAAATTCATCGCCGCCGCGACCTCGCGCTGCAGGTCGAAGGTGAGCCGGTCCTCCGCCCGCCCCGTGATGACGTGCATGTGGCACCGCACGGCGAGCAGGAAGCGCTCGGCCCGGCGGAAGCTGCGATATTCGGAGGCGCTGAAAAGGCCGACGTCGACCAGTTGCGAGGCGGTTTCCACGCGGTGCATGTACTTGCCGATCCAGTAGAGCGTCTGGAGGTCGCGCAGACCGCCCTTGCCGTCCTTCACGTTGGGTTCGACGACATAGCGCGAATCGCCCATCCGCTTGTGCCGCTGGCTGCGTTCGGCGAGCTTGCGGGTCAGGAAATCGCGTTCGGTCCCGCGCGCGACGTCCTGCCAGAACCGCTGGCGCAGTTCCTCGTAAAGCCCGCCGTCGCCCCACACCAGCCGCCCTTCGAGCAGGGCGGTGCGGATGGTGAGGTCCTCGCGCGCCTGCCGGACCGTGTCGGGGATGGTGCGCGAGGAATGGCCGACCTTGAGGCCGAGGTCCCACAGGATGTAGAGCATCGCCTCGATCACCTGCTCGCACCACGGCGCGCGGCGCATGGGGGTGATGAAGGCGATGTCGACGTCGGAATGCGGCGCCATCTCGGCCCGCCCGTACCCCCCGACCGCGAGGATCGCGAGCCGTTCGCCCGAGGTCGCGTTGGGGACGGGATAGACATGGGCGATCACGTAATCGTGGATCACCCGCAGCAGCTGGTCGATCAGGAAGGCATGGCCCGCGGTGCATTCATGCCCGGCCGAAGGCTTTTCCGCGAGCCGCCGGGCGAGCTCGGCACGGCCCCTGTCGAGCGCGCCGCGCAGGGCTTCGACCACCTCCGGCCGCGCCCGGGCGCCGTGCTCATCGGCGAGCGCCGCGATCCGCTCGGCAAGCTCGCGGCGGTCGATGATGGCGCGCTGGCCGGGGACGCGCGGTGCGGTCACGGCGTCCCCGGCTGCGTCGGGTTGGGATCGGGTCGGGCCACGCCCCCGATCTAGGCAGCGACCCGCTGGGTTGCAAACATCGCGCGGACGGTGCGCTTGTCGATTTTCTGCGTGCCGAGCCGCGGGAGGCTCTCGGTCGCGATCCAGATGTGCTCCTCGAGCGGGACCTTGAACGGCGCGATTCGGCCGAGCAGGAATTCGCGCAGGGCCGCCGGGCTCAGCGGCTCGCGCCCTTCCTTGACGTTGAAGACCGCCGCCGGGACTTCGCCGAAACGCTCGTCGGGGATGCCGAAGACCGAACATTCGGCGATGTCGTCATGGGCGTAGATCGCGTCCTCGACCTCGATGCAGGCGATGTTCTCGCCGCCGCGGATGATGATGTCCTTCTTGCGGTCGACGATGAAGACATAGCCGTCCTCGTCGAGATAGCCGAGATCGCCGGTGCGGAAGAACAGGTCGTCGGTGAAGGCGGCCTTCGTCGCTTCCTCGTTCTTCCAGTAGCCCCGGAAATTGGCGGTGGAGCGGATGCAGATCTCGCCCACCTCGCCCTGCGGCAGTTCCTCGCCCGCATCGTCGAGGATCCGCAGGTCCACCATCGGCACGCTCGGGCGGCCGGTCGAACCGGGCTTGGCGAGGTAGTTCTCGTTGAAATTGCCGCAGCCCACGCCGTTGGTCTCGGTCAGGCCGTAGCCGAGCAGCGGGAAACCTTCGGGGAAGGCCTCCTTGATCCGGGTGACGTGTTCGACCGGACGCGGCGCGCCGCCCGCGGCGAAGCTCTTGCACGCCGACAGGTCGTAGTTCGCGCGGTCGGGGTGGTTGGCGATCTCGTAGCTCATCAGCGGCACGCCGACGAAATAGGTCACCTTTTCCTCCGCCATGAGGCGCAGTGCCTCGCCCGCATCCCATTTCGGCATGAGCACGAGCTTGCGCGCGATGGCGTAGGACTGGAGGAAGAGCGGCACTTCGCCGGTGACATGGAACAGCGGCACGGCGACGAGCGCGCAGGGCTGGTCGGTCAGTTCCTGGCCCTGGCCTTCGAGCAGGATCTTGGCCATCGCCGACTGGCTGACATAGCTCATCGTGCCGTGGACGACGCCGCGATGGTCGGACCAGGCGCCCTTCGACTGGCCGGTCGAGCCCGAGGTGTAGAGGATCGTCGCAAGATCGTCCGGGCCGAGCTGGCCGAGCATCGCCATCGCCACCGGGGTCTCGCCTTCGGCCGGGGCCTTCCAGACCTTGCCCAGCCCTTCGGACGGCGCGTTGCCGTGGTCGAACAGGACGATCCGCGCCGGATGGTCCGTCCCTTCGAGCCGAGCAGCGCGCGGCTCGTCGGCGAGGACCAGGGTGCATTCGGCGAGGCGGATGCCGTAGGCGAGCTCATCGCCCGACCAGAAGCCGTTGAGCAGCGTCGCGCAGCCGCCCGCCATGATCGTGCCCATGTAGGCGATGATCCAGTTGGCCGAATTGCGCGCGGCGATGCCGACCCGGTCGCCGTTTGCAATGCCGTGATCGCGCACCAGGCTTTCCGCGACGCAGGTCGCCGCCGCCCAGCTCTGGCCGAAGGTCAGCCGCACGTCGCCGTCGACGAGGAAGGGCACGTCCTTGTGTTCGTTGCAGAAATGGGCGAAATAATGCGCCAGGCTCGGCGGGGCGCCGGCGAAGGCGGGCATGGTGATCCCGTCGCGTTCGAACGGCACGGTGGCGAAGGGCTGACCGTCCTTGGTCAGTTCGCCGATGATTGCCTCGAGCGCATTGTCCAGCTGTGTGGGCATGTGCGAAAACCTCTCCTCTCGATCCCAAATTCGCGTCGGCTGCCGTGGGGGGGGGGGGGGCGACTGCCGGCTCATTCCGTAAGACGGCCCGCGTCCGCTCTCCCGAAACGGCCCGGACGGCCCCTTCCCTGCGAACACGCGCTGTGCCAAAGAGCCGCGCAAGGCGCCGGGCGCCGACACGGCATAACATCTTTTAAGAGGTTCCCCTGGTGCTGTCGACACTTGCTTCAAGCGGCGCTGCCGATCCGATCTACTGGTCGGATCTCGGGCTCTTTCCCGGCATCCCGATCGGCCCTTTCACCTTGCGCTTCTATTCGCTCGCCTACCTGATCGGGGTGATCTTCGCCTACTGGCACACCTCGAAGATGATCCGCCAGCCCGGCGCGCCGATGGCGCAGCGCCATGTCGACGACCTGTTCTTCTACTGCACGCTGGGCGTCATCATCGGCGGACGGCTCGGCTATGCGGCGTTCTACACCGGCGGCGACACCGGCATCCCCTCGGCCTTCACCGATTTCTCGGGCGACGGCTTCGTCAGCTGGAAACTGCTCCGCCTGTGGGACGGGGGCATGGCCTTCCACGGCGGGCTGGTCGGGGTGATGGTCGCGATGGCCTTCGTGGCGTGGCGCGGCGGGCTCGATTTCCTGCGCGTGAGCGACTATGTCGCGGTCAGCGTGCCGATGGGGCTCTTGCTGGGAAGGCTCGCCAATTTCGTCAACGGCGAACTCTGGGGCCGGCCGAGCGACGTGCCCTGGGCGATGGTTTTTCCCGGCGCCGGCGAAATCCCGCGCCATCCCAGCCAGCTCTACCAGGCCGGGCTCGAAGGGCTGGTCCTGCTGCTGGTGCTGATGGCGCTGTTCTGGAAGACCCGCGCGCGCTATCGTCCCGGCCTGCTCGTCGGCGTGTTCACACTGGGCATCGGGGCGGCCCGTTTCATTAACGAATTCTTCCGCGAACCCGACCCACAACTTGCTGAATTCGCGGCTAGAACCGGACTTTCGATGGGGCAATGGCTGACCATACCGCTGATCGTGATTGGATTGATTGTCACGCTTTACGCCGTGACGCGGAAGCCGGTCGGGACCGGCGCGGCGAAGGACGCCAAGCGCACGGCCTGAACGACAACGAATGGCGCCCGCGCGCGCTGCTGCTGATCGAACCGGACGGCAGCGAATCGCTCGTCGGCGGGGAGCCGCGCGAGGATCGCCGCGCGGCCGCTGAGGAGGCGCGGCGCGAGGCGGAGGAAGCCGCGCGCCTGAAGGCCGCAGCCGAGGCCGAGGCGAAGCGCAGGGCGCAGGACGAGGCCCGCCGGCAGGCCGAGGAGAAGGCTCGCACCGAGGCCGAGGCGAAGGCCCGCGAGGAAGCCGAAAGGCGCGCCCGGGAAGAAGCGGCGGCGAAGGCGAAGGCCGAGGCCGAGGAAAAGGCTCGCCGCGAGGCCGAGGAACGCGCGCGCCGCGAGGCCGAAGAGAGGGCGCGCCGCGAGGCCGAGGACAAGGCGCGGCGCGAGGCCGAAGAGAAGGCCCGCCGCGAAGCGGAGGAAAAGGCACGCCGCGAAGCGGAGGAGAAGGCACGGCGCGAAGCGGAGGAGAAGGCCCGCAGGGAGGCCGAGGCGCGGGCGAAGGCCGAAGCGGAAAGGAAGGCGCGCGAGGAAGCGAAGCGGCGCGCCCGCAAGCAGGCCGAGGAAAAGGCACGCCGCGAAGCCGAGGAGAAGGCCCGCGCCGAAGCCGAAGCAAGGCGCCTTGCCGAGGAGAAGGCTCGCCGCGAAGCGGAGGAAAAAGCCCGCAGGGAAGCGCAGGCCAGAGCCCGCGCCGAGGCCGAGGAAAAGGCCCGCCTGCTCGCCGACCGGAAAGCCGCGCGCGAACTCGGCAAGACCTTCCGCCGGCTCATCCGCGAAACCGGCCCGATCAGCCTCGCGCAGTACATGGGCGAAAGCAACGCGCGCTATTATGCCAGCCGCGACCCGCTGGGCGAGGAGGCGGATTTCATCACCGCGCCCGAAGTCAGCCAGATGTTCGGCGAACTCGTCGGCCTGTGGCTCGCCGATCTCTGGGTCAAGATGGGGACCCGGCGGCAACCTCTTTATGTCGAGCTCGGCCCGGGGCGCGGCACGCTGGCGAGCGATGCGCTGCGTGCCGCCGGGCGCTACGGGCTCGAACCGGCGGTCCATTTCGTCGAAGGTTCGCGCGCCCTGCGGAAGATCCAGCGCGAAGCCTTCCCCGACTGCCACCATCACGACGATCTTTCGACCCTGCCCGACGATTGCCCGCTGCTGTTCGTGGCCAACGAGTTCTTCGACGCGCTGCCGATCCACCAGCTCGTCCGTTCGGCGCAGGGCTGGCACGAACGCATGGTCGGGCTCGACGGAGACGAGCTCGTCTTCGTCGCCGGGGACAAGCCGATGGACGCGGCCGTCCCGCCGAGCTGGACCACCGCCGCGCAGGGCACGATGATCGAGACGAGCCCCGCCGCGGTCGCGCTGATGGGGGAGATCGCGACCCGGCTGAAGGACCAGGGCGGCGCGGCGCTCGTCATCGATTACGGCGCGGAGGAACTGCGCGCGGGATCGACCCTGCAGGCGATCCGCGCGCACGAGAAGGTCGACGTGTTGGCACATCCGGGCGAGGCGGACCTCACCGCCCATGTCGATTTCGAACTGCTGCAACTGGTCGCGGGCAAGCACGGGGCCGAGGTGATGGGCCTCCAGACCCAGGGCGAATGGCTCCGCCAGCTCGGCATCGACACGCGGCTGGAGGCGCTGCAGCGCAGGAACCCGGACCAGGCCGAGGTGCTGGCGCGCCAGCACGCGCGGCTGACCGGGGACGACCAGATGGGGCTGCTGTTCAAGGTGCTCGGCATTTGCGGCCGGCGCTGGCCGCTGGGCGCGGGTTTCGACTGACGCACCGGATGCGTGCTATGGCGTGCCCATGCCCCTTCGCGCCCCCGTCCCCGCCCTGCTTCCCGCCCTGCTCCCCTTCCTGCTCCCCTTCCTGCTCCTCGCCGCCCCGGCGAACGCCGCCGATCCCATCGCCGGGCGCTGGGTGACCGAGGAGCGCGATGCGGTGATCGACGTGGGCGCTTGCGGCAGGTCGACCTGCGGGCGGATCGCGCGCTTCCTCGTGCCGCCGCCCGACGGGGCGGACCAGCGCGACGTCAACAACCCCGACCCCGAACTGCGCCGCCGCAGGCTCCTCGGCCTCCCCGTGCTCTCCGGCTTTTCGGAGGAGGAGGACCTCTGGCGCGGGCGGATCTACGATCCCAAGAGCGGCAGGAGCTATCGCTCGGTCATCCGCCGCAAGGGGCGCGACCGGCTGGAGGTCAAGGGCTGCATCGCCTTCCTCTGCCAAACGCAGGTCTGGACCCGCGCCCGCTAAGGCCCGATCTCGCCTGCCAGCCAGCGGGCGGCCTGGGCGGGGCTCGCCTTGTCCTCGTCCTTGCGGTCGACCATGAAGTTCGCCCGGCGCATCGCCTCGACGTCGATCGCGCCGACCAGCGGTTCGAGCGCGGCCTTCAGCCGCTCGTCCCCGGCGACGCGCGGGCTCAGCATCAGCATCGCGTCGTAGGACGGCAGCGCCTCCTTCGGGTCCCCGATCACGACGAGGTCATAGGCCGCGATGCGCCCGTCGGAGGTGTAGGCGCTGATCACGTCGGCCTCGCCCGAAACCAGCGCGTTGTACATGAAGGTGGGCGAGAAATTGCGCGTCTCGGCAAAGCGCATTCCGTAGGCTTCGCGCACCGCGATCCATTCGGGCCGCTCGAAGAATTCCGGATCGCCGCCGACGGTCAGGCGCGGGGCGGCCCGCGCCAGGTCGGCGAGGGTTTCGACGCCCAGCGCCTCCGCCCGGTCGCGCCGCATGGCGAAGGCGTAGGCGTTCTCGAACCCGAGCCGGCCGAGCACCAGCACGCCGTTCGTTTCCATGTCCCATTGCCTGATCCGTTCGAACATTTCGTCGCGCGGGACGCTGCCGGTGCGCTTCATCTCGTTGGTCCAGATCGTGCCGGTGTAGTCGATCGAGATGTCCACGTCCGAACTCGCCACCGCACTGTGGACCACGGCCGAGCCGAGCCCGTCGCGATATTCGACACCGTAGCCCGCCTGTTCGAGCCGCGATCCGACCAGCTGGGCGAGGATGTACTGCTCGGAAAACTGCTTGGCGGCGATCACGACGGTGTCCTCGTCCTCGCCCGCGTTCTGCCATGCGAGCGCGGCGAACACGCCCAGCGCGACCGCGACGAGCCCTGCCCCCCACATCCAGCGACGGCGCTTCGCAAGGCCCGTCTCGATCAGCCCGAGCAGGCTGTCCGCGACCAGCGCCAGCCCCGCGCTCGCGACGCAGCCGGCGAGCACCAGCGCCCAGTTCTGGGTCTGGAGCCCGGCGAAGATCGGGTCGCCGAGGCTCGGCTGGCCGATCGTGGTCGAGAGCGTGGCCGCGCCGATGGTCCACACGCTCGCGGTGCGGATGCCGGCCATGACGAACGGCGCGGACAGCGGTGCCTCGACCAGGGCAAGCTTCTGCCACGGCGTCATGCCGACGCCGTCCGCCGCCTCGAGCACGCCGGGATCGAGATTGGCCTGCGCGGTGACGGCGTTCCTGAGGATCGGCAGCAGGGCGTAGAGCGCGAGCGCGAGCAGGGCGGGGAGGAAGCCGAGGGTCGGCAGGTCCTCGCCCAGCACCGCGCGCAGCGACAGCAGGATCGGGAAGAACAGCGCGAGCAGGGCGAGCGCCGGGATCGTCTGGACGAGGCTCGCGAAGCCGAGCGCGATGCGCGCGACCGGGCGCGACCGGCTGGCCCAGACCGCGAGCGGGAGCGCGACCGCCATGCCGAGCAGGATCGCGCTCGCGGCGAGCACGACATGGGCGGCGAGCTTGTCGCCGAGGCCGAGCAGGATGCCCGCGAAACCCTCCACTACCCCCGCTCCATCCGGGCGAGCTTTTCCGCCTGGTCGCGCGGCACCGCGACGAGGCCCTGCGCGACCGCGCCCCCTTCCCCGGCGAGCAGGGCCTGCGGCGTTTCGTCGGCGACCACGCGCCCTTCGTCCATCACCAGCACGCGGTCCGACAGCAGCAGGGCCTCGGCCATGTCATGCGTGACCATGACGGTGGTGAGGCCCAGCCGGTCGTGCAGGGCCCGCACCGTCTCGCCCAGCGCATCGCGCGTGATCGGGTCCAGTGCGCCGAAAGGTTCGTCCATCAGCAGCAGTTCGGGATCGCCGGCGAGCGCGCGGGCCACCCCGACGCGCTGGCGCTGGCCGCCCGACAGCTCGTCGGGCATCCGCTGCGCCATCCCGGGATCGAGTTCGACGAGGCCGAGGAGGTCCGCGATGCGGTCTTCGGGCAGGGTCTCGCCGGCAAGGCGCGGGCCGATCGCGATGTTCTCGCCCACCCGCATGTGCGGGAACAGGCCGATCCCCTGGAAGACATAGCCGATCCGCCGGCGCAGGGCGGCGGGCCTCGCCCCGGCGACATCCTCGCCCGCGAACAGGACCCGGCCCGCGGTGGGTTCGACCAGCGTGTTGACCATCTTGAGCAGGGTCGACTTGCCCGAGCCCGAGGCACCGACCAGCGCGACGAAGCTGCCCGCGGCGACCTCGAGGCTGACGCCGCCGACCGCGACGATCTCGCCCGCATCGCCATAGCGCCGCTCGACACGCTCGAAGGTCAGCAGCGCGCCGCCGCGCCGGGATGGCATATCGTCCATGCGGATGGGCCTAGCCTGCGGTCTCTTCGTCGGGCGCGTCGCCGTTCCCGCCGTTCCCGCCGTCCTCGTCGTCCGCGCCCGTCTCGCCGGCCTGCGGCGGGCGATAACTCACCCGGCGCAGTTCGATCGCCCGCCCGTCGGGGTCGAGCGCGGGCATCGTCCCGTCCTCTGCGAGCCCCTGCGTTTCCCAACAGGCCCCCTGCCGGTCGCGCTTCGCGGGCGAGAAGCACAGCAGCCCGTCCTCGCGCCGCCGCCAGGTGCCGGACTGCAGGAATTCGCCGTTGCGGTAGTCGCGATAGGTCCCGTCGCCGTCGAACTGGGTGGTGTAGACCGCCCCGTCCCGGCCGATCACCAGCCAGGCGGTTTCCGCCATGGCGATGCGCTCGACCGGCCGCCTTTCGCGGCGGGTTTCCTCCCCGGTTTCCTCGCTCCGCTCACGGTCGCCCCCGCCGCCCCGCGCCGTCTCGGCCGGGGAGATCACCTCCGCTCCTTCGCAGGCGACGAGGAGGAGCGGGGCGACAAGCAGGAGGGGGCTGGACCGGGTCACGACCGGGCAAGCCTAGAACCGAAGCGCGGCCGCGCCAAGTGCGCGCGGGCCTAGCGCAGGATCCGCTCGAGCGGGACGGCAATCCGCACGGCGAGCCCTTCGGGCCGCCATTCCTGCTCGATCGTCCCGCCGAGCTGGCGTTCGATCGCCCTCTTCATCAGCCGCGAGCCGAACCCCTCGTCCGCGGGCGGGCGGGTTTCCGGGCCGCCGCGTTCGGTCCATTCGATGACGACCCGGCCCGCTTCCTCGGCAAGGTGGATCGCCACCTGCCCCCCTTCGCTGCCGAGCGCGCCGTATTTCGCCGAATTTGTCGCCAGTTCGTGAAAGGCGAGCGCGAGCGGGGTCGCCGCCCGCCGGCCGGGCTCGATCGTTTCGCCCGAGATCACCACCGCATCGGCGCCGGGCGCGCCATAGGGCGCCATCAGCACGCGCAGGAGATCGGCCAGGTCGCTCGAGCGATGCTCGCCCAGTTGCAGCGCGTAGTCGTGCGCCCGCGACAGCGCCCTGACATGGGCGGTCAGCACCTCGGCGAATTCGCGGTGCGTCGCCGCGCCCCGCGCGTGAAGCGAGATCAGCCCGACGATGACCGAGAAGATGTTCTTGATTCGGTGCGCGAGTTCGCCCGCGAGCAGTTCGCGTTCCTCCGATATGCGATGCGCGTCGTCGATGTCGGTGATCGTCCCGAACCAGCGCGCGGTCGCGGGATCGCTCGAGGAGGGGACCGCGCGGCTCAGCACCCAGCGATAGCTCCCGTCGGCGACGCGCAGCCGCCATTCGTCCTCGAACAGGGTCGCGCTCGTCATCGCCTCGGAGAGCTTGGCGAGGCTGGTCTCGTAATCCTCGGGGTGGATCACCGCGCGCCAGTCCTCGACCGTGCGCGGAGCGGGTTGGCCCGTGACTTCGGCATAGCGCGCGTTGAAGTAATCGAACTGTACCCCGGGCGAGGCGGACCAGGCGATGTCGGGGACCGAATCGAGCATGAATTGCAGCCTGTCGGCGCTCGCCCGGATGGTGGCGACGCTCTCGCGCGCCTGGCGATGGGTCTCGATCCGGCGCTTGACCGCTTCGGCCAGCACGGTGAGCCCTTCGCGCTGCAGGTCGGTGAGGCCGCCCGGCCGGGCCGCGCGGTCGGTGACGCAGAGCGCGCCGAGCGGGGCGCCCTCGGCCGAGATCAGCGGCGCCCCGGCGTAGAACCGGATCTGCCGCTTGCCCGCGACCGCCTCGAACCCGGCGAAGCGATCATCCGCGCTCGCATCGGGGACTTCGAAGATCGCCCCGCCGGTCATCGCGTGGGCGCAGATGCTGGTCGAACGCGGCGTCGCGTCGACGTCCCAGCCCGTGCGGGCGACGAAATACTGCCGCTCGGCCTCGACGATGCTCACCGCCGCCTGTTCCGTCCCGCACAGGTGCGCCGCGAAGCGGGCGAGCCGCGCGAGTTCGGGATCGCCGTCGATCGCGTCGAGTTCGAAACTGGCGAGGACGCACAAGCGTCTGTCTTCGCTGCAATAATCGCTGGCGGGCGGGGTGCCGGCGGGCCAAGGAAAGGGCTCAGGATGGGTCAGACGTCTATCCTTCGCGCCGGTTCACCTGGACCGAGCATACAACAAGCCCGCCCGCCGTCAAAACACCGGCGCCGCATCCGGCGAAAGCGGGCGCGCGCCGCCTCGCCTCGGCGCGGTTTGCCTTTGCCCACCGCGTTGCTATGCGCCGTGGGAGAGCGAATGGGCAGCGTAAGCGCCCATCGAGAGAGACCCCGAGGATTTCCATGCGAGCCACCCCCGATTTCGACTTCCAGCTCGGCGACAATGCCGAGATGATCCGCGACACCACCGCCCGCTTTGCCGACGAACGGATCGCCCCGCTTGCCGAGCGGACCGACCGCGAGGACCGTTTCCCGCGCGAATTGTGGGAGCCGATGGGCGAGCTCGGCCTGCACGGCATCACGGTGGAAGAGGAATGGGGCGGATTGGGGCTCGGCTATCTCGAACACGTCATCGCCGTCGAAGAGGTGAGCCGGGCGAGCGCCAGCGTGGGGCTTTCCTACGGCGCGCATTCGAACCTCTGCCTCAACCAGATCCGCCGCTGGGGCGATGACGAGCAGAAGGCGAAATATCTTCCGAAACTCATCAGCGGCGAACACGTCGGCAGCCTCGCCATGTCCGAAGCGGGCGCGGGGTCGGACGTGGTCTCGATGAAGCTGAAGGCGGAGGCGGTTCAGGGGGGCTATGTCCTCAACGGGACCAAGTTCTGGATCACCAACGCGCCCGAGGCCGACACGCTGGTGGTCTATGCCAAGACCGACAGCGAGGCGGGCAGCCGCGGCATCACCGCCTTCCTGATCGAGAAGGGCGACGAGGGCTTTTCGATCGGCCAGAAGATCGACAAGGTCGGCATGAAAGGTTCGCCCACCGCCGAACTGGTGTTCGAGGACTGCCACGTGCCCGAGGATCGCGTGATGGGCCCGGTCAATGGCGGGGTCGGCGTGCTGATGAGCGGGCTCGACTACGAGCGGGTCGTGCTCGCCGGATTGCAGCTCGGCATCATGCAGGCCTGCCTCGATACGGTCATTCCCTACCTTCGCGAGCGCAAGCAGTTCGGGAAACCCATCGGGAGCTTCCAGATCATGCAGGCCAAGGTCGCCGACATGTATGTCGCGCTGCAATCGGCGCGGGCCTACACCTATGCCGTGGCGAAGGCCTGCGACAAGGGCCGCACCACCCGCTTCGATGCGGCGGGGGCGATCCTGCTCGCCTCCGAAAACGCCTTCCGCGTGGCGGCGGAAAGCGTCCAGGCGCTGGGCGGGGCGGGCTACACCACCGACTGGCCGGTGGAGCGGTATATGCGCGACGCGAAGCTGCTCGACATCGGCGCGGGCACGAACGAGATCCGCCGGATGCTGATCGGGCGCGAGCTGATCGGGGCGGCACATTGAGCGAAACCCTCCTTGCCGTCCTGCAATATTACGGGTCCGGCGCGGGGCTCGTCGCCGCCTTCATCGTCTCGCTCAATCTCGGCACGCGGCCGACCGGCTGGGGCTTCGTGATCTTCGTCACCTCCTCGATCGCGCTGATCGCGTGGGGGTTCATGAACGACGAGGGGCAGGGGATCGGCTTGCAGAACATCGGGCTCCTCGCGATCAACCTCGTCGGGGTCTATCGCTATCTTATCGCGGGGCGCGGTGATGGCGGTGCGGAAACGGAGGGAGATGCGGCGTGAAGGTCCTGCTGACGGGGTCCCCGGGCCGGCTCGGCGGAATCGAGGCGGCATGAGCGTGCTCGTCCCCTACGCGCCGCTCGACACGCTCAAGCCGGTGGCGGACGACATCTGGATCGCGGACGGCGGCGAAGTGCGGATGCCGTTCGGCCCGCTCGCGGTTCCCTTCACGACGCGCATGACCATCGTCCGGCTCTCGCAGGGCCGCCTCTGGCTCCATTCGCCGATCGCCTGGCACGACGGGCTCGCCGCCGGGATCGCCCGGCTCGGCGCAGTCGCGTTCATCGTCGCGCCGAACGACCTCCATCACCTGTTCGTGAAGCCCTGGCACGAGGCCTTTCCGCAGGCCCGCGTCTTCATGGCGCAGGGCCTTGCGAAAAAGGGTGTCGCGGGAAGCGTGCTCGGCGACGCGGCTCCCGACGGCTGGGCGGGCGAGATCGACCAGCGCGTCGCACGCGGAGCGGTGATCGACGAAGCGGTCTTCTTCCACCGCGCCTCGCGCACGCTGATCCTGACGGACCTGATCGAGAATTTCGAGCCCCGCCGGGTGAGGTCGCGTTTCTGGCGCACCCTGTCGCGTCTTGCCGGCAACCGCGATCCCGACGGCAAGGCTCCGCTCGACCTGCGACTGAGTTTCGCCGGTCGCCGCCGCGACCTGCGCGCGGTCGCGCGGCAGATGATCGCCTGGCAACCCGAACGCGTGATTCTGGCGCATGGTCGCTGGTATGATCGGGACGGCACGCAGGAATTGCGCCGCGCCTTCCGCTGGATTCTTCAGGATTAGAACATGACCGCACCTGTCCTCACCTCGAAACTCGACCGCGAGGATCCGCCGGCGAAGGCCCGCTTCGCGCACAACAAGGCGCTCGCCGAGGAATTGCGCGCCAAGGTCGCCGAGGCCGCCCTGGGCGGGCCGGAGCGTTCGCGCGAACGCCATGTCGCGCGCGGCAAGCTGCTGCCGCGGGAGCGCGTCGAGCGGCTGCTCGATCCCGGCTCGCCCTTCCTCGAGATCGGGCAGCTCGCCGCGAACGGAATGTACGAAGGCGACGTCAACGCCGCCTCGATCATCTGCGGGATCGGGCGTGTGTCGGGCCGGCAGTGCATGATCGTGTGCAACGACGCGACCGTGAAGGGCGGCACCTATTACCCGATGACGGTCAAGAAGCACCTGCGCGCGCAGGAGATCGCGCAGGAGAACCGCCTGCCATGCATCTACCTCGTCGACAGTGGCGGGGCGAACCTGCCGCATCAGGCCGAGGTGTTTCCGGACCGCGACCATTTCGGGCGGATCTTCTTCAACCAGGCCAACATGTCGGCACTCGGCATCCCCCAGATCGCCTGCGTCATGGGCTCCTGCACGGCGGGCGGCGCCTATGTCCCCGCCATGTCCGACGAGACGGTGATCGTCCGCAACCAGGGCACGATCTTCCTCGCCGGCCCGCCGCTGGTGAAGGCCGCGACGGGCGAGGAGATCAGCGCCGAGGATTTGGGCGGCGGCGACCTCCACGCGAAGAGATCGGGCGTGGTCGATCACCTCGCCGAGAACGACGAGCACGCGCTCACCATCGTGCGCGATATCGTTTCGCATCTCGGCGCGAACACCGGCGCGGCGGCGGATGTGGAGCTGAAGGACCCGCGCCCGCCGAAGTTCGACGCCGAAGACCTCTACGCCCTCATCCCCGAGGATGTGCGCGCGCCCTATGACGTGCACGAAGTGATCGCGCGGCTGGTCGATGCATCCGAGTTCCACGAGTTCAAGCAGCACTACGGCTCCACCCTCGTCTGCGGCTTTGCCCATATCTGGGGGATGCCTGTCGCGATCCTCGCCAACAACGGCGTGCTGTTCTCCGAAAGCGCGCAGAAGGGCGCGCATTTCATCGAGCTCGCCTGCCAGCGCCGCATTCCGCTCCTGTTCCTGCAGAACATCTCCGGCTTCATGGTCGGCGGGAAATACGAGGCGGAAGGCATCGCCAAGCACGGCGCGAAGCTCGTCACCGCGGTCGCCACCGCGACCGTGCCCAAGGTCACGGTGGTGATCGGCGGCAGTTTCGGCGCGGGCAATTACGGGATGTGCGGGCGCGCCTATTCCCCGCGCTTCCTGTTCACCTGGCCCAATGCGCGCATCTCGGTGATGGGCGGGGAGCAGGCGGCATCCGTCCTCGCCACCGTCCACCGCGACGCCGACAAGTGGGACGAACGCGAGGCCGAGGCATTCAAGGCCCCGATCCGCCGAAAATACGAGGACGAGGGCAATCCCTACTACGCCACCGCGCGGCTGTGGGACGACGGGGTGGTGGACCCGGTGCAGACCCGCGACGTGCTCGGCCTCGCCCTTTCCGCCTGCCTCGAAGCGCCGATTCCCGAACGGCCCCGCTTCGGCGTGTTCCGGATGTAACCGGCGGTACGCTGCCGGGTCTGAAACCCTGCCGCTTTCCCTTGCGTAACTTACAAAGGTTAGGCCAAAAGGGCGGCTCTGGGAGGGACACTTGCTGCATCAACCGGTCGAGGCGGCGCATGTGCCGCGCAAGCCCACGCTGCTTTCGCGCGTCGTGCGGCGGATCATCCTGTGGGTCTATGCCTGGAAGGGCTGGAGGATCGAAGGCTCGCTGCCCAGGCACCTCAGGAAATACGTCATCGCGGGGGCACCGCACACGTCGAACTGGGATTTCGTCTTCTTCGCCGGCGCGACGCACCGGGAAAACATCCGCCCCAACTTCATGGGCAAGCACACCCTGTTCACGGGGGCGATGCGGAACTTCATGCTCGACATGGGCGGCATCCCGGTCGACCGCACGAAGAAGGCCAACGCGACCCAGCAGGTGGCCGAGGAATTCGCCCGCCGCGACGAACTCGCGCTGGTCATCGCCTGCGAGGGCACGCGCAAAAGCGACGGGCGCTGGAAATCGGGCTTCTACCATATCGCCCAGGCCGCCGGCGTGCCGATCGTGCCCGCCTATGCCGACAACGAGCGCATGATCATCGGCTTCGGCGAACCGCTGGTGCCGAGCGGGAATTACGGCGAGGACCTGCTCAAGCTCGCCGAGTGGTTCCGCTCGAAACTGCCCGATTACGAGCGGTTCAAGGTCATGGAGGCGCAGGCCCGGGCGATCATCGAGGGCCGCAACGATGTTTGAGGCGCTGCTGGTCAATGCGGGCGTGCTGCTGGCGCTGGTGCTGGGGCAATGGGCGATCTCGGTGCGGATCGGCGATGTCAGCTTCGTGGATGCCTTCTGGGGCGCGGGGATGGGCGTGCTCGCGGTGCTGAGTTGGTGGCAACTGGCCGAGCCCGGCCCGCTTGCGACGCTGCTGATGGTGATGACCGCGGCGTGGGGCTTCCGCCTCGGCGGATACCTCTTCCTGCGCTGGCGGCGCGAGGGCGAGGACAAGCGCTACCGGCAGATCCTCAGGAAGGACCGCGAGAAGGGCAATTTCGCCCTCGCCGCGCTGGTCAAGGTGTGGCTCATGCAGGCCGTGCTGCTGTTCATGGTGTCGAGCCCGGCGCAGGTCGGCATCCTCGCCGCCGGATCGTCCGCCTCGCCGACCTGGCTCACCTGGCTCGGGGTCGCGCTCTACGGCGTCGGCATATTCTTCGAATGGGTCGGCGACTGGCAGCTCGCCCGGTTCAAGGCGGATCCGGCGAACAAGGGACATGTGCTCGACAGCGGGTTGTGGCGTTACACCCGCCATCCCAACTATTTCGGCGATTTCGCAGCGTGGTGGGGCATCTGGCTCGTCTGTGCCAGCGTCGGCTGGGGGTTCGCCGCGGCAACGGTCATCGGCCCGCTTTTCCTTTCGTTCACTCTCACGAAATGGTCGGGCGTGACCCTGCTCGAAAAGGGCATGGACCGTTCGAAGGGGGACAAGTACGCCGATTACAAGCGCCGCACCTCGGCCTTCCTTCCGCTCCCGCCCAAGGCCCCCCGCGAAGACCGCACCGCGGGCTGAGGCGCGCCTCGCGGGATTGCTGCGTCGCACAAATTTTGCGCGCCTGCCTTTAAGCTGCCGCCTCATGGCCCTATGTCCGAACGGGCTCCACCAAGGCGCGAGGCGACCATGGCACTCACACCGCAGCACCGCGAGGCGGAACGGCACAGGATCGCGCGCATGGTGCTCGACCTCGTCAAGCAGCGCGGAACCGAGATTCCCTACCACACCGCCGTCGCCGAAAGCGGGCTTACCCGTGCCCGTTTCGAGCAGTTGTTCGTGGATTACGACGACCTTTTCGATGCCATCGCGCAGATCTGGCTGCGCCGCCACATCGAGGTGATGGAGGAAGTGCTCGACGCCGACCTGCCGCCGCCGCGCAAGATGTACGAATTCTTCCGCCGCCGCTTCACCATCTCGCGCGAGCGGTTTCGCGAGGACCCGGAATATTTCACCATCGTGTGCGAAATGGGCGCCGCCAACTTCGAGAGGGTGCGCTCCTATGTCGACCTTGCCGACCATTATCTTTGCGAACTGATCGTGCAGGCGCAGGCGGACGGCTATTTCGCAGGGCTTTCGATCGACGAGGCGCTGTCGCTGATCAGCCAGATGGTCTCGCCCTACACCATGCCCGAATCGCTGATCTATCTCGGCGACAAGCTGACCGAGGAAAAGCTCGCGCGGATCGTCGACACGATGTTCATCGGCCTTTCGGCCGAGACCGGCGGGGGCGCGCGCGGGGTCAACACGCTCCGGGTCGCTTCCTGAGCCGGTTTCCCGCGTCCCCGCGTTTTGTCCGGGCAATCAGCGCCGGGGCCGGCGGAACCGCACGACATTGGGCGGCAGGCGCTTCGGCACGGCGCGCAGGCGCTTTTCGGCAAGGGCATAGCGCAGGCTCGCCCCGATCATCAGCGCGGAGACCCCGAGGATAAGCCCCGCCCACACCCAGTGCGGCAGGCCGAGGGCGGCTTCGATCTGGCCGGTGTCCGACAGCATCGCCTGCCCGGCGATCACCGTGCGTTCGGTGAAGAGGTAGTCGAAATCGCGCAACATGCTCATCGCCCCCAGGACCCCGAGGAATTGCAGCGAGAAGCGCACGAACCCGGCCGGCGCGCGCGCGGCGATGAGCGCGATGAGCGCGGCGACCAGAGGCAGGACGATCACCCCCACCATCGACCGGACATAGACCAGCACCGACAGCGCGATCGCGCCCGCCATCGCCCACAGCGCCGGACGCCAGGCGCGCGGATGGGCGCTCGCAAGGATCAGCACGGCTCCGACAAGGCTCGGCGCGAGCGGGCCGCCCGCCGCGATCGCCGCGCGGGTGAGGCGCGAGGCGTCCCCCGCGATGAAGCTTTCGGCGACCCCCGAACCACTGGGATAAATCACCAGCCGCTCGAAATGGTGGCCGAGCAGCAGCGCGGTGAGGCCGTGGCCCATTTCGTGGAACCAGGTGGTGAGGATCATGAAGGGATAGATGAGGTAATTGCCGAAGGGCAGCGCCGGCAGCGCGACCACCACGATCACCGCGAGGAAGAGGCGGCCGACCATCTCGGCCTGGCTGCCCGGCTGGACGAGCGAGCGCATCCCTCAGATCCCGATCGGTGTCGTGTCTTCGGCCTCGGCCCTCGCCGCCTCCGCCGTTTTCGGGCGTTTCCGCCGCGGGGCGCGGCCGTCCGGGCCGACGCGCGGGCCATAGCGCGCCTTGGCCTCGGCGGTCAGGGCGCGCTGTTCCTGCAGGATCGACCAGGTCGCGAGGAACAGCCCGGCCACGAGCGGGCCGAGCACGATGCCGGAAAAGCCAGCCAGGCTGATGCCGCCCAGCGTCGTGATCAGCACGATCCAGTCGGGAATGCCGGTGTCCCGCCCGACGAGGATCGGGCGCAGCACGTTGTCGGCCGAACTGACGATGACGAAGCCCGAGAAGAGCACGAACACCCCCTGCCACACGAAGCCGTCGAACAGCAGCCACACCCCGACCGGACCCCACACCACCACCGTGCCGACCACCGGGATGAGCGAGAAGATCGCGGTGATCACGGCCAGCAGCAGCGCGGAGGGCACGCCCGCGATGACGTAGGTGATCCCCGCGAGCGCCCCCTGGACGATGCCGACCACCACCGATCCCTTGATCGTGGCGCGCACGATGCCGAGGAAACGGTCCGCCAGACGGTCGGCGATGTCGCGCTTCAGCGGGACGGAATGGAGGATCGTCTCGCCGATCCGCTCGCCGTCGCGCAGCAGGAAGAAGATCACGTAGAGCGCAAGGGTGAAGCTCAGCACGAAGTTGAGCGCCCCGCCCCCGATCGAAACCGCCTGCTGGGCGATGTAACCCGCGCTTTCGCCGAGCAGGGCCTGCAGGCGGTCCTGCACCACGGCGAGGTTCGACCAGCCGCGCTCGTCCACCGCTTCGCGCAGGGGCCTGGGCAGCGCGCCATAGACCCAGTCGAAGGTCGCCGCGAGATCGATCGGCTGCGCCTGCAGCAGCGTGATGAGGCCAAGCGCCTGTTCGACGACCATCGACCCGATCCACAGCGCGGGCAGGAGCACGGCGAAAAAGATGATGATGAGCGAGAGCGAGGCGGCCATGTTGCGCCCGCCGCGCGTGATCCTGAGCGACCAGCGGTAGAGCGGCTGGAACATGATCGCGGCGAGCGCGGCCCACAGCAGCGGGGTGGCGAACGGCCAGGCGATCACCGCCAGCATGATCGTCACGCCCGCGAGGATCAGCAGGAAACTGGCCTGTTCGAGATCCATGTGAGGGCGCGGTTCGCTCTGCATTCGCGTCCTCTCGCCCGTTATCGTCCGCAGATCAAGCGCCGTGCGACGCCCCGGCGCGCCCGCCGTTCGGGCATCGCGATCGGCGCCCTCGGGCGCCGCCGCGCGGGGTCCGATGGCCGACGCGCTCAGACATCGAGGTTCGCCACGTTCAGGGCGTTGTCCTGGATGAATTCGCGCCGCGGCTCGACGATGTCGCCCATCAGGCGGGTGAAGATCTCGTCCGTGACGTCGGCGTCCTCGACCTTGACCTGAAGCAGGGCGCGGTTTTCGGGATCGAGCGTCGTCTCCCAGAGCTGTTCGGCGTTCATTTCGCCGAGGCCCTTGTAGCGCTGCACCGACAGCCCCTTGCGCCCGGCGGCGAGGATCGCGTCGAGCAGCTGCGTCGGCCGGTTGATCGCGTCGTCGGCGTCGCGGGCCAGTTCCTCGACCTCGGCGTCGTCGCCCGCGGCCCCCTCCTCGCTCTCGACCGGGGCATCGCCCGCCTTCACCAGCCGCATCGGCGCCGAATAGGTCTCGGCCTGGGCCATGGCGAGACCGTGGAGCTTGAGCGCCTCGGTCGAGCTGAGGAAGCGGCCGTCGATCTCGTGCACGTCGGTCACGCCGCGCCACAGCCGCGAGAACCGGACCTTGCCGTCCTCGAGCACGCGCGCGGTCCATTCGGTGTCGGGATCGCTTGCCTGCAGCCGCTGCGCGGTCGCCTGCAGCTTGTCCTCGCGCGCTTCATCCGACAGCGACGGGTCGAGCGCGCCCGACAGGGCCATCTGCTCGACCAGCGCCGGATCGTAGCGGCGCGGCACGAAGGCCATCAGGTTCCTGAACCGCAGCGCGTGTTCGACGAGGCTTCGCAGGTCTTCGCCCGAGCGCGCCCCGGCGACGGTTTCGAGCATCCGGCCCTGCAGCCCGGCATCGACGAGGTAGCGGTCGAGCGCGCCCTGGTCCTTGAGATAGACCTCGCTCCGGCCCTTGGCGACCTTGTAGAGCGGCGGCTGGGCGATGAAGAGGTGCCCGGCCTTGACGATCTCGGGCATCTGGCGATGGAAGAAGGTCAGCAGCAGCGTGCGGATGTGCGCGCCGTCCACGTCGGCGTCGGTCATGATGACGATCTTGTGGTAGCGCAGCTTCTCGAGATCGAATTCATCGCGGATGCCGGTGCCCATTGCCTGGATCAGCGTGCCGACCTCCTTGGACGAGATGATCCGGTCGAACCGGGCGCGTTCCACGTTGAGGATCTTGCCCTTGAGCGGGAGGATCGCCTGCGTCTTGCGGTCGCGGCCCTGTTTCGCCGAGCCGCCCGCCGAATCGCCCTCGACCAGGAAAAGCTCGGCCTTGGTCGCGTCGCGTTCCTGGCAGTCGGCGAGCTTGCCCGGAAGGCTCGCGACGCTCATCGCGCCCTTGCGGCTCATTTCGCGCGCGCGCCGCGCGGCCTCGCGCGCGGCGGCGGCGTCGATGATCTTCTGGATGATCGCCTTGGCGTCGGCGGGATTTTCCTCCAGCCATTCGGTCATCTTCTCGCTCATCAGGCTTTCGAGCGGCTGGCGGACCTCCGAGGAGACGAGCTTGTCCTTGGTCTGGCTGCCGAACTTGGGGTCGGGCAGCTTCACGCTGACGATCGCGGTCAGGCCTTCGCGCATGTCCTCGCCCGACAGGCTGACCTTCTCCTTCTTGAGGAAGCCCTCACGGTCGGCGTAGTTGTTGATCGTGCGGGTCAGCGCCGCGCGGAAGGCGGCAAGGTGCGTGCCCCCGTCGCGCTGCGGGATGTTGTTCGTGAAGCACAGCACGTTCTCGTAATAGCTGTCGTTCCACTGCAACGCGACGTCGATCCCGATCCCGTCCTTGTCGGCGGCGACCGCGATCGGTTCGGGAACGAGCGGCTGCTTGTTGCGGTCGAGCCACTTGACGAAGGCGGCGATCCCGCCCTCGTAATAGAGATCGTGCTCGGCGACGTCCTCGTGCCGGCGATCGCGCAGCAGGATGCGGACGCCCGAATTGAGGAAGGCGAGTTCGCGGTAGCGATGCTCGAGCTTGTCGAAATCGAATTCGGTGACGTTCTTGAACGTTTCCTCCGACGCCTTGAAGGTGACGCGGGTGCCCTTCTTGAGCCCGTTCTCGTCGCCGTTGCCGGCCACCGGCGGCGCGTCCCCGCGCACTTCGAGCGGGGCGACGGCGTTGCCGTGCTCGAAACGCATCCAGTGCTCCTTGCCGTCGCGCCAGATGACCAGTTCGAGCCATTCGGACAGGGCGTTGACCACCGACACGCCGACCCCGTGGAGCCCGCCGGAAACCTTGTAGGCGTTGTCTTCCGAGGTGTTCTCGAACTTTCCGCCCGCATGGAGCTGGGTCATGATGACCTCGGCCGCCGAAACGCCCTCTTCCTTGTGCATGTCGACGGGGATGCCGCGGCCATTGTCCTCGACGCTCACCGAGCCGTCCGGGTTGAGCTCGATCAGGACGAGGTCGCAATGGCCCGCCAGCGCCTCGTCGATGGCGTTGTCGGAAACCTCGAACACCATGTGGTGGAGGCCCGAACCGTCATCGGTGTCGCCGATATACATGCCGGGCCGCTTGCGCACGGCGTCGAGGCCTTTCAGGACCTTGATCGAATCCGCCCCGTATTCGCCGTTCTGGCGGGGCTTTTCGGGCGATGCGGGGGGTGTTGCAGGCGTGTTTTCGTCCATGTCGATTATATAGGCGCTGCCGGGGAGAAACCCAAACTCCGGCGCCGTTTCGGCGAAGTCTTTTCCACCGGAAGGGCGCCTTCAGAACGCGTTGCGAAAGCTCACCTCCCCTTTCCACACGGCAGCGTGGAAACCGGGCGCGATCATGGCCCGCGTCGCCTCGTCGAACTGGGTCGCGTGGCACCGCGCGGCGGCATCGGCGGCGGCGAGGTCGGCCTCGTCATAGGCGACGCGGACCGAGGCGAGGTCGGACGCGGCGGGGGACCAGCCCTGTTCGATCAAGGGCGCGGGCAGCGGCGCGTTGACGATGATCGGGTAGAGCAACGCCGGGCGATCACCCGCCGGCAAGGTCTGCAGGGCCTCGGTCACGAGCGCGCTCACCATCCGGTGGTCGCCGTGGCCATAGCCTCCCTCCGGCCCCCAGGTGATGACCGTGTCGGGCACGGTTTCGAGGAAGGCGGAGGTGAACAGGTCCATGAAACGCCTTGCCGGACTGCCTTCGGCGCGCGGCCTTTCGGTGAGGGTCCCGTCTGCGATCCCGCCGAGAAAGCGGATTTCGGCGCCCAGCGCATCGCCCGCGCATCGCGCCTCCTGGCGGCGCACCCGGCCGAGCGCCTCGCCGGGTTCGAATTCGCTCACGCCGGGTCCCGCATCGCCGCTGGTGGCATAGAGGATCCGCACCCGGACGCCCTCGCGCACCGCCGCGGCGAGCGCCGGGGCGACCACCAGCTCGTCATCGGGATGGGCCAGCACGACGAGAATGCTTCGCGCCTCCAGGGGATCGCGCGGCCCCGGCCGGGGGCGATCCTCCTGCGCTCCGGCCGTTCCCGTCCAGACCGCCATCCCGGCCAGCAGCGTCGCCGCCGCACCCCATGCCTTGCCCATCGCGTCCTTCTCCTGCGCCCTTTCGCCCTTTCGGCCGCGCCGGGCGTTCCCACATCCTCCCGCCCGGGTAAAACCGCCCGGGCGCGGCGAGGTCTTGCGGCGCCGCGCGGGGCGGTTATTGCTTGTGGCCATGGAGAGAGAGATCATCGCGGCCCGCCTCGCCGAGGAGTTCGGGTCCTTCACCGACATCCTGATCGACTGGGCGCGCGCGCAGCCCGACGCGACCGCGCTCGTCGACGACCGGCGCGACATTGCCTGGGCGGAGCTCGTCGGCCTCGTCGAGCGGCTCGCCGCCCGGCTGGTCGAAACCGGGCTCGAACGCGGGCAGTCGGTCGCGATCCTCGGCACGTCGAGCGTGGAATACGCGCTCGTCTTCCTTGCCGCGGTGCGGGCGGGGGGAGTCGCCGCGCCGCTCACCACCAGCGCCTCGCGCGACCAGCTCGAAGGCATGGCAAGAGATTCGGGCGCACGGCACCTTTTCATCGACGCGGGCAAGGCGGCGGAGCTCGGCCCCGATTTCATGGCGGAAATGCAGCGCGTCCCGCTCGAGGAGATCGAGCGCTGGATGGCGCCCCCGGGCGCGCGCGCGCCCGCGATCGATCCCGCGCCGGGCGATCCCTTCAACATCATCTATTCGTCGGGCACGACGGGCATTCCCAAGGGGATCGTCCATTCGCACCGGATGCGCTGGCGCCAGTTCGCCGCGACCGCGCTGTCCTATCTCGGCGCCGGGATCGAGGTCCGCTCGCTCGCCTCGACGCCGCTCTATTCGAACACCACGATGGTCGCCTTCCTCCCCGTGCTGCTTGCCGGGGGGACGGTGCGGATCATGGGCAAGTTCGATCCCGCGCGCTGGCTCGATCATGCCGCGGCCGACCGGACCACGGTGACGATGCTGGTGCCGGTGCAATACCAGCGGCTGATGGATTTCGAGCGCCTGGATGAATTCGACCTTTCCGCCCTGGCGCTCAAATACTGCACCTCCGCGCCCTTCTCGCCCGAGCTCAAGCGCGAGGTCCTGCGGCGGATGCCGGGCGGGCTGATCGAGATCTATTCGATGACCGAGGGCGGCGTCGTGTGCCTCCTGCCCGCGCACGAATTCCCCGACAAGCTGCACACGGTCGGCCGGCCTGCCCCGGGGAGCGAGCTGAAGGTGCTCGACGACGAGGACCGCGAGGTGCCTCCCGGCACGCCGGGGCACCTGGTGGGGCGCTCGCAGACGATGATGCTCGGCTACAGGAACCGCCCCGACAAGACCCTCGAGGCGCAGTGGACCGATCCCGCGACCGGCGAGGTCTGGATGCGGATGGGCGATATCGGGCGGGTCGATGCGGACGGCTTCGTCGAACTCGTCGGGCGGGCCAAGGACATGATCATCTCCGGCGGGTTCAACATCTATCCCAGCGATCTCGAGGCCGAGCTGATGAAGGAACCGGAAGTGGTCGAAGCCGCGGTCGTCGGCGCGGCCTCGCGGCGCTGGGGGGAAAGCCCGGTCGGCTTCGTGCGGCTGGCGGCGGGGGCGCGCGAGCCGGGGGCGATCCTCGAAGCGGTCAACCGGCGGCTCGGCAAGACCCAGCGCCTCGCCGCGCTGCACCGGGTGGAGGAGATGCCCCGCAGCCATATCGGCAAGCTCCTGAAAAGCGAACTGCGCGAGACGGCCGAGCGGCTCGGCGGCGTCGCATAGGCCCCGGAAACACGAAAGCGCGCGCCGCAGGTCGCGGCGCGCGCTTTCGCACGGTTCGATCCGTGGCCGGTCCGCTCAGACGAGAATCGTGTTGAGCGTGGTACCGGTGATCGCGAGCGCGAGGACGAACGCGACCATCTTTTCGCTGATGGCACCCATGGCATTGCTCCTTCAAGAAAGGCCGGCGGCGCGCCGCGGCGGATGCCGTTGCGAGCGCCGTCCGGCGCAAGGGGGAAATAGCATTGCGGAGTTATTTAGTTACTCCTTTTGGCACGAAAGTTACCGCTTACCGCAATCGAAAAATCCGATGCCGGCCGCCATCGGAGGGGCCGACCGGACGCTTGCGGATCAGCGGTGGGAGACGCGGCCGCCTTTCGGGTTGGGGGAGGAATGGGGCGGCCGCGTCTCGCTCGCTGATGGCCCGGGCGGCGGTGCGAAGGCGGGCGGATGGCCGCGGGGAGACGCTCGGGGAAGCGTTCGGCGATCCGTCATCCGTCTCTTCGCCGCGAAGGACAGCCAGGGCGCGGGGTACGCCGGGCTGCCTGCCGGGGCCAGCAGACTGCCTCCGGGCGGCCGTTTTCGGTCCGCCGGAAGGCCTGCATCGGGCGAGGAGGAGAGAGGAGCCTCGCCGCGCTGCAGCGCCTGAATGGCGCCGGGTTGCGCGAAACGCAAATGCGAAAATGCGTAATTATATTGCTATTATTGCAATCTTTTGAACAAACGCCTGATCTTTAAGACCTTTGTTTCGCAGATGCAAAACGGCCGCCGAACGCGAGTCCGGCGGCCGTTTCGGCATCGGGCGGGCGCGAAGCCGCTCAGTTGGCGGCGACGGTCCGGCCGCGGCGCGCTTCGGCGGCGGCGAGACGCTCGACCTCGGCGAGGGCGACGGTGCGCGCTTCCTTGACGCACTTCTCGTCGACCAGCGGGCCGACGACATAGGCCGGGCGCGAGGACATCGTGCAGGCGCGGCGCAGTTCGGCCTCGACGCGCTGTTCGAGCGCGGCGCGGTCTTCGGCCTTGGCGAGGTCGAGATCGTCGTAGGAGATCCGCACCTCGACGGTTTCGTCGGTGCCCTGCGGCGCGGCGACGGCCGGAACGGCGACGGCGGAGAGGGCTGCGAGGGCGATCATGGGCAGGGTGAAACGCATTGGTCGGGTTCCTTGGTTCGAAGAGGTTGCGATGCCGCGGACCGGCATTCAGTTGCTGTTTGAAACCATGGTGCACCGCACAAAATCATTTCGCAAATGCGAAAACCTCCAATATCGTTCCATTCTTTGCAACATGGCGGCGGGTTTTTGCGGGAACCGATTTCGATGCGGGCCTCCGGCGCTCCCGGGCTCCCGCGTCTGCCCGGGGCCGCTGGCAAAGGCGCGCGCAAGGACGCTGGACAGCCCCGCCATGCCGCGCCTAACTGCGCGCCATGCAGGACGACGCGACCCCTTCCGATCCGGATTCGATCCTGATCGTCGATTTCGGCAGCCAGGTGACCCAGCTCATCGCCCGGCGCGTGCGCGAGGCCGGGGTCTATTCGGAGATCGCCCCCTTCACCAAGGCCGAGGAGGCCTTCGCCCGGCTGAACCCCAGGGGCATCATCCTGTCGGGCTCTCCCGCCAGCGTGCCCGAAGACGGCAGCCCGCGCGCACCGCAGGCCCTTTTCGAGGCGGGCGTGCCGATCCTCGGCATCTGCTACGGCCAGCAGGTCATGACCCAGCAGCTCGGCGGCGAGGTCCGGCCCGGCCACGAAACCGGCGAAGGCGGCGAATTCGGCCGGGCCTTCCTCACCGTCACCAGGGATTGCGCCCTGTTCGACGGGCTCTGGCGCGAAGGCGAGCGGCACCAGGTCTGGATGAGCCACGGCGACAAGGTCACCGAGTTCGCCCCCGGCTTCGAGATCGTCGCCACATCCGACGGCGCGCCCTTCGCGGTGATCGCGGACGAGAAACGCCGGTTCTACGGCACCCAGTTCCACCCCGAAGTCGTCCACACGCCCGACGGCGGCAAGCTGCTCGCCAATTTCGTGCGCCATGTCTGCGGGCTCGCCGGGGACTGGACCATGGCCGAGTTCCGCAAGACCAAGATCGAGGAGATCCGCGCGCAGGTGGGCGACGGCAAGGTCATCTGCGGCCTGTCTGGCGGGGTCGATTCGGCGGTCGCGGCGGTCCTCATCCACGAGGCGATCGGGGACCGGCTCACCTGCGTCTTCGTCGACCACGGGTTGATGCGGATGAACGAGGCCGAACAGGTCGTCTCGCTGTTCCGCGATTCCTACAACATCCCGCTCGTCGCGGTGGACGCGGAGGAGACCTTCCTCGAAGGCCTCGCCGGCGTCACCGATCCCGAGGCGAAGCGCAAGTTCATCGGCAAGGCCTTCATCGACCTGTTCGAGGCCGAGGCGAAGAAGATCGGCGGGGCGGATTTCCTCGCCCAGGGCACGCTCTATCCCGACGTGATCGAAAGCGTCAGCTTCACCGGCGGGCCGAGCGTCACGATCAAGAGCCACCACAATGTCGGCGGCCTGCCCGAACGCATGAACATGAAGCTGGTCGAGCCGCTGCGCGAGCTGTTCAAGGACGAGGTGCGCGAACTGGGCCGCGAACTGGGCCTGCCCGAAGCCTTCGTCGGCCGCCATCCCTTCCCCGGCCCCGGCCTTGCCATCCGCATCCCGGGGGAGGTGACGAAGGAGCGCTGCGACATCCTCAGGAAGGCCGACGCGATCTATCTGGAGGAGATCCGCAATGCCGGGCTCTACGACGCGATCTGGCAGGCATTCGCGGTGCTGCTGCCGGTCAAGACCGTGGGCGTGATGGGCGACGGGCGAACCTATGACAGCGTGTGCGGCCTGCGCGCCGTGACCTCGACCGACGGCATGACGGCGGACGTCTATCCCTTCGACGCGGGTTTCCTGAACCAGGTCGCGACCCGCATCGTGAACGAGGTGCGGGGCATCAACCGCGTCGTCTACGACATCACATCCAAGCCGCCAGGCACGATCGAATGGGAATGACCGCAAGGGCCGCAACCGGCCCGCAGTGAACGCATTTGACTGCAACAGTTCCACCGGGGGAGTCGACATGAACCGGATTTCGAAGACCGCCGCTTTCGCCATCGCTGCGCCCGCGAGCCTCGCGCTGGCCGCCTGCGGGACACAGGCAGAGGAAGCCCCGCCCGCCAATACCGGCGAATGGCGGATCGTGCCCGAGGCCTCGCGCCTGACCTATGTCTCGGTAAAGTCGGGCGAGGTGCTCGAGACCAATCGCTTCACCGGCCTCGCCGGCTCGGTCAGCGAGAACGGCACGGCGACGGTGACGATCGACCTTTCGACCCTCGAAACCGGGGTCGACATCCGCAACCAGCGGATGCGCGACCTGTTCTTCGAAATCGCCGACCATCCGACCGCCACCGTCACCGCCGAGATCGATCCCGCAGCCTTCGCCGATCTCGCGATCGGGGAGACGAGGGTGCAGCCGCTCGCCGCGACGCTCGACCTCAAGGGCGTCGAAGGGCAGATCGACACGCAGGTCGACGTGACCCGCACCGCTCCCGACCGCGTGACGGCGGTTTCGAGCGAACCGGTGCTCGTCTATGCCGACGCCTTCGGGCTCGGCGAGGGGATCGAACAATTGCGCGAGCTCGCGGACCTGCCTTCGATCACCCCGGCGGTCCCCG
The DNA here is from genome assembly GCF_900105095.1 of Erythrobacter sp. HL-111. Classification (NCBI taxonomy): domain Bacteria; kingdom Pseudomonadati; phylum Pseudomonadota; class Alphaproteobacteria; order Sphingomonadales; family Erythrobacteraceae; genus Erythrobacter; species Erythrobacter sp. HL-111. Next base: position 2,467,019 of record NZ_LT629743.1, on the reverse strand, counting down.
TGACCTTCGCGCTGGCGTTCGAACGCGAGGAATCGCCCACAGCCGATTGATCGCCGTCAATGCGCGGCCCTGCACCGCCGGGCAGGTTCGCGGTCGCTTCCGCAAGACCGTAAGAGCGAAACAATGTTGAAGATCGCACTTGTCCTGTTTCCCATGATCGCGACGACCCTGATGGGGATCGCCGTAATTGCCGTGCTGACGATGGACCTTCAGGCCGGGATGCAACCGATCGCGATTGCGGCGCTCGTCGCTTTCGTGCTGTCGGTTCCGGCCTCCTGGTTCATCGCGCGTCAGATCCCGGGCGTCGGCAAGACCTGACCCCCGCCTGGCCGGGCACTTGCACGGGAGTGGCTCTTGCACGGGGGCGGGCGCTCGGCCATTCCTGCGCCGATGGAGCTCGATCTCGGCCCCGATCCGCGAAGCGACATCCTGCGCGCGATGCAGGCCGAGCTGATCGCGCGCTTCGGCCGGATCGTGCGTCCGCCGGACAAGCGCCGCACGCCCGAATGGGTCCTGGTTCACGGCGTCATCGGAGCGCAGACTAGGACCGCGGCCTCCAACGCCTCGACCGACGCGCTTCTCGCCGAATACGGATCGTGGGAAGCGGTCGCCGCCGCGCCGGTGGCCGAACTCGAAGCGCGCCTCGCCCGTCAGACCTTTCCCGCCGTCGCGGCCGGGCGGCTGAAGGCCTGCCTCGCGGCGATCATCGCCGAGCGGGGGAGCGTCGACCTGAGGCACCTCTCGAACGTTCCGACGGCGGAGGCGATGGCCTGGCTCGAACGCCTGCCCGGCATCGCGCGCAAGGTTTCGGCGGGAGTGATGAACGCGAGCACTTTCGAGCGCCGCGCGATGGTGATCGACGGGCACCACCGCCGCATCATGCAACGCATGGGGATCGTCCCCGCCCGCGCCGACACCGCGCGGACCTTCGACACGCTGATGCCGCTCGTGCCCGCCGAATGGAGCGCCGCGGACATGGACGAACATCACCTGCTGCTCAAGTCGCTCGGCCAGACCGCCTGCCGCCCGCGCGCGCCCCGTTGCGGCGGGTGCCCGGTGCGCGCGCTGTGCGAGACGGGCCGGACAGGGTGACGGGAACCGGGCCGGGGGCCTGTTCGCTGTCCTTCGCATGGGCGAAACCGGGCACCGGGGCGCATGATCGCCAAAGACGAGGTCGAGGAAGTCTATCGCCGCCTCGCCGAGGCGATGCCGGGCCGCGGAAAGGGCGCGAAAGGGCCGAAGGGGCAGCCCGACGCCTTCCGCTCGTGCATCGCCTGCATGCTTTCCGCGCAATCGCTCGACCGCAACACCGAAGCGGCGACCAAGGCGCTGTTCCGCCTCGCGGAAACGCCCGGGGAAATGCTCGCACTGGAGGACGACGCGATCCGCGACGCGATCAGGCCCTGCGGCCTCTACAACATGAAGACGAAGAACATCCGCCGCTTCTGCGAGACGCTGATCGAGGAGCATGACGGGATCATCCCCGACACCCGCGAAGGGCTGCTTGCGCTTCCCGGTATCGGGCGGAAATGCGCCGACATCGTGCTGAGCTTCACCTTCGGGAAGGACGTGATCGCGGTCGACACCGATGTCCACCGGGTGTGCAACCGGATCGGGCTGACGCGGGCCAAGACCGCCGAGAAGACCGCGCACCAGCTCGAGGAACGCAGCCCCCGGTGGGCGCTTGGCGAGGGGCATTTCTGGCTCATCCAGTTCGGCAAGAAGGTGTGCCGGGCGCGCACGCCGAGGTGCGACGCCTGCGTGGTCTGCGACATCTGCGAAACCGGCCCGATCGGGCGCGCGGCCGACGCCTGAAGCCTATCGTCCCGGCCGGGGCAGGACGATGCGCTGGGCCGTGTGCCCGGCGAGGGCCGCGACCCCGACGACGAGCGCCAGCGCGAGATAGTCGCCGCCGCCGTTCATCACGCCCGGCGGGGCGAAACCGAACAGGAACAAGGCGAAGAAGCCGAAGCCGATCGCCCCGCCCATCGCCGCTCCGAGCCATCGCGCCGGACCCGCGAGCCCGAGAAAGACGAGCACGAGGACCGTCCCGAGCGGAGCGATGACGCACACCGCCGCGGCCGCCGTGAACAGCAGGCCGTAGAAGCCGCCGACCAGGAGGACATCGAACGCCGCCTCGGGGCCCGCCTCGATCAGGGCGAGGACAAAGGCGAAGGCGAGAAGCACGAGGAAGACGAGGCCGCAAGCGACCAGGTTCGCGACGAAGATGCGGCCGATTCCCGGCCGCTCGCCTGCATTCCGGTCCACCATCGCCCCTTTCGCGACGTGTCATACAGCTTCTCCGGGGCCGCCGGAAGCCCCCGCGACGCTACGGCAGGCGCGCCCCTCGGCGGCCTTGCCAAGACCGGGCTTGCAAGCCGCGCCCAACTCCGCTTGTCTTGGGCGCGAACACGCCTTCGAGGGAGAGCCACATGAAGACCGCCATCACCGAAATGTTCGGCATCGAGCACCCCATCATCCAGGGCGGGATGCACTATGTCGGGTTCGCCGAAATGGCGGCCGCCGTTTCCAATGCGGGCGGGCTCGGCATCATCACGGGCCTGACTCAGGGCACGCCCGAAAAGCTCGCCAACGAGATCGCGCGCTGCAAGGACATGACCGACAAGCCCTTCGGCGTGAACCTGACCATCCTGCCGACCCTCACGCCGCCCGATTATCCGGGTCTGGTGAAAGCGGTGATCGACGGCGGCGTGCCGGTGGTCGAAACCGCCGGGCGCAACCCGATCGACCTGCTCGGGCCGTTGAAGGACGCGGGCATCAAGGTGATCCACAAGTGCACCAGCGTGCGCCACTCCCTGAAGGCGCAGGAGATCGGCTGCGATGCGGTCAGCGTCGACGGGTTCGAATGCGGCGGCCATCCGGGCGAGGACGATGTGCCCAATTTCATCCTGCTGCCCCGCGCGGCGGACGAGCTGGAGATCCCCTTCGTCTCGTCGGGCGGGATGGCCGACGGGCGCAGCCTCGTCGCCAGCCTCGCGATGGGCGCGCAGGGCATGAACATGGGCACGCGCTTCATCGCGACCAAGGAGGCGCCCGTACACGAGAACGTCAAGCGCGCCATCGTCGAGGCGAGCGAACTCGACACGCGCCTCGTCATGCGCCCGCTGCGCAACACCGAGCGGGTGATGACCAACGCCGCGGTGGAGCGGCTGCTCGAAAAGGAACAGGAACTGGGCGACGCGATCACGATCCAGGACATCCTGCCCGAGGTCGCCGGGGTCTATCCCGCGATCATGCTGGAGGGCGAGATGGACAAGGGCGCGTGGTCCTGCGGCATGGTCGCCGGGCTGATCCACGACATCCCGACCTGCAAGGAGCTGATCGACCGGATCATGCGCGAGGCGGACGAGATACTCGAGCGGATGAACGCGATGAGCCGGGCGCGCGTCGCGGCCTGACGCCGTCGGCGCCCCCGTCGTTGCAACCCTTCGCCCTAGCCCTCCTCGGCGTCCTCGACCAGGGTATAGGGCACGAAGTCCTCGAGGAAGACCGTGCCGGTGAAGAAGCCGAGGATGGGGTCGATCGTGGTCACGACGTCGAGCCGGCACAGCTCGCTCGCCCGGAAACGCTGCGTGACGAGCGCCTGCCTGCGGTCGATGTCCTCGGGATTGGCGGTGCGCTGGACATAGATCGTCTTGCCTCGCCCATAGACATAGGCGGTGCGGTCGATCGTGCGCATCGGCTGGTTGGGAAAGACGCGGATGCAGTCGACCGGCTCCCCGCGGACCCTGCCCTCGAGCAGCCTGGCGAGCTGCCTTTCCCCCTTCGTCATCTCCTCCGCCTCGGCCGGGGGCGGATCGTCCTGCGCCTGGAGCGCGGCCGGGGCCGCGAGCGCGAAGGCGGCGCCGATGACGAACATCGCGCGCGTCATGCGGAAAGGTCGTTTCACGGCTGCGTTCCTGTCAGACATGGCCGCAGGATTACCCCGTCCTGCCTGAACCGGCCATGAGCATCCGCCCGGCCCGATTTCCCGCTCACTCGTATTCGAGGCTGACCGTGAATTCGCCGCGATAGATCCCCGGCGTCTGGTTCGCCCCCACGCGCAGCCGGCCGACGATGGTGAAGGCGAAGTAGCCGTCGGGATTGGCGATCCGGAAGCGGGCGGGATTGGTGCGGATCCGCACCGGCGGCACGCTCCCGATCGAGAGCCGGTCGAGCCGCATCGTCTCGCCCCCGCCGTCGCGGGTGAGGATGTAATTGTTGCGATCGACATTGATCAGCAGGGTCTGGTTGAAGGTGCCGTAGCCCCAGAACAGCGCCGGGCCCGGATCGCCGCCGGCCGCCGTGACCCCGCCGGTGGTCGCCATGTTGCCGTTGGTGTCCATCGTCACCGTGCCGGAGGACTGCCCCGCGATGATGCCCCCGAAATCGAGATCGGTGTCCTTGACGAAGGAAAGCGGCGTCAGGACGAGGGTGCGCGCGTCGCTCGCGCTGGTGTCGCCGTCCTGCGCCGCTGCCGCGGTGCCCAGGACGGCCGCCAGCAGGGCGGCGATCGCCCGCAGCAAGCCGGCGCGTGAACAAATGCGCGAAAGGCGCGAAATGGCGGGAGCGAAGACCTGCGCGGCCCGCCCCTGTCTCGAAAATCCGGTCATCTGGCCTCGCCTGGTCCTGCGTGGTCCAAGCCTGTTAGACGCGATGGATTAACAATGCTTTGAGAGCGGCCCCCGCGGCCGGTTTCAGCGGTGCCCGGGGTCGGCCCCTTCGCTGATGTCCTTGAGCGCGGCCTGGTCCACCCCGTCCGCCGGCCCGCCCCTGAGGACGAAACGCCGGTCGCAATAGCCGCAATCGACATAGCCGTGCTCGTCGATCTCGAGATAGATGCGCGGATGGCCGAGCGCGGCGGGACGATAGCCGGCGCCGCCGCGGATGCCGCTCGATCCGTCGCAGCTCACCCGGCGCGTATCGACCAGCAGGACTTCGGGAGGGGGCGTGTTCATGGGCCGGTCCTCTATAACAGCTTGCGGGCAAGCTCAATCGCCCATCGTGCCCGGCTGCGGCGCTTGCTTTGCCGGGCGCGATCTTTCATGGGACGGGGCGATGTCCGCCGAGCCCGCCATCCGGATCGACAACCTGGTCAAGCGCTATGCCCCGCCCAAGGGGGTCAAGGGCGCGAAAAGCGCGGAGGAGGCGGAGGGCAAGCTCGCGCTGGCCGGGGTCAGCTTCGACGTGCCCGAAGGTTCGATCTTCGGCCTGCTCGGCCCCAATGGCGCGGGCAAGTCGACGCTGATCAACATCCTCGCAGGGCTGGTCAACAAGACCTCCGGCCGGGCCGAGATCTGGGGCTTCGACATCGACGAACACCGCCGCAACGCCAGTCGGGCGATCGGCATCGTGCCGCAGGAAATCGTGTTCGACCCGTTCTTCACCCCCTTCGAGGTGCTGGAGAACCAGGGCGGTTTCTACGGCATCCCCAAGGCGCGCCGGCGGAGCATGGAACTGCTCGAGGCGGTGCGCCTCGCGGACAAGCGCAACGCCTATGCCCGCACGCTGTCGGGGGGCATGAAGCGGCGCCTGCTGGTGGCCAAGGCGATGGTCCATTCGCCCCCGATCCTCGTGCTCGACGAACCGACCGCCGGGGTCGATGTCGAACTGAGGCGGCAATTGTGGGAACTGGTCGCCGAACTCAACCGCGAGGGCGTGACCGTCGTGCTCACCACGCACTACCTCCAGGAGGCGGAGGAATTGTGCGACCGCATCGCGATCATCAACCACGGTCGGTTGATCGCGAACAAGCCGACCCGCGAACTCGTCGAGATGGCGCGCGAGAAGGTCGTCGCGGTGACCGTGGCGAGCGAACTTTCCGAAGCGCCCCGGCACGAGGCCTTCATCCGCTCGGACCTGACCGGGGAACACTCGCTCGAGATCACCTATGACAAGGATCGCCTGAACGCAGGGCAGGTCCTCGCCATCCTGCAGGAGCAGGGCCTTAGGATCGAGGACGTGACCACGCGCGAAGCCGATCTCGAGGATGTCTTCGTCCAGCTGACCGGATCCGGCTGAACGCCCCCGGCCCGCCTGCCGCGGTCAGGGCCGCTCGGGCTCGTCCTCCCGTTCGCGCCATTGCCTGTGCGCGATGCGTTCGATCGGGGTGCGGCAGTGGCGACATTCCCCGACATACTTGCGCCCGTTCCACTTGACGTAGCGGCGCAGCGGCTCGTGGCGACCGAGGAGGCAGGTGATCGGCGAGAGGAAGGACATGTCTTGGCCCCGCGATTGGGAAAGGGGTTTCCGGCCGGCAGCGATGAGGGGCAACGCCCCGGCAATCCACCGCGAAGCTAGGGCGGCGGCGCGCCGCGCGCACCTCGTGGAGATTACTGAGGCCCGCCCGCCGGCGCCGGGCACCGCCCCCGCGGCGCGCGCTTTCCCTTGCCCGGCGCCGGTTTGCGCGCCAAAGCCTGCAGGATGAACGAGGCGAATGCAGGGGAAACCAGCGCGGCGGCGGGCGAACCGGACGTGGCCGGGCATGACGTGGTCGTGATCGGATCGGGCGCGGCGGGGCTGACCGCGGCGCTCGCGCTCGCCGTCTCGAAACGTGTGCTGGTGCTCGCCAAGGGCTCGCTTACGGGCGGGTCCACCGCATGGGCGCAGGGCGGCATCGCCGCCGTGCTCGACGCGGGCGACACCTTCGAGAACCACGTGCGCGACACGATGGTGGCGGGCGCGGGCCTGAACGACCGCGAGGCGGTGGAATTCGTGATCGAGCGTGCGCCCGCGAGCATCGACCGTCTGTGCGAACTCGGCGTGCCCTTCAACCGTGACGAGGATACGCTCCACCTCACCCGCGAGGGCGGCCATTCGCATCGGCGGATCGTCCATGTCGACGATGCGACCGGCTGGGCGGTGCAGGACGCGCTGCTGAGCGCGGCGCGCAAGAACCCCAACATCACCCTGCTGCCCGGGCGGACCTGCATCGACCTCATCACCGACCGCCACCGCGAGCACTATTCGGGCGCGGGCCACGTCTGGGGCGTCTATGCGCTGAACGAGGAGACCGGCCGGGTCGAGCGCCACGTCGCCCGCGCCACCGTGCTCGCGAGCGGCGGGGCGGGGCGCTGCTACCTCTTCTCCACCGCCCCGCGCGGCGCGACCGGTGACGGCATCGCGATGGCGTGGCGGGCGGGCGCGCGCGTCTCCAACATGGAGATGATGCAGTTCCACCCGACCTGCCTCTACAATCTCGACGTCAAGAACTTCCTCATCACCGAGGCCGTGCGGGGCGAAGGGGGGCGCCTCATCAATCCGCGCACGGGCAAGCGGTTCATGACCTATTACGATCCCGAACGCATGGAACTCGCGCCGCGCGACGTGGTGGCGCGCGCGATCGATGCCGAGATCAAGCGTTTCGGCCTCGACTACGTCCATCTCGACATCAGCCACGAGGACCCGGCCTTCGTCCGCCGCCATTTCCCGACCATCCACGAAAAGCTTTCCGGTCTCGGCATCGACATGACGACGGGGCCGATCCCCGTGGTCCCCGCGCAGCATTACACCTGCGGCGGGGTGGTGGTGGACCTCTACGCGCGCACCGACCTTCCCGGCCTGTGGGCGGCGGGCGAATGCACCGAAAGCGGCCTCCACGGCGCCAATCGCCTCGCGTCCAATTCCCTGCTCGAATGCTTCGTCTTCGGAGAGGCGGCGGCGAGCGACATCCTCACCATGTGGGACGAGCTCGACGAACCGCCCGCGATCCTGCCGTGGGACGAAAGCCGCGTGACCGATTCGGACGAAGAGGTCGTCATCAAGCAGAACTGGACCGAAATCCGCCGCTTCATGTGGAACTATGTCGGCATCGTGAGGACGACCAAACGCCTCGAACGCGCCGCGCACCGGATCGAACTCTTGAAGCGCGAGGTCGAGGACTATTATGGCTCCTTCCGCGTCACGACCGACCTCATCGAACTGCGCAATCTGCTGCAATCGGCCGAACTGATCGTGAAAAGCGCGCTCGCCCGCAAGGAGAGCCGGGGGCTGCACTACACGCTCGATTATCCGGAGACGCGGGCGGAGCCGCGCGATACGGTGCTGGTGCCGTAACTCCTGTCATCCCCGCGAACGCGGGGACCCGGAGCGTTCAAGCGCGATGCAGGATAGCAGGGATACCTATTCGATCATGCACACCCGCCACCTCGCTCTCCTGCTCGCAGCCCTCGCCGCCCCCCTTGGCGCACAAGGCACCGCGCAGGACCCCGCTCCCCAATCCGAAAACGCCATCCTCGTCACCGCGCAGCGTTCGGGCGCGCCGATGTGGACGATCGACACCGAAGAAGGCGCGATCATCCTTGTCGGGGAAATCCGCGCCGTTCCGCAAGCGACGCCGTGGCGGCCCGATAGGCTCGAGGAGGCGGTGGGCGAATCGCAGCGGGTGATCCTGCGCTCACGGCCCAAGTTCTCGCCCGGCGATTTCTTCCGCGTGATGTTCCGCGCCGGGCGGTTCCTGAAACTGCCGGACAAGAGCGTCGCGGGCGATTACCTCGACGAAGCACAGCGCGCCCGCCTCGCCGCGCTGGAGGCAGAATACGACAAGGACTACGACCGTTCGAGCTTCCTGATGACCGGGTTCGACCTGCTCGCCCGCAGGCTCGATTTCAACGACGATACGCTCGACGATGCAACCGAAGTGGTGAAGGATGCGGCGAAGAAGGCCGATGTGGAGATCATCCGCCCGCCCCGCTTCCGCGGCGAGGACCTGCTCGACAGCCTCTCCGAAGCCGATCCGCGCAGCCACATTCCCTGCCTCGAAGCCGCGATGACCGCGACCGAGATCGGCCCCGAGATCATCGAGGCGCGAGGGCTCGCGTGGCGCCGGTTCGACATTCCGGGCGTGATGGAAAACCCGCTCGAAATCGCGCTCGGATCGTGCTGGCCCTGGGCCGATCCGCAATTGGGCGAGGAGATCCGCGGCATCTGGGTCGATTCGATCACGCAGGCCATGGGCGAGGACGGCGTCACCGTCGCGGTCGTCCCCTTGCGCGTGCTGGCGGAGCCGGACGGCGTACTCGACATGCTCGAAGGCCAGGGCGCGGTCATCATGGGGCCGGACTGGCGCGGGCCGGACGAATGACGCGACGGCAGGCTTGAACTGATCCGCTCCATCGGCTTGGGTGGCGCCAGACAGGAGAGCCCATGCCCACGATCACGACGCCCAACACCGGAATCGAGCTTTTCTACGAGGATCACGGCGATCCCGCGCACCCGCCGGTGCTGCTGGTCATGGGGCTCGGCGCGCAACTCACCCTCTGGCCCGACGAAATGGTAGAGGCGCTCACCGGGCGCGGATTTCGCGTGATCCGTTTCGACAACCGCGACATCGGTTTGAGCCAGAAGATGGAAGGGGAAAAGGCGCCCAAGGTCGTGTGGCAGGTGCTGCTGACGAAGCTCGGCTTTCCCCCGCGCGTGCCCTACACGCTGACCGACATGGCCGACGATGCGATCGGGCTGCTCGATGCGCTGGGGATCGGGCGGGCGCACGTGGTGGGCGGCTCGATGGGCGGGATGATCGCGCAGCTGATGGCGGTGCACCATCCGGAGCGATTGCTGTCGCTCACCTCGATCTTCTCGACCACCGGCAATCCGAAACTGCCCAAGGCCGAGAAGGAAGCGATGGACGCGCTCACCGCTCCGCTCGAATCGCTCGACGAGGAAACGGTCGTCGCCCACGGGATGCGGGTGCAGCGCGCGATCGGCAGCCCCGCCTTTCGCCCGGACGACGAGGCGCTGCGCGAACGGGTGCTGAAATCGGTCCGCCGCAGCGTCTATCCCCCCGGCCTGCCGCGCCAGCTCGCCGCGATCATCGCCGACGGCGACCGGCGCGAGCGGCTTTCCCGGATCACCGCGCCCACCCTGGTGCTGCACGGCGAGGCCGATCCGCTGCTGAAGGTCGAGGCGGGCGAGGACACGGCGATGGCGATTCCGGGCGCGCGGCTGGTGACGATCCCCGGCTGGGGCCACGACCTGCCGGTCGAACTGGCGGACCGCCTTGCCGACGAGATCGCCGCCCACGCCCGCGCGGCCGAACCCGCGCTCGCCTAGCCGCGCTCCGCGCCGTCCGTGTCGAGCAGCACGTTCGCAGCCGCAGCAAGGTCGTAGGCCAGCCCTTCCGGTTCGAAACGCCACCGGGCCTCGGCCGCGAGCGCGTAGCGCGGCTGGTCGAGCATGAGCACGGAGCCGAACCCCTGCGCCCGCGGTTCGCGCACCTTCGGCCCGCCGGTCTCCCGCCAGGCGAAGCGGAACAGTCCCTCCCCGATCTCCCACGCGATCCGCACCCGCCCCGCCTCGCCAGAAAGCGCGCCGTACTTGATCGCGTTGGTCGCGAGTTCGTGCAGCGCCATGCCGAGCACCTGCGCCGCGCGGGAGGTGAGCGCGACGGCAGGCCCCGCAAGTTCGACCCGCGTGTCGATCAGCGGCCCGAGGAAACCGAGCTGCGAGCGCACCAGCGACGCCACCGGGACACACCGCCAGCTGTTCCGCACCAGCACGTCCTGGTTCGCGGCGAGCGCGGCCAGGCGTTCCTGGAATGCCCCGGGCGGGCCGTTGGCGGTCTGCTGCGCGATCGCCTGGACCAGCGCGAGCATGTTCTTCGAACGGTGGTTGACCTCGCCCATCAGCACCCGTTCGCGCCGCTCGGCCTCGCGGCGCTGGGTTATGTCGTTGATCGAGGCGAAGAAGACGTGGTCGGGCTGGGCGAAATATTGCAGCCGCACGGCGACATCGTAACAGGTGCCGTCCTTGCGCCGGTGGCGGCTCTCGAAACGGATGGCCTCGTCCTCCCCCGCGAGCAGCGGGGCGACCAGCGCGGAGAGGCTTTCCTCGGTGTGGTCCGGCTTGATGTCCCACGGCGACATCCGCACCAGTTCCTCCATCGTGTAGCCCAGGTTCTCGCGCGCGCCGCGATTGACGATCTCGAACCGGAAGGTGTCGGCGGAAAAGACATAGGCCTCGCTGAGCGATTCCTCGATGATCCGGCCGAGCCGTTCCATCAGCGGGCGTTCGATCAGGCGTTCGAGCTCGGCCCCGGCCCGAGGGCCCAGCAGGGCGAGCGCACGCTCGATCGCTTCGGGTTCGGCGATCGGCTTGTCGTCGAGCACGGTGGCGAAGCCGATCACGGCGCCGTCGGTTCCCCTGATCTGCCGGCCCACGCAGCCTTCCGCGCCCATCTGCCCGATCGCGCTGTCCTTTGGAAAAGAGGTCCGCAGCCGGTCGGCGAAGATGCAGTCGCCGGTCTCCAGCAGGTGTTCCCAGATGCTGTGGCGGAGGGGGAAGCGGTTGTTCTCGGCCAACCGCCGGTCCCAGAAGGCGATCGTGTTGGCCGATTTCTCGCCAGTAAGCGCATAGTGGCCGAACAGCACCCAGCGCACGCCGAAGACCTCGGCCAGCGCCTTGGCCGCCTCGACGAAGAAGCCTTCGCCCACCGCCCCGCCCGCGCCGAGCAGGATGCGGCCGGGAAGGTCGTCGGGGACGACGGAGGAACCGGATCGTTCGAGCATGAATTCGCTCTCCGAATGGCGGACGAAACCCGGTGGCCTCGCGCCTGGGCCGTGGTCAGGCGAACAGCGCCTCGCACACCGATCGCGGGAGGACCGGCTTGCGGTAATGCGGCACCTCGCGATAGAGCTGCGGCAATTCGTCCGCATCGTAGCCGGTCGAAAAGAGAAAGGGGACCCCCCGCGCGAGAAGCGCATCGGCCACCGGGAAGACCATGTCGCCGGCAAGGTTGATGTCGAGCACCGCCCCGTCGATCCGCGGTTCCCGCGCGATCAGGGCGAGCGCGGCTTCGACCCGGCCCACCGGTCCGAGCACCTCCGCGCCCTCCTCCTCGAAGGACTGGCAGAGCATGAGCGCGATCAGGTAGTCGTCCTCGACCACCATGACTTTCTTTCCCTCGAGCTTCGCCACTGCCGGCGCCCCCAATCCGTTTCGAACCGCAGGCTAGGCGATCCGGCCCGCAGGTTCCATCACATAAGACAACTCCGGCTACCCGCGACTTTCGCCGGATAAACCGCGACCACCGCTTGCCGGGCGCGCGGGCTTGGGGAATGACCATGAGCCATGGCGATTCTTTCCGACAAGTGGATCCGCACCCAGGCGCTCGAAAACGGCATGATCGAGCCCTTCGTCGAAGCGCAAAGGCGCGAAGGCTGCATTTCCTACGGCCTGTCCTCCTACGGTTATGACGCCCGGGTCGCGCCCGAATTCAAGATCTTCACCAATGTCGACAGCGCCATCGTCGATCCCAAGCATTTCGACGCCAACTCCTTCGTCGACCGCGAAACCGAAATCTGCGTCATCCCGCCCAATTCCTTCGCGCTCGCCCGCACGGTCGAGTATTTCCGCGTGCCCGAGGACGTGCTGGTGATCTGCCTCGGCAAGAGCACCTATGCCCGCTGCGGGATCATCGTGAACGTGACCCCGCTCGAACCGGGCTGGGAGGGGCACGTCACCCTCGAGTTTTCCAACACGACGCCGCTGCCCGCGCGCATCTACGCCAACGAGGGCGCGTGCCAGTTCCTGTTCCTGCAGGGCAACGAACGCTGCGAGACGAGCTACAGGGACCGCGCGGGCAAGTACATGGGCCAGCGCGGGGTGACCTTGCCCAGGCTTTAGGGTCGCGGGGGCAGGGGCGCGCCCGTCAGGAACCGGCGGCATCGCAGGTGTCGAGCGGGTCGGCGAGGACCCAGACGTCGCCGCTGCGCCGCAGTTCCGCCGAGTGGACGCTGCGTTCGCCGCCGTCGCTCAAGGCGAAATCGCACGAGAAAGGCCCCGCATCGGAGCCATCGGCTTCGCAGGAGGCCTCGCGCACATCCGCGCCCACGCCCTCGCACTGCACCACCCAGGCGGCGCGAAAGGCGATTTCGCCGGGTGGCCGGATGCCGCCTGCTCGGTCGCCCTGCGACGCGCGGGCAAGGGGCCGCTCCGATGCGGGACTTTCATCGCTGCCGCAGGCAGCCAGCAACATGACCAGCGCGAAGGTCGCAATACGCATGACTGATGCCCGTCGGATAGGTGGTTCTTGCGGAAAAAGGGGGCGCTCCGGTCGGGCGCCCCCTTCCTTGCACGGTCAGCGGGACTCGGGCGACGCGCTCATGGCTTCGCGGATCTGCGCCATGGTCGCGCGAACCGTAACCTCGCCCTGCTGGTTCAGCGCCAGCGACGCCTTCGGCAGCGTCATGGGGCCATTGTCGCCCTCGACGGTCACGTCGTTGCCGGAAACGGTCTGGATCGTGCCGAGCGAGCGATTGTCGACCGTCTGCACCGGTGCGCCCTCTTTCACGGCAGCATCGAACTCGGCTTCGTAAACCGCCTTTTGCTGTTCGAACTGAGCCATGAGCGCGTCGCGGGTCAGGTCGATCTGCGGACCTTCGGCCCCCTGGCTGATCGCTGCGCTGGGGATCGGGATCATCTCTTCTCCCACCTTGAGCAACACGACGTCGCCCTGTGCGCCGGCGACCGTCCCGACCTCCGCCCCGTCGGAGCCGTAGATCGCGGTCCCGGGCTGAATGGTGCTCGCCTCCGAAGATGCGGGCGGCATCCCCTCCTGGGCCACTGCCGGGGCGGTGAGGGCGAAAGCCATCGCGGCGCTCGCTGCGAGGAGTTTGTTCATCTGGTCGTCCTTTCATCAGGTCATTTGCGGGCGAGGCCGCGGGGTCCGGGAACGGGACCCGCAGATCAAGCGCGGACATGACGAACCGTGCATGAGACGCCATGTCCGGCATGGGAAGGCCGCATCGACCGGCGCGGCATTGCTCTGCCCGACGGGTCCGCGGCCCGACCTGCCGCCTTTGACTTGCATCCGCGCGCCCTGCATGACGGCAGAACCGCGAGGGAGACACGAGCATGAGCACAGGATCCGAATTCGACATCATCGTCTACGGCGCGACCGGCTACACGGGCCGCCTCGTCGCCGAATACCTGGGCGATCATTACGGCAGCCGCGAGGACGGGCCGAAATGGGCCATGGCCGGGCGCAGCCTGGCGAAGCTCGAAACGGTGCGCGACGCGATCGGCGCGCCCGCCGATACGCCGCTGGTGGTGGCCGATGCCGACGATCCCGCCTCGCTGAAGGCCATGTGCGAACGCACCCGCGTCGTGCTCACCACGGTCGGCCCCTACCAGCTCTACGGCGACAACCTGCTCGAAGCCTGTGTCGAAACCGGGACCGATTACGCGGACCTGTGCGGCGAACCGGCCTGGATGGCAGAGAAGATCGAACGGCACCACGAAAGGGCGAAGCAGACCGGCGCGCGGATCTGCTTTTCGAGCGGATTCGATTCGATCCCCTTCGATCTCGGCGTGATGATGGCGCAGGAGGCCGCGAAAGAGCGTTTCGGCCGGCCCGCCCCGCGCATTCGCGGCCGGGTGCGGGCGATGGAGGGCACGTTCTCCGGCGGCACCGCGGCGAGCCTCGGCGCGACCATGCAGGCGGCGATGCGGAAGCCCGCGATCCTCGGGATCCTGCGCGATCCCTTCGCGCTCACCCCCGGTTTCGAAGGGCCGGACCAGCCTTCGGGCCTGCTGCCGCGGCACGAGGACGACCTCGGAAAGTGGGCCGCACCCTTCGTCATGGCGCCGATCAACACCAAGAACGTGCACCGCACCAACTTCCTCCTCGGCCATCCCTATGGCGAGGATTTCAAGTATGACGAGATGGTGCTGACCAGCCCCGGCGAGGCGGGCCGCAAGATGGCCGAGGCGGCGCAGGAGATGATGAAGAACCCCTTCGGCGCGAATCCGCCCAAGCCGGGCGAGGGTCCGACGAAGGAGGAGCGCGAGAGCGGTTTCTACGACGTGCTGTTCGTCGCCGAGATGCCGGAGGGCGAGACGCTGCGCTACGGGGTCAAGGGCAGGTACGATCCGGGCTACGGCTCGACCAGCCGGATGCTCGCCGAAACGGGGATCGCGCTGCTTTCCTGCGAGGCGGACGGCGGGATCGGCACGCCCGGCTCCTTCCTCGGCAAGGCGCTGGTCGACCGCCTGCAGGAACACGCCGAGATCACCTTCGCCGCCGAGGACTGACCGCCGGGCCGCCGGCGCGGCGGGAACGCGATCGCGGCGCCGGGGTTGACGGCAGGAGGGGAACGGCCCCGCATTCGTGGAGACAATCCCATTTCACTCCCCTCGGTGCAGGCGATGCTGATGATCTTCAGCGCGACCTCCATCCTCTCCTCGGCCTGGCTGGTGCTGCACGCGCGCGACGTCGCGCTGCTGCTGCGCCACGTGCTGCCGATCGACCCCGGGCAGGGCAAGCGCCTCGCGAGCTTCCGGCAGGTCTGCGCCATGATCACCCTGTTCGGCTTCTCGCTGAGCGCAGAGGTGCTGATCGTGCTGCGCGTCTCGCTCGGCGGCTGACGGCCCCGCGCGCCACCTTTTGCGGAACCGGCGGCGAAATCCGCCCATTGGTCCTTCGCAAGCGCTTCAATTTGCAACGGAGGCGGACATGCCGCTCATCACCATGCAGGCCGCAATCTTCATCATCGGGGTCGTCACGCTCGGCAGCGGGGCCTGGCTGCTGGTCCACGCCCGCGATGTCGCCCGGCTGTTCAGGCGGGAACCCGATATCGCTGTCGGACCGGGACGCAAACAGGCGAGCAAGGCCACGACCTGGACCATGCTCGCCGTGTTCAACGCGGGCTGGATCATCGCCCTCGTGTTCTGGTCGCTGACGATCTAGCCCGGATTATTCACCGGCAGTGGTCTGACGGGTTGGCGGGAGTGGCGTAAGCATTTGCATTGTTGTAGGAATGTGGTTGCTTAAGCCAGACCTGCAACGGGGCAAAATATGCCACAGACCACACCCGCCGGATGCGATGATAGCGCGTCCGTATTTTCGTTTCCAGCAGTGCGCGGCAAGAAGGTCACAGCTGCGTTTGACGGCGGCAGGCTGACCTCGGATGGCGGGGTCCTGGTGCTGGCTCAGGCCGAGCGCATGATGGGGCTCTGCCAGCGGCTTGCGGCGTGTATTGCCGATCCGCGCGATCCTGCTCGGGTGGTTCATCGGCTTGAAGATATCCTGCGCGCGCGGATGTTCGCGATCGCCTGCGGCTATGAGGATGCCGATGATCTCGACGCTCTGCGCGATGATCCGGGCTTCCGCCTTGCGCTGGGCAAGCTGCCGGGATCGGGTGCGGGGTTGGCCAGCCAACCGACGATGAGCCGCTGGGAGAATGCGCCGAGCACGCGCGAGCTGGCAAAGATGCTGGGGATCATGATCGACATCTACTGCGCCAGCTACCCCACTCCGCCGGCGGCGGTGACGCTGGATATCGATGACACCTGCGACGTCGTGCACGGCTATCAGCAACTCTCCTTCTGGAACGGACATCATGGGGAGCGCTGCTTCCTGCCGATCCATGTCTACGACACGGCAACGGGCCGGCCGGTGGCGATGCTGCTGCGCACGGGCAAGACGCCTTCTGGCAAGGAGGCGGCAGGGCATATCCGGCGTCTGGTGCGCCATCTTCGCCGCCACTGGCCTGATACCCACATCACCATCCGCGGTGACGGGCATTATGGACGGCCCGAGGTCATGGCCTTCTGCGAGGCGGCCCATGTCGATTACGTGTTCGGTCTGCCGACCAACGCCGCGCTGCGCGCTGATCCGGTTATCGTCACTGCCGCCGATGCCTGCGCGGTCCGCCGCGCCGAGTGCCAACTCCCGGTCCTGCGCAGCTATGCCGAGACCCGCTACGGCGCGAAGAGCTGGAACCGCCAGCGCCGCGTCGTCGCCAGGATCGAGGCCAGCACGCTGGGCATGGATATCCGCTATGTCGTCACATCGCTAACCCAAGGCTCGGCTGAATACATCTATGACACGCTCTACTGTGCGCGCGGGCAGGCCGAGAACTTGATCAAGCTGCACAAGACCCAGCTGGCCAGTGACCGCACCTCGTGCCGGTCGGCGAACGCCAACCAGATGCGCCTGATCCTGCACACCGCTGCCTACTGGCTGCTGTGGCGCGTTCAGCAGGCGATCCCAAAGACCACCGCTCTGGCAAAAGCCGAGTTTACGACCCTGCGCCTGCGGCTGCTCAAGGTTGCTGCCCGCGTCATGGAAAGCGCCACCCGAATCCGCGTAGCGTTCGCCTCTGCGTGCCCCGATGCCGATCTGATGCGTGCCATCGTTCTCGCGCTCAAGCCTGCGCCGACGTAGCGGGCGCGGCAGTGCCGCAGAAACCCCGAGCCAAGTCCTTCAACCAGAAAAGCCCATCGATCACAGCGCGGTGAAACAGACGCCAGCGGTGCCGCACGCCCGCTCTACGCCGCCGCACGCAGCAGTGGCGTCAAGCTCGCGCCGAGAGGCGCCCAACCGCATCGCCGTGAATAAGAGAGGCTAGGTCAGAACGACATCCGCACGCTCGCCCGGATGTTGCGTCCGGGCAGGGGCACGAAATCCTTGGTGAAGCTGGTGTGGCGCCGGCCTTCTTCGTCGAACAGGTTCTCGCCCGCCAGCTGGACGACGACGTTGCGGTTGTTCTCCAGCGGCCGCCACGAGAGGTAGAGGTTGACGAAGGCGAAGGAATCGGTCGCGGTTTCGAATTCCGCGATCTCGTCCTGCTCGCCGAACCACTGCACCTCGCCGCGCAGGTCGAAGGCGTCGAACTGCGCCTCGAGCGCGCCGAACAGGCTGACCGGCGGGATGCGGGGCAGCTCGCCCGGGCCGTCGAGGTCGGCCTGGACGTAGGAGGCGCGCAGGTCGGTCAGGAGGGCGAAGCCGTCCCGTTCGACGAGCGGCAGCGCGACATCGGCCTCGAACCCGAAGAAATCGACATCGTCCTGCAGGAAGACGAAGACCGGCAGGTCGTCCTCCTCCTCGCCGGTGGGGGAGAGGTAGATGAAATCGTCGAAGGCCTGGAAATAGAGCGAGGCGCCGAAGGAGATGGCGCCGACATCGCCGCGCACGAAGGTTTCCACGCCCCACGCGGTTTCGGTCTCGAGGTCGACATTCCCGATCTCGAAAGCCTGGGTCGCGATGTGCGGACCGTTGGCGAACAGCTCCTCGCTCGCCGGTGCGCGCTGTGAGCGCGACCCGGTGATGCCCGCGCGCACCCCGCCCGGAGTTTCGGCCACGGCGGACAGCGCGCCCGAGAAGAGGTTGAAATCGCGCTCCACGCCGAGCGGTTCGGATTCGGTGTCGACGCGTTCATAGCGGCCCGCGGCCTCGACCTGGAAGCCGCCGAGGTCGATTTCCTGCACCGTGAAGAGCGCGAACTGGGTCGTCTCGTTCGGCGCGACGAAGGCTTCCGCGCCCTCCGCGCTGAAATCGCGCGTCTTGAACTGCGCCCCGACGATGCCGCCCCGGCGCTGGACGAGCTCGGCGCGCGCCTCGATCGTTTCGCTGTCGAACACGGTGCCGACTTCCGCACCCTCGAATTCGGTGTGGGTGTAGTCGGAATAGCCGCCGCGCAGCTTCAGGCGGGAGAATAACCCGTCGCCGAGCGCGATGTCGCCGCGCAGGTCGACGCGGAGCTGTTCGAGCCCGATCCGCACGTCCTCCTCGCCGTGTTCGTGATCGTGATCTTCGTCGTGATCTTCGTCGTGGTCATGATCTTCGTCGTGGTCATGATCCTCGTCGTGATCGTGATCGTCGCCATGCTCTTCCTCGCCGTGGGCGTGTTCGCTGCCCGGCCGCTTGAGCACGCCGTAATCCGTGTCGAAATAGCCGACGGAGGCCCCGAACGAGCTTTCGCCGAAGATGAAGCCCACGCCGCCATTGACGGTCCAGGTTTGCAGGTCGCTGTTGGGGATGAAACCTTCCTGCGCGGCGGCCTCGCGGAATTCCTCGGCCTCCTCGAATTCTCCTTCGGCCTCCTCCTCGGCGGCTTCGGCGAGCAGTTCGTTGCGCAGGCCCGGCGTGACCTGGAACCCGGGAATCTCCAGATTGCCGGTCTCGCGGAACGATCCGTCGAGGTGGAGCACCATGTTCTCGGTCACCGCCGCGTCGAGCGAGGCGCCGCCGCTGCGAAGGTCGGCCACCGTGTCGGCGGCGAAGAGCGCATCGACGTGGATCGTCTCCTCCGGCACCGCCACGGGAATGCGGCGGTCGATCACGTTGACGACACCGCCGATCGCCTGGCTGCCGAACAACAGCGCGCCGGGGCCGCGCAGCACCTCGACGCGCTGCACGGTGAGCGGGTCGATCGTGGTCGCGTGGTCGGCCGAGGTGTTGCCGACGTCCGCGGTGCCGATCCCGTCGATCAGCACGCGCACGCGCTCGCCGTCGAGACCGCGCAGGATCGGGCGCGAGGCACCCGGCGCGAAGCTGGTCGCCGAAACGCCCGGCACCTTGATCAGCAACTCGCCCAGCTGGCCGGCGAAGTTGCGCTGGATTTCCGCGACCTCCAGCACGTCCTGCCCGGCGATGAAGTCGAGTTCGCGCAGGCCCTCGGCCGAGACGAGGATGTCGCCGCGATCATGCACGTCGCGCTGCTCTTCCGGCTCGTCCGCGCGCGGTTCCTGCCGGGCCGCGGCAGCGGTTCCGGGCTGCTCGGCGAAAACAGGCGCGGCCAGCGCGAAGGACAGCGCCGTGGCGAGCGCGATGCGGGAAGTGAAGGATTTCATGGGAATGCCCGTCCTCGATCAAACATGATGTGATAATGTATCACGCGCATACAGGCTGCGACTGCACAATCAACCCCTTGCGGGGAGCCTTGCGGCGAATCGCGGACGGAGGATGCATCGGGTCGCGGGTGTGCGGCATTTCTGCAACATTCCCGGGCGGGGCAGGGGACGCGGCCCGATCGTCCCAAGGTCGCCCCGGGCACCGATACGCAGGAGGTGCGGGAGAATGGAGCGGGCGAAGAGATTCGAACTCTCGACCCCAACCTTGGCAAGGTTGTGCTCTACCCCTGAGCTACGCCCGCTCTGGCGCCGGGACAGGCGAGGGCGCATGGCCATCCCTGCCGGGGAGGCGGCGCGATTAGCAGCGGGCCTTGCGCCCTGCAAGCCCAAAAATCGCTTGATCGCATGCCGCCGAGGCTGCAGCGCAAATGCGCGCTTCACAATCCCCCAAAACCCACCACATTGTGGCATGTTGCCGCGATCCCCCAGACGACAGGAGCAATGCCTTGGCCAGCATGGGTCTCAATCTCGACGAACAGAAGGCGGTCGACCGCTTCCGCAAGAACGTGGTCGAACCGTCCCAGACGAAGCTCGTCATCCTCGATTTCTGGGCCGAATGGTGCGGACCTTGCAAGGCGCTCGCCCCCACTCTGGAAAAGGTCGCGGCGGATTACGCCGACAGGGGCGTGGTTCTCGCCAAGATCAACGTGGACGAGGAACAGTTCATTGCGGCCCAGTTCCAGGTCCGCTCGATCCCGACCGTCTATGCGATGTTTCAGGGCCAGCCGGTCGCCGACCTGACGGCCGCGCGGAGCGATTCGCAGCTGCGCCAGGTGCTCGACCAGCTGCTCGCGCAATTGCCGGTCGAGGGGGGCGCGGGCGGTGCGGACGGGCAGCAGCGGGGCCCCTCGCCCGAGGAGATCGCGCAGTTCGTGGCGATGGGCGAGGAAGCGCTCGCCGGCGGCGATGCGCAGCGCGCGGCGGGTATCTTCGGCCAGGTCACCGAATTCGCGCCCGACAACGCGCAGGCCGCATCGGGCCTCGTGCGCGCGCTCGTGCAGCTGGACCAGGTCGACGAGGCGCGCCAGGTCTACGAGGCGATGATGAACGATCCCCGCCTCGCCGCCGACCCGGCGATGGGCGCGGCGAAGAGCGCGCTCGACCTTGCCGGCACGAAAGTGGACGAGGGCGAACTCGCCGACCTCAAGGCCAAGGCCGAGGCGAACCGCGACGACATGGACGCGCAGCTCGCCTATGCCGAGGCCGCCTTCGCCGCGGGCAGGCGCGACGAGGCCGCCGACACCCTCCTCGCCATGATCGGCACGGACCGCGAATGGAACGAGGGCGCGGCCCGCACGCAGCTCATCAAGATGTTCGAGGCGATCGGGTTAGAGGACCCGTGGGTGGTCGCCACCCGTCGCCGCCTGTCCAGGCTGCTGTTCGGATAGGGCGCGCGATGACCACCCGCCTTTCGATCTTTCCCCTTCCCGGAGCGGTGCTCTTCCCCGGACTGCAACTGCCGCTCCACATCTTCGAGCCGCGTTACCGCTCGCTCGTCGGCGACGCGCTGGTGCGCGACCGGCGGATCGCGATGATCCAGCCGCAGCGCCCGCTCGAGGGCGCGCCGCTCTACACCGTCGGCTGCGTCGGGCGGATCGGCGAGATCGAGGCGATGGACGACGGGCGCTACAACCTCATCCTCGAAGGCGAGCAGCGCTTCCGGCTGATCCGCGAACTCGACGTGACCACCGCCTTCCGCCAGGTCGAGGCCGAGCTGATCGAGGACGACGAGGACGAGACGCTGACCCACGCCCAGCGCGGCGGGTTCGAGCGCGAGGCGCGCCATTTCGCCGACAGCCAGGGCTATTCGGTCGACTGGGATTCGGTAGAGCGGCTCGACGACCAGTCGCTGATCAACGGCGTCTCCCAGATCGCCCCGTTCGATCCGGCGTCGAAACAGGCCCTTCTGGAGGCGGAGAACCTGTCCGCGCGGTGCGAGCTATTGGTCCAGCTGATGCAGTTCTACGGCCGCCGCGATGGCGGCGAAGAGATCATGACCCTGCAATAGCGGCGGGTGTGCGGCGTCTGGTTTTGGGGCGATTCCTTGGCGGGTCGGATGCCGGAAGCGGGCGGGAACAAGCCGTCCTTGGGTCGCTCCGCTTCACACCTGCTTCGAACTGCGATTGCATTGCGAGATACAAACCCCATTTAAGTTGTATCGGCCTGGCATCCTTCTTGTAAGCGCCGCCGACTGAGAGACCTTGAGCTCCCGCTTACCCAGGGAGCATTTCATGTCTCAAGCATCAAACAAGAGCATTATCCCGTTCGCCAAGCAAAAGCCGGTTGCCTCAATGAGAACCGTCATCATCGCGGTTGGCCTTGCACTGTCCTTGGGCGCCTGCGCCACGGGTAGCTCCCCCAAAAGCACGGGCGAGCAGCTATCCGACAGAGGCAACGAAATTCGTGACTTTGGCACGGTCTGGTCGGAAGGGCAGGCACGCGTCGAGCAAGCAGAGCAAGCCATCAAGAAGAGCGATCGAACCCGAGCCAAAGCCGAGCGAGACTTGGAGCGGGCGCGCAAGGAGCTTGCAAAAGCAGAGCGACAGATCAGTGATGCATCCGCCTCAAGGGCAGCCGCTCTCAAGCATATCGAGACCGGAAGAGCACAAATGGGCAAGGCAGAGGCGGATTATGCGAAGACTAAAGCTGGCCCCTCTGCCATAAATCCAGGGGACGGAGGCGCTTGAGTAAATACGGCAAAAGCTTGCCTTGATTTATCCCTTGAATTGACCCCAGAACCTAACCGGCAAATGAGCCGACTGATTGGCTTCAACGGGGCCGCGAGCGGAAAGTCTGCTCACGGCCCCTCACTCAACCACCGAAGCTGCCCTTCACCCCGTCGATCACGTATTGCGCCGCCAGCGCCGCGAGCAGCACGCCGAGCAGACGCGTGATGACCGCCTCGACCTTGTCGCCGAGCACCCGGATCATCGGGCCCGCCGCGATCAGCGCTGCCGCCGTGATCGCGAGCACCGCGCCGAGTGCCGCGAAGACCTCGATCCGTTCGGCGGCGCTTGTCGCCTCGTTCATCAGCAGCATGATCGCCGCAATTGCGCCCGGGCCGGCCAGCATCGGCATTGCCATGGGAAAGACCGACACGTCCTCGACCTCCGGGCCGGGGCCGCTTTGCGCGGCGATCTTCTCGGCGCGTTCCTCGCGGCGCTGGGTGCGTTTCTCGAAGACCATGTCGAAGGCGATCCAGAACAGCATCAGCCCGCCTGCGATGCGGAAGGAGTCCAGCTCGATATGGAGGGCCGAAAGCAGCGGCTCGCCGAAGAAGGCGAAGATCAGGAGGATGATCGCCGCGATGCCGGTCGCGCGCAGCGCCATGCTCCGCGCCTGGGCCGTGGTCGCCTGCTTGGTCAGGCCCGCATAGATCGGCGCGCAGCCGGGCGGGTCGATCACCACGAACAGGGTGACGAAGGCCGAGACGAAGAGTTCGGAAAGGATCACGCGGTGTCAGGCCTCGGATGCTTGGCGGGCGAGCCGCCCCTCATCATTCCAGCGGGCCGGATGCAAGGCTTTCCTCGATCGCCGTCACCCATTCGCCCTCGTAGAAATAGTCGACCGCGACCTGTTTCGCTCCCTCCGCGCCGTGTTCCCAGCGCCAGCGCAGGGTCCCGTCGGGGGACAGGCGGGCATCGCCCGCGCCCTCGCCGATCGGGACGGGGGGCGGGGCGGGAACCTCGAGCCCGGCGGGCGGGCAGCTCGCGATCAGGCCGAGGATCGAATCCATCGCGGTGACGACGATGTCGCCCTCCTCCGCCTCGGGCCGCGGCGGGGGCTGCGGGTCGTCGCGCCCGGCGACGTCATAGGCCCACTTGTAACGGCCGTCCGGCTGGCGGGCCCAGGTCGTGACATAGGTGCCGACGAGGCCGCCGGGTTCGACGAACCGCCCCGCGCTCACCGCGAGCGCGCCGTCACAGCTCATCACGATCGTGCGCGGAGCCCACTGGACCGGCTCTTCCGGATCCTCGAGCGCGTCCGACAGCGCGGCGAAGGAAACGGGGCCGTCGCGGCCATGGAGGAGGGCGGTCGGTCCGGCGAATTCGCCCATCGCGGTGAACTGGCCGCGTTCGCGCGCGGCCCTCGCATAGGCACTTTCGACCGCGACGATGCGGCTTGGCTGGGCCTCGCCCGGGGTGCCGGTGAGGACCCGGCCGATCACCTCGTCCGACGGCCCGCGCGGCCGGTTCGAGGCGCAGCCGGCAAGGACCAGCGCGCCCGCGGCGAGCGACAGGGCGAATGCGGCGCGCCGCCTCACACGCCCTCCGGCGGGGCGAGCCCGGCGTTGCGGTGCGCCGCGACCAGCGTGTTCCTGAGCAGCACCGCGATCGTCATCGGGCCGACCCCGCCCGGCACCGGGGTGATCGCGCCCGCGACTTCGGCGGCTTCGCCGAACGCGACGTCGCCGACCAGCCGGCCCCTGTCGCTGCCCGGTTCGGGCGGGAGGCGGTTGATGCCGACGTCGATCACGGTCGCGCCGGGCTTGATCCAGTCGCCCCGCACCATTTCCGGCCGCCCCACCGCGGCGACGACGATGTCCGCCCGGCGCACGTGGGCGGCGAGGTCGCGGGTCCGGCTGTGGGCGATGGTGACGGTGGCGTTGGCATCGACGAGGAGCTGCGCCATCGGCTTGCCAACGATGTTCGAACGGCCGATCACCACCGCCTCCATCCCGGACAGGTCGCCGTGGAGATCCTTCAGCAGCATGATGCAGCCGAGCGGCGTGCAGGGGACGAAGCCCGCCTCCCCGACGGAAAGGCGCCCGGCATTGATGACGTGGAACCCGTCGACGTCCTTGTCCGGATCGATCGCGGCGATCACCGCCTGTTCGTCGATGTGATCGGGCAGGGGCAGCTGGACGAGGATGCCGTCGACCGCCTCATCGCGGTTCAGTTCCTCGACCAGCGCGACGAGGTCCGCCTCGCTCGTTTCGGCGGGCAGGCGGTGTTCGAAACTTTCCATGTTGGCGGCCAGCGTCGCCTTGCCCTTGGAGCCGACATAGACCTGGCTCGCCGGGTCCTCGCCCACCAGCACCACGGCGAGCCCCGGCCTGCGCCCGGCGCGCCGCGCGAAGGAAAGCGCGTGTTCGCCCACGGTTTCGCGCAGGCGCGCGGCGAAGGCCTTGCCGTCGATACGGGTCGCTCTCGTCATGCTTCGGTTCAATACGCGCTCTGGATCAGCGCCTGGATGATCCTCAGCAGGATCTGCAGCAGGATGATCAGCACCAGCGGGGAAAAGTCGATCGTGCCCGTGTCCGGCATCACCTTGCGGATCGGCCGCAGGATCGGGTCGAGCAGGTTGTTGATCGAGGTGTAGAACGCCATCAGGAACTGGTTCGAGGGGCTCACCACGTTGAACGCGAAGAGCAGCCCGATCACGAACTGGATGATGATCATCATCACGAGCGCGCTCGTGAGGATCGAGATGATGTCGTAGACTGCGAGTAATCCTTGCATGGGCCTGCCTGTTGTCCGTCTGGTGCGCCTGCTTGCGCTGGTGATCGCCGCTCGAGAAGCGTGTTGCAAGGGCAATACAGCTTGTGCCGGTGCCGCGAAAGGGGAGATGCGCCCCTAACTAGGGATTGGCCCCGGCGCGCACCAGCGTTCCGGCTCCGCGCGCGGTGAAGAATTCGATCAGCATGGCGTGCGGCACCCGCCCGTCGAGCACCACCGCCGCCTCGCAGCCCGCCTCGACCGCGGCGACGCAGGTCTCGAGCTTGGGCACCATGCCGCCCCTGATCGTGCCCTCTTCGCGCAGGGCTGCGATGTTCGCAGGGGTGAGGTCGGACAGCAGCTCGCCCGCCGCATCGAGCACGCCCGAAACGTCGGTCAGCAGGAACAGCCGCGCCGCGCCCAGCGCCGCCGCGATCGCGCCCGCCATGGTGTCGGCGTTGATGTTGTAGGTCGCCCCGTCCGCGCCCGCGGCGATCGGCGCGATCACCGGGATCATCCCGGCGGCGACCGCGGTGTCGATCACGCTGGTGTCGACCGCCTCGGGCTCGCCGACGAAGCCGAGATCGACCACGCTTTCGATCAGGCTTTCGGGGTCCTTCGTCGTGCGTTCGACCTTGCGC
This sequence comes from Erythrobacter sp. HL-111, assembly GCF_900105095.1. Classification (NCBI taxonomy): domain Bacteria; kingdom Pseudomonadati; phylum Pseudomonadota; class Alphaproteobacteria; order Sphingomonadales; family Erythrobacteraceae; genus Erythrobacter; species Erythrobacter sp. HL-111. The sequence goes on along the minus strand of NZ_LT629743.1, from coordinate 2,441,308 downwards.
GCGGTGACGAGCCCGCCGTCCTTGCCCGACAGGCCGATCGCCTTGCCCCCCGCCGCCGCGAGCCAGCCGACCAGTTCCTTGTTGATCGCGCCCGACAGCACCATTTCGGCGACCTTGGCGGTCGCCTCGTCGGTCACGCGCAACCCGTCGACGAAGGTGCTCTCCACCCCGAGCCGCTTCAGCATCTCGCCGATCTGCGGGCCGCCGCCGTGCACCACCACCGGGTTGATGCCGACCGCCTTCAGCAGCACGATGTCCTCGGCAAAGTCGCGCGCGGCCTCCCTGTCGCCCATCGCGTGGCCGCCGTACTTCACGACGAAGGTACGCCCGGCATAGCGCTGGAAATAGGGCAGGGCCTCGATCAGCACTTCGGCCTTGGACAGGTTCTGGGCGAGATCGGTCCCGCTCATCTCATCGACTCCCTTTCGCGAGGAGCGCCCCCTAGCCGCTCGCGCGGCGCGTGCATAGCGCGGATGGATGCGCGGCGGCCGGGGCGGGCGAGTGGCGCAGGCCCGCGCGCGGTGCTAGGCCCTCGCGAATCATGCCGCCCCGCCGCTTTCGTTCCCGCCTGCGCCGGACCCGCTCCGGGCCTTCGCCCCGGATGCTGACGTGGTGGATGCTGTGGCGCGTGCCCGCCCTGCTCGGGATCGTCATGGCGGCGTGGTGGTTCGGCGTGCGTCCGGTGCTGCAGGAGCGCGGATGGGTGACGGTCGACACGCGCTTCGCCCTGTGCGGAGAGCGCGAGGCCGGCGCGGGCGGCTGCGTGATCGACGGCGACACGGTGATCCTGTTCGAAGGCGAGGAGTCCCGCCGCATCCGCCTGACCGGGTTCGATGCGCCCGAGCGGGACGGGGCGTGCGAGCGCGAGCGGGTGCTCGCCGAAAGGGCGCGGTCGGCGCTCCACGAATGGCTCGGCGCCGGCGCCTTCGAATGGAACGGCGGGGACGACCCGCCGCGCGATCGCTTCGGGCGCGAACTGCGCCGGGTGCGGCGGGTTTCGGAGGAGGGGACGGAGTACCTCGGCGACGCGATGGTCGCGCGCGGGCTGGCGGTGCGCGGTGGGCGGGATGCGGCGGACGCCGACTGGTGCGAGTGACGCGCCCGGCCGGGCTCGATCCCGGCGGCGGGCAAGACGAAGCCCGCCCGGCGCTGCGCCCTACTTGATCTCGACCTCGCTGGGGTCGTCCTCCTTGCCGTCCGGCCCGGCCCGGTTGGTCAGCGGCGGGCGCTCCTCCCCGGGATCGTTGATCCCGTCGGGCGAGCGGCCCGGTTCGTTGTCCTCGACCGGTTCGGAGCCGATGATCCGGTCCTGCGATTCCTCGGACAGCGGCCCGGTTTCCTCGGGATCGGGCTCGCAGGCGGCAAGCGCGGCCAGCGCTACGAGCGGTGCGGCGAGGCCCGCGATCCGGCGCGGCGCGGGGCGAGGTGCGGGGGACGGGCGGGTGCGGGTCATCGTCTTCTCCTTCGAAGACCCTACGCCCCTCGCCGCCGCGTGTTCCGCGCCCCTGCGCTGCCGGGCGCCCCGGCGGCGGGCCTATTCGGCCGCGTCTTCCTCCGTCGCTTCGGCGTCCTCGGCCGGGACATTGGTCATCTCGACTTCGGGCACGTCGACCGGGACTTCGCCCTCTTCGGGTTCGCGCACCTGGAGTTCGCCGCCGGAAAGGTCTTCGGCGCCGACCTCGTAATTGCGTTCCTCCTCTTCCTGCGCGCAGGCGGCGAGCAGGAGAGCGGGGGCGGCGAGGGCGAGCGCGAGCGCGGCGCGCGCGGGGATGGACTGCGTCATCATGGTTCTCCTCCTTGGCCCGTCACCCCTAACGCAGCGGCAGGCGGGCGCGCAAATGCGAAACGCGGGTTCCGGGCAGAGCGAGCGGCGCATCGCCTCATGCGCCGCTCGCCGGTTTTCCGCTGCCGTGGGATCTGACGGAAGCGGACACCCCCCGCTGTTCGAGGCGACGGGGAGAGGAAGGCGGGTTTCGCCGCGCTCAGCCGCGCCGGGCCTTCGCCGCCCGCCGCAGGGCGAGCGCGGTGGCGACCATGGCGAGCGTCGCGGTGCGGCGGCGATGGCGGCGGATGCGGCGGCGCAACCGGCCGATCGGTCCGCGCGGGCGGGGCAGCAGGTCACGCATGGGCCAGATTTCCTTCCGCGCGCTCCACCATCAGCGCGATCTCGTCGAGCAGGGCGAGGCGCTGGCGCTTCAACTGCTCGGCATAGGCATCGCTGGCCGGTTCGATCTCGCTTTCGATCCGGTGGATCGCCCGGTTCACCGCGTGATAGCGCGAGGCGAGGTTGTTGAAATGCGCGTCGCCCATCTTCAGCCGGTGGAGCACGTCGGCATCGTGCGGGAAGCTGTCCTCGAGCAGCGATTCGGTCGGACGACCGAAGAATTCGGCAAGTTCGTGCGGCGTGTGAGCGGACATGGCCTGTTCCCCTTCTGGTGGTGACGGGGACGCTATGCCGGGGCCTGCAAGCCGTCTTTGACGTGCATCAAAGGGGTTCGCCCGCCGCGCGGATGCGCTGCGCGAAGCGGGCGCGGCGGCGCAGTCGAGTCTTTCGGCGTGGCGCGGGAGGGCCGCGAAAAGGTGACAAAGTTTACACCCTGTAAACTTTTCCTCCCGCCGATTTCGCGTTTCGGATCAATGCTTTGGCTGCGTCCGCGCGAAGCGGACGGACACGGGGCGCGCGGCGGGAAGCGCGAGGCCCGGCGATGCGGCGCGGGCGCAGGGGGACGACGATCGGAAGGAGCCGGCCCGGACACTAGCGCCGCGCGCCGGTGTAGGAAAACCGGGTTTCGGGACGGTGTTAGCGCGATCTTGAGACCTGGCGCAGCAGGCTTGCCCGCATGGGAAAGGTCTTCCGCTTTCAATCCGCCAGGCGCCGCAGCCGCGCGTCGACCCGGGCGAAAGCCCGCACCTCTCGCGTGCCGGAGAAGCGCAAGGCGCGGCTGTTCCCGGTGCTGCTGGTCGCGGTTCCGGCGGCGGCGTTCACCGCGGTGCTGCTTGCGCCGGGGCTGGGTGAGCGCAACCCCGCCGAAGCCTTCGCCCCGCACGCCCGGACGAGCGACCGCGAGACGGCGCGTTTCCCGCTGTGCCCGGAGCGAGGCCGGCGCGTCACCTGCATCGTCGACGGGGACACGATCTGGTACCGGGGCGAGAAGATCCGGCTGGTCGGCTTCGACACGCCCGAAGTGTTCAGCCCCGCCTGCCCGCGCGAGGCCGCGCTGGGCGAGCGCGCGACGCGGCGGCTGCAGGAATTGCTCAACGCGGGACCGTTCAGCCTCGAGCCGAACCCCGAAGGCCGCGCGCGCGACCGCTACGGGCGGAGCCTGATGATGGTCACGCGCGGCGGCGCGAATCTCGGCGAGGTGCTGCTGCGCGAGGGACTGGCCGAGCGATACGGCGGCGCGCGGCGGGAGTGGTGTTGATGGGGTAGGTCTGGCGGCTCACGTCATTGTTCTCGCCAAAAGCTTGAAATCCGGAAGATTTAATGTTGATAGCAAACAATGACCGACGATTCATTGTCCGCAGAGCTTGATAAGCTGAAACACATCACCACCGAGGATGATATCCCCTCCGGCTTACTTCCGGCGGGCTTCATAAAGAAATATGAAACAAAAAGCTATCGGAATGCAGCCAACCTCTTGTGGTCGGCGCATCAGGCCGAGGCGAAGCAGCTATTCGATCTTCTAAATGGGTTTGAGATATTGATGGAAGATATCTTGAAGCCTGGGGGCAACAAGAGTCAAATCGCAAAAAAGCTCGAAGCGCAATTGCATCCTCTCGATTGGATCGAAACCAGAATATCGGGAGATCTCCTCGTGCGCAAACGAGGAAAGGCTTTAAATAGGGCGAAAAAGAGTCCGAAGTTTTTGAATGTCGACGAAAGTTCGATCATCCGAAATTTTCTCGATGGACACCAAATCGACTTTGTCAAAGGCCGAGTAGCCTTCGATCTTGAGTGGAATAGCAAGGACCAGACATTTGATCGCGACCTGTATGCGATGCGAGCTTTCTATGAGTGTGGAATCATAGACGTCGGGATAATTCTAACGCGCTCGACGAATCTTGCGTCAATGTTCGCAGACATTGCAAGCCGCGTGGACCAATCTAAGTCTTTCAAAGACAAGTATGGCGCTAGTACCACTTGGATGGGCAAGCTCGATTATCGGATAAATGCTGGCCGTGCCGGAGGATGTCCAATTTTAGCACTAGGATTTCAAGACGCTGCCTTCGTTGAGCTTGAGGATTGGAGAAAAAATAATAGAATAATTGATGGATCAATAACGGCGGATTCTTTGATTGATGAGGGTGATGTGCAAGAGTGAAGAAGTAATTTATTTGCCGCTATTTCCGCTGTGGTTTACGTAGGTAGCCCAATTGGGCTTATAGCTTTCTTCAGCCTGATTGCCCCAAACTGTCCAACCGTTGCGAACGCCACGACTGAAAAGCTCGATCCGAGGCCCCCAACTGCAACCTTCGATGATTGGATATTGCTCGTCAGGTTTGCGACTGTGCTCACGCTTCCGGCTTCGGATGATGTTCACTTGTCTCCGGCCCGGTGCGAGCGTGCGCGCGTTCTTCCCGCGTACACCGAACAAGAGGATTTCAGTGACGTTCCGGAAATAGAAGCCGACTCCCCGGCCGTCCGGGCCGCCATCCTTGCGCACCTTCTCCCAAACGATATTCGACACATAGCGGAAGCCCCAAGCCTCCATTACCCGCATGCCCTCCGGCAGAAGAGCATTAGGCACCCAGAGATAGAGATGAGAGGGATCGGCAGCGATCTCCTGGATTGGAAGCTCACAGATTTCATCGAGCGTCATGGTACCGTATCGGTTGAGCCGCTTATGCTCCGGGGCGACCTTTCCTGTCCGATTCTGAAACTGCCACGGCGGATCGGCGAGAATTGTGCCGAACTGCTCGCCATTCGCCGTGCGAAGCAAACTCGCAGCCGGTTCTTGGCTTCCTAAAGGATCAAGCATTTCGGCACCTCCGCTTTGGAACAAAACAAGATCTGAATCAAAGCGATTGCCGGGTCAAGAGTGCATGACTCGATATCGGCGCTTTCCTACTCCGCAGCCTCAACCCCGAACAGCCCGGCCTCTTCCTCGCCGGCGCCGTCCTCGTTGACCGCCTTCGCCTTCTGGCGCTTGTCGAAGCTCGACCACACGTCGTTCCAGTTGCCGCGCGTTGCGCCCTTGGAATATTCGGTCGCGCGGGTTTCGAAGAAGTTGGCGTGCTCGACCCCGTTCAGCAGCGGCGCGAGCCACGGCAGGGGGTGGTCCTCGACCATGTAGATCGGCGGCAGGCCGAGCTGGTTCAGACGCCAGTCCGCGATGTAGCGGATATACTTCTTGATCTCCTTCGGGCTCATCCCGTCGACCGGCCCCATCTCGAAGGCGAGGTCGATGAAGGCATCCTCCAGCCGCACGGTCTTCTGGCAGATGTCGATGATGTCCTCCTTCACCGCCTTGGTCAGGCAGCCGCGCTCCTCGCAGAAGGCGTGGAACAGCTTGATGATGCCTTCGCAGTGGAGCGATTCGTCGCGCACCGACCACGACACGATCTGGCCCATGCCCTTCATCTTGTTGTGGCGCGGGAAGTTCATCAGCATGGCGAAGCTGGCGAAGAGCTGCAGCCCCTCGGTGAAGCCGCCGAACATGGCGAGCGTGCGGGCGATGTCCTCGTCCGTGTCGACGCCGAACTGGTGCAGGTAATCGTGCTTGTCCTTCATCTCCTCGTAATCGAGGAAGGCGGCGTATTCGCTTTCGGGCATCCCGATCGTGTCGAGCAGGTGCGAATAGGCGGCGATGTGCACCGTCTCCATGTTGGAGAAGGCGGTGAGCATCATCTTGACCTCGGTCGGCTTGAACACGCGGCCGTAATTGTCGTGGTAGCAGTCCTGCACCTCGACATCGGCCTGGGTGAAGAAACGGAAGATCTGGGTGAGCAGGTTGCGTTCGTGCTCGGTGATCTTCTGCGCCCAGTCGCGGCAATCCTCGCCGAGCGGCACTTCCTCGGGCATCCAGTGGATCTGCTGCTGGCGTTTCCAGAAGTCGTAAGCCCAGGGGTATTCGAACGGCTTGTAGGTCTTGCGGGCTTCGAGCAACGACATCTTGTGTTTCCTTCGGTTCGTGTGCCTGACTCATATAGGGAATCAAACTACGGAATCGAAGGCAAGCAGCGATGATTCGGCGGGGATAAGCCGTGCATTTTGCGAGTCCAATCGAGTCCGGGGAAAGGGGCGCGACCCGCCCGATGCACCGCACGTGTCGTCGCGCGGTGCGCGGCCCGCAGGAGCGCGCGACACGGCGGCCCCGCACCCGCCCTTGCGCATGGTTCACGCCCGGTGTCCTTCATCGCAAGCGGGTTTCTCGGAACGCGGCCCTGCCCGGCCGGGTTGAATCGGTACGCCCGCAACGAGCAGGAGAGACACTCATGGCGAAGAACGAACCGATCACCGGCCCCTTCCCCGATGGCGACGCGCGCAACGTGACGCTGACGAAATCGACCCACCCGATGGAACCCGAACGCTCCGGCCCGGCCGAACCCGGCTATCGCAGCGAGGGTGCGCCCGAAAGCGTGATGGGCGATCTCGTCCACAGCGAATACAAGCCGGAAGCGCGGCCCCGCCGTGCCCCGGGCGAGGGCGACCTGCCCGCCACGGAAATGGGCTTCGGCTCGGTCGGCGGGGCGATCGACCCGGTCGCCCTGGGCGACTGCGGGGACGATCCCGCGACCCGCGTGCGGACCGACGCCATGCGCCCGATCGACGAGAAGTGAGCGGTCGGCCCTGACGGCCCCGCTTCCGGCGGCCCCGCTCCTGAACACGACCCGCCGCCTCCGGGTGCATCCCGGTGGCGGCGGCGTCGCACGGGGTCAGCCCCTGCGCCCGGGCGCGGCGGTCACTGCGCGGCGGCGAACATGATGAAAAGGCAGGCGGGCAGGAACAGGCCGGCCATGCCGACATGGATCATCGCCGCGTTCCTCAAGTGGCCCTCACGGTTCCTGCGCAGTTCGAGCCACGCCCGCAGGAGGAAAATTGCAGAGACGACAGCCCCGAATACACCCGCCCAGAACGGCAGACCCATGACATCCTACCCCTTTGTATTCCGCCGCCAAGTCGGTGCGGCGCACGCGAATATGTCACACGCCGCCGGGCTTGGCGAGTGCGCCGGGTGCATCGGGAATTGCGCGGTTTTCGCCCCCGCGCCCGGCGCAGGAGCGCAGCGCGTGACCGATTGCGGGGATCGGCGAAGGCGTTGCGCGCAGCCGCCCGCGAAGCGACCCGGAAACCAGGCGAGAAACAGGCGACGAGGACCATTGCGAGCCACGGATTGATCGGCTCGCTGTAGTCCTCGTCATGACGTCCCACGTATATCGCCTCACTGGCAGCTCAGGCATTCCTCGTAATCGGTCTGCTCCGGCCCGCCTGCCGCGTCGAGTTCGAATTTGGACGGTTCGGGCGTGTTGTCCGCCTCGACCCCGCCGGCGAAGCCCGCGCGCTGCACGCTCTTGGAACGCAGGTAATAGAGCGACTTGATGCCCTTCTCCCACGCCTGGAAATGCAGCATCATCAGGTCCCACTTGTCCACGTCGGCCGGGATGAACAGGTTCAGCGACTGCGCCTGGTCGATATAGGGCGCGCGGTCGGCCGCGAATTCAAGCAGCCAGCGCTGATCGATCTCGAAGCTGGTCTTGAACACCGCCTTTTCCTCGGGCGTGAGGAAATCGAGGTGCTGGACGCTGCCGCCCTTTTCCAGGATCGAGTTCCACACATTGGTCGAATTCTTGCTCTTCCGGTCGAGCAGTTTTTCGAGATAGGGGTTCTTCACCACGAAGCTGCCCGACAAAGTCTTGTGGGTGTAGATGTTCGCCGGGATCGGTTCGATGCAGGCGGAGGTCCCGCCGCAGATGATCGAGATCGAAGCGGTCGGCGCGATCGCCATCTTGCAGGAAAACCGCTCCATCGCGCCCATTTCGGCGGCGTCGGGACAGGGGCCGCGCTCCTGCGCGAGCAGCATCGAGGCCTCGGACGCCTTGGCCTGGATGTGCTGGAACATCTTGAGGTTGTGCGCCTTGGCCATGGCGCTTTCGAATCCCAGCCCCTTCGCCTGGAGGAAGGAGTGGAAGCCCATCACGCCGAGCCCGACGCTGCGTTCGCGCATCGCGGAATACTTGGCGCGGGCCATCTCTTCGGGGGCGCGGTCGATGTAATCCTGCAGCACGTTGTCGAGGAAGCGCATCACGTCCTCGATGAAACGCCTGTCGCCCTGCCATTCGTCCCATTTTTCGAGGTTGAGCGAGGACAGGCAGCAAACCGCGGTGCGATCATTGCCGAGATGGTCGATGCCGGTCGGCAGGGTGATTTCGCTGCACAGGTTCGAGGTCGAGACCTTGAGCCCGAGATCGCGGTGATGCTTGGGCATCATGCGGTTCACCGTGTCGGAAAAGACGATGTAGGGCTCGCCCGTCGCCAGCCGGGTTTCGACCAGCTTCTGGAACAGCGAACGCGCATCGACCGTGCCGCGCACGCTGCCGTCCTTGGGCGACTTCAGGTCGAATTTCTCGCCCGCGCGCACGGCTTCCATGAATTCATCGGTGACGAGCACGCCGTGGTGGAGATTGAGCGCCTTGCGGTTGAAATCCCCGCTGGGCTTGCGGATCTCGAGGAACTCCTCGATTTCCGGGTGGCTGATGTCGAGATAGCACGCGGCCGAACCGCGCCGCAGCGAGCCTTGCGAGATCGCGAGCGTGAGGCTGTCCATCACCCGCACGAAGGGAATGATCCCGCTGGTCTTGCCGTTGAGGCCCACCGGCTCGCCGATGCCGCGGACATTGCCCCAGTAGGTGCCGATCCCGCCGCCCTTGGAAGCGAGCCAGACGTTTTCGTTCCAGGTGCCGACGATCCCGTCGAGGCTGTCCTCGACCGAGTTGAGGTAGCACGAGATCGGCAGGCCGCGCGCCGTGCCGCCGTTCGACAGCACCGGGGTCGCGGGCATGAACCACAGGTTCGAGATGTAGTCGTAGAGCCGCTGGGCGTGCTCCTCGTCGTCGGCATAGGCATCGGCGACGCGGGCGAAGAGGTCCTGGTAGCTCTCGCCGGGCAGGAGGTAGCGGTCGGTCAGCGTCTCCTTGCCGAAGGCGGTGAGGTTCGCATCGCGCAGCGGGTCGGTGCGGATCGCGAAGCGGCGCGGGTTGACGGTCTTGCTGTCGGGCCGCGCGGCCTTTGCGGCCTCCTCGATCGCGGCGGTGCCGGCTTTCGCCATCGCCTCGCCCGCCTTTTGCGCGATCAGTTCGGCGCTGCCGGGGTCGTCCTTGGTCATGGTCACGGCCTTTTCCTGTTCGTCCATCGCCCCGCCATTGTCGAGGTCATGCGCCCCGCCCTGGGTGTCGCCGGTCACGTTGTCGCCGGTCACGTTGTCGCTCGTCTTGAAATCCATCGTCTCACCCACTTGTCCCGCGAATCGACCCAGGCCCGCAAGGGGGCTTGTTCCAATTCTGTTCTATACCGGCCCATCGACAGGCCACCAACAGCTTGCCCCCGGAAAGGGGACAGGATTGTCCCCGCTGCGCCCCGCTTCGCCCGACGCCGAGATCGCCTCGCCGGGGAATCCGGTCCCGCACCCGCCCCGAAGGGCCGGCGGGGGGATTCACCATGGCTTGGGGGTCCCTTGCGAGCTTGACCACTAGATGATGAATCGCACCGCGTTCCCCGTCAACGGGGGATTAACCCTCAGTCCCGCGATCCGGGCCGGTGCCGGCGGGCAAGAGGCCATGCGACGCGCGGAGCAAGCTTGAGTCGCGGATCGCGCAAGGGGCAAAATGAAACTGTGAAGAAAAATTTGGTGATTGAATCTTTTGAATCAACGGGTGAATCCTTCGCACCCGCGGCGGCAAGAATCTTGCACGCGCCCTCGCGTCAGGCCTGCTGCCGACCGCGCGCCTGCACCGCCGCGCGGCGCGCCTCGATCTCTTCCGGGGATACGCCGCCATTCGCCGCGCTCGATCGCTCCGCCTCGATCGCCATCCCCTCGCCGAAGCTCCTGGCGTAGCCGTCGTCGATCAGCCTTTTGTACTGCGCCAGGAAGGCGGGATCGACCTGCGCCATGTCCCCCGCCAGCCTGCGCGCGAGCGGGATCAGCGCACAAGGTTCGACGACGTGGTTGACGAGCCCCCATTCGAGCGCACGCGCGGCGTCGAGGAAATTGCCGGTGAAGGCGAGCTCCTTGGCCCGGCCGATGCCGATCATGCGCGAAAGCTTCTGCGACAGGCCCCAGCCCGGCACGATCCCGACCCGCGCATGGGTGTCGGCAAAGCGGGCCGCGGTGCTCGCCACCAGCACGTCGCAGGCGAGCGCGACTTCGAACCCGCCGGTGATCGCCACGCCGTTGATCGCGCCGATCACGGGCTTGGAACAGAGTTCGATCGCGCGCACCGGGTTGTCGGCGGGGTCGACCGCGTTGGCGCTGCCGAGCGCGCCTTCCTCGCTGCCCAGCTCCTTCAGATCGAGCCCGGCGGTGAAGGCCCGCTCGCCCGCGCCGGTCAGGATCACGGCGCGCACGTCCTCGCGCGCGTCCACCTCGATCATCACCGCGTGGAGCCGCCGCCGCAGCGCGCGGTTGAGGGCGTTCATCGCGTGCGGGCGGTTCAGCGTCACCGTCGCGATGCCGCCTTCGACCTCGATCAGCACGGTTTCCTCGGTCATGGGCGCTCTTCTCCTCCTGCGCCTGTCTAGCTCGGCCTTGCCGCCGCTCAAAGCGCCCAGTCGATGCTGCCGCGCCCGTGCGCCTCGAGAAAGGCGTTGGCCTGGCTGAACGGGCGCGAGCCGAAGAAGCCGGCGTGGGCCGACAGCGGGCTTGGATGGGGCGAGGCGAGGACGAGGTGGTGCGGCGCCTTGCCGAGGCCGGGCACGCGGCCCGCCTTCTTCCTCGCATGGCTGCCCCACAATATGAACACGGTCGCCTGCCCGCTTGCCGCCACCGCCGCGACGCAGGCATCGGTCACGGCGTCCCAGCCCCGCCCGGCATGGCTGCCCGCCTTGCCCGCCTCCACGGTCAGCGTGTTGTTGAGCAGCAACACGCCCTGTTCGGCCCAGCGCGTGAGATCGCCGCCATCCGGACGCGGCAGGCCAAGGTCGCTTTCCAGCTCCTTGAAGATGTTGACGAGCGAGGGCGGCGGCCTGACGCCATGACGCACGGAGAAGGCGAGGCCATGGGCCTGCCCCTCGCCGTGATAGGGATCCTGCCCGAGGATCACCACGCGCACCTTCTCCAGCGGCGTCATGGCGAGCGCCGCGAGCCGCAGGCCGCGCGGCGGATAGACGACCTTGCCCGCCGCCTCCTGCGCCGTGAGCCAGCCGCCGAGCCGCCGCGCCTCGGGGCTTGCCAGCACCGGGTCCAGCGCCGGGCGCCAGCTTTCGGGGACGGGATCGGGCACTTCGGTTCATCCTCGTTCGGGCGAGAGGTCTCGCGCTTTCCGGTCTATCGCGAGCGGCCCGCACCGCGCCACTCGGCCCTTCCCCTCTATCCCCAATCGGCGTAGGGCGGATGCCCATGACCGTCCATTTCCACGAAGAAGACCTGCCTGTCGGCGTCCTCGAAGGCACGGGCGCGCTCGCCGTCGATACCGAGACGATGGGCCTCGTCACCCACCGCGACCGGTTGTGCCTGGTGCAGATCTCGGACGGCGGGGGCGAGGAACACCTCGTGCGCTTCGCCCCCGGCAGCGCCTATGCCGCGCCCAATCTCAAGGCCCTGCTGGCGGACCCGGCGCGGGTGAAGCTGTTCCACTACGCCCGCTTCGACCTCGCCGCGCTCCACCACTACCTCGGCGTGATGGCGGCACCGGTGTTCTGCACCAAGATCGCGAGCAAGCTGGTGCGGACCTACACCGACCGCCACGGGCTCAAGAACCTGATCGACGAACTGCTCGGCGAAAGCATTTCCAAGCAGCAGCAGAGTTCGGACTGGGGCGGGCCGGACCTGTCCGAGGCGCAGCGCGAATACGCCGCTTCCGACGTGCGCTACCTCCACCGGCTGCGCGACGAGCTGACCGTGAGGCTGGCGCGCGAAGGGCGGATGGACATCGCGCAGGCCTGTTTCGATTTCCTCCCCACCCGCGCCCTGCTCGACATCGCCGGCTGGGCCGAGCACGACATCTTCAGCCATTCCTGAACGGCCGGCGGCGAACCCCATGGCGACGAAGAACCGCATCGAAACCGACGAGGCCCGGGCGCTGCGTTCCCGGCGGCAGCGTTTCGCCGCGCCCGGCGGATCGCACGACCGGCTGGTCGGCTTTCTCGCCCGCGCGCTGCCCATCGGGGTCGGGATCGTCGCCGGGCTGATGGTCATCACGCCGCTGTCGCCCCGGGGCGAGGTCAGCTTCCTGCTCGACCGCAACCGGGTGGCGATGATCGACGAGCGGCTTTCGGTCGACAACGCGATGTATCGCGGGCGCGACGACCGGGGCCGGCCCTTCTCGCTGATGGCGGGCGAGGCGGTGCAGCGCTCGAGCGTGGAGGGGCTGGTGCGGATGCAGGACCTCGTCGCGCAGATCCTCCTGCCCGAAGGCCCCGCGCGGCTCGCCGCGGAGGGCGGCATCTACGACATCGACGAGGACGTCGTCGACGTCACCGGCGCCGTCAGGCTGACCGCGGCAGACAGCTATTCGATGACCGCGCGCGGGGTTTCGGTGAATATCAGGGAGCGGATTATGACCGGCGACGACGGGGTCGAAGGGGCGGTCCCGGCGGGGACTTTCTCCGCCCGCGCGATCCGCGCCGATCTCGCCGCGCGCACCGTCGCGCTCGAAGGCGATGCGCGCCTGACCATGATTCCCGGCGAGCTGAGGATGCCGCAATGACCCGCAAGCCGACCGCACTGACGCGCACCGCCATCGCCTGGGGCGCGGCGGGCTTTCTCGGCACCGTGGCGCTGATGGGCGGGATCGCCACCCACGCCCAGTCGATCGCGAGCCACGATTCGCGCGCCCCCGTCAACTACGCCGCCGACCGCATCGAACTGCAGGACCGCGCCAACCGGGTGGTGCTGGCGGGCGGGGTGGAGATCGACCAGGCCGGCCTCACGATGCGCGCGGCGCGCACCATCGTCAGCTACGACGACAGCGGGGAGCTCCGGATCGACCGGATCACCGCGACCGGCGGCGTGGTCGTTACCCGCGGCAACGAACGCGCGAGCGGGAACACCGCGATCTACGATTTCAACCGCCGGGTCATTACCCTGGCGGGCGACGTCAGCCTCAGGCGCGGGACCGACACGCTCAACGGCGGGCGGCTCGTGATCGACCTGAGGAGCGGGCTGTCGAGCGTCGACGGGCGCGCCTCGGGCGGCGTGCCGGGCGGTTCGCCCGGCGGCCGCGTCTCGGGCCGTTTCCAGGTCCCGCAGGAGGACTGACCGCGGACCGACCGACCCCCGCGCTCCGCCTATCAATAGGCGTTGGCGTGGCGCAGGACGAAGACGGTCTTCAGCAGGATCCCGATGTCGCGCTGGAGCGACCAGCCGGTGATGTATTCGAGATCGGCCTGCAGCCGGTCGGTCAGGTCCTTTTCCCGTTCTGTCGCGCCGCGATAGCCGCGCACCTGCGCGAGCCCGGTCAGGCCCGGCTTCAGGCAGTGGCGCTGCCAGTAATTGGCGTCGATGTCCCAGAACAGCTTGTTGTTCGCCTTGCTCCCGAGCGCGTGCGGGCGCGGGCCGACGATCGACATCTCGCCCTTGAGCACGTTGATGAGCTGCGGCAGTTCGTCGATGCTGGTGCGGCGGATGAAGGCGCCGATCCGGGTGATCCTGTCATCGTCGCGCGCGGTCGAACGATCGCCGTTCGAATCGAGCCTTCCCTCGCGCATCGAACGGAACTTGTACATCTCGAAGAAGCGGTTGCCGCGGCCCATCCGGCGCTGGACGAAGAAGACCGGCCCGCGGTCCTCCACCTTGATCAGCACCGCGACCACCACGAACAGCGGCGCGAGCGCGACCAGCGAGACGAGCGCGAAGCACGTGTCGAAGGCGCGCTTGAGCAGGCGCGAACGCAGGCTGAGCGGCCCGTGCGACACGACCAGCGCGGTGCGGCCCTGTTCCTCGTAGCGGTGCACCCCGATCGCGCCGATCCGGTGCACCGGCTCGCTCACGATCTCGCCGAACACGCCGGCCGACTTGAGCAGCACCGCCCACGCCTCGCGCGATTCGATCGGGCAGCTGACCACCACCTTGTCGCGGTTGCGGAGCAGCTTTCCCAGCCGGTCGCGCATGTGGGGATCCTGGCTCGCGGGGTCGAGGTCGTATGTCGCCGCCGAGATCGAGGTCGCCCCGCCCAGCGCGAAGCCCGGCCCGCCGTCCTCGATCACCAGTTCGTTGCGGACCTGCCCGCGCCAGAACCGCCGGACCGCGAGCGGGACGAGCCACCGCAGGCCGAGCATCGCGAGCCCCGTCAGGATCATGCCGAGCGTCACCGAAACGCGCGAGAATTCCGCGTTCGACTTGGTGTAGAAGGCCACGAAATTGAGCAGGGCCGCCGACACGGCGAGCGCGGTCAGCGACTTGCGCGCGCCATGGTACGAGTCGGTCAGCGAGCGCACGCCATAGGTCCCGTTGTAGAGCGCGATCGTGAAGAAGAGCGGAATCATGGTCTGCGCCGCGAGCATGGTGCGCCGTTCCCACCAGTTGCCTTCGTAGATCCGCCCGCTGAGCGAGAAGCCGGCCTGCACCAGCAGCGCATCGAGCAGGAGCAGCACCGCGTAGGCCTGCAATCGCCGGCGTTCGAGCGACGGCGCCACCTTCCGATTGTCGCGATCGGGATCGACCGCGCCCATCAAACCGCCGGGAAACTCGTTCATTGCGCTTATCGCAGCCCCCCGAGCGTGCGACCCCTGACGGGTTAATTAATAAAACTGAACCCGGCCCGCGCAAGGCATTTCTATACTGGTCTGTGCTGGCAAAATGGTGGGTGTCCCGTTTTCTTACCGCCGGGCGGCGAAACGGGCGATCTGGGTCAGGTCGTGCGCCAGCAGGAGCTCGGCCGACTGGCTGTTGGTGACGAGCGCCCGGTGAAGCGCGACCAGCCGCGGCACCAGCCGGTCGAGCTTGCGCGTCGCGGAGCCGGGGCGTTCGGGCCGGGTCCAGCGCGCGTATTGGTGCGCGATCTCGCCCTGCTCCTTCTGGTAGATGCCGAGCCGCATCCTGGCCCCGTAATCGAGCCGGTCGATCGCCCCGCGCGGGCCGAGCTGGGCGAGGATCCGCGCGAGCAGCGCCGCCCGCCGTTCGAGCGCGAGGACGAGGCCGACCGGATTGAGCCCGTGCTCGCGCATTCGCCGCAGTTCCCCCGGAAGCGCGGCGACTTGCCCGCCGAGCACCGCGTTGACGAGCGGCTGGAAGCCGTCCTCTTCGGTGGCGGCGCCGATCGCGGCGTGGTCCTCGGGGCTCGCGGGGCGGGGCGCCTGCGGATCGGCCCCGACGTAAAGCGCGAGCTTGTCGACCTCCGACCGGGCGAGCCTGAGATCGAGCCCGGAGGCCCGCGCGATCCGTTCGGCAAGGTCGCCGCCGAGGCGCAGGCCCGCCGCATCGGCCATCGCCCGGACCGCGGCGGCGACGGTCGCGAGGTCGGGCGGATAGAACATCGCGACCAGCGCATCGGCGCGCTTTTCGAGCAGTTTCGCGGTGCGCGACTTGTCGGTGGCGCTGGTGGCGACGACGATCACCGGGGCCGCTTCGCCCGCTCCCGCCTCGCCCGTCTCGACCAGCGCGGCAAGCGCGTCATGCGCCTCGTCGCCGACGGCGCGCACGATGATGTGGCGCGCGCCCCCGAACAGCGAGGCGGAGCGCGCCTCGTCGCCCAGTCGCGCCGGGTCCTGCTTCACTTCCGCGCCCGACAGCTCGATCCGCTCGCCCGCCTGCGGAAGGGCGGCGACGACCCGGTTAGCCGCCTCCCACGCGCCCGCCTCGTCCGGGCCGCAGAAGAAGAAGATCGAGGCCTGCCCGGCGCTGCGCGGCAATCCGCGGGCGAAATCGGTCTGTTTCGCCTTCACCTCGCCCTCGCCCGCCCGGTCACTCGGCCGCCGCGCCGCGCGCCCGTTCCCTCAGCGCCAGCGCGATGCTCGTCGCCATGCGGTCGGCGACTTCCTCGGCGAGGTTCTCGAGCGCCTTCTGCTCCGCCGCGATGGTGGCGTATTCGGAGGAGACCACGTCGATCCCCGCATCCGAGCCCGCGGTCGCATCGAGCACGATTTCGCCGCTGGAGGTGTCGACCAGCTGGTAGCGCGCGCGCAGGATGCGCCGTTCGCGGCTGATCGTGTCGTCGTTGAGCACGCCCAGCGCCTCGAGCGAATCGTCGAGCCGCACGTCGAGCCGGTAGCGGGTCGATTCGTCCCCGGCGATGCCCAGCCGGTCCTCGAGCG
This sequence comes from Erythrobacter sp. HL-111, assembly GCF_900105095.1. NCBI lineage: Bacteria > Pseudomonadati > Pseudomonadota > Alphaproteobacteria > Sphingomonadales > Erythrobacteraceae > Erythrobacter > Erythrobacter sp. HL-111. The sequence continues at coordinate 2,424,903 of NZ_LT629743.1, read as the reverse complement.
CGTTCTGCACCAGCCACCCGCCGCGCCCCGGAATGGCAGGCACGGCGACCGCGGCGAGCCCCTGCGCGACACCCGCGTCCGGCCCGCCCGCATACATCGGCTGCAATCCGCAGGCTGCGAGCAGGGGCAGGACGAGGCAGGCGACGATCCTCTCCATCACGGCATTGCTCCTTCCGTCATGCCGAACTCGTTTCAGCGTCCATTCGCCTCCTCGAACCGCGTTGCCTTGCCGCGCGGTAGCCCCCGAAACGGGTTCAGGGTGACGATACCTGTCAGGTGACGATGTTCACCAGCCGGTCGGGCACGACGATGACCTTGCGAATTTCCGCTCCGTCGAGCGAACGCTGGACCTTCTCGGAAGCGAGCGCAAGCGCTTCGAGGTCCTCCCTGGAGGCGCCCTTGGGCGCGGCCAGCGTGTCGCGCAGCTTGCCCTTGTGCTGGACGGCGATGGTGACCTCGTCCTCGACCAGCAGGGCAGGGTCGTGCGCGGGCCACGCGGCATCGGCGATCAGGCCTTCCCCGCCCAGCGCCGCCCCCAGCATCGACCACGCCTCTTCGGCGAGATGCGGCATCATGGGCGAGGCGAGGTGGAGGATCGTGCGGATCGCGAAATTGCGGCTTTCACTGGGCGCGGCCTTCTCGGTCGCAGCGGTCAGTTCGTAGATCCGCGCGACCGCCTTGTTGAAGGACAGCGCCTCGATGTCCTCGGCCACCGCGACGATCGCCTGGTGCGTCTTGCGCAGGAGAGCCTTGTCCTCGCCAGTGGCCGCCGGATCGTAGGCCGAGAACAGCCGCCAGAGCCGCTGGACGAAGCGCGAGCAACCCTCGATCCCCGCATCCGACCACGGCAGGTCGCGCTCGGGCGGGGAATCGGACAGCATGAACCAGCGCACCGCGTCGGCGCCGTATCGTTCGATGATGCGGTCGGGATCGACGACGTTCTTCTTCGACTTCGACATCTTGACGACGCGGCCAATCTCGACTGGCTGTCCGTCAGCCTTGAGAGAAGCGCCTTCCGAGGTGCGTTCAATCTCGTCGGGCGAGAACCAATTCCATTCGCTTACCTCGACGTCGATGCCTTTTTCGGCCGACTTCCGAGTGTAATCCGTTCGCCGGCCATAGGTCTCGTGCGTCACCATCCCTTGCGTGAACAGCGCGGCGAAGGGCTCCTTGACCGACAGCCTGCCGATGCGTTCGAGCGCGCGGGTCCAGAACCGGGCGTAGAGCAGGTGCAAAATCGCGTGCTCGATGCCGCCGATATAGTGCTGCACCGGCATCCACCTGGCGACTTCTTGGGGGTCGAAGGGCCGGTCGGCGGGCTGCGAGGCGAAGCGCAGGAAATACCACGAGGAATCGACGAAGGTGTCGAGCGTGTCGGTCTCGCGCCGGGCGGGCCTGCCGCATTTCGGGCAATCGACGTGCTTCCACGTCGGATGCCGTTCGAGCGGGTTGCCGGGGGTTTCGAAATCGACGTCCTCGGGCAGCTTCACCGGCAGCTGGTCCCTGGGAACGGGCACGATGCCGCAGCCGCCGTTGTCTTCCGGGCAATGCACGAAGGGGATCGGCGTGCCCCAGTAACGCTGGCGCGAAACGCCCCAGTCGCGCAGGCGCCAGACGGTCGTGCCCTTGCCCCAGCCGCCCTTTTCGGCGCGGGCGATGACCTCGGCCTTGGCTTCCTCGACGCTCAGCCCGTCGAGAAAGCCGGAATTGACGATCACCCCGTCGCCGCTTTCCGCCTCGCCCTCGAACGGTTCGCCGGCCTTCGATGGATCGGAGGCGACGACGCGGGCGATCGGCAGGTCGTATTTCGTCGCGAATTCGAAATCGCGCTGATCGTGGCCGGGCACGCCCATGACCGCGCCGGTGCCGTAATCCATCAGGACGAAGTTCGCGATGAACAGCGGCAGCGGCTCGCCGGTGAAGGGATGCCGCGCGGTGATGTCGGTGCGATAGCCCAGCTTCTCCGCCGTCTCCAGCGCGGCCGCGGTGGTCGCCCCGCGCTTGCATTCGGCGATGAAGCCGGCGACTTCGGAATCCTCGGCCAGGCCCTGCGCGACCGGGTGGTCCGCCGCGACCGCGACGAAGCTCGCGCCGAAGATCGTGTCGGGCCGCGTGGTGTAGACCGGCAGTTTCGCGCCGTCCGACAGGTCGAACGAAAACTCCAGCCCCTGCGACTTGCCGATCCAGTTCTCCTGCATCAGCTTGACCTTGTCCGGCCAGTCCCCGAGCGCGCCCAGCCCGACAAGGAGATCCTCGGCAAAGTCGGTGATCTTCAGGAACCACTGATCGAGCTTGCGCTTCTCGACCTCCGCCCCCGAACGCCAGCCCTTGCCGTCGATCACCTGTTCGTTGGCGAGCACGGTCATGTCGACCGGGTCCCAGTTGACGGTCGATTCCCGGCGATAGACCAGCCCCGCCTCGTAAAGGTCGAGGAACAGCGCCTGTTCGTGGCCGTAATATTCCGGCTCGCAGGTGGCGATCTCGCGGCTCCAGTCGAGGGCGAAGCCGATCCGCTTCAGCTGCGCCTTCATCTGCGCGATGTTCGCCCGGGTCCATTCGCCGGGATGGACCTTCTTTTCCATCGCCGCGTTTTCCGCCGGCATCCCGAAGGCGTCCCAGCCCATCGGGTGCAGCACCTCGTCCCCCCGCATCCGGCGATAGCGCGCGAGCACGTCGCCCATCGTGTAGTTGCGGACATGGCCCATGTGGATGCGCCCGGAGGGATAGGGGAACATCTCGAGGATGTAGCTCTTGGGCCTGGGACTGGCGGAATCCGCGGTGAAGGTGCCCGCTTCCTCCCACGCCTTCTGCCAGCGCAGGTCCGCGCTCGCGGGATCGAACCGCCCCGTGTCCTTCGTGTCGTCGCTCATGGGCCGTGCCTTTATGGATTTCGGCGGCAAATGGAAGCGCCGCTGGAAGCGCCGCGCCGGGGCTCCCGCCCGATCAGCCGGCGACGGCCTTGCGCCTCAGGTCGCGCGCCTTGGTGAGGATGATGTCCTCGAGCTTCTGCACCGTCGCCGCCTGCACCGGCGCATCGACCCAGGTCCCGGCCTCGCGCACCTGGCGGCTTGCCGAAACGCGCAGCGCGTCGGCGCGCAGCTGCTGGTCGAGGATGGTGACCGTCAGCTTGACCCGCTCGTCCGGGTTGCCCGGGTTGGCGTACCAGTCGGTCACCACCACGCCGCCCGCGCTGTCCGCGCTCGCCAGCGGAGCGAAGCTTACCGTGTCGAGCGTGGCGCGCCAGAGATAGGCGTTGACCCCGATCGCGTTGATCTCGGCCGCCTGCAGTTCGCTGGTCGGGCGTTCCCGGCCGCCGCAGGCCGCGAGCAGGCCGAGCGCGGCGCAGGCCGCGACGAGGCGCACGGGGATGGAATGGGCGAGTCTGGCGCGGGTCACTGGCTTTACCTTGTTCAAGTCCGTCTGGGTCGGGCCCGTCTATACCTTTCGCGGGCCGCGCGGCAAGCGCTGCGCTTTTCCCGGCCCGATCGCCGCCGGGGCCTTTCGCCCGCCTGAACCGCCGCCCCGCCCGGCCCGCCCGCCTGTGTGACCGGAGCAACAGGTCGCGCCCGAAGCGCGGCCGCAGCCGTGCGAGGCATTGCGCCGGGGCGGGGGACGGGCCTATTTCCCCGGGGTCATAACATGGGCGACTGCTAAGGCAGCGTTCATCCGTAAGGTGTAGGGGACTCGCCGGAAACGCCGTGATGGCGTAACACCGCCGGGCAACAGGGAACCGAAATGAAGGGCGTGGCGAACAGGACAGCGACGAAGCGGGAGGGCGCGGTGCAGCCCCGCCTGCCGATGCTCGCCCTGCTCGGCGCACTCGCAGTCGCCCTGCCCAGCGCTGGCCTCGCGCTCGTCACCTCGGGTTCGGACGGATCGCCGGTCGTGCCGGCCGGCTTCGATCTCTTCACCCCCGCCTCGGTCGATCCGCAGCTTGCCGCGCGCGTCGCGGAAAGGGCGGCGGCGAGCGGCATCCGCTTCACCCCCGCCGCTTCGCCATCGGCCGAACGCGCGCGCACCGTCACCGTCGCGGTGCGGATCGACGACGACACGAAAGCCCGCGCGATCTCGGTGCGCGAAGGGATCAAGCAGGCGCCCGGGACCGGCCCCGGCCTCGCCGCGCTGACCCAGACCAGGTTCAATCTCGGCACCGCGCGCGGGTACCAGCGCTTCGCGCGCGCGGTCGAACTGCCTTCGTCGGTGCGGAACATGACGGTGCCCGACCTGTCGGAATTCGAACCCGCCCGGCGCAAGGAAAAACCCTCGCGCCTCCAGCCCCGGATCGAGCTCGAGCCGGAGGCGATCGCCGGGCGCTCGCCCAACACGCTCGATTCGATATCGGCCCAGACGGTCGGTGTCGGCGGCAGTTTCAGCCTGTCGCCCAATCTCGACGTGACGGCGGGCGTGCGCTACTCGCAGGAGCGCGAACGGCTCGATCCGCTGACCAATGCGGTCAAGGACAGCCAGGCGGTCTATGTCGGCACGCAGATCAAGTTCTGACCCGCCGCCCCTTCCCCGACCCCGCAAGACCCCGCCCCGGCGGGGTTTTTCTTTGCGCCCCGCCCGCCGCGCGCTAGGTTCCCCCGCGGGAGCAGGACGAGAGGAAGGGGAATGCCGATGAGCCGAGTCGCGATCGTGACCGGGGGGACGCGCGGGATCGGCCGCGCGATCTGCGAACAGCTGAAACAGGACGGGCTCACCGTCGTCGCCAATTACGCCGGCAACGACGAGGCCGCGCGCCATTGCGAGGAAACGCTCGGCGTCCACTGCTACAAGTGGGACGTGGGCGACCACGAGGCGACACTCGAAGGCTGCGCCAGGGTCGAAAGCGAGGTCGGGCCGATCGACATCGTCGTCAACAATGCCGGGATCACCCGCGACGCGACGCTCCACAAGATGAGCTTCGACGACTGGAACGAGGTGATGCGGATCAACCTCGGCGGGTGCTTCAACATGGCCAAGGCCTGCTTTCCCGGGATGCGGACCCGCGGCTGGGGCCGGATCGTCAACATCGGTTCGATCAACGGGCAGGCCGGGCAATACGGCCAGGTCAACTACGCCGCCGCCAAATCGGGCATCCACGGCTTCACCAAGGCGCTGGCGCAGGAAGGCGCGAAGTCCGGCGTCACCTGCAACGCGATCGCGCCGGGCTATATCGACACCGACATGGTCGCCGCCGTGCCCGACGCGGTGCTGGAAAAGATCGTCGCCAGGATCCCGGTCGGACGGCTCGGCCAGGCGAGCGAGATCGCGCGCGGGGTGAGCTTCCTCGTCAGCGAGGAGGCGGGTTTCGTCACCGGGTCGACCATGAGCATCAATGGCGGCCAGCACATGTATTGACGGCCGCCGCCGCTGTGCCGGTCGCCCGCACCCTGCCCGGCGTGCGCGAACGCCGTGCGCCCGAAATGCCGGTCGAGATCGATGAGATCGAGGCGGAAGCCGCGTTAACCGGGGGAAGGCACGGATAAGCCCGTTTCGCCGGGCCTTCTTCGCGATTCGTTAACTACGCGCGCTTACCTTTCGTCGCAGCAAGGCAGGCAGGCAGCCAAGGGGGCAGCGCGCGCGATGAAAGTGAACCGGAGCCAGGAAGCCCGCGGGGACCGCCGCGCCGCACCGCGCGGCCGGCTCGTGCTCAGGATCGCCAAGCTCGTCTGCGAGACCGGCGAATATCCCTGCATCCTGCGCGACGTGTCGCTGACCGGCGCGGAGCTCGCCTTCTGGCACGAAGTGCCCCCCGCCGAGCGCGTGATCCTGCAATTGTCGAATGGCCACACCTTCCCGATCGAACGCGTGTGGAGCGGTGCGGGCCGCGCGGGCTACCGTTTCGCCGTGCCGGTGGCGGAGGAGGACTTCATCGCCGGGGATGCCGAATTCGGCCACCGCCCGCTGCGCCTTTCGATCGACGCCGGGGCGCGCGTCGTCGACGGGCGGGTGATGGTTTCGGCGCGGCTGGCCGATCTTTCCGCCGAAGGCGCGCGCATCGAGATCGAGGGGGCGCAGCGGTCCTGCGCGCGGTTCGATGCGGGCCGCCTCGTCAGCCTCGCCATTGCCGGGGGAGAGCCGCGGCTTGCCGAAGTGCGCTGGGCCGAGGAGGCGTCCGTTGGCCTGCGCTTCGTCGAGCCCATGGCCATGCCCGACCTCGCCGCGCTGGCGCTGGCGCTGCAACCCTTCGCCGCGCCGGGCGAGAGCGACCGGACGATCCGCGCCGCCTGAGGCCCGCGGTCCCGGCCCGCGGTGTTGGAAAGGGGGTCCGAAAAGGCGCTCGCCGCGCCTTGGGAAAGCGAAATCGGCGGAGGATCGCCCCCCGCGCGTTTCCCGGGCCGCACGCTTGGGCTTGCACGCTCCGGCTTGATCGACCCCGGATGAACTCTATCAACCCGGCGGTGAGCCCGATTCCCTATCATCCGCCGGTCAAGCGCTCGATCGCGATCCACGGGCACAAGACCTCGATCAGCCTCGAACCCGTGTTCTGGGACATGCTCCGCGCGGCGGCCGAGGCGGAGGGGCTCGCGATCAGCACGCTCGTCGCCCGGATCGACGCCGAACGCATCCGTGCCGCCACCCCGCCCGGCCTTGCCAGCGCGATCCGGGTGTGGCTGGTCAGCCGACCGGACTAGTATTTCGCGGTCGCGTCGCTCGCCGGGTAGGTTTCGTCGAGCGCCTCGTCCTGCTTCGACATGGCGGCCTTCGACCGTGTCGCGTCGGCCCCGGCATTGCGGAACGGGCCGTCGGGTTCGCCCTCGGCATAGGCGGCGCGGTGCCTCTTCGCGCGGTCCTTCGCGAAGAGCGTGTATCCGGCATATCCGAGACCGGCGAGAGCGGCGAGCCTGACGAGCATGGTAAGTCCTCCTGGTGCGTTCCCTGTCTTTCTGGATCAGCGCGCCAGCCCGGTCGTTCGTTCCCGCCTAGTCGTCGACCCGCTCGATATCCGCACCCGCCAGCCGGAGCTTTTCCTCGAGCCGTTCGTAGCCGCGGTCGAGGTGATAGATGCGCCGCACCTGCGTCTCCCCTTCCGCGGCGAGGCCGGCGATGACGAGGCTCATCGAGGCCCTGAGGTCGGTCGCCATGACCTCCGCCCCGGTCAGCCGTGCGACGCCCTTGACGATCGCGGTGCGCCCCTCGGTCGCGACATCCGCCCCCATGCGGCCGAGTTCGGGCACGTGCATGAAGCGGTTCTCGAAGATCGTCTCCTTGAGCACGCTGGTCCCCTCGGCCCGGCACAGCAGCGCCATCAGCTGCGCCTGCATGTCGGTGGCGAGCCCGGGATAGGGCGCGGTGGTGAGGTTGACCGGCTTCAGCGCGCCATTGGTTTCGATCGCGATCCCGCGCGCGTCCTCGGTCACGTGGACGCCGATGTTCCTCAGCGCATGGATGGTCGCGTGCATGTCGTCGGCCCTCGCCCCTTCGAGCCGGACCGACCCGCCGGTGATCGCCGCGGCGCAGGCATAGGAGCCCGCCTCGATCCGGTCGGGCATCACCCGGTAGGTCGCCCCGTGCAGCCGCTTGGCCGGGTGGATCACGAGGTCCGATGTCCCCACGCCCTCGATCTCGGCGCCCATCGCGGCGAGGAGGTTGCACAGGTCGATGATCTCGGGCTCGCGCGCGGCATTGAACAGGCGGCAGGTTCCTTCGGCCAGCACCGCGGCCATCAGCGCGTTCTCCGTCGCTCCGACCGACACCACCGGGAAGTCGAAATCGCCGCCCTTCATGCCGCCGTCGGGCTGGAACGCCTTCACGTAGCCCTGGGCAAGCTCGATCTGCGCGCCGAACGCCTCCAGCGCCTTGAGATGGAGGTCGATCGGCCGGTTGCCGATCGCGCAGCCGCCCGGCAGCGACACCGTCGCCTCCCCGGCTCGTGCGAGCAGGGGGCCGAGCACCAGGATCGAGGCGCGCATCTTGCGCACGAGGTCATAGGGCGCGACCGTGCTGGTGAGGCGCGAGGCTTCGAACGTCACGACCCGGCCGAAATCCTCCGGCCGCTTGCCGTGGATCTCCACCGAGGCGCCGAACTGGGTCATCAGGTGCTGGAACCCGTCGATGTCGGCAAGCCTGGGAAGGTTGCGCAGGGTCAGCGGCTCGTCGGTCAGCAGGGCGCAGGGAATGAGGGTGAGCGCGGCGTTCTTGGCCCCGGAAATCGGGATCGTGCCCGACAGGCGGTGGCCCCCGCGAATGATCAGCTTGTCCATGGCGGAGCATTTAGCCGATCCCGCCTCCAGCGCAACCGCGAGGGCGGGCCGCGCGCCGCGCGATTGCGCCGTTGACCTTGATCCACGTGAAGGCCAACACGCTTCGCGTCGCCCATCGCACGTGCAGTCTGCCTCAACCAGCGAGAGACCGATGACCTCCCACAAGCCGATCAAGAAAGCCGTCTTCCCGGTCGCCGGGCTCGGCACCCGCTTCCTGCCCGCGACCAAGGCCGTGCCCAAGGAACTGCTGCCGATCGTCGACCGGCCGCTGATCCAGTACGCGGTGGACGAGGCGCGCGAGGCGGGGATCGAACAGATGATCTTCGTCACCGGGCGCGGCAAGACCGCCATCATCGAGCATTTCGACATCGCCTTCGAACTCGAAACCACGATGAAGGAACGCGGCAAGGACCTCGGCGTGCTCGAACCGACCCGCGCCGTGCCGGGCGACATCATCACCGTGCGCCAGCAGGTCCCGATGGGGCTCGGCCACGCGATCTGGTGCGCCCGCGCGATCGTGGGCGAGGAACCCTTCGCGATCTTCCTGCCGGACGAACTGATGATCGCCGAAAAGGGCGGGACCGGCTGCATGAAGCAGATGGTCGAGGCCTACGAAAAGGTCGGCGGCAACCTCATCAGCGTGCTTGAAGTGCCGCGGGAAAGCGTGTCGAGCTACGGCGTGATCGATCCGGGCGCGAGCGACGGCGCGCTGACCGAGGTGAAGGGGCTGGTCGAGAAGCCGCCGGTGGACAAGGCCCCGTCGAACAAGATCGTCTCGGGCCGCTATATCCTCCAGCCAGAGGTGATGCGGACCCTCGAAACGCAGGAAAAGGGCGCGGGCGGGGAAATCCAGCTGACCGACGCGATGGCGAAGATGATCGGCACCCAGCCGTTCCACGCGGTCACCTTCGCGGGCAATCGCTATGATTGCGGGAGCAAGCTCGGCTTCGTCGAGGCGACGCTCGCGCTGGCGATGGCGCGCGAGGACATGGGCGCCGAAGTGCGCGAAATCGCGCGCCGCCTGCTGGGATAGGGGCCTGCCCGGCCGAGGGTCAAAGGGCGCGCGCCGCGGCCCGCCGCTCTAGGCCTCGGCCCTGCGCGCGCCGCGTCGTTCCGAACGGCGCTGTGTGCGGCGATTGGCCTTTTCCGCGCCCGCCATCGGGTTGACCAGTTCTTCGTAGAGGCCGAACAGGTGTTCAACCCGGTCACGGTCGCTTTCGAAGGGGCGCCTGCGGTAGAGCCGGTCGACGGCGCTATCGAGCGCCCGGTGCGCCTTGCGCAGATTGGCGGGCATGGTGTCGGGATCGTAGAGATCGGCAAGGCTGGAAGTGGGATGCGCGGCGCGGGCATCGAGCACGCCTTGCGCGAGGTTTTCGATTGCACCGCGCTGCGCTTCGGTCGCTTCGGGCCATGGGAAGGTGTTGTAGGTATATTTTGCGGAGTATCGGTACCGGCTTTCTAGGCGCCCGGCGGTAATCTTGATCCACGCCATGTGCATCGTGGTCGTAAGAACGGCGAATTCAAATAGACTAGCATTTGGGATGATCTGCAAATCATTGGCGGCGATGATATCAGACGGCAAAACTTCGATGGGAAGAAATTCCCGCCTTTCAGAAGAAGTCCTAGGTAGCGCCAGATACTGCCCAGACTTGGGTTGCCGCCGCTCGGCAAAGAGATAGGCAGATTCGGCTTTTTGCCGTGTCGCCGCCTTTTTGCTCGCCAGCCGCATTTCTTTTACCGACTTGATGGCATCGCGCAAAACCTGGCTCCCGCGCATAACGGAGGGAGGGCAATCGACAAGCCAGAAGCAATGCCTTTGTGTCGCATTCAGTAGGTCTTCGCCTCCAACGAAGGGCTTTATCCAATCTTTGAGATCGGGTTCTTTCGAAAGGTACTCTGCCCTCTCAGCGTTCCCAAAAACCAGATTACCTCCGTCTGCTGCGACGCTGCCATTCACGATCTTTGATACCTGATCCAATGGATTTAAGGCTGGTTGAACAATTGTATGAGGGCCGATACGCGTCGCATCGAACAGATAGGCCGTCAGCGCGCCGTGGCGGCTTTCGACCGGGTCGCCCTTGATATCGGGATAGCTGAACAGCCGTTTTTCGGGTCGCTCGAAATCGCGGTGCGTCAGGCCGATGATGACGACATGGACATGCGCCTTGCCCCGCGCCTCCGAAAACCAGTTGAAGGTGCGGTGGGCGAAGGCGATCTCCAGCCCGTAGCGGTCGAACAGGAGCGGCCAAAGCTGCGCCACCTGCTCGCCCTGCGTGATCGAATTGGTCGAAACGAAGGCGATGCGGATGCGGCGGTTGCCGCGCGAAAGCCCCTCCCCTGAAGGGGAGGGGTTGGGGAGGGGAGTATTGGAGGCCAGCCCCTCCCCCACGGGGAGGGGAGAAGAGGTGCCATTGAGATACGCGCCCGCCTTCAGGAACCACGCCGCGACATAATCCAGCGTGCCGCCCGAACCGCCCAGATCGGCAATGCGGCGCACCTGCGCGCGCTGCTCGGCGCTCTGATACTTCGACCCCACAAACGGCGGGTTCCCCATCACGAAGCTGCATTCCTGCGCCGGCAGAACCTCGTTCCAGTCCACCTCCAGCGCATCGCCATGCCGGATCGTCGCCCCGCCGGTCAGCGGGATGCGCGCATAGTTCAGCCGGAACGCCTCGTTGATCTCGTTATTGGCGATATGGTCCGCCATCCACATCGCCACCTCGGCGATCATCGCCGGGAATTCCTCGTATTCGATGCCGTAGAACTGATCGACCGTCACCCGCGTCATCAATTCGGCGTCGATGCGCTGATCGCCGTAGAGCGCCTTGAGACAATCGAGTTCCAGCCGCCGCAGTTCGCGATAGGCTATGACGAGGAAATTGCCGCAGCCGCACGCCGGATCGAGAAAGCGCATCCGCGACAGCTTCGCCTGGAATTCGAGCAGCGCCCGGTCCTTTGCGGTCTTGCGCGATTTCAGCTTTTCCAGCTCCTCGCGCAGGTCGTCGAGAAACAGCGGGCCGATCACCTTGAGGATGTTTTCTTCCGAGGTGTAATGGGCACCCCGCGCACGGCGTTCGCCGGCATCCATCACGCTTTGAAACAGGCTGCCGAATATGGCCGGGCTGACCGCCGACCAATCATGGCGGCAGGCGTCGAGCAGGTCTTCGCGCATCTTTGCATCGAATACCGGCGTGCGCAGGTTTTCGCGGAACAGGTCGCCGTTGATATAGGGAAATTGCTTCAGCTCGTCGGGCAGGTTCGCCTGCCGTTCGTCCTCCGGCGTGTCGAGCACTTCGAACAATTCGTTGACGATGCGCCCGGTATTGCTGCCGTCGGGAAGCGTGTCGTTGTCGATCAGCTGGAGGAAGATGTCCTTGGGCTGGAATATGCCGGTATCGTCCGCGAACATGCAGAATAGCAGCCGGACAAGGAAGCGTTCGAGATCGTGTCCGCGATAGCCGTTCTCCTCCAACCCGTCATGGAGGCGGCCCATCAGTTCGGCGGCCTTGATCGTGACCGCTTCCTGCCGTTCGAAACTGACCCGGCGGCCAAGCATGAAATCGAACGCCTGCACGTGCTTGTGCAGGTCGGCCAGCTTGAACCTGAGCGGTTCGCCGGCGGCGTCCCGGTCGCGCAGCACCCAGTTCTGGAAATCGCAGGTCAGGATGAAGCGGGGCTGTTCGGTCGGGTGGATGCCGATCAGGTAATCGAGCGCCTGCGTTTCCGCCTTCTTCAGGTCCAGCGTGGCGCTCTTCTGTTCCACCAGCAGGGTTCGCGGCCAGAACAGGTCTATGAAGCCCTGCTTGTTATCGAGCAGTTTCACCCGCCGCTCGTAATCGGCGACCTGGCGGCGCTTGATCCCGAAGATGTCGAAAAAATCGTTGTAGAAGCTTTGCGTCTCGCCCTTTTCGTAATGTGCTTCGGCCCAGTCTTCGCTGAAAGCCTTGGCGCGGCGCGCGATTTCATCCCAGCCCAGACGCATCGGGGCGCTTTACCCCGCCCGGATACGCAGGGGCAGCGTCTTCAGCCCGCCGACGAAGGTGCTGTTCGCCCGCTTCGCCTCGCCCGCCGGTTCGACCGCGCCCACCTTGTCGAGCAGCGCTTCGAACAGCAGCCGCATCTCCAGCCGGGCAAGATGCAGGCCGAGGCACTGGTGCGCCCCCGCGCCGAAGGCGAGGTGGCGGTTGGGCGAGCGGGCGGCGTCGAACCTGCGCGGATTGTCGAACTGGGCCGGGTCGTGGTTCGCGGCGACGTAATTCAGCATCAGCCAGTCGCCCTTCTTCACCTGCTGGCCGCCGACCACGCAATCCTCGGCCGCGGTCCGCATGAAGTGCTGCACCGGCGTGGTCCAGCGGATCGCCTCCTCGACGATGCCGGGCAGCAGCGCGCGATCGGCCTTGACGCGCTCCCATTGCTCGGGATCGTTCGCCAGCGCCTGCATCGCGCCCGCGGTCGAGGCGCTGGTCGTGTCGTGTCCGGCGGTCGCGACGATGATGTAATAGCCCGCCATGTCGCGCGGCGGCAGCGGTTCGCCGTCGACCGTGGCGTTGGCGATGACGCTGGCGACGTCCTCGGTCGGGTTCGCCCGGCGTTCCTCGGCGAGCGCGGCGAAATAGTCCTCGAAGGTGCGAACCGCACCTGCGACCAGTTCGACCACCTGTTCGGGCGTCATGTTCTCCATGCCGGTCCCCGAAAGGTCCGCGTCCTGCCCGCCGAACAGCTGCTGGGTAAGCATCTGCATCCGCGGCTCGTCCGCCTCTGGCACGCCGAGGATCTGCATGACGACGCGCAGGGGGTAAGGGCCGGAGACTTCCTTCACGAAGTCGAGTTCAGGCCCCTTGGCGATCATCGCGTCCACCGTGCGGTGGGCAAGCGCGCGGATCTCCTCCTCCATCTTCTGGAGGTTCCTCGGCATGAACCAGTCCTGCGTCAGGCGGCGGTATTTCGGATGCACCGGCGCGTCGAAGACCACCAGCGAATCGACCAGCATGTCGGAACCCGTCGCCGCGCGGCTGAATTCGATCGCCTGGTTGTAGCTGAACACCACCGGGCGCGGATTGTTGAGGAAGCCCTTGTTGTCCTTCGAAATCCGCATGACCTCGTCATAGCTCGTCACCAGCCAGAACGGCTCGAACAGGCCTTCCGTGCCCGGCATGACCTTCGCCACGGGGGTTTCAGCGCGCAAGGCGTCGAAAGTATCGAGGAGGCCGTCCCACTCGGCATAGGCCCTGGGATCGATCACCTCGCGCGCGATATCGGGCGCCAGCACGGCGGGCGCCGCGGCGCTCTTGGCGGTTTCGCTCATGCTCGCCATCACGCGTGCACTCCCTCTTTGGCTTTCGCCGCGTATTCGTCGCGCAATTCGCGCTTGTAGAGCTTGCCGTTCTGCTCGCGCGGGAGATCGGGGCGGAAATCGAACAGCTTGGGCAGCTTGATCCGGGCGAGCTGGGGGCCGAGGAAATCGCGCAGCTCCTGCTCCAGCGCCGCACCCCCGTCCTTCTCGACCTCGGCCATGTCGACGGGCTGGACCACCGCGACGACCTTTTCGCCGAGATCGGGATCGGGCGCGCCGATCACGGCGGCGTCCATCACCTTGTCGTGCGTCACCAGCAGATTCTCGATCTCCTGCGGGTAGATGTTGACCCCGCCCGAAATGATCATGTGGCTCTTGCGGTCGGTGAGATAGAGGAAGCCGTCCTCGTCGACGTGCCCGATGTCGCCCAATGTCATCCAGCCTTTCGGATGCATCGCCTCGCGCGTCTTGTCGGGATCATTGTGATAGGTCGGGAGCAGGTCGTTCTCGAAATAGACGAGCCCGTCCTCGCCGGCGGGCAGTTCCTCCCCGTCGGGCCCGCAGATGTGCAGCTTGCCGTAGATCGCCTTGCCCACGCTGCCCGGGTGATCGAGCCAGTCGGGCGAGCGCACCATGGTCATCCCGATGCCTTCGCTCCCCGCGTAATATTCGTTCACGATCGGTCCCCACCATTCGATCATCTCGCGCTTGATCGGGACCGGGCAGGGGGCGGCCGCGTGCAGCGCGCGCCGGTGGCTCGACAGGTCGTAACGGGCCCGCACCTCGGGATCGAGCTTGAGGAAACGCACGAAATGGGTCGGGACCCACTGGCTGTCGGTGACCTTGTATTTCTCGATCGCGGCGAGCGCGGCCTCGGGCTCGAACTTCTCCATCATCACCACCGTCCCGCCGAGCCGATGCGCGGTCGAGCACCAGCCGATCGGCGCGGCGTGGTAGAGCGGGGCGGGCGAGAGATAGACCATCGACCCGTCGGTCGGCATTCCGGCGCCCATCACCGCGAGGCCCATGAGCGGGACCGCCGCCTGCGGGTCGGGATCGGCGGGCGGGGCGGGGCGGATGCCCTTCGGCCGCCCGGTCGTGCCCGAGGAATAGAGCATCACGCTGCCCGCCGTCTGGTCCTCGATCGGCTCGGCGCTCCGGGCCGAAAGCGCGGCGGCGAAGTCCTCCTCGCCCTCGCCGTCCATCACGAGCACGGGCAGGTCGGGGCATTCGCGCCGCACCCCTTCGAGAACGTCGGAAAACGCGGTCGAGGTGATGAGCAGCTTCGCCTCGCTGTCGCGCAGGATATAGGCGATCTCGGGCGCGGTCAGGCGGGTCGAGATCGGCACCAGCATGGTCCCCGACCGCTGCGAGCCCCAGATGAGGGTGAAATATTCGATCCGGTTCTCGAGCAGAACGGCGAAGGCATCCCCGCCGGCCTCGTTCGGGCCGAGCCCGCGCGCGCGCAGCAATCGGGCGAAGCGGTTGGCCTCGTCCTCCATTTCGCGAAAGGTGATCTGCTTGCCGCTCCCGGCCATGATGACGGCGGGGTGATCGGGACGGGTCGCGGCGTGCGCGGTCGGATGCAGGCTCATGATGTGTCTCCCAAAGGGGCGCCCTCGTCCGCCCGGGAACGGAGCGCGCTCTCTCTCGGAGACGGAAACTAACCGTGCGGGGCCTGCGGGCAAGAGAAATCGAATGCGGGCGGTGCGCCGCGCGATCAATTCGGGCCTTGGACAGGAGAGCCCGCGGGAAAACCCGCCGACCCCATAAAAAAGGCGGCGGGAAAACCCGCCGCCCATGTTCGGACACCCTCTCCAATGTCCGGCCCGCTCTTCACGGGCAAACTGTCATGCCGGGTTCGATCGCCGCGCCCGGCGACTGCGATCAGTCCCCGCCCTGTCCGGTCAGTTCGGGCCGGTCGGCTGCGGCAACCTGGACTTCGGTTTCCACCATATAGGGAATCGGATTGACTGCAACCCCCTCGACGCGGACCTCGTAATGGAGGTGCGGACCCGTGGAACGCCCGGTCGAACCGACATAGCCGATCAGGTCGCCCTTGCGCACGCGCTCGCCCCGGTCGACGGCGAGCTTCGAGAGATGGGCATAGCGCGTTTCGAGATCGGCGCCGTGATCGACATAGATGACGAGCCCGTAGGACGGCGAGAAATCGGCCCGGCCGATGATCCCGTCGGCAGTGGCATAGACCGGCGTGCCGGTGGGCGCGGCCAGATCGACGCCCTTGTGATGCGCGCGGCGACCGAGCACCGGGTGCGTGCGCATCCCGTAATCGCTCGTCATGCGAAAGCCCGACAGCGGCATCCGCGACGGCACGGAAATGACCGGCCGTTCGGCCGGGGCGCCCGGACCCCTGATGTCGAGCGAGCGCCAGCTCGCGAACAGCTGGCGGAAGCGCGGATCGCCGTCGGTCAGGCTTTCGCCCTTCGCGTCGCGGACCGGCTTCACCACGTCGGCGGCGGCGGTCGAAGCGGAGTTCGCATTGCCCGCCGCGGCATTGGCGCTCGCGGCGTTGGCGGCGGCGGCATTGGCGGCGGAGATTCCGACTGCCGAATCGGCGAGCGCGGGACTCGCGGCGGCAAGTCCGGTCGCGGCGGTCAGCGCCGCGAAAATCCTGGTTATCCTGGCAAGCACGGTCGCGCTCATTGTGACCCGGTCCTTCGTTGCGGCCTTTTCGCCTTGTCGCGTTCCCGGCGCGTCATTCGCACGCCTGGTTGCCCATGCGCGGGGAGCCGGAGCCGCCTGCGGGAGACGGTCAGGGGTTATCGGCAACAATTCCTAGGGCGCAACATTTGTGTAGAAATCCCGGGACAAACCGGCAGCAAGACGCGCCGAGTCGTTGAACGGCGGCTTCAGGCTTCCCCGGAAATGCTGCGCGACCAGCCGTTTCCACAGGGATTCCGGCGGTTTTCCAAGATTCTCGGCGACCTGCCGAAAATGCTTGGTGCCGAACCGCACGTGGCGGATCTCGTCGTCAAGGATCCGGGCGAGGATTTTCGCGCCCTGGCGATCTCCCGCGGCCTCGACCCGATCGCGCGTCGCGGGTGTCACGTCGAGCCCGCGCGCCTCGAGCACCATGGGCACCACGGCGAGCCTTGCCGCGACATCGTGGCGCGTTTCATGCGCCGCTTCCCACAGCCCGGCATGGGCGGGCAGGGCGCCGTAGAAGCTGCCGAGGGATTCGAGCTTTCTCGCCAGGAGCGCGAAATGCATCGCCTCGTCGGCGGCCACGGCGAGAAAGTCGCCCACGAATTCCTCGCCCATCTCGCCCCCGAATCGCCCCGCCATGTCGAGCGCGAGGTCGATCGCGACGAATTCGATATGGGCGAGCGAATGCCACATGGCGATCCGCGCCCGCTCCGATCCGAACTTGCCCCGCTTGGGCATCCGGTTCGGCGGGAGGAGTTCGGGCGCGCCCGGCCACGCGGGCCGATCGGGCATCGCGACGTCGAAGGCGAAGGCGAGTTCGCCCCGGCGCCAGGCCCTCGCCACGCGGCGCGCGGCGAAACACTTGGCACGCGGCTCGCCCGTCAGGAGGGCGGCGCGGATCGCGCCCGCAACGCTGCCCCGGGCGGCGTCCCCGTCCGTCAAAGCGCCTTCGCCGCGGCGAGCACCTCCTCGGCGTGGCCCTTGACCTTCACCTTGGGCCAGACCTGCGCGATCCTGCCGTCCGCATCGACCAGATAGGTCGAACGCACCATGCCCATGTAGGTCTTCCCGTACATCTGCTTTTCGGTCCAGATGCCGAGCGCATCGGACAGCCCGCCTTCCTCGGCATCGCTCGCGAGCGGGACCTTGAGATCGTGCTTGGCGATGAATTTCTGGTGCCTCTTCGCCGGGTCCTTGCTCACCCCGAGCAGCGCGGTGCCGGCCGCGTCGAATTCGTCCTTGAGCGCGGAGAAATCCTTGTTCTCGGTGGTGCAACCGGGCGTGTCGTCCTTGGGATAGAAGAACACGACCAGCTTGCGGCCCGCGAAATCCGACGGCTTCACGCTGCCGCCGTCGGGCGTTTCCATCGCGATGTCGGGCATGGCGTCACCGACGCCGGGAAAATCGGTCATGAACAAGGCTCCCCATTTCGATCAAGACGGTGTGGACAGGATGTCCTGGCCGAGAATCGCGCGCCAGGTCGCCGCCACCCTTTGCCGTGCCTCGCCCAGCGCGCGCAAGAGGCCGGCGTAATCCTCCTGCCGGCACGCCTGCGCCAGCGCGCGCGCGGCGAGCGGGGGCGGCTCGCTGCCGCCCGGCGCGAGCAGGCGCCCGGCGACGAGCAGGCGGGTCATGAGATCGTAGTCCTCGCGAAACCCCTGCGGCAGCAGCCCCGCCCCGACAAGCGCCGGGATCGCCCGCCCGAGATCGGCCGAAAAGGCGAGCGGGTGCGCTTCGGCCAGCGCCCGGCCGCCGCGCAATTGCAGGTAGTGGACGAGAAATTCGAAATCGACCAGCCCGCCGCGCAGCAGCTTCACGTCGAGCGTCCCGCCCGGCTGCTTGTGCCGCGCCATGGCGTCGCGCATCTCGAGCACCGATTCCCTGAGATCGCCCGGATCGCGCGGGCGGAACAGGACATCCTCGATCAGCGCCTCGACCTGTTTGCGGGCCGCGTCCGACCCTGCCAGCACCCGCGCCCGGGCGAGCGCCATGTGCTCCCACGTCCAGGCCGCCTCGCGCTGGTACTTGGCGAAGGCATCGCAGCTCACGGCGAGCGGCCCCTGCGCCCCCTGCGGGCGGAGCCGCGTGTCGATCTCGTAGAGCGCGCCCTCGGCCGTGGGCACGGACAGCGCCGCGCTCACCCGGCTTGCAAGGCGGTTGAAGTAATGCGTCGCCCCCAGCGGCCGCGGCCCGTCCGATCGCGCCGCGAAATCGCCGGTGAAGAGATAGACGATGTCGAGGTCCGAGGCATGGGTCAGCGCCCCGCCGCCCAGCCGCCCGAGCCCGAGCACGAGCAGTTCGCCGCCTGCCATGCGCCCGTGCGCCCTGGCGAATTCCGCCGCCGCCCCCTCGTGGGCGAGACGCAGCGCGGCCTCGGCGGTGCGCGAGAGCGAGGCGGCGACGGCGAGCGGGTCGGCGCGGCCCTCGACCAGCTCCACACCGAGCGCGAAACGGACCTCGCCGGTCACCACCCGGATCGCGTCGAGCAGCGCCTCGTAGTCCTCGCGCGCGGCGGCGGCCATGATCCGGCCCATGATCGCCTCGACCGCATGCGGCAGGGCGCGCGCCTCGCGGTCGAGCAGGATGTCGAGCAGTTCGGGCCGCCGCGCGAGCTCGTCGGCGAGGGTCGGGGCAAGGGTGAGCGCGGAGATCAGCCGGTCGAGCAGGCCGGGGCGCGCCTTCAGCAGGTGGAACAGGTTGATCGCCGAACTCGCCCGGTCGAGCACGCTTTCCCAGCGCACCAGCGCGCGTTCGGGATCGTCGGCGTCGAGGAAGGCCTCGGCCAGCACGGGCGCGATCGCGTCGAAGGCGGCGAGCGCCTGCGGCGAACGCAGGCTCTGGTAACGCCCGTCGCGCCAGCCCGCCATCCGTTCCGCCAGGGCCGCGGCGCGGGCCGAGCGTTCGGGGGCAGCGGATGCGGAAGGGACAGGGGACGGGGCCGGTGCGCGTGCGGGCACGGCCGGCGCGGCGGGCGCGTCCTCGCGGATCAGCGCATCGTAGATCGCGCCCGTTCGCGCGGTCAGTTCGCCGAGCTCCGCGACCAGCGCCGCCCCGTCCGCCAGGCCGTCGAGCTGCGCAACCGCATCGAGCGCCGCGGCGCTTTCGGGCAGCGAATGGGTCTGGCGGTCGTGGACCATCTGCAGGCGATGCTCGATCACGCGCAGCCGGTCGTATCCGTCCCCCAGCGTGCGCGCATCCCCGGCCCCGACGTGCCCCGCCGCGGCCAGCGCATCGAGCGCCTCGCGCGTGCCGCGGACCCGCAGCGAGGGATCGCGCCCGCCATGGATGAGCTGGAGCGTCTGGGCGTAGAACTCGATCTCGCGGATGCCGCCGCGCCCGCGTTTCACGTCGAAGCCGGGACCCGGGCGGGGCGGGCCATCGTGGTCCTCGCGGATGCGCTTGGTGAGGCGGCGGATCTCCGCGATCGCGCCGAAATCGAGGTGCCGCCGCCAGACGAAGGGCCGGGTGGCGGCGAGGAATTCCTCGCCCAGCGCGATGTCGCCCGCCGCGGGCCGCGCCCGGACGAAGGCGGCGCGTTCCCACGCCAGCGCCTGCCCCTGGTAATGCGCCAGCGCGGAGGCGATCGGCACGGCCGGCGGGCTGATCTCGCTCGCGGGGCGCAGGCGCAGGTCGACCCGCACGACATAGCCTTCCGCCGTCGTCTCGGAGAGCAGCCGCACGATCCTCCGGGCATAGCGCTGCGCCGCCTCGCCCGGATCGTCGCGCTCGCGCCGGGGGAGGCGCGCGGGATCGAACAGCAGGATCGGGTCGATGTCCGAGGAGTAGTTGAGCTCCCCCGCGCCCTGCTTGCCGAGCGCGAGGGCGACGAAGCCCGCGGCGGTTTCCTTGCCGGTGCGCTCGCGCACGGCGGCGCGGATCGCGCGGTCGAGCGCGCGGTCGGCGAAGCCCGTCAGCTCGCGCACCACGCGCGCCAGCGGGAAGGCCCCGGCAAGGTCCCCGATCGCCAGCGCCGCGGCAAGGCCGAGCCGCTCGCGCCGCAGCGCCGATTCGATCGCGCCTTCCCGTCCGCGCGCCTTCGCCCATTCGAGCGCCGCCTCGCCCGCTCCCGCCGCCAGCAGTTCGGCGAGTTCTCCCTGGCGATCGAGCGCGCGCTCGAGAAAGGGCGCATGGGCCCGCGCCCGCTCCAGCGCTCCGGTCCAGTCGGGTCGATCTGCCATGCCCTACCCCTTGGCCGCGCCGCGCGGCTGTCGCAAGCATCCTCGGCTTGCCGTTCCCGCGAGGCTCTGCAAGAAAGCCCGCCTTGTCGGGGAGCAGAGGATTTCGAGGGACATGACACGATTTTTCGCCTGGCGCGCCGGCGCCGTTTTCGCCGGGGCGCTGCTGCTCGGCGCGTGCGACGCCGCCTTTCCGGGCATGGAGAGCGCCGAGGGCGCGCTCGACATTCCCGAAGTCGCGGGGGGCGAGATTTCCGAAGAGACGATGAAGACCGTGACCCGCACGCTCTCGCAGGACAGTTTCGGCGGGCGGATGCCCGGCACCGAGGGCGAGGAGAAGACCGTCGCCTATCTCACCGAACGCTTCGCGGCGGCCGGGCTGGAGCCGGGCAATGACGGCAGCTGGGTGCAGGAAGTGCCGCTGGTCGAGATCACGGGCAGGAACCACGCCCCGCTCACGATCACCGGGGGCGGGCCGGGGCTCGGCTTCGACCATGGCAGCGAATGGGTCGGCGTGACCTATCGCGAGGACGAAGTGACCCGGCTCGAGGACAGCGAGCTCGTCTTCGTCGGCTACGGCATCAACGCGCCCGAACGCGGCTGGAACGACTACGAAGGCGTCGATGTCGAGGGCAAGACCGTCATCATCCTCGTCAACGATCCCGACTGGGAAACGCCGGGGCTGACCGGCCCCTTCGGCGGCAAGGCGATGACCTATTACGGGCGCTGGACCTACAAGTACGAAGAGGCCGCAAGGCAGGGTGCCGCGGGCGCGCTGATCGTCCACCAGAGCGAACCGGCAAGCTATGGCTGGAACGTCGTCGAAAGCTCGTGGTCCGGCCCGCAGGCCCATGCCCGGCGAGGCCCGGACGCGCCGCCGCCGACCAGGGTCAACGGCTGGATCCGGGAGGAGGTCGCGCGCGAGATCCTGGCGAGCGCGGGTCAGGACCTCGACGCGCTGAGCAGGGCCGCCAGGTCCGAGGATTTCGAGGCGGTGCCGCTGGGCCTCAAGGCCTCGACCCGCTTCGGGAACGACTTCCGCAATTTCGTCAGCCGCAACGTGATCGGCATCCTGCCGGGGGCCGAGGCGCCCGACGAATATGTCATCCACACCGCGCACTGGGACCATCTCGGCCGCTGCAAGCCCGCGCCCGACGGGGACGACATCTGCAACGGCGCGATCGACAACGCGACCGGCACGGCGGCGCTCGTCGCGCTGGCCGAGGCCCACGCAAAGGCCGGACCGCCGCGCCGCAGCCTCGTCTTTCTCGCCGTCACGGCTGAGGAATCGGGCCTGCTCGGGGCGGATTACTACGCCGCCAACCCGGTCTTCCCGCTGGCGCAGACCGTGGGCGGCATCAACATGGACGCCTTCGACATGGCAGGCCCCGCGCGCGACGTGACCGTGGTCGGACCCGGCAAGTCCGAGCTCGATTCGTTCCTCGATGCGGCGCTCGCCCTCGACGGGCGCGTCGCGACCCCCAATCCGAACCCCGAGGCGGGCTATTACTACCGTTCCGACCATTTCGCCTTCGCCAAGCGCGGGGTGCCGATGCTCTATGTCGATGGCGGGCAGGACCTGGTCGAGGGCGGGCGCGCGGCCGGGCAGGCCATCGCCGACGATTACCGCGCCAACCGCTATCACGGGCCGAAGGACGAATACGACCCGGACTGGGACTGGTCGGGCGTGATGGCCGATCTCCAGCTGTTCTACCGCATCGCCCGCGCGCTCGCGACCAGCACGAGCTGGCCGAACTGGAACGAAGGCGACGAGTTCCGCGCCGTGCGCGACCAGAGCTGCGCCGCCTCGGACGCGGGCTGCTGAATTTTGGAGGAGGGCCGGGGCATGGCGGTAGCGATGCCGCCCGAATGGGCGCGGCAGGACTGGCTGTGGATCGGCTTTCCCCACCTCGCCGAGGAATGGCCGGGCTTTCTCGAACCGGCGCAGGAGCAGGTCGCCGCCTTCGCCAATGCGGTGGCCGACAGCGGACAGGAGGTGCGCCTGGTGGTCCGCGACGAAGCCAACGAGGCCCGCGCCCGCGCGCTGGCGAGCGCCCGGGTCACGCTCGAGCGGCGGACCTATGGCGACATCTGGCTGCGCGACACCGGGCCGCTTGTGGTGCACGATAACGGCGAACGGCGCGCGGTCCGCTTCGCCTTCAACGGCTGGGGCGGGAAATACGAGATGCCCGGCGACGAGGCCATCGGCGAGGAGATCGCGCGCGCCGCGGGGCTCGCAGTGGTCCGCTCGCCGATGATCCTCGAAGGCGGGGCGATCGACACCGACGGCACCGGCCTTTGCGTCACGACCGAGCAATGCCTGCTCAACCCCAATCGCAACCCCGCAATGGACCGCGAAGCGATCGAGGCGGAACTCGCCGCGCGGCTCGGTTTCGCGCGCGTCGTCTGGCTGGGCGAGGGGCTGGTGAACGACCATACCGACGGCCATGTCGACAACCTCGCGCGCTTCGTCGGCGCGAACCGCCTCGTCGTGCCGGAGGCGACCGGGCGCGACGATCCCAACGCCGCGATCTACGAGGACGCTGCCCGCCGCGCGCGCGAGGCGGGGATCGAAGTGGTCCGCATCCCCTCGCCCGGCCTGACCCTGCGCGAACGGATGGTGGAGCCGGCGAGCTACGTCAATTTTGCGATCACCTCGCACCTCGTCGTGGTGCCGAGCTTCGGTTCGCCGCATGACGAGGACGGGGTCTCCGCCATCGCCGCGCTCTTCCCGGACCGCGAGACGATCGGCCTTCCGGCCGATGCCGTGCTCGCCGGCGGGGGCGGTTTCCATTGCGCCAGCCAGCAGATGCCCGCCGCGGCTTAACCTTTCGTTAGGGTTTGCGGGCGACAATCTCGGGGATGGACAGCACCCTCGCCCTTGCCCGCACGAGTCGCGACATGATCGCGCTCCGGCACGAGGCGATCCTGCGGACCATCGTCGTGACGGCGACCGCCCTCGCGCTGATCCTCGCCGACAGGTCGCTCCCGTTCTGACCCCGGGGCGATTGCCTGGTCCCGCAGCGGGGCCACCGCGTCGGAAATCGCCTCAGAACAGCCGGATCACCGCTCCCGCCGCGGCGCCGCCCAGCAGCAGCCCGACCACCGTCCGCCAGACCGCATCGCCGATCCGGCCCGACACCGCCATGCCCAGCCGGTTGCCGAGCAGGATGACCGGCAGCAGCGCCGCCGCGAACAGCATCCACTCGCCCCCGCAGCAGGCCCATCGCCGCCGCCGCCGCAAGACCGGTCGCCGCGGCGATGGTGAAGACCAGCAGCATCGAGGCCTTGATCGTCGCGCGCGGCAGGTCGCGCCCGGCGTAATAGGGCACCACCGGCGGGCCGGGCATCCCGGCATAGCCGGTCATCAGCCCGCTCGCCGCGCCGACCAGCCCTGTCATCCAGCGCCCCGGCATCGCACCCGGTCGCCGCGGCAGCAGGATCGCGGCGAAGGCGCTGCAGGCGATCAGCGCAATGACGAGCCGCGCGACATCGGCGGTGGTGGAGAACAGCGCCCATAGGCCCAGCGGCGTGGTCAGCACTACAGCGGCGCCGATCACCCAAGCGCTGCGCTCCGCCTCGCGCACCAGCATCCGCGCTTCGGTCAGGCCGATCAGCAGCGACAGGCAATTGCCAAGCACCACCGCCTCGACCGGCGGCAGCGCCAGCGCGAGGATCGGCACCAGAAGGATCGCCATACCGAACCCGGTCAGCCCGCGCACAAAGCTCGCCCCCAGCGCCGCTGCCAGCGCGACCGCGATTTGAAGTGCGGTGAACCCGCCGATCAGTTCCATGCTGTCGCTTTGCGCTTATCGCGCGCCGCGTTCTTTCAGCCAGGCTTCCATCTCGGCGATTTCTTCCTTCTGCGCGGCAATCACCCGCGCCGCGAGATCGCGTGCCTGTTCGTCCCTGGCGTATTTCAGCGCGACTTCCGACATCTCGACCGCACCCTGATGGTGGGCCAGCATTCCCTGCATGAAGGCGATATCGGCGTCCTCGGGAATGTCGGCCATCCCGGCGTGCATCTTGTCGTTCGCTGCCTTGAAGGCCGCCTGCGCCTCGCTCAGCTTGGAATCCGCACTGCCGCCCATGTCGTGGCCTGAATGGTCGATCATCGCGTGATCGACTTCGCCGGTGGCGGCGTCTTTCGCCGGGTCGGTCTTCGCCCCGCAGGCGGAAAGCAGCAGCGCGGCAGCCGTCGCGATCAGGGTGGTGGTCAGCTTCATGACTCAGCTCTCCGTGTTAAGATCGGGCGGTGTCGCCTCGCTGCGCAACATCGCGATGGCATCGGCGAGGCTCATTACCTTCTGGTGTTCTGCGCCGAGCGTGCGGACCGCGACCGTGCCTTCCTCGGCCTCGCGCTTGCCCACCACCAGCAGGTGCGGGACTTTCGCCAGAGAATGTTCGCGCACCTTGTAGTTGATCTTTTCGTTGCGCACGTCGGTTTCGACCCGGATGCCCGCCGCTTTAAGCTTGGCAGCGACGTCATCGGCGTATCCATCTGCATCCGACACAATGGTCGCCACCACCGCCTGCACCGGGGCGAGCCACACCGGCATGCGCCCGGCGAAATGTTCGATCAGGATGCCGATAAAGCGTTCATACGACCCGAAGATCGCGCGGTGCAGCATCACCGGACGGTGCTTGTCACCATCCTCGCCGATGTAATGCGCGTCGAGCCGTTCGGGCAGCACCCGGTCGGACTGGATCGTGCCGACCTGCCAGGTGCGCCCGATCGCGTCGGTCAGGTGCCATTCGAGCTTGGGCGCATAGAACGCGCCTTCGCCGGGCAGTTCTTCCCATTCCAGCCCGTTCGCGGTCAGCGCATCGCGCAATTCCTGTTCGGCCTTGTCCCAGTCCGCATCCGAGCCGAACCGCTGGTCCGGGCGCAGCGCCAGTTTGATGTCATAGGTGAAGCCGAAATCGCGATAGACGCTATCGGCCAGCGCGATGAAATCCTGCACTTCGGCCACCACCTGGCCCTCGGTGCAGAAGATATGCGCGTCGTCCTGCGTGAACTGGCGCACGCGCATCAGGCCATGGAGCGCGCCGTGGGGTTCGTTGCGGTGGCAGCAGCCCATCTCGCCCAGCCGGATCGGCAGGTCGCGGTAGCTGGTGATGCCCTGCTTGAAGACGAGGACATGCGCCGGGCAGTTCATCGGCTTCAGCGCCATCCATTCGGCCTCGCCGCTGATGACCGGGCCTTCATCCTCGGTGTTCGGGACCTCGTCGGGGATGACGAACATGTTCTCGCGGTACTTGCCCCAGTGGCCCGACTGCTCCCACTGGCGCGCATCCATCACCTGCGGGGTCTTGATCTCGCGATATCCGCCCGCGTCCATCCGGCGGCGCATATAGGCCTCCAGCTCGCGCCAGATGCGATAGCCCTTGGGATGCCAGAAGACGCTGCCGTGCGCCTCTTCCTGCAGGTGGAACAGGTCCATCTCGCGCCCGAGCTTGCGGTGGTCGCGTTTGGCGGCCTCTTCCAGCCGGGTGAGGTGGGCGTTCAGCTGCTTCTTGTTGAGCCACCCGGTGCCGTAGATGCGGGTGAGCTGGGCGTTCCGCTGGTCGCCGCGCCAGTATGCGCCGGCGACGCGCATCAGCTTGAAGGCGTCGGGATCGAGCCTGCCGGTGGAGGGCAGGTGCGGGCCGCGGCACATGTCGAGCCAGGAATCCGTCCCGTTCGGGGTGCCGGACCAGTAGACCGTGAGTTCCTCGTTCTCGGGCAGTTCCTTCGCCCATTCGGCCTTGAACACCTCGCCCTCGGCCTCCCACCGGGCGATCAGCGCCTCGCGGCTCCACACCTCGCGCACCAGCGGCTTGTCGGCGCGGATGATCTCGCGCATCTTTTCCTCGATCGCGGGCAGATCGTCCATCGAGAAGGGCTCGCGGCTGTCGGGCGCCTTGACGTCGTAATAGAACCCGTCCTCGGTCGCCGGGCCGAAGGTGATCTGCGTGCCGGGCCAAAGCGCCTGCACCGCCTCGGCGAGGACATGGGCATAATCGTGCCGGACGAGTTCGAGCGCTTCGGCCTCGTCCTTCGCGGTGATGAGCGCGAGTTCGGCGTCGCTGTCGAAAGGCCGGGCGAGGTCGCGCACCTCGCCGTTGACCTTCGCCGCGAGCGCGGCCCTGGCGAGCCCCGGCCCGATCGCGGCGGCGACATCGGCCGGCGTGGAGCCCGGTTCCATCTCGCGCACCGATCCATCGGGCAGGCTGATCTTGAGCAGTTCGGTCATGTCGTCGCAGTCCGTCTCGTTTGGGGTGCGCCCTGCCACAAAGGGCAACGCACCGGAAGAGCGGTGTTGCGGGGGAAAGGGCCGAATTCGGGAGGACACCGCACCGCCCGTCGGCCGGGCGGCGGAACCTGTCGCTAGCGCGCGACCGGCCGCCCCCCGGAAACCGGAGGTGGTAGTGGTCGTCGTGGTCGGCACAGGCACCATGCGGGCGAGATAGGCTCCCGACAGGCGAATGTCACGCGCTGGTTGAGCTGGTTCATCCAGAGGCGGCAAGCGCGGGCGCCGGCCGCCAGTGCGTCAACGCCATCGAGAGGGGGCCGCTACGACCCCTCGCTCCCCCTCGCCTTCCGCATCGCCGGGCTGTTCGCGATGCGGATCGAGGACATCTTCACCCGCGATTGGCCGCTCACGCCTCGAGCGTGTTCGTGCCCGCCACGGTCGCGATCCGCCTAGTCCCCGCGAGCCGGGTCTGGCGGGTCCTGATCCCCTCGACGAAGCGGAATTCGGTGGTCGCCCGCGCCGGCGTCAGCTCGACCGTCATGTAGCCGCGCTGCGAGGTGTCGGCCCATTTGAGCTGCGCGTTCTCGGCAACCAGCGCGCCGGCGAGATCGCCCGGCTTCACGAAGGAGAGGTAGTTCTCGAACCCGGGCGAAGAGACCGAGGCGGTGCCGAATTCGACGCCGACCTTCGCCCCGTCATGGTCGAGGTCGAAGGCCCAGGCATTGTGCGTGTCCCCCGCGAGCACGACGAGGTTCGCGTCCGCCGCAAGCGCCGCCTCGAACACCCTTTCGCGCGCGGCGGGATAGCCGTCCCACGCGTCCATGTTGAGCGGCAGGCCGGCCTCGCTCGCCAGCGCGGCGGCGGTCAGGCGCTGGCGCACGAAGTCGGGCAGGCTCCCCTCGATCTGGGCGACGAGCGCGGCCGGGCTCTTGAGGTTGCCGATCAGCACCTGCTGCGCGAGCACCTGCCACTTTGCCCCGCGCGCGGTGGAGGCGGCGAGGCCTTCGGCAAGCCAGCGCTCCTGACGCTCGCCAAGCAGCTGGCGCTCGGGGTCCGACCATTCCCCGTCGCGGAACGCGGTCAACGCGGCCACCGCCTTTTCCGGGTCGGTCACGCCTTCGAGCACGGCGCCGAAATCGAGCTGTTCGTCGCGCCCTTCGAGCCGCGTGTCGAGCCGGAAGATCGTGGCGAGGTCGCCGATGTCGTAGGCGGCATAGGGTTCGTCGGAAACCGGCATCCATTCGCGGTAGACCCGCTTGGCGATGGCCTTGCGCGTGGCCCAGTCGCCCTCTGTTTCGGGCTGGTGGTTCTCCGCCCCGCCGGTCCAGCTGTCGTTCGCGCTTTCGTGGTCGTCCCACACCGCGATCATCGGCAGCGACTGGTGGAGGCGGCGCAGGTCCGGGTCGGCGCGGTAGGTCGCGTAGCGGGTGCGGTAATCGGCGAGGGTGACGATCTCGTTGCCCGGCGCAAGCGTGCGGTCGGGATGGCGCTGGCCCTGGGCGGGATAGGTGTCGCCGCCATATTCGTAGATGTAATCGCCAAGATGCACCGCGAGGTCGCAGTCATTGGCCTCGGCGGCGTGGGCATAGGCGTTGAACCAGCCGAACCCGAAATTGGAGCAGGAGAACACCGCGAGCCGGAACGCCTGCGTAGGCCCTTCGGGCAGGGTGCGGGTGCGGCCGATGTCGCTGGTCGTCCCGCCGGGCGCGACGAAGCGGTAGTAGTACCAGCGGTCGGGCGCGAGGCCGCTCGCGGTCGCCTTGGCGCACCAGTCGCGCTCGGACGAGGCGGCGGCGGTGCCCGACGCGACGACGCGCGCGAAATCGGCGCTCTCGCTCACTTCCCATTCGAGCGCGGTTTCCGCCTCGCCGACGAAGCGGGTCCACAGCAGCACGCTGTCCGCCTGCGGTTCCCCGCTCGCGACCGAATGGGTGAAACCCGAACCCCAGCTGCGCGCGCCGGCGGGAGTCGCGGCGAGCGCGGAGGCCGCGCCGGCGAGCGCGAAGAGGCCGCGGCGCGAGACGCCGGTGGTGGCGGTGGGCGTGGAGGCGGGGGCGGGGGCGGCAGCGGCCGAATCGAGGGTGCTCATGGCGGGAGCCCTTAATCGCGCTTGGTGTCGGAGATGTGACAACGCCGGGCGCGGCGGGCAGGGGGCTTGCGCGGCGCACGGGCGCGCGGGCATAGCGCGCAGGCATGAGCGACACTCGATTTCATGAAATGGCGGACGGCCGCCGGATCGCCTTCCGCCTGGCCGAGGGCGCGGGGCCGTGCCTCGTCTTCCTGCCGGGCTACATGTCCGACATGGCGGGCGGCAAGGCGAGTGCCCTGTTCGAACAGGCCCGGGCCGAGGGCCGCGCGGCGCTGCTGCTCGACTATTCGGGCTGCGGGGCGAGTTCCGGCCGCTTCGCCGAGGGCACGCTGTCGCGCTGGCGGGAAGAGGTGCTGGCCCTGGTCGAGCATTATGGGAACGCTCCCATCCTGCTTGCCGGGTCGAGCATGGGCGGCTGGCTGATGCTCCTGGTGGGCGAGGCGCTCGGCGACCGGCTCGCCGGGCTCGTCGGGATCGCCGCCGCGCCCGATTTCACCTTGTGGGGCTATTCCGCGCAGCAGCGCGCGGCGCTCGCCGCGGGCGAAACCGTGCTGGAGGACAATCCCTACGGGCCGGAGCCCACGCCGACCCATCCCGGCTTCTTCGCCGATGCGGAAGGCCACTTGCGGCTCGGGCAGGAGATCGCGATCGACTGCCCGGTGCGCCTCCTCCACGGACAGTGCGATGCCGACGTCCCGTGGGAAATCAGCATCGAGCTCGCGAAGAACCTGCGTTCGGACGACGTACAGGTGACCCTGGTAAAGGACGGCGACCACCGCCTCAGCCGCGCCTGCGACATCGCGCTGCTCGAGCGCATCGTCGCCGCGCTCACCTGAAAGACGCTTCATGTCCCTCCTCCTCGCGCTTCTCCTCCAGGTCGGTCCCAATCCCCAGGCGGGCGGGATCGCGGGCGAGCCGGACGAATTGGTCACCCGCCCGCCGCGTCCCGGCGAAACCATCGAGGCCCCGCTCGATCCGGTCAGCGAATGGCTCCGGAACTGCCTCGAACAGGTTGCGAGCGATCCCGCCCGGGCGCACGCGCAGGCGCAGATCCGGCGCAGCGAGACCTCCGGCGAAAAGCGGGTGATCGCCAACCACTGCCTCGGCGTCGCCGCGACCGAGCTCGGCCTGTGGGACGATGCGCGCGCCGCCTTTCTCGCCGCGCGTGACGAGACTCCGGCCGACGAAGCCCGCACCCGCGCGCGTTTCGGAGCGATGGCGGGCAATGCGGCGCTCGCGGCGGGCGACGCTGTGAACGCTCTCACCCTGCTCGCCGCCGCCGAATCCGATGCGCGCGCCGCCGCCTCGGCCAGCCTCGAGGCGCTCGCCGCGCTCGACCGCGGGCGCGCGCTGGTGGCGCTCGACCGACCCGAAGAAGCGCTCGCCGCGCTGCGCAGCGCGACCGGCCTCGCCCCGGAAAGCGGCGAGGCGTGGCTGCTCGAGGCGACGCTGCTGCGGCGGATGGATCGGCTCGGCGAAGCGCAGCAGGCGATCGAGCGCGCGGTCGAGCTTGCCCCGACCGACGGCGAGGTCGGGCTCGAGGCGGGGGTGATCGCGGTGCTTTCGGGCCGCGAGGAGGCGGCCCGCGCGAGCTGGCAGTCGGTGGTCGAGACGCAGCCCGACAGCCTCGCCGCCGAGACCGCCAGGGGCTATCTTGCACAACTCGCCCCGGCGGGCGAGAATGCCGCGCGAGAGGAGCCGCCCGAATGAGCCATCCGGCATGACCCGGTTTTCCGTCCTCGACCTCGTCCCCGTCCGCGAAGGCGGGACGCTGGGCGAAGCCTTCGCGGCGACCACCGCCCTCGCCCGCGCCGCCGAGGCCGCGGGATGCAGGCGGTTCTGGGTGGCCGAACACCACGCGATGGAAGGGATCGCGGGCGGGGCGACCTCGGTCGTGCTCGCCCATGTCGGCAACGCGACCCGCACGATCCGGATCGGTTCGGGCGGGATCATGCTGCCCAATCACACCCCGTTCCAGATCGCCGAACAGTTCGGCACGCTCGACGCGCTCTTCCCGGGACGGGTCGATCTCGGCCTCGGCCGCGCGCCCGGGGCGGGTCCGGAACTGCAGCGGGCCTTGCGCAGGAACCTCCACCAGGCGGCCGAGCATTTCCCACAGGACGTGCTCGAACTGCGCGCCCTGCTGACGGGCGAGGTCGACCTGCCGATCGTCGCCACCCCCGGCCTCGGCGCGCAGGTCGAGCTGTGGATGCTCGGCTCCTCGCTGTTCGGGGCGAGCCTCGCCGCGCGGCTCGGCCTGCCCTATGCCTTCGCCGCCCATTTCGCGCCCGACCACCTCGACGCCGCGCTCGACCTCTATCGCCGCGATTTCCGGCCCTCCGACGCGCTCGAGCGGCCGCACGTCATGGTCGCGATGAACGTCTTCTGCGCGCCCACCACCGCCGAGGCGCGCCTCCTCGCCTCCAGCCAGCAGCAGAGCTTCGTGCGGCTTCGCACCGGCAATCCCGGCAGGCTCCCGCCGCCGGTCGAGGACTATGCCGATACGCTCCCCGCCCCGGCGCGCGCGATGCTCGACCACCTCGGACAGGCCGCCGCCACGGGCACCCCGGGCGAGGTGCGCGCCGGGGTCGATGCCTTCATTCGGCGCACCGGGGCGGACGAGATCATGCTGTGCGGCGCGACCTATGATCCCGAAGCCCGCATCCGGTCGCTCGAACTGACGATGGACGCGCTCGAACCGGCCGACGCCGCCTGAACCGGCCCGAAAAGCGGCACGGGTCGCCCGCAATCGTGCTTGCGCGCCGCCCGGCAAAGCCTGTATCGCCTCGGCACGAAAAAAATCGTCCGGCATAATAATGTTGCGCCGCAACACGGGCCGCCGCGGCGGGCCGGACCAGGGTGCAGGAGCAGTTGACAGTGTCCACGTCCCCCGCAGGAACCCGCGCGAATTCCGCCCCGTCCGACCTCGCGCGGGTGCTCGCCGGACGGCTCGGCGCGTCGGTCCTGCCGGGCGACACCCCGCTCGAGGGCGGGGAGCTCGACGAAGCGGCGGCCTTCCTGCTCGGCACCGCGGCCGAGCGCGAGCCCGAACGCGCCGCGATCTGCATCGAATCCGCCACCAACGGGCGCCGCCGCCTGCGGATCGCGATCGTCAACGACGACATGCCCTTCCTCGTCGATTCGATCGCGGCGACCCTGACCGCGCAGGGCGTGAGCATCGACCGGCTGGTCCACCCCGTGATCGCGGTGGAGCGCGCTTCGGACGGCACCCTGACCGGGCTGGACGGCGCGGGCGCGGGACACAAGGAAAGCTTCGTCTACATCGAAACGCCGCGGGTCGATGCGCGCCACCGCCGCGACCTCCTCGCCGAACTGCGCCGGACACTAGGCGACGTGCGCGCGGCGGTCGGCGACTGGCGCGCGATGCAGGCGGCGATCCGCGCCGATGCCGAACGGATCGCGCGCGGGGAGAGCGGCAGCGGGCCGTCCCACCACGAGGCGACCGACCTGCTCCACTGGCTCAACCGGGGGATGCTGACCCAGCTCGGCCATCTCACGCGGCACCGCGACGGGAGCGAGGACGAAGTGCTCGGCATCTGCCGGGCGAGCGCGCGCGAAATCCTCGCCGAAATGTCCTACGAACGCGCCTTCGCGTGGTTCGACGAAGGCGATGCGGCCGGCGAACCGCGCCCGCTGCTGGTGATCAAGGCGAACCGCCTGTCGAACGTTCATCGCCCCGCCCCGCTCGACCTGTTCATCGTGCCCCGGCGGGAGGACGGCAAGGTCGCCGCGATCTCTATCCATGCGGGCGTGTGGACCAGCGCCGCGCTCGCCTCGCCGCCGCAGGACGTGCCGGTCCTGCGCGCCTCGCTCGCGCGGGTGACGGAGGAACTGGGATTCGATCCCGCGGGCCATGCCGGCAAGTCGCTGGTCCACGCCTTCACCACCCTGCCGCACGATCTCATGGTCGCCTTCCGGCACGAGGATGTCTTCCGCCTGACGACCGCGATGATGAGCCTGATGGACCGCCCGCGCCCGCGGCTGGTGCTGGTCCCCTCGCCGCTCGCCCGGCACGTCTTCGCCTTCGTCTGGCTGCCGCGCGACACGATCTCGACCGATGTGCGGACGCGAATCCAGGCGCTGCTGACGCAGGAGCCGGGCACGGCGCTGCTCGACTGGAGCCTCAAGGTCGAGGGAAGCCAGCTCGCGCTCATGCAGTTCCTGCTCGACACGAGGGCGAGCCGCAATCCGCCCGATGCCGCCGCGATCGAGGCCAATCTCGAGGACCTGCTGCGCGGCTGGGGCGACGCGGTCGAAACCCACCTTGCCGAAAGCGAGGAGCCGGGCCGCGCGCCCGCGATCGCGGCGCGCTATGCCCCGGCCTTCCCGCCGGGCTATCGCAGCGACTACGGCCCGGCCGAGGCCGCGCGCGACATCGCCCGGCTGCGCGCGCTCACGGCGGAGGACGACACGGCGATCGACCAGCCGCTGCGCGACGTGCGGCTCTACCGGCTGGAAACCGACCTGCCGGGATCGCTACGGCTCAAGATCTACTATACCCGCGGCCAGCTCGCCCTGTCGGACGCAGTCCCGGCGCTGGAGAATTTCGGCTTCCGCGTGGTGACCGAGATCCCGACCATGCTCGCGGGCGGGGCGCTCGGCACGATCCATGATTTCACGCTCGACCTGCCCGCGGGCGCGGACGCGGCTGACCTGCTCGCCCGGTGCGACGCGATCGAGGCGGCGATCGCCGAGGTGTTGAATGGCAGGGCGGAGAACGATGCCTTCAACCGCCTCGTCATGGGCACGGCGCTGTCGGCGCGCGAGGCGAACTGGCTGCGCGCGATCTACCGCTATCTGCGCCAGACCGGCATGGGCTTCACGATCTACACAGTGGTCGACGCGCTCGAGGCCGCGCCGGACGTGACGCGCGCCATGATCGACCTGTTCCTCGCCCGGCACGATCCCGCCTTCGCCGGGGACCGCAAGGAAGCCTGCGAGGAGGCCGATCGCGTGTTCGCCGCGGGGCTTGCCAAGGTTTCGGCGATCAACGACGACCGGTTGCTCAGGCTCTACCGCGCGGTGATCGACGCGTGCCTTCGCACCAATGCCTTTGCGCCCGCAGCGGAAGCGGCGCTCGCCTTCAAGATCGATTCGGCGCTCGTCCCGAACCTGCCAAGGCCGCTGCCGTGGCGCGAGGTGTTCGTTTACAGCGCGCGGGTCGAAGGGATCCACCTGCGCGCCGGCCCGGTCGCGCGCGGGGGCCTGAGGTGGTCCGACCGGCGCGACGATTTCCGCACCGAGATCCTCGGCCTGATGAAGGCGCAGAAGGTCAAGAACGCCGTGATCGTTCCCACCGGGGCCAAGGGCGGCTTCTATCCCAAGTGCCTGCCTTCCCCGGTGAACGATCGCGAAGGCTGGGCGGCCGAGGGGCAGGCGGCTTACGAGATCTTCATCCGCACGCTGCTGTCCGTTACCGACAACATCGAGGACGGGGACGTGGTCCATCCCTCGCAGGTCGTCATCACCGACGGGGAGGACCCCTATTTCGTCGTCGCCGCCGACAAGGGCACGGCGCGCTTTTCCGACGTCGCCAACGGCATCGCGCAGGCGCGCGACTTCTGGCTCGACGATGCCTTTGCCTCCGGCGGGTCCAACGGCTACGACCACAAGGCGATGGGCATCACCGCGCGCGGCGGCTGGGTCAGCGTGCAGCGGCACTTCCTCGAAATGGGGATCGACGTGCAGAGCGATCCCGTGCGGGTCGCGGGCTGCGGCGACATGTCGGGCGACGTGTTCGGCAACGGAATGCTGCTGTCGAAGGCGATAAAGCTGGTCGCCGCGTTCGATCACCGGCACATCTTCCTCGATCCGGACCCCGACCCGGCGGCAAGCTGGGCCGAGCGCCAGCGCCTGTTCGACCTGCCCCGGTCGAGCTGGGACGATTACGACAGGACGCTGATATCCGGGGGCGGCGGGGTATTCTCGCGCGATCTCAAGCGGATAGCCCTGACCGACGAGGTTCGCGCAATGCTCGGGCTGGAGGAGGCCGAGATCGAGCCCGACGCGCTCATCTCCGCGATCCTCAAGGCCGAGGTCGACCTCATCTGGTTCGGCGGCATCGGCACCTACATCAAGGCGGCGAACGAGAACCACATCACCGTCGGCGATCCGGCGAACGACGCGCTGAGGGTCGATGCGAGCGACGTGCGGGCAAAGGTCATCGGCGAGGGCGCCAATCTCGGTGCGACGCAGGCGGGAAGGATCGAATTCGCGCTCGGCGGGGGGCGGATCAACACCGATTTCATCGACAATTCCGCCGGGGTCGACTGTTCGGACAACGAGGTCAACATCAAGATCGCGCTCGCCGCGGCGATGAAGGCGGGCCGCCTCACCCGCGAGGAACGCAACGCGCTCCTGGGCGAGATGACCGACGAGGTCGCGGGCATCGTGCTGGAGGACAACCGGCTCCAGGCGCTCGCCATCTCGGTGGCCGAAGCGGCGGGGCCGGACCAGACCGCGTCCTATGTCCGCCTGATCGAACGGCTCGAGGAGCTCGGCGATTTCGACCGCCGCACGCAGGGGCTGGCCGATGGCGAGACCCTCATTCGCCGGGCGAGCGACGGGCAGGGCCTCACCCGCCCCGAACTCGCCGTGCTGCTGTCCTCGACCAAGCTCGCGCTGCAGGACGCGATCGAGGCGAGCGACCTGCCCGACGATCCGGCGCTCGAGGACACCCTGATCGCGATGTTCCCGCGCCCGATGCAGGAGCGTTTCGCCGAGGAGATCCGCACCCACCGCCTGCGCCGCGAGCTGATCGCGACCGAGATCGCCAACCGGATGGTCAACCGGCTCGGCCTGCTGGTCGCGTTCGAACTGGCCGAGGAGGAGGGCGCGAGCCTCGGCGCGATCGCCAAGGCCTTCGTCGCGGTCGACAGGCTGTTCGGTTGCACCGCGCTGTGGGAACGGCTCGACACCGCCGAGGTGAGCGAGGCGACCCGCCTGATGCTGTTCGACCGCACCGCCCATGCCCTGCGCGCGCAGATGGCGGACCTGCTGCGCGCGGGCGCGGCGCGCCAGTCGGCGAGCGAGCTGGCGCGCGAACTCGAACCCGGGGTGCGCGCGCTGACCGAGGCGACGGGCACGGTGCTGGTCGGCGAGGCGCGCCAGCGCGCCGAACGGATGCGGGCCGAACTCGAAGGCGCGGGCGCGGACGAGGACCTCGCCCTGGCGGTGGTGCACCTCTTCGCGATGGACGGCGCGGTCGGCCTCGCCCGGCTGGCGCGCAAGACGGGGGTCGCGGTGCTCGACCTGACCGAGGCCTTCACCGGGCTCGGGATGCGGCTGGGGCTCGACTGGGCGCAGGGCATGGCGGCGCTGATGGAGCCGTCCGACGTGTGGGAACGCCTGCTCGTCGCCGGGCTGGCGCGCGATTTCCAGCAGATGCGGCTCGATTTCCTGCGCCGGCTGGTGCGGCGCAAGAACGGCGCGGACGGGATCGTCGCGGCGGTGGAAAGCTGGGCCGATGACAACACCGCCGCGATTCGCCGCTTCCGCTCGGTCGTCGAGCGGGCGCAGGCGCACCCGCCGGTGTCCCCCGCGATCCTCGCCCAGATCGCCAGCCAGGCGCGCAACCTGCTGGACCCGTGAGGTTTCCGCCGCAAGGCTTGACCTCGGGCGCGGTTTCGGTGACGCACCGGCCCATGAACGAAAGGGACGAGCCGCCCGCGAGCGCCGACGTGGTGATCGTCGGCACGGGGCATGGCGGCGCGCAGGTCGCGATCGCCCTGCGGCAACAGGGACACGAGGGTTCGATCCTCATGATCGGGCGCGACACCTCGCCGCCCTATGAGCGACCGCCCCTGTCGAAGGAATATCTCGCAGGGGAAAAGGGCTTCGAACGGATCATGATCCGGCCCGAGAAGTTCTGGGCGGACAAGCGGATCGACCTCGCGCTCGGCCGGGGCGTGACCGCGATCGACCCGATTCGGCACGAGGTGACGCTCTCCGACGGCGGCAAGGTCGGCTATCGCAAGCTGATCTGGTCGGGCGGGGGCGACCCGCGCCGCCTGTCCTGCCCGGGCGCGGGACTGAAGGGCGTGTTCTACGTGCGCGACCGGCGCGATGCCGACGCGATGATGGCGGCCCTCGCCGCCGAAACCACGGGTGAGCCGAAAAAGGCGGTCGTGATCGGCGGCGGCTATATCGGGCTCGAGGCGGCGGCCGTGCTGCGCAAGCTCGGCTGCGAGGTGATGCTGGTCGAACTGCAGAAGCGCCTGCTCGCGCGCGTGGCGGGCGAGGAATTGTCGCGCTTCTACGAAGAGGAACACCGCCGCCAGGGCGTCGACGTGCGGCTCGGCACCGGGGTGGAGGAAATCCTCGGAGAGGAGGCGGGCCGCGTCACCGGCGTGCGCCTTTCCGGCGGCGAGGAAGTGTCGTGCGACATGGTGGTGGTCGGCATCGGCATCGTCCCCGCGGTCGCCCCGCTGATCGCGGCCGGAGCGGCGGGATCGAACGGGGTGGACGTCGATTTCTGCTGCCGCACCACGCTCGACGACATCTACGCCATCGGGGATTGCGCGGCGCACGCCAATCCTTACGCGGGCAGCGCGGTGATTCGCCTCGAATCGGTCCAGAACGCGCACGACATGGCGAACACCGTCGCCCGCGCGATCATGGGCGAAAAGGAGCCCTACGACGCCCTGCCCTGGTTCTGGTCGAACCAGTACGACCTCAAGCTCCAGACCGCGGGCCTCAGCCTCGGCTATGACGAAACCGTGCTGCGGGGCGATCCCGCGACTCGCAGGTTCACGGTCGTCTATCTCAAGGAGGGCCGCCCGATCGCCTTCGACTGCGTCAACACGATGAAGGACTACGTGCAGGGGCGCAAGCTGCTCGAACAGGGGGTCGAAAAGGTCGACCGCGCGCTGCTGGCGGACCCCGAGATCCCGCTCAAGGACCTGCTCTGAGCTTTCGCAGCGCCCAGCGCGCCGCCTCGGCCACGACCGGGTCGGGATCCTCCGTCAAGGCTTCGCAGGGGTCGGCAAGCGCCGCATCGCCGCTGTTCCCGGCGGCGTAGAGGCAGTTCCGCACGAACCGGTCGCGCCCGATCCGCTTGATCGGGGAACCGGAAAACAGCGCCCGGAACCCCGCATCGTCGAGCGCGAGCAGTTCGGCGAGGCGCGGGGCGACCAGTTCGGGGCGGGGGAGGAATTCGCGCATGGCCGCGGCTTGCGAAGCGAACTTGTTCCACGGGCACACCGCAAGGCAATCGTCGCAGCCGTAGATGCGATTGCCCATCCCTTCGCGCAGGTCCTCGGGCACCGGACCCTTGTGCTCGATCGTGAGGTAGGAAATGCAGCGCCGCGCATCCAATCGATAGGGCGCCGGGAAAGCGCCGGTCGGGCACACGTCGAGGCAGGCGCGGCAGGAGCCGCAGGAATCGCGGTGCGGCTCGGCGGGGGCAAGGTCGAGCGTGGTGTAGATCGCCCCGAGGAACAGCCAGCTGCCGTGCTCGCGGCTGACGAGGTTGGTGTGCTTGCCCTGCCAGCCGATCCCCGCCGCCTCGCCCAGCGGTTTTTCCATGACGGGTGCGGTATCGACGAAGACCTTGACCTCGCACCCCTCCTCCTCGGCCACCAGCCAGCGGGCGAGCGCTTTCAGCCGCTTCTTGACGATGTCGTGGTAATCCTTGCCCTGCGCGTAGACCGAGACGCGCGCGCGGTCGCCGACATCCTCCAGCGCGAAGGGATCGTGCCCGGGCGCGTAGCTCATGCCCAGCGCGATGACGCTGCGCGCCTGCGGCCACAGCGCCCTGGGCGAACGCCGGTGGTGGAGGCGGGTCTCCATCCATTCCATGGTCCCGTGAAGCCCCTCGCCCAGCCATTGCTCGAGCCGCGCGGCGCGGACGGGGTCCTCCTCGGCACCGGCGAAGCCGCAGGCGACGAAGCCGAGCTCGCGCGCCTTGGCCGCGATGCGCGATTCGAGCGTTTCCGGCGCGATCGTGCTTACCGGCGGCTTAACCATGTTTGGGGTTACTCCCGTTCAGTCTCGCGCGTTAACTCTCCCCTTTATGGATATGGCGGTAGGCGATCTCATGGCGGCGGGCAAATCCGCCGGCGCCGCGCAGGACACGCGGCCCCTCGCGATCGAGGCGCGCGGGCTGGTCAAGAGCTTCGACGGCACGCGCGCGGTCGACGGCGTCGACCTTTCCGTGCCCGAGGGCGCGATCTACGGCGTGCTCGGCCCCAACGGCGCGGGCAAGACGACGACGCTGAGGATGCTGCTCGGCATCATCGACCCGGACGAAGGCGTGCGGCGCGTGTTCGGCCACGATCGCCCGCACGATATCGGCCGGCTGATCGGCTACCTTCCCGAGGAGCGCGGGCTCTATCCCGCGATGAAGGCGGTCGAGGCGATCGCATTCATGGGCGCGCTGCGCGGCCTGCCGCTCGCCGAGGGGCGCAGGCGCGCGGCGGAGCTGCTCGAACGCCACGACCTCGCCCATGCCGCCGACCGCACGATCCGCCAGCTCTCGAAGGGCATGGCGCAGACCGTGCAATTGCTCGGCACGCTGGTGCACGATCCGCGCCTCGTGGTGCTGGACGAGCCGTTCTCCGGCCTCGACGCGATCAACCAGGGCAAGCTCGAGGTGCTGATCCGCACGCTGGCCGAGGACGGCGTGACGGTCATCTTCTCGACCCATGTCATTCACCATGCCGAACGCCTGTGCGAAGGGGTCGCGATCATCGCAGGGGGAAAAGTGCCCTATGCCGGCAGCGTCGAGGCCGCGCGCGACCGCATCCCGGCGCAGGTCCGGCTCGAAACCCGCGCCCGCGAAGGGGGCTGGACGGCCGCCCTGCCGCGCGACACCCGCCGGGTGGGCGATTTCTTTCACTTCCCCCTGCCCGAATCGGGGATCGAACCCCTGCTGCGCCAGCTGATCGAGGGCGAGGCGGGCATCCTCTCGCTCTCGATCGAGCGCGCGGGGCTGCACGATGCCTTCGTCGCGATCGCGGGGGAGGCCGCCGCGCGCCAGCTCGCCGCCGACAGCGAAGGAACCGCCCGATGAGCCTCGCAACCGGCGCAAGGCCGCGCCTCTCCAGCCTCGAAGCCGCCTGGGTCATCGCCCGGCGCGATTTCGTCGCGGTCCTGTTCAGCCGCGCCTTCCTCTTCTTCCTGCTCGGCCCGCTTTTCCCGCTGATCGTCGGCGGGCTCGCCGGGAGCATCGGGAGCGAGGTGCAGCGCGAGGCGGTGAGCGTCGAGATCGGCCTTGCCATGGGCGAAGCCGACAACGCCGCCATGATCGCCGCGCGCGACCGGCTGCGCCCGCAACTCGGCCGGGCGATTCCCCATCTCGTCCCCGTGCCCGAGTCGGGCGAGCCGGGGTTCGAACCGCACGCCTTCCTCGAGCAGCGGCGGGGCAATTACGCCGCGATCCTCGCCGGTTCGCCCGAGGCCCCGCGCCTCGTCGGGACCGAGCCGCAGGTGGCGCGCTGGCAGGGGCCGGTCGGCCTCGTCGCCGCGAGCGCAACCAGCGCCGCGCCCAGCGCCTTTCCCGAAGTCGCGCGCGAATTCGTCGCCACCAGCGGCGCGTCCGAACGCTCCAACCGCATCCGCACCGCCCAGGCCGCGCAGATGCTGCTGTTTCTCCTGACCATGCTGCTCGCCGGCATGGTGCTGTCGAACCTCGTCGAGGAAAAGGCGAACAAGATCATCGAGATCCTGGCCGCTGCGATCCCGATGGACGCGGTCTTCATGGGCAAGCTCTTCGCCATGCTCGGCGTCAGCTTCGTCGGGATCGGCGTCTGGGCCATGGTCGGCTGGGGCCTGTGGAGCCTCGGCGGCGACGCGGTCGGCGCGGCGACGGGCAGCGACCCTTCGGGCCTGCCCGCCCCCGCGGTCGGCTGGGCGCTGTTCGTTGCCCTCGGCGTCGCCTATTTCTCGATGGCCTACCTGCTTCTGGGCGCGCTGTTCCTGACGATCGGGGCGATGGCGAACACGGTGCGCGAGGTGCAGACCCTGTCGATGCCGGTCACGATGATGCAGCTGATGGTGTTCTTCCTCGCCGCCTACACGATCACGCAGCCCGGCTCCTCGCTCGAGCTTGCCGCGCTGGTGTTTCCGCTGTCCTCGCCCTTCGCCATGCTGGCGCGCGCGGCGATGGACGAAACGCTGTGGATCCATGCCGCCGCGCTCGCCTGGCAGGCGCTGTGCGTGCTCGCGCTGGTCAAGGCGGGCTCGATGCTGTTCCGCAAGCGGGTGATGAAATCGGGCGGCGCGGGCCGCGAGAAACGCCGCCCGTGGCGTCCGCGCAACGCGCCCGCCCGGCTGGCCGAACCGGCCGAATAGGTAGCCAAACGAAACTCACTATTGACACCGCTGTCAGTTAGGGCAGGATGGCTCGCGGAAGGGAGCGGACCTTCCAGATGCGAGAACGCACGGCCGCTTCCCACGAGGAGAGAGCCATGGCCACGATCGCACCCCAACGCCCGCAAGTTCGCCGTTCGCCCAGCGCATACGAAGCGCTGAGGGAACATTACGCCCGGCACCCGGACGAACGCCTGTCCCACCCGCACAAGTGGGACGTGTCGCGTTCCGACATCTATTTCGAGGATCGCTGGCAGCCGATCTTCAAGGAAATGCAGGACGCAGGGCCGCTGCACTACATCCCCGAAAGCCCGTTCGGCCCCTATTGGGCGGTGGTCGATCACAAGGCGATCCAGCACATCGAGGCCCTGCCCGAAACCTTTTCGTCGAGCTGGGAATACGGCGGCATCACCATCCTCGAACGCCCCGACGACGCCGAGCTCGAAGCGGCCGGGATGGAACGGCGCGAACTGCCGATGTTCATCGCGATGGACCGCCCGCAGCACACCGGCCAGCGCCGCACCGTCGCGCCCAAGTTCACCCCCACCGCCATGGCGGAAATGGAGCCCGAAATCCGCCGCCGCACGGGCGAACTGCTCGACACCCTGCCGCGCGGCGAGGTGTTCGACTGGGTCGATACCGTCTCGATCGAGCTGACCACGGGGATGCTGGCGATCCTTTTCGGCTTTCCCTGGGAGGACCGCCGCCTTCTGACCTTCTGGTCCGACTGGTCGGGCGATACCGAGCTTGCGACCGTGCGCGATCTCGACGAATTCCGCTGGGGCATCCTGCAGGAGATGGCGGCCTATTTCCAGACGCTCTGGGTCGAACGCACGCAGGATCCTTCGGGCGATGACCTGATCTCGATGATGATCCGTTCGGAATCGATGAACCAGATGCGGCCCGAGGAATTCATGGGCAACCTCGTGCTGCTGATCGTCGGCGGGAACGACACGACCCGCAACACCATGAGCGGGATCGTCCACGCGTTCGACCAGTTCCCCGACCAGCGCAAGCTGTTCGAGGAGAACCCGGACCTCATCCCCAACGCGGTGCAGGAATGCCTGCGCTTCATCACCCCGCTCGCGCACATGCGCCGCACCTGCACGGAAGACACCGAAGTCTTCGGTCAGACGGTGAGGAAGGGCGACAAGGTGGTGCTGTGGTATCTCGGCGCGAACCGGGACGAAAGCGTATTCGAGAACCCGCACAAGCTCGACATCACCCGCGAGAACGCGCGGCGGCACATCGCCTTCGGCTATGGCATCCACCGCTGCGTCGGCGCGCGGCTGGCCGAGCTGCAACTGCGCGTCCTGCTCGAGGAAATGCACGCACGGCGGATGCGGGTCCATGTCGCGGGCGATGTCGAGCGGGTGCGCGCCAATTTCGTCCACGGCTTCCGCAAGCTCGAGGTCGAGATCACCGAATTCTGAAGGACCGGCGGGGCGCGGTCATGAAACCTTCAGGCGGAGTGTGGCGTAACTGCAGGCGAACTGCCCGCCGATTTCGAGACATCCTGCCATGAACCGCGCCCCTACCCGCCGCTCCTTCGTCCTCGCCGCTTCCGCCGGGGTCGCCGCGCTGCCGCTGCTCGGCGCCTGCGGCTCCGGCCCGGCGAATGCGCGCGACAACTTCCCGGTCTCGAAAAGCGAGGCCGAATGGCGCAAGCGGCTCACGAAAAGCGAATACCACGTCCTGCGCGAAGCGGGGACCGAACGGCCCTACACCTCGCCGCTGAACGAGGAGAAGCGCGCCGGGACCTTCGTGTGTGCGGGCTGCGGGAACGCGGTCTATTCCTCGAAGCACAAATACGACAGCGGGACCGGCTGGCCGAGCTTCTGGCAGGCGATCGACAGGGGCGCGGTCGGGACCAGCACCGATTACAAGATCGGCCTGCCCCGGACCGAGGTCCACTGCGGCGATTGCGGCGGGCACCTGGGGCATATCTTCGGGGACGGACCGGCGCCAACCGGCAAGCGGCACTGCATCAACGGCCTCGCGCTCGATTTCCGGCCGGCCTGACGACCCGCACGGCTAGTCCGCGCGGACCCGCCACAGCCGGAAGCTGCCGTCCGCCCCCGCCGCGACCGGTTCGAGCCAGTCCGGTGCCTCCCCGCCGAGCAGGGCGGCCATGAACCCTCCCGGCGCGAGCGCCGCATAGCGATAGGGTTCGCCAAGGTCGCGGCACAGCGCGACATAGGCCGTGCCGCGTGCCCTGAGCGCTTCGCGCGCGGCGGCGGCATCGCCCGTCGCGGTCTCGATCACGAAGCGCAGGCCCCGGTCGCCGCGATGGTGGGGGGTGGCGATGACGGTGTGCGGGC
Source organism: Erythrobacter sp. HL-111 (assembly GCF_900105095.1). NCBI lineage: Bacteria > Pseudomonadati > Pseudomonadota > Alphaproteobacteria > Sphingomonadales > Erythrobacteraceae > Erythrobacter > Erythrobacter sp. HL-111. The sequence continues at coordinate 2,381,606 of NZ_LT629743.1, read as the reverse complement.
TTTCGACGAGCAGGGCGGGGGCAATGTCGATCGGCGCGAAGATCTCGCCCGGGGGAAGCACGCCGAGCATCGCGCCCGCCCCCGCGATGTCGCAGCGCGAACCGCGGAGCGAGGGCACGATGGCCGCCCCGCCTGCGCGCGGGCTTGCGGCGGGCGCCGTGGCGGTCGCGGCCGCCGAGAGCGCCGGGCCGATCACGGTCAGCGGCAGCGTCGGGACCAGCACCAGGGCGATGCCGAGGGTCATCCCCATCCGCCGCACGGGGCTTCGCATCCCGCGCGCGGCGCGCCACCAGCGAATGATCTGCCAAGCGAGCGGCGGCGCAGCGAGCGCGCAGGCGACCGCCCCGGCACGCGCCACCAGCAGCGCGACCATCAGCGCCGCGCCGAGCAGCAGGGCGTAATCGCTCCAGAAACGCCGCAGCCAATCGCTCGACGCGGCCCGCAGGCGCAGCGCCGCGAGCAGGGCGACGAGCGGCGCGACCACGAAGGGCAGCGCGTGCTGCAGGTCCTGGTGCCAGACCGGGCGGCCCTCGTTCACCCGGTCGAGCCATTGCGCGCGCACCAGCGGATCGATCGCGGCAAAGCCACCACCGCTCACGCAATGCGGCGCGGCGCCGAGGACGAGCGCGAGCGCCCCGCCTCCGGCAAGCGCGAAACCGGCCAGCACCAGCGCGAGCGGGGCGGGCTCGGTCCTGCCGAGGAGGGTGAGGACCAGCGCGCCCCAGCCGAACACGGCAAGGTGGAGCGGGCCGATCGCGTCGCAATGCAGCGCGAGGTCGCCGAGCCCGCGGGTCAGCACGAACAGCGCCGCGCTCGTCACCGCGAGCGACTGCATCGCGCGGATCAGCCAGCCGCGCTGCGAACGGTTCCCGAGCCAGCGCAGTGCCAGCACGGCAAGGATGGCGGCGGCGAAGGGCAGCCCCTCGACCGAGATGGCGAGCCATGTCGCAAGGGCCGCGCCCACACCGAACGCCCCCCCGCGGTCCGATCGCCCCATCAGCGCGTTCATCGCCCACAGCGCACAGACCACCTGCCAGCCGTGATGGTCGATCCGGAGCGGGGAAAGCTGGAACAGCAGCGGCACCGACAGAGCGACGAGCAGCGCGGCGAGCATCGTCTCCTCCTCGCCGAGCAGCTGGTGCGCGATCCGCGCGGCGAGCAGCATGGCGGCGAAGAGGGTGACGAGCGGCACGATCACGAGCGCCGCCGCCTCCGCCGCGCCCGCGCCGATCAGGGGCGAAAGAAGCAGGATGACCGCGAGGAGCGGAAGGTCGACCAGCCGCGACCAGTGCATCGCGACCCCTCCGCCCGGCGCATCGACGCGGTACTGGACGAGGTCGAACCAGCCCTGCCCCGCCAGCACGTCGCGCACCTGCACCAGCCGCATCGCGTCGTCGGGGTCGGGAAATTGCCGCGCGCCGATCGCGGACCAGTTGATCGCGAGAACGACCGCGGCGACCAGCACGAATGCGAGCGTGACCGGCCTCAGCAGGTCGGCGGGAAGGACCCCCCGGCGGCGCTCGACCAGCATCGCCTCACCCCGCTTCGCGCAGCGGCGCGGGCGCGCGGAACACGATCCGGCTGCGCAGGAGCCATGTCGCAAGGAAGCTCACCACGATCGCCGCGGCCTTGGCGATGCGGGGGTCGATCGCGGCCCTGTCGCCCGCCCACACGATCGCGGTGGTGAGGCCGAGCCCGATCAGGGCGGAAATCACGAACAGCGCCTTCTGCCGTGCCCGCGCGAGTCCGCCTGCGGCGACCCCGTCGCCGAACACGGCGCGGCTCGACATCAGCCAGTGCGCGAGGATGCCGAGCGAATAGCCCGCCGCCGAGGCCGGCGCCGCCGCCGCGCCGAGCGCGAGCAGGGCGAGGAAGGCGCCGACATCGACCGCCAGTGCGCCGAAGCTGGCGGCGACATAGCGCGCGAAGCGCTGGTCCCGCAGCCGGGCGAGGAGGCGCGCCGGGCCCGCCATCACGCGCGCTTGCGGACGCCTTCGCCCGCGCCTGCCGGCCGCACCCGTTCGGGCACGCCGCGAAGCGAAGTGAGAGCGGCGATCTGATCGTCGCTGAGCGGTTGTGCCGCGCCATCGCGCGCGGGCAGGCCGGTGTCCGCGCCCTCGCTGCCCGCCTCGTGATATTCGGCGTCCTCGTTGACGCACCACGTGTCGTAGATGCGCCGCCCGGCGAGGATGTTTTCCACCGTCAGCATCGCGGTCATCATCGCGTGGTCCTGGTTGTTGTAGCGGTGCATCCCGTTGCGCCCGACGAGATGGAGCGTCGGGTGCTTCGCCTCGAGTTCGCGCCGCATGGCATCGACATTGGCGGCGTAGTCCCCGTCATAGACGGGATAGGCCTTTTCCTGCCGCACCACCGCGCCGCCCAGCACCCGCGCCGGATCGACGAGGCCGAGGATCGCCATTTCCTTCTTCGCAAGCGCGACGAGGTCCTCGTCGGAAGAGGTCCACAGCCCGTCGCCCTCGAAACAGAAATATTCGAGCCCGACGCAGGCGACGTTCTCGTCCGGCACCATTTCGGGCGACCACGAACGGAAGTTCTGGACCCGTCCGACCTGAACCTTGGAATCGTGGATGTAGATCCAGTTGTCGGGGAACAGGTCCTCGCTCTCGATCATCAGCGCCACCGTCAGGAAGTCGCGGTAGCGAAGCTTGCTCGCCTGGAGCGTGGTTTCCGGGAGCGGGTGGAGCCGTTTCGCCAGCTCGCGCATCGGCGCCGAGCTGATCACGTCCCTCGCCCGGATCCGCGCGCTGCCGTGGGCCGAACGCGCGGTCATCGTCCAGCCCGCACCGTCGCTCGCGAGCCGGTCGAGCGAATGGCCCATCAGCACCTCGCCGCGCCCGCTGGCGATGATCCTGTCGCGCGCGGCCTCCCACATCATGCCGGGGCCGAGCCGGGGATAGCGGAAGGTTTCGAGCAGGGTCTTGGCCTGCTTGCCGCTGCCGTCATTGGGCCGCTTGTTGAGGCCGAGGCTGCGCTTCAGCCCGTCGACCACCGCGCCCCACAAGGACAGGCCCTTGATCCGCTGCGCCGCCCAGTCCGCGCTCATTTCGTCGCAGGGCATTCCCCACACCTTCTCGGTGTAGGTCTTGAAGAAGATCGAATAGAGCTTTTGTCCGAACTGGTTGGTGGTCCAGTCCTCGAAGCTCCTCACCTCGCGGATCGGGAACAGCTTGTACCTGAGGTAGCTCGCCATGCAGGCGGCCGAACGCAGCAGGCCGAGATTGCCGAGCGCCTCGAACGCGCGCAGCGGGTAGGAGTAGAACTTGCCCTCGTAATAGATGCGGCTCATGCGCGGGCGCTGGATGAAATCGTCGGGCAGGATCTCGTTCCACAGGTCGACCACGGCCTGCGATTTCGAGAAGAAGCGGTGCCCGCCGATGTCGAAGCGGTAGCCCGCGTGTTCGACCGTGCGGCTGATGCCGCCGACATAGGTTTCGTCCTGTTCGATGATCGCGACCGACTTGCCCTGTTTCGTCAGGAGGTAGCCGGCGGTGAGACCTGCCGGCCCGGCCCCGATGATCGCGACGTCGACCTCGCGGATCGAACCCCCGGCGTCCGGTCCCAAGCCCACCCGATCATTCATTCCAGCCCCCGTTCCTGCTTCGCCCGGATCAGGCGCGAAAACGCGCGCAAGGGTCCGGGCCGGTCGCAGCCGGGAGTGAAGGAAATTGGTTAGCGGTCGGTAAACACGGGGCCTTTGCGGGGGAAAATCCGCCCGCAACACCGCGGCAATCCCTGGCGCGGTCGCGGGTTCGCGCCCCGTCATTCGCGCAGCAGGGCGGGTTCCTGCAATTGCGCGGCGAGCCGGGCGAAATCGCCCAGCGTGAAGGTGTCGTCGAACACGACCCCGTAGTGCCGGGCGCGCCGCCAGCGGACCTTGACGCGGACCTCCTTGCGGAACGCGCCGCCGAGGTCGGTGCCTTCGATCCTCAGCGTCTGGTCGATCGCGAAGAGCCCGTCGCATTCGAACCGTGCGCCCTGCTGCGAGATGTTCTCGACCACGCCCTCGCATTGCTGGGCGAGCGTGCGGATGGTGATCGGGAAGAAGAGGTCGAGCCGGATGCCGCGCTTGGGATACTGCCCGGCCTCGCTGATGAGGCGGGAGACTTCGACCGGGCGGGTGAATTCGAAGCCCGCCTCGTTGTCGCGCTGCCAGACGGCGCGCATCTCGTAGGCGACGCCGCCGGGCATGTGCAGTTCGTATGGGCCGCCCGATGGCAGGCGGTGGAACAGGCGCACGCTCACCCCGGTTTCGGAAACGTCGCGGATGACGCAGACGAATTCGCCCTTGGCGCAGACGAGCTTTGCCGCGCGGATGAGGAGGGTGAAACGCGGCGCGGCGCGCATGTCCGCGCCCGGATCCGCGGGCGCAGGGTCGGGCGCAGAGGCGGCTGCGGGGCCGGATTGCGCCGACGTGCCCGGCGGCTCGGCCGAGGCTTCCGCCGCGGAGCCGGAGGCGGCCTCGCCCCGGGGCCACGGATCGCTCGCTGCCTGTTCCATACATCATGCCCTGCCGGTGCGACGCCCGCGCGGCGATGCGACCGGTTCGATTGATCCCCGCAAGACTGCAGCCCGTGCCTAGCGCCGGGGCGGTTAAGAGCGTGATAACGCTGCGGCAGGGGCTGGCCCGGGCGCCCTAGCGCGAGGCGGACGGCCGGCTCCGCGCCCCAAGCGGCCGCGGTCCGTTCCCAACCTGCCGCCGCGCAAGACGCGCTCGCACGGCGCTCGTCCCGAGGCCGCCGCGCTCGCGCCGTCTTCCATTCACCCCGGTCGCCCAACCTTGCGTCGCACGCAACGGAACGAGCGCGCCTGCCCCTCTGTTGGCCAGGTGTGGGACCACTTGATCCGGATCCGCCATCGAGCGGACCAGGCAGAGCCCCGATACGGCGGCCGGGACGCGACGTGAACCGCGTTCGGCCATTGCGAACAAGCCGATGCTTTGACCACGATTGGAGGAAAATTATGGCCGAAATTCCGGTAGAAAAAAAGGGAGGCGGGCTGGGCTGGCTGTGGATCCTGCTCGGTCTTCTGGCGGTTGCCCTGCTGCTCTGGCTGATCTTCGCCAATACCGGTGACGACGACGGGCTGGCGACTGCCGACGATGACATGGCCGGCACCGCCCAGACCGAACAGGCCGCGACCGACGAGGATGCGGAGGGCGCAGCGGAAGGCGGCCTGATGACCGCGGAGAGCGTTGCCGCGGCCAACCGCCGCTCGCTCGAACGGATGGAGGAAAACCCCGAGGCGACCCCGCGGATCTTCTTCGCCTACGATTCCGCCGACCTGACCGATGGCGCGCGCGAAGTGCTCGACGCCATGGTCGAGGCCCGGCCCGAAGTGCGCGAAGACGGGATCACCCTTGCCGGCTTCGCCGACCGCGCCGGTCCCCGGCCCTACAACCGGGAACTGTCCGATGCGCGCGCCGAACAGACGAGGGACTACCTCGTGAGCCAGGGCCTTGATGGCGACGACATCGAAATCGAAGCCGAAGGCGAAACCCCGACCCTCGTGGAAACGGGGAACGACGAACGTGAGGTGTTGAACCGCCGCGTCCGTCTCGAACTCGGCGATACGGAATAAGGCCGATCGCCGCACTTACCCGGCCCGCCTTCTTTGCAGGCGTGCCCAACCGAATACCCCAACGGAGAGACATCATGCGACACGACACACGTTACGAACAGCTCGACCAACTGTCGGACTACGAACTCGAACACAGCGACCAGGACATCCGCGGCCTGCCCCTCGTCAGCCCGACGGGCCAGCGCTACGGCGTGATCGAGCACCTGCTGGTCGACGACGACCGGACCCACGTCGAAGCCGTCAGGCTCGACAATGGCAAGGTCTGCGCCGTCGAACCACTGGTCATCCACGACAATGCGGTGGTCTATGGCGAGGAAGCCGCGGCCCATGCGCGCCAGGGCGGCGCGGCCGTGACCGAGGAAGTGGTCCCGGTGGTCGAGGAAAAGGTCGCCATCGGCAAGCGCGTTTCCGAACACGGCAGGAACATCAGCGTGAAATCCCGGGTGGTCGAGGACCGCGTGAGCGAGGACGTCCATCTGCGCGACGAAACCGTGTCGGTCGACCGCCGGCCGGTGGACCGGGAAGTGACGTCCGCCGATGCGGACAAGCTGCTCCAGGACAGGAACGTGTCGATGACCGAACACGACGAAGAGGCGGTCGTCGGCAAGAAGGCCGTCGTCAAGGACGAAGTGGTCGTCAGGAAGACGGCCGACGACAGGGTCGAGCACGTCGAGGAGACGGCCCGCCGGACCGAGGTCGACGTCGATGTCGACGAGGACCGCAAGAACAGGCGCCGCTGAGCGCATCCCCCCGGAAGGCGGCCGGTCGCGCAATGCGGCCGGCCCCTTTTCGTCTCGAAGCGAGGAGCGATCATGAGCGACAGGACCGAGCAAGAAACCGCCGAGGAACATGTCGTCCCCGTCGTCGAGGAACGGGTCGAAATCGGCAGGAAGGTGGTGGAAGGCCGGACGGTCAGCGTGACGACCCGCCCGGTTTCGGAAACGCACGAGATCTCGCAGCCCGTGATGCGCGAGAAGGTGACGGTGGAGCGCGTGCCGGTCGGAGAAGTGATCGAGGAACGCCCGGACATCCGCGAGGACGGCGATCTCACCGTCATCCCGGTGGTGGAGGAACGGCTCGTCGTCACCCGCCAGCTGGTGCTGAAGGAGGAAATCCACCTCCGCCGCACCCGCGAGGAAACCACCGAGGAGCACTCGGTCGAACTGCGCCGGACCGAGGTCGACATATCCGAACAGCCCCCCTCCTGACATTCGCGTCGGCGCGCTGTCCGAAGCGGATGCGCCGCGCTCGATCCCCACGAACCCCATCGAACCCCGGAGCCCGGCACGCGCGGGGGAAGGTTCAGATCACCGCGAGCTGGCGGTTGCTGAGCGTTCCGCCGTACTGCCGCCGCAGCTTCACCTTGCGCTGGAGGTCGTCGAGTACCGCGCCGCTGAAATCGACGCCCGCGAGATCCTCCATGAAACTCAGCCCGCCGGGCGTATCGACGTTCAGTTCCATCATCCTGTCGCCGGCGATGTCGAGGCCGGTGAGATACATTCCGTCATCGATGAGCTTAGGTCCGACGATCTCGGCGATCTGAAGCGCGGCTTCGTCGGGCTCGGCGAGTTCGACCCCGCCGCCGGCCGAGATGTTGGAACGATGGTCCTCGCTCTGGCTGAAGCGGCGGATGCAGGCATAGGTGTCGTCGACCCGCAGCGGGTGGCCGTTCAGCGTGATCATCCGCAGGTCGCCGTCGGCGGCGGCCGGCAGGTATTCCTGCACGATCGCATAGCCGTCGCGCGTGACCGCCTCGATGATCTGGGACAGGTTCTGGCGATTGCCCTCGTCGATGATGAAGACGCCCTGTCCGCCCGATCCCTGCAGGGGCTTGACCACGCACTTGCCGCCATGCGCTTCGAGGAAGCGCGCGACCTCGGCCTCTTCGCGGGTAATGGTCGTCTCGGGCCGGACGCTTTCGGGAAATCCCTGGAAATAGGTCTTGTTGACCGCATCGGTGAGATGGCGCGGATCGTTCAGGACGATGGTTCGCCCGAGCGAGGCTAGCTGCGCGAACAGCAGGCAGGAGGCGGGCGCCCAGCTGCGCGAGACCAGCTCCTCGGCCGGGTCGCTGCGGAGCATGAGAATGTCCCGCTCGCCCAGCACGATGCGCGCGCGCTCGCGTTCGGGGTCCTGGAGATGTTCAAGATAGGCCGTGTCGTCCGCGAATTCGCCGACCTTGCTGAGCGTCGCCATCGCGCAGATGCCGTCTTCCCAGTCATAGATGAAATCGCCGAGCCCGATCAGCGCGACCTCGTGCCCGCGCCCGACCGCCCGGCGGGCGAGGCGGATCGTCGTGTAATTGTCCTGCTCGGTCGCGACGTCGTTGACGACGAAAGCGAGCTTGATCTTGTCCTGCGTCATCCTGCGGGCCTTTCATGGTAAAGCGAAGCGAGCGGGGCGGACCGCGCGTCGGCAAGCCGCCGGATCGCACCCTCGTCCTCGCAGAAGGACGGGAGCAGTTCGGGTGGGTGCACGATGCCGTCCTCGATCAGTTTTTCGAGCGTCGGGAGCTGTTTCAGGGCGAACTTGCCGAGGAACAGGATCCTGAAATCGCCGCCGTGGTCGAGATATGCGAGCAGTTCCGCAAGCCCTTTCAGGTAGAGCGCATCCTTGGTGAGGCCGCCGCCACGCTTGGCTCGCACGGCCGTGTCGAACGCGTCCTTCTGCCCGATGCCATGCTCCTCGACGAGGCGGGCGAATATCTCGGGGCCGGCTTTCCCCTCGACCGCCATGTGCGCCGCGACCACGCGGGCCGCGAGGATGCGCAGGCGCTCTGCCGGGAGGTACCCGGCGAGATATTCGCCCAGGACCGCGAGCCCCTCCTGCAGGTCGTCGTAGTCGGCGAGCCCGTCCGCCAGCGTGTGCAGCGGCTGGCGTTCGCCATTGAAACGGGTGACGGCATGGGTGCCGACCTCGTGCGCGATCAGGGGTTCGACCCTATGCCTTGAGGTGCGGTAATCGTGCGCGATGTGCAGATTGCCCTGCGAGACATAGAGCGAGGTGCCCGGCGTCGTGTCGACGATCACCTCGCAGGAGAAACCGGGGCTGCGTTCGCGGTACCGCACGACGGCCTCGAATGCCGCGGCGCGAACCTCCTCGGCGCCCGCGTCGAGTTCGTCCGGGGGCGGGGCGGATATGGTGTCGAGCAAATCGAGCGCGGTATCGAGCAGGCGTTCGCTCACATGGCCGAACAGGTCGATGCTGGCGAGGATGAAACCTTCCTGTCCGCGCATCCGCACCAGTTCGATCTGGCGATCGAGTTCGCGCTGCTTTTCCAGCAGCAGGGCCTCGATCAGGGGATTGGCGATCGCGCGCACCGGCAGGTCGAACAATTCGTCGCGCAGAACCGGGGCGTCGCGGGAGAGCCCGTCGCCGAACCGGCTGTCGGGCATGGACCGAAAGCCCGAGGACCTGAAACCCTCCCATATCTCGTCCATGTTGACCGGGGTGAGGCGCGCGAGCCAGTCCACCTTGCGGTCCATCTCGGCGAGCGCGCGGTCGACTTCGATCGCGGCCGCGCAAAGCGCGCTCGGCCCTGCTTCCGGTTGTGCGAGCCGCCTGCCTGCAGCCCCGCTCATGCGCTCGCCTTCGGCCGACCCCGCGCGCAATTCGCCGCGAGCCAGACCCGGGCACGGTCGATCGCGGCGAGGAATCCCTCGCGCAGGTCCTGCAGGGCGATGATGTCGGCCGTGCGCCCCCACTCGTCCATGAACACCTTCTTGTATTCGAGGGTCATGACGCAGGCCGCCGCGCCATAGCGGGCATGGAGCCATTCGGGGAAATGGCCGCCGTCCTTCCACCGCACGTTGGTCCGCACATCGGGCGTGCGCCCTGCCAGTCTGCGCGAGCGCAGGCCTTCGGCGATCTCGTCGTGCAGGCCGCCGGAGATCTCACTGTCGAGCGTCGTCGCGCCGAGGTCGATGTCGGGATTGGCGGCCGGATCGGCAGGGTCCGCGTCCTGCCCGTCGCGGCGATGGTTGTAGCTGTGGATATCGAGCACGAGGATGCGTTCGTGCCGGGCGATCATCGCCTCGACCCTTTCCGCGACCCATTCGTAGAAACGCCGGTGCAGATCGAGCGAGTGCCGCCTCTCCGCCTCGGGAAGGGCCGGATTCCAGACCTTTAGCCCCCAGGTATCCGCGGGATCGGTCGTGACCGCGGTTGCGGGAGGGCGGTTCAGATCGAATTCGAAGCGCGACCGGTTCGCCCGGACGAGCGTGTCGCCCGCGGGAAGGAAATAATCGGTGAGCGGGTCCTCCTCGCGCAGACGCTCCTCGTCGCCGAGTTCGAGCCACGGTTGCAGGGAGGGGCGGATCGTGTGTCCCGCATGGATCGCGGTGACCATCACCGGACCAGGCTGCACCACGATGTCCCACGGGGCGGATTCGCGCGAAGCGCAGGCGCCTTCCTTCGATGGGGCAGCGCCCCGTTCGTATCCTGCGGTTTTCTCTTCCATGTCGGACCAACGGGGCGATCAGTCCGCCGTTCCGCCGGTTCGGGTCGCTTGTCCGGCCGGGGTTCCGCCTTGCCTCAAGCGTCGATCGCGTCCACCAGCCCCTGCCGGCCGGGCGAACTTGCCGCCGGAAATCACGGGCCTGCCGTGCAATCCGGCATGGTTATCCGGTGATCGGGCGTGCGAGACGCTTTGCGGCTGCTCGTGGAAGGCGATTCGAAAGCGCGTCCAGGGATCGTGCGAGCCTTCATCGAAACGGGTCGCGCAGGCCGGGATATCCGGGTCGATCGAGAACCGAGGCCCCGGCGGGCGTCTTCGGCCGGACATGGTGCGGGTGGCGGGACTCGAACCCGCACGTCCTAGGGACAGGGGATTTTAAGTCCCCGGCGTCTACCATTCCGCCACACCCGCGCGGTGTCGAGCGATAGACAGGGGCGCGCGTTCGGGCAACACGCGCGCTCGGCCTCGGCCTCGGCCTTGGCCGGGAGCGGAAACGGACGACCGCGCGCCGGGGACGCGGGCGGGCCACCTATTCGTCGTTCAACCGCTTGCGGATTTCCTTGCCCGCCTTGAAATAGGGCACGCGCTTGGCCGGCACCTCGACCGTTTCGCCGGTGCGCGGGTTGCGCCCGGTGCGGGCCTTGCGTTCGCGGGTGGAGAAGGCTCCGAAGCCGCGCAGTTCGACCCGCCCGCCTTCGGCGAGGCGCTGGGCGATTTCGTCGAAGAAGATGTCGACGACCTGTTCGATCTCCTCCGCGCGCAGCTCGGGATTGTCCTTGTGAAGCGCCTGCAGCAATTCGGATCTGATCATCACGGCCTCCCGACGGCCCCGCGAGCGGCAAGCAGCCGCGCGGTCCGCCGATGGCGGGTCCCCCCCCGCTTTTCCCCTCCAAGGCCCCGACCCGGCAAGCCCCGACGAGCCGGAAGACTGCCAGAGGATTGCGCGTCCCGCAAGCTGGCGCAGCCTCGAAAACGCTCCGATTTCAAAGGAAATATGCGCGCGGTGCGCGGTGTGAACGCTCACTCGCGCTCGGCGAGCGCGGCGATGTCGAGCCCGAGCCGGTCGAGCCGTTCGCGGATGTCGGGCCATTCCTCGGTGAGGAATCGCTCACGCTCGCTGCGGCGCAGGCGTTCGGCGGCGCCTTTCACCACGTACATGCCGACGCCGCGCTGGACCTCGACGAGGCCGTCGGCCTGGAATTGCTGGTAGGCCTTCGCGACGGTCAGCGGATTGGCCCCCTGCTGCGCCGCGAGCGCGCGCACCGAGGGCAGCATCTCGCCTTCGCGATATTCGCCCTCGATGATGGCGGCCGCGATCTGGTCGCGCAGCTTGAGATAGACCGGGCGGGCCTGGGTCATGTGTCCCCGCTTGCTTCGGGCACCGGCGGATGCGGGCGCCCCGGAAATGCAAGGTGGTGCAGTGCCATAATACAGCCATGCGCGTCAAGGCGCAGGGGCGGGGGCGGGACGGGGCGGGGCGGACCGCGCCGGCCGGGCGCCTCAGGCGAGGTTCAGGCAGGCCCTGCGAGCCTTGCGTCCCAAGGTCCTGTAATGAAGGCTTCACAAGGCGCGCTTTGCCGCTAGTGTGCCGGCCTTTCGCGGCCGGGTCCCGGAGAGGCGCGTCGCACGGGGATCAATTCGAAAAGGTTCATTCATGGCTACCCAAGCACTGCCGGACGGGGACAGCGCAGGCACCATCCTTGGCCATCCCAAGGGTCTGTTCGTGCTGTTCTTCGCCGAGATGTGGGAGCGGTTTTCCTATTACGGGATGCGCGCCCTGCTGATCTTCTACCTGACGAAGCACTGGCTGTTCTCGGACAGCGAGGCGGGCGTCATCTACGGCGCCTACACCGCGCTGGTCTACATCACCCCGGTGGTCGGCGGCTATCTCGCAGACCGGTATCTCGGGCAGAGGAAGGCGGTGCTGTTCGGCGCGATCCTGCTGACTCTCGGGCACTTCTTCATGGCCTTCGAGGGCGAGCCCGCCGCGGGCAATGACGGCAACCCGATCATCTACGTCTTCTGGCTCGCGCTCGCGCTCATCATCGTGGGTTCGGGCTTCCTCAAGGCGAACATCTCGGTGATCGTCGGCCAGCTTTACCCGCGCACCGACATCCGCCGGGACCCGGCCTATACGATCTTCTACATGGGCATCAATATCGGTGCCTTCTTCGGCTCGATCCTGTGCGGCTACATCGGCGAGACCTATGGCTGGGCCTACGGGTTCGGGCTTGCCGGGATCGGAATGCTGCTCGGCCTCGTCGTTTTCGCATGGGGCACGCCGCTCCTGCTTGGCCGCGGCGAGCCGCCCAAGCCGCTTCGCAAGGGCACCGAATGGGGCATGTATGCCGCCGGCATCGGCCTCGTCGGCATCTGCTGGCTGGCGATCCAGTTCCAGAGCCTCGTGGGCTATGTCCTCGGCGGATTCGGGGGGGCGCTGGTGCTTTACGTCCTCTTCACCGCCGTCGTTAAGCTTTCCAGCGAGGAGCGGGACCGGATTTTCGCGGCGCTGTTCCTGATCCTGACCTCGATCATCTTCTGGGCCCTGTTCGAGCAGGCGGGGTCCTCGCTCAATCTGTTCACCGATCGCCATGTCGATCGCACCCTGTTCGGCATGGTAGTGCCCGCGTCGGTCTTTCAATCGGTCAATGCCGGTTTCATCTTCCTGCTCGCGCCGGTCTTCGCCGCGACCTGGACCGCGCTCGGTCGGCGCAACATGGAGCCGTCGACGCCCTTCAAGTTCGGCCTCGGCGTGATCCAGGTGGGGCTTGGCTTCCTCGTGCTGGTCTTCGGCGCGCAGTCGGTGGGGGTCGATGCGGCCACGCCGGTCATGTTCATCTTCCTGATCTATCTGCTCCACACGACGGGCGAGCTGTGCCTGTCGCCGGTCGGCCTGTCGGCGATGAACCGGCTCGCGCCAGCGCACATGGCCTCGCTCATCATGGGGACTTGGTTCTTCGCTTCGGCGACGGGCAATTTCGCCGCTGGCCTGATCGCAGCGGCGACCGGCGCCGAAGGCGTCGGCGAGGAAGCCGGCAAGCAGGTCGTGCTCGACGTCTACAGCAATGTCGGCTGGGTCGCGGTGGCGGTCGGTGTCGGCGTGCTGGTCGTCAGCCCGCTGATCAAGAAGCTGATGCATCTCGAAACGCTCGTCGACGACACGGTGGACGACGACCTGGAGGGCCAGAGGGCCGCGGGCCTCGAAGCGCAGGAAGGCGGCATCCATCCGGCCACCCGTCCCGGTCCGCGTCCGGCGGAATGACGCTGCGGGCGGAGTCGCCGTGCGGCCCCGCCCCGCTCGCGCCGGCTGGCGCGGCTCGCCGGGCAAGCTATAGTCCCGCCACCTAGGCCTGGGGGGTGGGACATGGACGAGAGTCTCTTTCTGCTGATCGCCGCGAACACCGCGTTCGTCGGCACGCATTTCCTGATGTCGCATCCGCTGCGCGCGCCGATGGTCGGCGCGTTCGGCGCGAACGGGTTCCAGATCGCCTACACCATCGTCAGCGCGGCGACGCTCGCCGGGGTCTATTTCGCCTACAGGGCCGCGCCCGCGGGCGACCTGCCCGGCTCGGGCGAGACCGGCTGGATCATCGCCACCGCGCTGACCCTGCCCGCGACGGTGCTGCTGGCGGGATCGCTGTTCGGCAATCCCGCCCTCCCGACCCCGCAGGCCGAGGCGCAGGCGCGGGCCGAGCCGAAGGGCGTGTTCCGCGTCACCCGCCACCCCATGATGTGGGGCATCGGGCTGTGGGCGCTTTCGCACATCATCCTCTTCGCCAACTGGCGCAGTGTCGTCACCGCCTTCGCGATGGGCCTGCTCGCGCTGGTCGGCGCGAAACTGCAGGACGCGAAGAAGGAGCGCCTGATGGGCGAGGCGTGGCGCGAGTGGGAGGCGAAGACGAGTTATGCCCCGCGCCTTGGCAAGCTGTTTTCAGCGGGCGCGGCGGCGTGGGGGCTGGGGCTGGTGCTGTTCCTCGGCCTCTCCTGGCTGCACATCCGCGCGGGCGGCATCGCGGCGGGGATCTGGCGCTGGGTGCTCTAGGGCCGGGGCTTCATTCGCCCCGGAAATCCGGCTCGCGCTTCTCGATCAGGGCGGCGACGCCTTCGGCATGGTCGGCCGTCGCGTGCATCATGGCCTGCGTGTTCGCCGCCAGTTCGAGCGCGGTGTCGTAGCTCACCTCGCGCCCCTGCCGCAGCAGCATCTTCGACTGGCGCAGCGCATGGGGCGGCATTTTCGCGACCCGCTCCGCAAGCGCGCGGGCCTCTTCCATCAGCGCGTCGGGCGCGACCACCCGGCTGACGAGGCCCCATTCATGCGCCGTCGCGGCGTCGATCACGTCGCCGGTGAAGAACAATTCCGCCGCCCGGCTCATCCCGATGACGCGCGGAAGGATCCACGTGCCGCCATCGCCCGGGATGATGCCGAGTTTCAGGAAGGTGACGCCGAACTTCGCCTTTTCGGACGCGATGCGGATATCGGCGAGGCAGGCGACGTCGCAGCCCAGGCCGATCGCCGGCCCGTTGACCGCCGCGATCACCGGCACGCGCAGCGAGTAGAGCGCGCGCAGCATCCGGTGGATGTTGTCGCGATAGCCGTCGGAAATCGCGGGCGGGGTGCCGCCGAAGGTGCCGGACCTGTCGCGCATCGCCTTGATGTCGCCGCCCGCGCTGAAGGCCCTGCCCGCCCCGGTGAGGATGACGCAGCGCACGCCTATGTCGGTGTTGATCGTGTCGCAGGCGTGCGCGAATTCCTCGCCGTCACCCGGCGCGCCGAGCGGGCTCATGCTCTCTGCGCGGTTGATGGTGAGCGTGATGATAGCGCCGTCGCGGGCGATGGTGAGGAGGGACATCAGGCTTTCCTTTCGCCCCATCCATGCCAGCGCTGCGCCGCCCCGTCACCCGGATATCACGGCGCGGGATAGGCCTCGCGCTTCAGCAGCTTTGCCAGATGCGCGGCGTTGGCGGCGAGGCTGCGCGCGGCGGTCACGATCGGATCGGGGACTTCGGCCAAATCCTTGAAATCGACCGGCTGCATCGCCTCGCCCACCCAATAGCACGAGCCCATCGGCGGGATGGTCCAGCCGACGTCGGCGAGCGCCTGGAAGCATTCGGCGGCGACATGGTGCGCGCCGTCCTCGTTTCCGACCACGCCGACCACCGCGACCTTGCCGTAGGGCGGATAGCGACCCTCGTCGTCCGCTTCGCCGAGGAATGTCAATCGGCGTTCAATCGGGACCCCCTATCGGCGCGCAAAAGGGACCCCTCTGCGGTTGCGAGGATCGGTTGACGCTGGGCGCGGTTTTCGCGCTGCTGGCGGCGTAGGGAGGGCGTAGCCCGACCGGAGGCGTCAGCAGCGCGAAGTCGGTTTTCTGATCGGGTCAGCTGCGGTTTTTGAAGCGCCAGCTGTCGTTGCCGGTCTCGACGATATCGCAATGGTGGGTGATGCGGTCGAGCAGCGCGGTGGTCATCTTGGGATCGCCGAAGACGGTGGGCCACTCGCCGAAGGCGAGGTTGGTGGTGATGATCACCGAGGTCTGCTCGTAGAGTTTGCTGATCAGATGGAACAAGAGCTGCCCGCCTGATCGGGCGAACGGCAGATAGCCCAGTTCATCGAGCACCACGAGATCGAGCCTGCCGAGCTGGGCGGCGATGGCGCCAGCCTTGCCGATGCGAGCTTCTTCCTCGAGCCGGGTGACGAGATCGACCGTATTGAAGTAGCGCCCGCGAGCGCCAGCACGCACGACGCTGGCGGTGATCGCGGTGGCCAGATGGGTCTTGCCCGTCCCGGTGCCGCCGATGAGCACGATGTTGCGGCGACCGGGCAGGAACGAACCTGCGTGCAGGGAGCGCACCAGCTCTTCGTTGATCGGGGTGCCCTCGAACGCGAAGGCGTCGAGGTCCTTGATTACAGGCAGCTTGGCTGCGGTCATGCGGTAACGGATCGAGGCGGCATGACGATGCGCGGCTTCGGCGCGCAGCAGGTCGGTCAGGATCTCGTGGGTCGTGCGCTTGCGCTGCAGCCCGGTGGTGACCGCCTCGTCGAACGCGCCGGCCATGCCCTTGAGGCCGAGTGCGCGCATCGCCTCGATCATCTCATGCCGCTGCATCAAGGCCTCGCACCGTATCGTAGCGCGCGCAGTCCGCGATCGGCGGATGGTTGAGCTTGAGATCGACGACCACGTCCAGGGGGCGCTCGGATGGCGGGTCCCGGTATCGGGCCAGGATGTTGAGGATGACCTCGTCGCTGACGGCGCCGGCATCGAGCGCCTCCCGGACCGCGGCCTCGACCGCTTCGAGGCCATCGGTCATTATGGCTGCCAGCACGCGCACGAAGCGGCGGTCGGCTTCATCACCGCTGCCCAGCTTGCGCCGCAACCGCGTCAGTGCCGGTGGCAGGTCCCACCCCTGGAAGGGTGCGCCGTTCCGCAGAGCGCCGGGCTTGTTGGCCAGAACGGGCAGGTAATGCCAGGGATCATAGATCGTCCGGTCGCGGCCGAAGTGCCGGGCATGCTCTGCGATTACCTCGTCGCCGAGGCGCACGACGATGCGGTCGGCATAGGCGCGGACCTGGACGGCCCGCCGCGCCGCCTTGGCCATGACCGAGTAGCGGTTGCGGTCGAAGCTGATCAGGCAGGTGCCGGTCACGGCATGCGCGGTCTCATGGAAGCCATCGAACGGTGCCAGCATCGGCTGCAGGGCTGGCCGTTCGAGCTCCAGCGCCTCGGCAACGGTCAGCTCCTTCTGCTCGGGATGCGCGTGCGTTGCGGCCCATCTCAGGCACTCAGCTTCCAGCCACCCGTTGAGCTCCTCGATGCTGGCAAAGCGCAGGCGAGGCTGGAAGAAGCGGCCTCGGATGGTCTGAACCTGGTGTTCAACCTGACCCTTCTCCCACCCCGCCGCCGGGGAGCAGGCCGTGGGCTCGACCATGTAATGATCGGCCATGACCAGAAAGCGGCGGTTGAACACCCGCTCCTTGCCGACGAACACGGTGGTAACCGCGGTCTTCATGTTATCGTAGATGCCGCGCAGGGGCACGCCGCCGAAGAAGGCAAAGCCCCGCGCATGGGCGTCGAACACCATCTCCTGCGTCTCGCGCGGATAGGCCCTGACGTAGACCGCGCGCGACGCGCACAGCCGCATCTGCGCCACCTTCACCCGCATCGGCTTGCCCGCGATCTCCACATCCTCGTGGCTCCAGTCGAACTGGTAGGCCTCGCCAGGCTTGAACATGAGCGGGATGAAGGCAGGCGCCCCATCACCCGCATCCTTGCGCCGCGCTTCCGTCCAGCGCCGGGCGTAACGTCGGACCGCGTCGTAAGAACCTTCGAACCCCTCACGGCAAAGCAGATCATGGATCCGGGTCATGCGCAGCCGATCGCGCCGGGGCCGGGCCTCGTTCTCCGTCAGCAGCACGTCGAGCCGCTCCTGAAACGGTCCAAGCCGGGGCAGCGGCTGAACCGTGCGGCGATAATCAAATGCGCCTTCCGGCGCTCGGATCGCCTTGCGCACCACCTTGCGCGACAACCGCAGATCCCGCGCAATCGCCTTGATCGCCTTCCCGCCCGCGTGCTCCCGCCGAATCCGAACAACCGTCTCCACAACCAACATCCCGATCTCACCACCTGGAAAACCAGGCAGCCTGCTACACCATCAGAATGAGGGGTCCCTTTTAGACGCCGATCACCCCGCTAACGGGGTCCCTTTTGCACGCCGTTCCACAGACGAGGAAGGCGTCCATCCGTTCGAGCACGCGCTTGGCGATGCTCGACGGCTGGCCGAGCCAGACGGGCCCCGCGAGGATGAGGATGTCGGCGGCGAGCACCTTTTCGCGCATCGCGGGCCAGGCATCGCCCGCGCCCTCGTCCGAGGTGACGCCCGGCTTCACGTCATGGTCGGCCACGCGGATGGTTTCGGACAGCGTCACGTCCTCGCGCGCGAGGTGTTCGGCGATCAGGCCGATCATCCGGTCGGTCGAGGACGCCTCGTCGGCGCTGCTGGGCTTGAGGCTGCAATTGAGCGCGATCGCGGAAAGGGTCATTCGTGTCTCCTCCTTTCAAGGGGAGACGGATGACACCCGGGGGATGTTCCGGGAGAGGGGGCGGCGACCTTGGGCCGCCCTTCGCCATGGCCCGGTCGGCCGCCACCGCTGCCGGTCGTCGCCCTCCGGCGGGAGGAACGCGGGCCGCAGAGAGCGCGAGCCGCCGCTAGGCCCGCGCTTCCTCCACGCCCGCGCTGTTGTGCTTGAGCGCCTTGAGCACCGTCTCGACGATGTGCGGGGCGTTGAGGCGGGCGATGGCGTACTGCCGGTCGGGCGAATCCTGGTCGATGAAGGTGTCGGGCAGGCGCATCGTGCGGATCTTGAGGCCGGTATCGGTCAGCCCCTCGTCGCTGGCGAAGGTCAGGACATGCGCGCCGAGCCCGCCGATCGCGCCTTCCTCGATGGTCACGACGACTTCGTGGCTCCGCATCAGCCTGGCGATCAGGTCCTCGTCCAGCGGCTTGGCGAAGCGCATGTCGGCGATGGTGGTCGACAGGCCCTTCGCCTCCAATGTGTCGGCGGCCTTCTTCGCCTCTTCGAGCCGCGCGCCGAGCGACAGGATCGCGACCTTGGCGGGCTTGTTCGCATCTCCGCGCACGATCCGGCCCTTGCCGATTTCCAGCTTCTGCGGGGTTTCGGGAAGCGGCACGCCGACACCGTTGCCGCGCGGATAGCGGAAGGCGATGGGGCCATCGTCATGCTCGGCGGCGGTGTAGGTCATGTGGACCAGCTCCGCCTCGTCGGCCGCGGCCATGACCACGAAATTGGGCAGCGTCGCGAGATAGGTGATGTCGAAACTGCCCGCGTGGGTCGATCCGTCCGCGCCCACCAGCCCGGCGCGGTCGATCGCGAAACGCACCGGCAGGTTCTGGATCGCGACGTCGTGCACGACCTGGTCATAGGCGCGCTGGAGGAAGGTCGAATAGATCGCGGCGAAGGGCCGCATCCCCTGCGCGGCAAGGCCCGCAGCGAAAGTCACGCCGTGCTGTTCGGCGATGCCGACGTCGAAGGCGCGGTCCGGGTGCCGCTTGGCGAAACGGTCCACGCCCGTGCCCGAGGGCATGGCCGCGGTGATCGCGCAGATCCGCCTGTCGCGGTCGGCAAGGTCGGCGAGCGTGTCGCCGAAGACGTTCTGGTAGGCGGGCGGGCCGGCCGAGCCTTTCTGCTTTTCGCCGGTGACGACGTTGAATTTCGGCACGCCGTGATACTTGTCGGCGCTTTCCTCGGCCGGGGCGTAGCCCTTGCCCTTGGTGGTCACGACATGGATCAGCACCGGGCCTTCGGAGGTGTCGCGGACATTCTCCAGCACCGGCACGAGATGGTCGAGATTGTGCCCGTCGATCGGGCCGACATAGTAGAAGCCCAGTTCCTCGAACAGGGTCCCGCCGGTCACCATGCCGCGGGTGTATTCCTCCGCCTTGCCGATGGCGTCGTGCATCCGCCGGCTCATCTTCTTGACCGCGCGGCTCGCAAGGCTCCTGAGGCCGAGATATTCGCTCGAGGAGACCATGCGGGCGAGATAGGCCGACAGGCCCCCGACGGGCGGCGCGATCGACATGTCGTTGTCGTTGAGGATGACCACGAGGCGATTGCCCGCCTGCGCGGCGTTGTTCATCGCCTCGTAGGCCATCCCCGCGCTCATCGCGCCGTCGCCGATCACCGCGATGCCGCGGCCCGGCTTGCCCGAAAGCTTGTTGGCGATGGCAAAGCCCAGCGCGGCCGAGATCGAGGTCGAGGAATGCGCCGCGCCGAAGGGGTCGTATTCGCTTTCGCTGCGCTTGGTGAAGCCCGACAGCCCGCCGCCCTGGCGCAGCGTGCGGATGCGGTCGCGGCGGCCGGTGATGATCTTGTGCGGGTAGCACTGGTGGCCGACGTCCCAGACCAGACGGTCCTCGGGCGTGTTGAAGACATAGTGGATCGCCACGGTCAGCTCGACCACGCCGAGACCCGAGCCGAGATGCCCGCCCGAAGTGCTGACGGCATCGATCATCTCGGCGCGCAATTCGTCGGCAAGCTGGCGCAGCTGTTCGGGCTTGAGCTTGCGAAGCTCGGTCGGCGTAGGCACCTGGTCGAGCAGGGGCGTTGCAGGTTGATTGCTCATAAGTCCGGGCTTTACACGCTCGAAACGGCCCTGTCGATGAACGCTTTGGCGTTGCAACTGGACATGGGAAGGGGGACGCGCGTCAGGCGCAGCCGGCGCAGACCCCGCGAATCTCGAGCACCGGGCGCTCTGGCCGGAAGCGCCGATCCGCGGCGAGCTGGCGGACCGAACGGCTCACGTTCTCGTCGTCGATGTGCTGCGCCTCGCCGCATTCGTCGCAGACGAGGAAGATGCAGTCATGCGCGCAGCCGGGGTGGCTGTTGGCGAGATAGGCGTTCGAGCTTTCGACCCGCATCGCGAGGTTGTTCGCCACGAACAGGTCGAGGATGCGGTAGACGCTGTTGGGCGCCACCCGCTTGCCCCGCGCGGCCGAGAGGTTGTCGGCGATGTCGTAGGCGGAGACGGGCCGTTCGTGCCGGGCGAGTTCGGCGAAGACCGCCTCGCGCATGTTCGTCCACTGTTCGCCCTCCCCGACGAGCGCCGCACGCGCCGCGGCGATCAGGCTTTCGCCGGTGTGTTCGACATGGGCGTGCCCGGGGGCGTGGGTGTGAGCGTGTTGGGCCATGCACCGGCATATAGGACGCCGCGCGGCGCTTCGCCAAGCGGCTTGTTACCGGCCGGGGGACAGGGGATCCTTGTCAGGCTCCGGGCGGGTTGTCAGGCTCCGGGCGGGCCGTCGCGCAGGAAATCGGCCCGCCAGTCGCGCGGGAACATGGCCTTCAGCGCCTCGACCTTGGGCCGGTCCCAGCGCAGGATGTAACCGTGGCGCGGGTTCTTCGCCATGAAATCCTGGTGATAGTCCTCGGCCGGATAGAAGGTCCGCTGCGGCTCGATCCTGGTGACGATCGGCCGGTCCCAGATCGCCGCCCGTTCGAGCTGCGCGAGATAGGCCCTGGCGACCGCCGCCTGCTCCTCGTTCGTGGGGACGATCGCCGTGCGGTAATGCGATCCGACATCGGGGCCCTGGCGGTTCAGCTGGGTCGGATCGGCCACGACCGAGAAGAAGATGCGGAGCAATTCATCATAGCGCACCTCGTAGGGGTCGTAGGTGATCTTCACCGATTCGGCGTGGTTCGTCATGCCCGTGGTGACGACCGAGTATTTCGCGTTCTTCGCCGTTCCGCCGTGATAGCCGGAAACGGCGGATTTCACGCCCTTCACGTGGCTGAAGACGCCCTCGACCCCCCAGAAGCAGCCGCCCGCGAAGATCGCGGTCCTGAGCCCGGCGCCTTCCTTGGCGATGCGCTTGGCAGCGGGGGCGTCGACGGGCTCCTCCGCGGCGAACGCCGGGCCGGCGCAGCCGCTCATGCCGAGCGCGCCCAGCAGGACGGGGGCGAGAAGCGGCGCGAGGAGGCGCTTCAATCGGGCTCTCCGGGCAAGGGAGCGATCACGAATTCGGGCGCGGGCTGAGGCGCTTCGTGCGGCGCGGCGGCGTGCGCGGGCGGGGCGAATTCGTCGCCGACCTGCCCGGCATGGGCGACGCCCACCCCGATCGCGGCGATCGCGAAGCCGATGGCGAAATTGCGATAGAGGTCGGGGGCGAAGAGGCGCATGGGGGAATCTTTCGTCTCGGTCGGTTCCGCGGGCCTTCATGCCGAAGGAGGGCTTGCAATCCGGTGAACGCGTCGTTGGACGGTGCATTCCTGCGACGATTCGTTGCGACGTCGCCCGAAGTTACGCCCCCACCGGCGCGGCGGATGCGGCAGAGGCGCGCAGCCGGGGCGGCGACGGCTGCGGGTTCAGTGGCGAAAGTGGCGCATCCCGGTGAAGACCATCGCCAGCCCGGCTTCGTCGGCGGCGGCGATCACCTCCTCGTCGCGGATCGAGCCGCCGGGCTGGATCACCGCGGTCGCCCCCGCCTCCGCCGCGGCGAGCAGCCCGTCGGCGAAGGGGAAGAAGGCATCGGATGCGACCGCGCTGCCTTTCGTGCGGGGCGCGTCCCAGCCGTAGGTCTCGGCGGCCTCGCGCGCCTTGATCGCGGCGATGCGGGCCGAATCGCGGCGGTTCATCTGGCCCGCGCCGATTCCCGCGGTCGCGCCGTCCTTGGCATAGACGATGGCGTTCGATTTCACGTGGCGCGCGACGGTCCAGGCGAACAGGCAGTCCGCCAGTTCCTGCGCGGTGGGCGCGCGCCGGGTGACGACGCTGAGGTCGGCGGCGCTCACCGAACCATTGTCGCGCGACTGGACCAGCATCCCGCCCGCGATCGTCTTCATCGCGAAGCCGCCGCGGCGCGGATCGGGCAGCGCGCCGCATTCGAGCAGGCGCAGGTTCTTCTTCCTGGCGAAGACCTCGCGCGCCGCCTCGCTGACCGTGGGAGCGATCACGACCTCGGTGAAGATCTCGGCGATCGCCTCGGCCGTTTCGCCGTCGAGTTCGGTGTTGACCGCGACGATCCCGCCGAAGGCCGAAACGCTGTCGCATTGCAGCGCGGCTTCCCACGCCTCGCGCAGCGACGTGCCTTGCGCGACGCCGCAGGGATTGGCGTGCTTGACGATCACCACGGCGGGATCCTGCCCGGCGAATTCCGCCGCGAGTTCGAGCGCGGCGTCGGCATCGTTGAGGTTGTTGTAGGAAAGCGCCTTGCCCTGCAATTGCGTCGCCTGCGGCACGCCGGGCGCCCCCGCGACCTGGGGCACGTAGATCGCCGCCTGCTGGTGCGGGTTCTCGCCATAGCGCAGCGTGTCGGCGCGCTTGAACGCCAGCGGCATGGTCTCGACGAAGGGGGTCGCCTGCAGGGCCTCCGTCCCGAGCGGGTGGGTAAAGGCGTCCCCGAAGGCGAACCAGTTGGCGATCGCCGCGTCATAGGCGGCGGTGCGGGCATAGGCCTTGCCCGCCATGCGGATGCGGAAGGCTTCGCTGGTTCCGCCCCCGTTCGCCTCCAGCTCCTCGATCAGCGCGGCGTAATCGGCGGGATCGGTGAGGATGGTGACGTGCCCGTGGTTCTTCGCGGCCGAACGGACCATCGCAGGGCCGCCGATGTCGATGTTCTCGATGATCTCCGCGCGCTCCGCACCTTTCGCCACGGTCGCCTCGAACGGGTAGAGGTTGACCACCACGAGGTCGATCGCGCCGATCGCGTGTTCCTCCATCGCGGCGCGGTGTGCGTCGTTGTCGCGCAGGGCGAGCAGGCCGCCATGGACCTTGGGGTGCAGCGTCTTGACCCGCCCGTCCATCATCTCGGGAAAGCCGGTAAGGTCGGCCACGTCGCGCACCTCGAGCCCCGCTTCGCGCAGGGTGCGCGCGGTGCCGCCGGTGCTCACCAGCTCGATGCCGCGCGCCGCCAAGGCCTGGCCCAGTTCGGCCAAGCCGGTCTTGTCGGACACCGAAAGCAGCGCCCGCCGGATTGTCGCCATGTTCACGAATGCTACCCCGTCTTTCTCAGCAGCCAGGAGAATTGCCCTCCGCCGCGCGATGTCAGCCCCTCGATCACGAGTTGCTCGGTCGGATGCGGGCGTCCCTCGCCATCGACCCACAGGCTGTCCTCGATGACCAGCGAGACGTCGCCGGCGGCGGCACTATCGCCGCGCAGACGGAATTGCCAGAGCTTCCCGCCTTCGGTCAGCAGGCTCGCACCGCGCCCGTCCTCGGACAGGCGCGCCTCGATCCCCCGGCCGAGATGGAACCGGATCGCGAAGGCGATCCGGCCACGCTTGCCCTTGCGCCCGGCCGGCACGAGGATGTCCTCGCCCGCCAGCTCCGTCCCGTCGGCGCGCAGCGAGAGCACGCGGCGGTGGGTGAGGCCGAACCGCGCGGCGTAACCGTCATGGCTCGCCTCGATCCGCGTGCCCTCGCGGCCGTTCTCGCCCAGCAGGCGGCGCTCGACCTCGACCGCCTCGACCCCGCGGCCGAGCTTGCCGTGGAGTTCCACCGCGGTCGAATTGGCGTTGTCCAGCACCAGGGTCGAATGGGCGGCGCTGGCGCGAAGGCCCTGCCCGATGCGCGCCGGGACCAGCGCCCCGGCGAGCGCCGCGCCGCCGCAATTGACGATCAGCCGGGTCGGCCCGTCCGACATTTCGAAGGCCAGCGTGGAGGCGCAGCCGCAGCGCGCGTGGCGCGCGCGCGGCGGGGGCGCGGCGTCGAACTGCACCTGCGTCTGGCCGCCGCGCAGCCGGTGGAACCCCCAGTGCTCGGTATCGGCCAGCGGGCGGGCGCGCACCCCGCTCGCCTCTATCAGCGCGGCGAGCCGGTGCGCGTCCAGCGCGGGCTGGCCCTGCCAGCTGCCGAGCCCGCCATCGCCGTGGCGCAGCGCAAGCAGCGGGGGCACGAGCAGCTCGCGCATCACGAACAGCGCCTGCGGCGGCTCGATCCCGGTCGCCTCGTAACAGGCGATGAGGTCGGTGAGCAGGCGGATCGCGTCCATCTGCGCGGCCGGGCAGCGGGCCAGCACGCCGCCGTCCTCGCCGACCAGGTCGCCGAGCGCGCGGATCAGCCCCGCCTCGCCGTAAAGCCGGCGCGGGCGGCCTTCGGGAAGCAGCAGGCCCGCAGCGGTGACCCCGGCCCAGCCCGCGACCTGGCCGAGTCCCGCCCCGCTCGACGCGGCCTTGCGGTCGAGCCAGTCGGCGGTGTCGTCGATCGCCGCCAGCAGGCGCGGCTTGAGCTTGGGGTCGTGCCCGGAAAGCACCAGCGGGGCATGGACCAGCCATGCCATCAGCCTCAGCCCGGCGAGTTCGACGTCCCAGGCGGGCCCGCGCGCCGGGGCGGGATGGGCATCGAGCCAGAGCGCCGCGATCCGCTCGGCCACCGGCGCACAATCGGCGCGCGGCGCGGATGCGGCGAGATCGGCGAGCCAGGAGAAGGAATGCACCGCCCGTTCCAGCCCCGGGGCGAGCCGGGTCGAACCGGTCACGTCCAGCGTGGCGATCGGCTGCTTCACCCCCTGGACGAAGAAATGCCCCGCCCGCAGCGCCGTGCCGGCCGCGCGGTCGCCCGGCGCCGCCTGTTCGACCGTGGCGAGGACGCGCAGCGGCGTCGGCCGCCGGAACGGCGCGGCGAGCGCCTGGCGCGGCACGCCGAGACGGTAGGCCATGCGGATCAGCGTCTCCCCCGCACGCGCCTTGGGAGCGATCACATCGGACAGGGCGAGGGCGCGCGCGGTGTCCGGCGCGGGCGGAGCGGCGGCATCCGGTGCGGTCCCTTGCCCGGCAGCCGGTTCGGCGCGCTGCGACAGGGGCAGGGCCGCGCCCGCCGGCTCGCGGGCCGACCGGTCCTCGTCCTCGCCCGGGGCGGCTGCGGTGCGGGCTGCGAACAGGCCCTCCATCACGCCTCTCCCTTGAGCGCGGCGATGTTGGCGGCATAGCGTTCCGGCCCGCCCTTGAACGTCGCCGAGCCCGCGACCAGCACGTCGGCGCCCGCATCGACGCATTGCCGCGCGGTATCCGGATTGACGCCGCCATCGACCTCGAGGTGGATCGGGCGCCCGGCGGCGTCGATCATCGCGCGCACCTTCTCGATCTTGGCGAGCTGCGAATCGATGAAGCCCTGCCCCCCGAAGCCGGGATTGACGCTCATCACCAGGATGAGGTCGACGAGGTCCATGACATTCTCGAGCACTTCGACCGGCGTGCCGGGATTGATCACCGCGCCCGCCTTCTTGCCGAGCGCCCTGATCGCCTGCAGCGTGCGGTGGATATGCGGCCCGGCCTCGGGGTGGACGGTGATGATGTCGGCCCCCGCTTCGGCGAAGGCTTCGAGATAGGGATCGACCGGCGCGATCATCAGATGGACGTCGAACGGCTTGTCCGAATGCGGGCGCAGCGCCTTCACCACCGCCGGGCCGATCGTGATGTTGGGGACGAAATGGCCGTCCATCACGTCGACATGGATCCAGTCGGCCCCGGCCGCGTCGATCGCGCGCACTTCCTCGCCGAGCCGGGCGAAATCGGCGGACAGGATCGACGGGGAGATGAGTGGTGCTGGCATATTTGTCGCGGCGCGCCCTTCCTCGCGCGATCATCGCATTACCGGAGCGGCGAATCGGGCCACAAGCATGGGCAACGCGCTTTTCCACCGTCATCGCCCGCGGCGCGGCGAGCCGGGCGCCTTGACGGTTAAGGCGCAATTCACGCCGGGCTTGTCATCTGCCCGCGATGTTCGCATGACCCGCGCAAGGCCGCGGGCGGCGCAGGCGAGGGCGCGCGGCCCCGCCCGAAGACACTCAGGACAGCAGGACAAGCATGAATTCACGGGGCATTTCCACGCAGGTCGCAGCGCGTCGCAAGCGCGCCGGGCGGCTGGTCGCCGGCATTGCGGCGCTCGGCGGGGCGGGCGCGCTCGCCTTCGGCTTCGCGCCGCAGGCCGCCGCGCAGCAGACCTACGGGGTCAAGATCGACAACGACATGAGCCAGTGCGCGCCGGGCAGGGGCCCGGCCGTGCGGCTGCGGATCGCCGGGCTCAAATCGGGCGCGGGCAACCTTTTCGTGCGGACCTATTTCGCCAAGGGTTCGGACTGGCTGCGCTCGAAACGCTACATCCACCGCATCGACATGCAGCCCAGGAAGGGCGTGACCTATGCCTGCGTGCCGCTGCCGCGCGCGGGCGAATACGCGATCGCGGTGCAGCACGATGCGAACGGCAACCGGGAAAAGGATTTCTCGACCGACGGGGCGGCGATGTCGCGCGATCCGGCGATCCGCACCCTGCTCGGCCTGCCGCTGCCGCCCTCGCTCGACGACACGCGCTTTACCGCGGGCGACGGCGTGACGCGGCTCAACGTCACGATGCGCTACATGAACTGACCGGCGCAGGCAGGCGCGGTCAGTGCGCCGCACGCCGGGCGCGCCGGTGCCGCCAGAGCGCCAGCAGCACCCCCGGCGCGGCGAGCAAGGGGTGCCTTTCGCGAAAGGGCGTGACGGCGACCGGCATCCCGGTGTGGCGCTCGATCTTCCACGCGGCATAGCGCGCGGCGCCTTCGAACGTGGTGCTCGCCTTGACGAGGCGCACCAGGTTGAGCGGCTTGCCGAGCCGCGCGCGCCGCTTCCACCAGCCGAGCACCGCCCGCCGGCGGCGCGAATCCATGCGCGGGACGATCCGCTCGCCCGCTCTTGCGAAGGCGATCCCGGCCGCGTCCAGCGCGAGCGGGAGCAGGCCGTCGAAATGGTTTTCGTTGACCGAGAGGATGTCGTCCTCGCGCCCCGGCTTCTCGACCCGGAACTCGGCCCGGTAGGTCGCCCGGAACAGCGCGCGCCAGTAATCGCCGGGCGTGCCCGCTTCCGGGCCGAGCGCCACCGCCAGCCGCGCCGCCGTCACCGCCGCCAGCGCGAGCGCATCCACGACCTCGTCGCGCGCCGCCGGGTCCGCCTGCCAGACAAGCGCGCTCGGCTGGACGAAACGGGCCCAGATCGTCGTGTCGGCACGTTCGCCGGCGGCGGCCGCGGAGAAGGTCGCAAGGCGCATCGCCGCGACCTTGGCGCGCAGGGTCGCATCGCCGTGGGGCCGTTCGTGATAGCTCACCCGCGGCCAGATCGCCGCTTCGCCGGCAGCGTCGCCGGGCAGGAGGAGGTAGAAGTCGAGCACCCCATCGAGCGAGCCGGTCCTGAGGTTCGAGCCGTAGAACAGCACCGCGCGCGCCCCGGCCGTCTCGCCCAGCGCGGCGGCGAAGGCGCGCACCGCGGGATCGACCGGCGGTTCGAACCGCGCGGCGATGCGGGCGGCAAGCGGGGCGGGATCGGGCGTTTCGGGCATGGTCCGGTGCGTGAGGCTCGCCGGCCGTTCCCGGTTCGGCGTCAGGGGGTGACGAATTCGAGTTCCGGCCCCTGGCCTATGCGATAGCGCCCGGCGGGAAAAGCCTCCCCGTCGAGGATGAACTGGTCTTCGATGTCGAGCGTGAACTGCGCCGCGGCGATCTGGTGGATGCCGCGTTCGCGCAGGCCCGCGACACCGTAGCCCCGCATGATCGCGGGCACGCTGAGCGTGGTGCGGCGCGAGATCTGGTCGACCGCGACGAGCTTCAGCCCGTGCCGCAGCTTGCCGAAAGGCACGAGCCCGGCCGGCAGCCGTTCGAGCGTGGAGGCGAACAGCGCCTGGCGGAATGCCGGATCGCCCTTGCCGCTGTGCGCCATCGGCGCCCCGTTCGCGCCGAGGCGGATCGCCATGCGCGCGCCCTTGCGCCAGGGGTTGTTGCGCGTCGCGAAGACCGACTGGGCGAGCGCCCACAGCGCCGTCGCCCCGACCGCGAGCGAATTGAACGCGCCCAACCGGTGCGAGACCTGGCCCGCACGGGTCGCGGTCGTGAAGGCCCCGGCGCCGAAGATGAAGCCGTGGACGGGGCTCGTTCCGGGATCGTCGAGCGATTCGATCGCCATCGGCCGGCGGCGCACGATCCCGCCGCTGTCGAGCGCCTCGATCGCGGCCTGCAGGCTCCAGTCCTTGGGCACGCCGAGATCGATCGTCAGGGCGTTGGTCTTGCCCTTGGGCAGGACCGCGATCGGGGGCCAGCTCTCGCCGAACAGGGCCGCACCGCAGGTCAGCACGTCGCGCACCGTTCCGTCGCCGCCGTTGATGACGAGCAGATCGATGTCGCGCGCGGCAAGGTCGGCCAGCGCCTCGAGCAGCTGGCTGCGATCACCCGGCTGGGCGATGTGGACGTGCGGGCTGATCGAGCAGTCGAGATCGGCCCCGCGGTTGCGGTGGCTGCGCGGGTTGTAGATCACGCCCACGACCGGCGTTTCGCCCGCCGCGCGCACCCGGCGCGCGCGGCGGGTGCGACCGGGACCGGCTTCGAGGCGCGGCAGCTGCGCGAATTCGTAGATGGAGGTTGCCATATCAGCGTCCCATAATGATCAGACAGCTTGCATTCCACTGCCATCTTTACGCGGGGATGTCACAATCGGTGAAGCGTTGCGCGGCTACATCGGTTCCGCCGGCCGGTTTGCAAGCCCCCCGTGAAACTCGCTCTTGCAAGCGCGTGGCGGACCTCCCGGTCCGGTTCCCGGGTCGGACGACGGCATGGCCGCTTGCGGGAGGGACTGGCACCTCGCGCCCGGAGCGTTAGGATCGCGCCATGCCTGCACCCGACCTCCTCGACGCTGCCCGCTCGCTCGCCCCCGGGATCGTTTCCCTGCGCCGGGCGATCCACGCCGAACCCGAACTCGGCCTCGATTGCCCCATGACCATGGCCAAGGTGCGCGAGGCGCTCGCCGACCTGCCGCTCGAATGGCGCAGCGGCCCTTCGACCACCGGGGCGGTCGCGACGCTGACGGGCGGGAAGGCGGGCGCGAAGGCGGGCGCCAAGGCGGACGGGCGCCGCGTGCTCCTGCGCGGCGACATGGACGCGCTGCCGATGGAGGAGAAGACCTGGCTCGCCTTCGCCTCGACCATTCCCGGGCGGATGCACGCCTGCGGGCACGACACCCACACCGCGATGCTGGCGGGCGCCGCGCGCCTGCTGTGCGAGCGGCGGGCCGAAATCGCGGGCACGGTCGATTTCATGTTCCAGCCGGGCGAGGAGGGGCACCACGGCGCGCGCTTCATGCTGGAGGACGGGTTGATCGACCCGCTGCCGGACGCCGCCTTCGCGCTCCACGTCATGCCGAACGCCAGGCACGGCGTGCTGGCGGGTCGCCCCGGCGCGCTGATGGCGGCGGCCGACCAGTTCACGATCACGGTCAGGGGCAGGGGCGGCCACGCCTCGATGCCGCACGACTGCGCCGACCCGGTCCCGGGGGCGGCCGCGATCGTCGGCGCCCTGCAGGCGATGGTGACCCGGCGATTCGATGCGGCGAGCGCGGTGGTCGTCACCGTCACCCGGCTCCAGGCCGGCACCGCCCACAACGTGATCCCCGACGAGGCGATGCTGGCCGGCACGATCCGCACCCTTTCGCCCGGCCACCGCGAAAAGGCGCACGAACTCCTCGCCGCGACCGCCCGCGCCGCCGCGAGCGCGCACGGGGTGGAGGCGGAATGCACGATCACGCCGGGCTTCCCGGTCACGCTGTGCGACCCCCGCGCCGTGGCGCTGGGGGCGAAGGTCGCACGCGCGCTCGGCGGGGCGGAGGGCTGGCGCGACCTGCCCGCCCCGATCATGGGGGCGGAGGATTTCTCCTACGTGCTGGAACAGGTCCCGGGGGCGATGTTCTTCCTCGGCGTCGCGCCCGAAGGCGAGGACTGGGCGCAATGCTGCGCGATCCATTCCCCGCGGATGCACGTCGATGAAAGTGCCCTGCCGACCGGCACGGCCATGCTGGCGGGCTGCGCGCTCGAATTCCTCGAGCGCGGGTTCGATTGATGCGGCGCTGCACCAAAATCATTTAATGGGCGGCCAGATCATGGCTTAGAATTTCTATGTGAACATTCACTCGGACTTAAATCCGTAACCTTTGTGGGATATGATAGGGCACTCAGGTCGCGCTGAGAACATAAAGAGGCCTTGCCATGGGCCGGGGCAACATCACCATCGAGGACGTGGCACGCGAAGCGGGTGTTTCGCGCCAGACCGTGTCGCGCGTCATCAACCGCAGTCCCAATGTCAGCTGCTCCGCGCGCGTGCGGGTCGAGCAGGCGATCGAGGCGCTCGGTTACGTCCCCAACGCGGCGGCGCGGCGGATGGGCGGGGCGCGCAGCTATCTCCTGCTCGCTGCGATCGAGCGCGCCGCAGGCGATGCGCCGGCAAGGCGCCTGCAGCTCGGGCAGATGCTGCTCGCAGGGCTCGAGACCTGCAGCGCGCAAGGCTACCACCTGATGTTCGAACAGGTCGCGGACGAGCGCGAGCTCGGCGCCGCGCTGACCTCGCTCACGCCCGACGGGGTGGTGCTGCTGCCGCCGCTCGACGAGAGCTTGGCGCTGCACGAAGCGCTCGGGCGGCGCGGGATCGCGGTGAGCTGCCTCGGGGAGCGGGTCGAATACGGGCGCGTGCTGCCGGGCCTCGACGAAGCCGGCTTCGGCGAGGCGGCGGCGCGCCGGATGCTCGAACAGGGCCACCGCCAGATCGGCTTCATCTGCGGCGACGGCGCGTGTTCGCAGCGTCGGATCGAAGGCTATCGCCGGGCGCTCGCGGAGGCGGGCAGCCGGGCGCACCGCCGGTTCGTCTCGGACGACCCGCGCGATTTCGCGGGCGCGATGGAGCTCGCGCGGAGCTGGCTCACGCCGACGATCCGGCCGACCGCGATCATCGCGGGGAGCGAGGCGGTGGCGCTCGGCGTGCTGCAGGTCGCGCGCGAACTCGGCCATGCCGTGCCGCGCGACCTGTCGCTGCTGGCGCTCGAGGACACGCCCGGACTTGCGCGGAGCCAGCCGCCGGTTTCGGTCCTGCACCAGCCGCTGGGCGCGCTGTTCGCGGCCGCCTGCGAGCGGTTGATCGAGGCGGGAGGCGGGCCGCGCGGCGAAGGGGCAGCGCCGTCGGTCGGCCCGGTCGAGGCCCATGTCTTCACCGACCGCGGCAGCATCGCGCGCGCCCCGCGGGCGGTCTGAACCGGCACCCGGCACGGACGAGGCCCTTGCCGAGGACCGGATGCCTAACGCGTGAAAAATATGGCGCACCCGACAGGATTCGAACCTGTGACCTCTGCCTTCGGAGGGCAGCGCTCTATCCAGCTGAGCTACGGGTGCGCGCGCCGGTTCCGGCGGGGCTGGGCCGCGGGGAACGCGCTTAGCAAGGCCGGCGGGGCTTCGCCAGCATAATCGTGGCCGCACCTTTCGCCGCAAGCGGCGCACGGTCCGTCTTAACCAATCGGCAACTTCCGGGCGCCTACACGGACGCCATGTCAGCCCTTCCGCCCGATCAGGTCCGCGCCATGCGCGAAAGCGCCCTTGCCGCACGGGAGCCGGTCGGCTCGCTCGCCCGGCGCTGGGAGGACCTGCACGAGAAGGCCCGGCATCTCGCCGCGCTCGCGGGGCTCGGCCGGGAAACCGGCGGCCTCGACCATGCTGGCTTTTCCAAGCGGCTGGACGCGGCCAGCGAATGGCAGCGCGAGCTTGCCTGGCAGGGGATCGAGGACATCGACGCCATGATGCGGCCGGGCCTCGCCGCGCTCGAGACGCTCGCCGAGCGCGGGCAGGAACCGGCGGGACCCGCGCTCGCGCTGTGGCGGGAATTCCATGCCGCGCGCGCCGCCGTTCTGGCGGTGGTGGGGCGCGACTGAGCCGATTTTCGCCGGCCCGCCGGGGCGGCTTGACTGCGTTCCCATTCTGTTCCAGCCAGCGGCCATGACCGACCCGCTTGCCGCCCCCGGCGATTCGCCCGCCCTGCCCGCCGCCCAGGACGCTGGCGGCCCTGCCGACATCGTCCCCGCCTCCCTCGTCAGCGATCCCCTCGCCGCCGACGTGGCGCGCGGCATCGCCCGGCTTTTCGCGCGCAACGGGATCTGGTGCCTGCCGGAAATGCCCCTGAGAAACGGCCGCCGCGCCGATCTCATGGGGGTGGATGCCAAGGGGCTGGTGGTAATCGTCGAGATCAAGGTGGCGCGCGGCGACCTGCTCGGCGATGCCAAGTGGCCCGATTACCTCGATCATTGCGACCGCTTCTTCTGGGGCGTGCCGCCCGGGCTCGACCGGACCCCGCTCGAAAGCGAAGCCTACCGGCCCGATTGCTGCGGGATCATCGTCGCCGACGGCTATGACGCGGAGATCCTGCGCCACGCCCCGCTCCATTCGCTCGCCGCCGCGCGGCGCAAGGTCGAGGTCGAACGGCTCGCGCGGGCGGCGATGCGGCGGCAGACCGTGCTGCTCGATCCGCATTGCGACGAATTCGGCGCGGAGATCGCCTGAACGCGGCAGTTCCGGCGATTTTACCGGCGGACCCACAAAGGTGCTGTCCCGGCGCGGAGAAATCCGCCATATCCTCCGGATGCCCGGGCCAGATACGTCGCTTCTCGTCGCTCTCCTGTTTGCCAGCTTCGCGACGAGCGTGATGGTGGCGCTGCGTTATTTCCTCGCCGCCGGGCTGTTTTCCTGGCTGACCGAGCGGGTCCGGCCCGGCCTCTATGCCGCGCAGGGGGCGCAGATCCGGCGCGAGATCGGCTGGTCGCTGACCGCCGCGGCGATCTACGGGGCGCCTGCCGGGCTGATGCTGGGGAGCTGGCGCCATCTCGGCTGGACCCGGATCTACACCGATTTCACCGCCCTGCCGCTGTGGTACCTGCCGCTTTCGGCGTTCGTCTATCTGTTCGCGCAGGACACGTGGTTCTACTGGACCCACCGCGCGATGCACGAACCGCGCCTGTTCCGCATCGCCCACGCGGTCCACCACAAGAGCCGCCCGCCGACCGCCTGGACCGCGATGAGCTTCCACTGGGCCGAATCCCTTACCGGCGCGATCCTGATCCCGCTGCTCGTCTTCGTCGTGCCGATCCATGTCGCGATGCTCGCCCTCGTGCTCGGCATCGCCACGGTCATGGGCGTGACCAATCACATGGGCTGGGAGATCTTTCCCCGGCGTCTCGTTCACTCGGCGTTGGGACACTGGGTGATAACGGCGAGCCATCACGAGAATCATCACGAGGACTACAGATGCAATTTCGGGCTCTACTTCCGCTTCTGGGATCACCTGTGCGGGACCGATCGCGGCTTTTCGCGGCGGATCGCGGGCGCGCGCGCGCCGGTCGAGGTCGCCCGTGCCCGGTCGCCGCGCCGGCCCGCGCCGCCGCCCCCGCCCGACCCCTCGTGAAGCCGCTCGCCTTCCTCGCGGTCGCCTCCTGCGCGCTCGCCGGCGCGCCCGCGGCGGCGGAGGAGGTCGTCATCACGGTAAACGGCCTGCGCTCCGCCGAAGGGAGCGTGCGCGCCTGCATGACCAAGCGCGAGAACGTCTTTCCCAAGTGCATCAGGGATCCCGCCTCGCACCGCAAGGTGGTGAAGGCGGGCGAGACGGTGACGATCCGCTTCACCGGGGTCGAACCGGGCGAATACGCGATCGCGCTGCTGCATGACGAGAACGACAACGGCAAGGCCGACCGCGCGCTGGGCATGATGCCGAAAGAGGGATACGGTTTCTCGCTCGATGCGCCGGTGAAGATGGCCCCGCCCAAGTTCCGCGACGCCATGTTCGAGCACAAGGACGGGCGACAGGACCTCGTCATCACGATGCGCTATTTCCTCTGAACCGCACGGGGCCTGCGGGCGCCTGCCTGCGATCCCGGGACCGGCCGATCCGGGCATTGGCGGCTCAAGGATTTGGCCGCCCCGCTTAACGCAATGTTTACCACGTGACGCCAGAACGGCGCGAAACAGCCGTTTATGAAAGGGCGGAAGCGGGCCATGGACAATCTGCGGGGCATGTTCGAATCCGGCGAACCGGGCGAAGCCGATGCGGCGGATCCCGCGTCGCTCGGCCCGGCACCGGCGGGGGCCTCGGACGGATGGGATGGCGACGAAAGCGGCCCCGGTTCCCGCGACATCCCGCCCCACGCGATCGGCCAGGACGAGCGCCGGATGCAGGTGCGCGCCTACAACCACTGGGCGAGCCTGCTCGACGAGAAGAGCTTTCCCTCGATCGAGGATCTCGTCCCCGAGGCGCTGACCGATTTCGGCCCCCATTCGGTGCTGCTCGATTTCACCGCCGGGATCGACGATCCGGTGGTGCAGTATCTCGGCGACCGGCTGGCCGAGGAATGCGGCGCGACCGGCCCGATCCGCACGCTCGCCGACGTCCCGCCGCGCTCGCTGCTGAGCCGGATCACCGACCATTACATGCAGATCCTCGCCAACGAGGCCCCGATCGGCTTCGAGGCGGAATTCGTGAACCAGCGCGGCCTCGCGATCCTCTATCGCGGCATCCTGCTGCCCTTTTCGAGCGACGGCGAGACGATCGATTTCATCTACGGCGTCATCAACTGGAAGGAGATGGCGGACGCTCTCACCTCGGACGAGCTGCTGCTCGAAATCGACCAGGCGCTCGAAACGGCCGAGGAGCCCGAGGTCGAGGCGCGGGTGAATCACGCCGACCCGCTCACCGAATGGGCGGATTCGCCCCTCCACGAAAGCGAGGCGGAGGACGAACCTCCCGCGGGCGACGTGTTCGATCTCGACGGGCGCGGCTTCGCCGTGGAGGACCCGTTGGCACCGCGCGGACGCAGCCTGCCGCTGCCCGATTTCGGCCAGTATGCGCTCGACGATCCCGAGGACGAGGAGGAATACTGGGACGAGGACGAGGGCGGGGACGGGGACGGGGACGCGCCCTACCATTTCGCCTCGCTCGCCGACTACATCGAGGCTCCGGCCAAGAAGGCGATCGACCTCGAGGCCGAGAATTTCGATCCGGAGGATTACCGGGTCGAGAATTTCGAGGGCGCAGGCGCCCAGGCCGCGCGCGGCTGGAACGAGCCCGAGGGCGAGCCGGAATTCGAGGCCTCCGAACTGCCCGCCGATGCCGGCCTCGCCGATTGCCTTGCCTCGGCCCGCGAACTCGCCCGCGCCGCCCGCAGCAGCGAGGATCGCAGCCGGAACGCGCTCTACGCCGCGGTCGGCCGGGCCTATGATTTCTCGCTCGCCGCCGCCGACGCGCCCGAGGAATTCGCCGAACTCGTGGCCGAAGCCGGCCTCGCCGTGCAGGACCGCGCGCCGATGACACCGGTGGTCAAGCTGGTCTTCGGCGCCGATTACGACAAGACCCGCCTCACCGAATACGCCGCCGTGCTCTCCCACGCCCACCGACTCGGCCTCGAACGCGGCGCGCTGGCGGGCTTTCTCGGCGAAGTCGAGGGCGGGCTCAAGGCGGTCGTCCAAGCCGAACGCCGCCTCCGCCGCGAGGAAGCGGGCAAGCCGGTCGAAACCGCGGATGGCGTGCGCGAGGCGCTCGCCGAAAAGCTGCGCGAACTCGAGGCGATGATGTTCGAGGCGCTGTCGCCCGACGGCCCCGAATT
Organism: Erythrobacter sp. HL-111; assembly: GCF_900105095.1. Classification (NCBI taxonomy): domain Bacteria; kingdom Pseudomonadati; phylum Pseudomonadota; class Alphaproteobacteria; order Sphingomonadales; family Erythrobacteraceae; genus Erythrobacter; species Erythrobacter sp. HL-111. The sequence continues at coordinate 2,345,622 of NZ_LT629743.1, read as the reverse complement.
CGGGCTCGTAATGATCCGCCGCGACGAGACCGGGACGGTGCACGTCCTCGGCGAGATCGAGGAGGACATCCCCCTGATCGAGCGCGCGGCGCGCAAGCTCGTCGGCTGACGGAGGGCCGCGGGCCGTCCCGCTTGCCGAGCCTTGGCCTCGCGCGCCGATCCGGCTAGGTGCGGGGAAAGATGCTCCTCGGACTCCTCTCCCGGCGCGGTCCGGTCCGCGTGCAGCCCTTCTTCGGCTATCGCAACGCGGATCATCTCTATCTCGGCGCCCGCGCGATCAGGGCGCGCGAGCCGGTTTTCGAGGCGCGCAGTTTCTGGCGCGATTTCGCGACCATGCTGGGCGAATACGCCTCGCGCGAGGTGCCGGGGCTCGAGGTCGAGCTCGAATATGACTGCGCCAACGGCCAGGTCATCACGGGCCGGGGGCAGACCGGGCGGGAAGGCTTCGTGCGCTTCGACCTCCCGATCGCGCCCGCCTGCCCGCCCGCGCCGCGAACCCGCTGGGAAAGCGCGACCTTGCGCTGGCGCTGCCCCGATCGCGGCGAGCCGGTCGCCGTGCCCGCCTACATCCTCGCGCCCGGGGGCGAGACGCGCATGGGGATCATCTCGGACGTCGACGACACCATCCTCGAAACCGGGATCACCGGCAATTTCCGCGCCATCGCGCGCAACTGGAAACGCGTCTTCGCCCAGATGCCGAGCGAGCGCGTGCTCGTCCCCGGCGCGACCGGGTTCTTCGCCGCGCTGGGCGGCAATCCGCAAGGGCCGGAAAAGGCGGGCGAGGCGATCGGCGCGATTGCCCCGCAGGCGCGGGTGCGGCCGGTTTTCTACGTCTCGTCGAGCCCGTGGAACCTGTTTTCCTACCTCGTCACCTTCAAGCGCGAGCGCGGCCTGCCGCTCGGCCCGGTGATGCTGCGCGACTGGGGCTTCAACCGGCGCACGCTGGGCAGGGAAGGGCACGGCTCGCACAAGCTCGAGGCGATCCGGCGCATCCTTGCGACCTTCCCGCAGCTGCGTTTCGCCCTGATCGGCGACGACACGCAGCACGACCTCCTCGCCTTCGGCGCCATCGCCGAGGCCCATCCCGACCGCATCGCGGCGGTCTTCATCCGCGAGGTCGCGGGCACCCCGATGGGCGACGCGGAACGCCGCGCCAAGGCCGCGATCGAGAACGCGGGCGTGCCCTTCTGGACCGGCAGCGACTACCGCGCGGCGGCGAGCTTCCTCGAAACCGCCGGGCTCGATTTCGAAGGCGGGCTCGAAGGGCTCGTGCGCACGGCGAGCGAGGGACAGGTGCCGGGCGAATCGCAGGCGGGCTGACAGGGGACGGGCACGGCGTGGCGCAGCCTCGCCCCGCGCCCCTCGCCCCCTCACCCCTCGCCCCTCATCCCTCGCACCGGGCCGCGCGCAGCGGGCGGCCGCCACCTCAGGTCCGCTTTCAGTTTCCGTTCAGGGCGAAACGCGTTAGAACCGCCCCGATGTCGCGCCTTCCCGCCCTGCCGATCGCGCCCCTGCGGCTCGCCGCATACGCCTTCGCCCTCCTCGCCAGCCTCGCGCTCGCCGCCACGCAAGCGGCGGCGCAGTCGATCCTGCGCGATGCCGAAACCGAGGAACTGCTCGCCGACATGGCGCGCCCGCTGGTCGAGGCGTCCGAGCTGGAGCCCGAAAACGTCGAGATCGTGCTCATCAACGACAGTTCGATCAACGCCTTCGTCGCGGGCGGACAGGTCGTCTACATCCACACCGGCCTCCTCGCCGCCGCCGACACGGCCAACGAGGTGCAGGGCGTCATCGCGCACGAACTCGGCCACATCACCGCCGGGCACGTCGTCCGCTTCGAGGAGCGGGTACGCGCGGCCAACGGGATCACGATCCTCTCGCTGCTGCTCGGCGTGGGCGCGGTGCTGGCGGGCGCGGGCGAGGCGGGGCTCGGCGCGATGATGGCAGGCCAGCAGGCGGCGATGGGCAGCTTCCTCGCCTTCAACCGCAACCAGGAAGCCGCGACCGACCTTGCCGGGGCGCGCTACCTGTCGGGCGCGGGGATTACCGGCAAGGGGATGATCTCCTTCTTCGAGAAACTCCGCAATTTCGAAATCCGCCGCGGTTACAGCCAGGCGGACGAAGCCGCCTATGGCCGCACCCACCCGCTTTCGGGCGACCGCATCCAGACCCTGCGCGGGCTGCTCGATCAGGACGCGGCCTGGGACACGCCCGAGGACCCGGACCTGCAGGAGCGTTTCGAACGGGTGCAGGCCAAGCTCTACGGCTACCTCGCCGAACCCAAGCGGACCCTGAACGCCTACCCGCCGAGCGACACGCGCATCGCCGCGCGCTACGCCCGGGCCTATGCCTGGCACAAGGAGGCGCGGGTCGAAAAGGCGCTGGCCGAAACCGAGAGCCTGCTCTCGCTGGAGCCGGACAATCCCTATTTCCTCGAACTCCAGGGCCAGGTCCTGCTCGAATCCGGGCGGCCCGGCGAAGCGCTCGCCCCGCTGCGCCGCGCGACCGACCTGACGCTCAACCAGCCGCTGATCGCCTCGATGTTCGGCCACGCGCTGATCGCGACCGAGGAGGAGGCGAATTACGCCGAGGCCGAGCGCGTGCTGCGCGCCGCGGTGAGCCGCGACCGGATGAATCCCTTCGCCTGGTACCAGCTCGGCATGGTCTTCGCCGCCCGCGGCGACATCGCCCGCGCGCGGCTCGCCAGCGCCGAACAGCAGGTCATGGCGCGCCGCTATCCCGAGGCGCTGAGAAGCGCGCAGGCCGCCGAGGCGGCGCTGCCCCGCGGCACGCCCGACTGGATCCGGGCGCAGGACATCGCGCTCCAGGCGCGCAGCGAACTGGAACGCCTGCGCGACTCGCGCTAGGCGGCCTCCACATCCACCCGAGCACCCCGGAAAGTCATGCCAGCCAGCATCCGCAACCCGCTTCTCACCGCGCTCCTCGCGCTCGTCTTCGGCTTTCTCGGCGCCGCGATCTGGTCCTACGCCGGGCTCGCCGACAACCGCACGCGCGAATACCTGCTGGCCAATCCGCGGATGCTGCAGGACATGGCCGAGGCGCTGCAGGCAGAACAGGCGCGCGAACGGCTCGCCGAACTGGGCGAGGAGGTCTACGAGCCCTTCCCCGGCGCGGTGCTGGGGAACCCTGACGGCACGAAGGTCCTCGTCGAGTTTTCCGACTACAACTGCGGCTACTGCGAAGCGAGCCTCGCGGACGTCTCGCGGCTGATCGAAAGCGATCCCGAAGTGAAGGTGGTCCTGCGCGAAATGCCGCAGTTCGAAGGCTCCGAAGCGGCCGCGCGCATGGCGCTCGCCGCCGCGCTCCAGGGAAAGTACGCCGACTTCCACAACGCCATGTTCGCGCGCGGTCCGGCCGGTCCGGACACCGCCGAGGCGGTCGCGCGCGACATCGGCCTCGACATGGAGCGGGCGCGCGCCGACATCGCCTCCGACGCCGTCTCGGTCGAACTCGCCCGCAATTTCAGCCTCGCCCGGGCGCTGGGCTTCTCCGGCACGCCCGCCTTCGTCACCGGCGACCGCACGATCAGCGGGGCGGTCGGTTACGAGGCGCTGAGCGAGGCGGTCGCCGAAGCCGGGGCGCTCACGGAAGGCTGAGCGCGGTGCGCGGGTTCGCCATCGCCGCCGTCCTCGCCGGCGCGTGCGCCGCCCCGGTCCTCGCCGCGCCCGATCTCGCGGACATCGACCTCGCCGCCGAGCGCGCCGCGATCGCGCGCTTCCAGGACGCCGACCAGCGCCTGCAGGACGTGGGCTGGAAGATCGTGCGCGGCAATGCCGAATTCTGCCCCCGCACCATCCCCTCGATCGGGCTGCAATTGCAGGATCTCGCCAGCTACAGTGCCCCCGAGATCGCCCGCGCCGCGCTCGGCTTCGGAGGCGATTTCGCGGTCGAAACCGCTGCGCGCGGTTCGCCCGCCGCGCTTTCGGGCCAGTTCGGGCGCAATCGCGAGATCATCGCGCTCGAACGCTTCGACCCCAATGAATGGCCCTCTTCCGGGCGCAAGGACTGGCAGCGGCTCAAGCGCGCGCACGATCATGTCGATGCCATGCTCGCCGAACACGGCGGCATCGCGATCCGTTTCGCCGACGGGGACGAGGCGCGGGTGGCCCCGGTCGATGTCTGCGCCACCCGTTTCGAGCTGATGGGCGACGGCCGCCGCGCGGTCGCGACGGGCGACCGGGTGGTGATCGGGATCGAGTTTCCCGCCTTTTCCTACGAGGAGGAGGTCTTCGCCGGCGTGGTCGCGCACGAACTCGCGCACAATTTCCTCGGCCATGCCGAATGGCTCGACCGCAACCGGCGCAAGCGCACCAACGTGCGAAAGACCGAACGCGAGGCCGACCGGCTGATGCCCTGGCTGCTCGCCAATGCGGGTTACGAGCCGGAGGCCGCGGTGCGTTTCATGACGAGCTGGGGGCGAAAGCACGACGGCGGCCTGTTCCGTGCCCGCACCCATGACGGCTGGGACGAGAGGGCCGAGTTCATCGCCGCCGAGATCCCGCGCATCCGCGCGCTGCTGGCGGTGGAGGGCAAGGCCGACTGGGCGGTCCATTTCCGCCGCGAAATCGACCCCGACAGGGGGCTGGAACAGGCCGGCCGCTAGCCTGAACTCGGCCCGACCGCTGCGCCGAACGGTTCGCCGCGCGCGCCCGCATTGCGGGAAAGGCGCTGCCATCGGCGCCGAAATCGGCTACACGAGGCGCATAATGTCCGTTCTCGCGATCCAGCCAGCGCCGTTCTTCGCCAGCAAGAACCGCGCCTTCTGGAACCTCCAGCTGGCCGGTTGGGGCGGCGCCTTCCTGCTGCGCAGCGTGAACGCCTTCGCCAACGACCAGCCCTTCGACCTGCTCGCGCTGATCCTCGTGACCACGATCACCGGCTTCTCGATCAGCTGCATCCTGTCGGTGATCTACCGCCAGCTCATCAACCGCCAGGCGATCGTCACCTGGGGCGTGACGGCGGTGGTGCTGATGATCGCGGTCATCTTCCACACCTCGATCGACGCCTGGCTGCAGGGCATCTATTACGGCGGCCTGCGCGAGACGAGCTTCGCCCAGCGTTTCATCGGCCTTTCCTACATCCCGCTGACCGTCCTCGGCGGGTGGAGCGCGCTCTATTACGCGATCAACTACTTCCTCACCGTCGAACAGCAGGCCGACCGGCTCGAACGGCTCGAGGCGCAGACCACCGCCGCGCAGCTCGCCATGCTGCGCTACCAGCTCAATCCGCACTTCCTGTTCAACACGCTGAATTCGATCAGCACGCTGGTGCTCCTGAAACAGACCGAGCCCGCCAACGCCATGCTCACGCGGCTGTCGAGCTTCCTGCGCCACACGCTGATCATGGAACCGGGCAGCCAGGTCACGCTCGGCCAGGAGGTCGAGACGCTGAACCTCTATCTCGACATCGAACGGATGCGCTTCGAGGAGCGGCTGCGGACCCATTTCGACATCGAGGAAGCCGCGCTCACCGCGATCCTGCCTGCGATGCTGCTCCAGCCGCTGGTCGAGAACGCGGTCAAGTACGCGGTCAGCCCGCAGGAGGAAGGCGCGCGCATCTCGCTCAGCGCGAAGGTGATCGGCGAGCGGCTGCGCGTGATCGTCGAGGACACGGGGCCGGGCATCGACGTGCCGGTGCAGCACGATCTGCTCGATTACGCCGCCCGGGCCGAAAGCGTCCGCGCCGCGCAGAACGCGGCCGGCGACAACGGCAAGCCGATCTCGACCGGGGTCGGGCTCGCCAATATCCGCAACCGCCTGATCCAGGCCTATGGGCCGAACCACATCTTCGGCACGCGATCCGAACCCGGCGGCGGTTTCACGGTCACGATCGAGATCCCCTTCACCCCGCTGGCCGAAGCCGCGCCCGCCCCGGCAGGCGCAACCGCTTCGCGCCGCATCCCCCCAGCCGAGCCGAAGGCGCAGACGTTCCCCGCAGCCGACACCCCCCGCGCCCCCGCGGCGGACAATGCCTTCGCACTCAACCCCCAACGCACGATCGGAACTTCCGCATGACCATCAGAACCATCCTCGTCGACGACGAGAAACTCGCGATCCAGGGCCTCCAGCTGCGCCTCGAGGCGTTCGACGATGTCGAGATCATCGACACCTGCTCGAACGGGCGCGAGGCGATCCGCAAGATCAAGACCGAGAAGCCCGATCTCGTCTTTCTCGACATCCAGATGCCCGGCTTCGACGGCTTCTCGGTGGTCAAGGGCGTGATGGAGATCGAGCCGCCGCTGTTCGTCTTCGTCACCGCCTACGAGGAGCACGCGATCCGCGCGTTCGAGGCCAATGCGGTCAACTACCTGATGAAGCCGGTCGACGAGGTCCGTCTCGCCGACACGATCGAGCGCGCGCGCGAACGGATCGCGCAGAAGAAGTCGACCGAGGATGCCGAACACCTGCTCGACGTGCTGGCCAAGGTGGCGCCCGACCGCGCGGCGGAATTCACCGGTACGGACGGCGGCGCGGCGGACCGTTTCGAGAAGCTCATCAACGTCAAGGACCGCGGCCAGATCTTCCGCGTCGAGGTCGATTCGATCGAGCACATCGAAGCCGCGGGCGATTACATGTGCATCTACACGGGCGACAATTCGCTGATCCTGCGCGAAACGATGAAGGACCTCGAACGCCGGCTCGACCCGCGCAAGTTCCAGCGCGTGCACCGCTCGACCATCGTCAACCTCGACCAGGTCCGGCAGGTCAAGCCGCACACCAATGGCGAATGCTTCCTCGTGCTCGATTCGGGCGCGGAGGTGAAGGTGTCGCGCAGCTATCGCGACGTGGTGGCGCGCTTCGTGCACTGATTTTCTTGGCGCAGCCCCATCCGGGGCTGCGTCCTCGCTAGACGCGCAGCAGAGCTGCGCCCGCTGCGGGCGCGCGGTCGCGCTTGCGGACCCTGCGAGTCCGTTTTGTGGGGCGCGCCCATCCGGGCGCGCCTCCTCGGCGCTGTTCCGGCCCCTTGCGGGGCCGGGCGCCTGCGGGCGGCCGGTCGGCCTTGCGGTCGCTGCGCGAGCGTTCGGGTCGATCCTCGGCGCTGTTCCGGCCCCTTGCGGGGCCGGGCGCCTGCGGGCGGCCGGTCGGCCTTGCGGTCGCTGCGCGACCGGGTATGCACGGTTACATGACCTTCGCGCTGCCCGGCTTCGACCTTGACCGCTTCGTCCGCGATACGCTTGCCGAGGACCTCGGCGAAGGGATCGAAGGCGGCGGGCGCGATGTCACGTCGGACAGCGTCATCCCGGCCGAGGCGCGCTTTTCCGGCGTCATGGACAGCCGCGATGCGATCGTCGTCGCCGGCCTGCCGCTGGCCGAGGCGTTCTTCCGCGCGCTCGATCCCGATTGCGCGATCGAGCGGCTGGCGGCCGACGGCGACGCGGTCGAGGCCGGGAGCGAGCTCCTGCGCCTCTCCGGCAAGGCCCGCGCGCTGCTCACCGCCGAGCGCAGCGCGCTCAACACCGTCCAGCACCTCTCCGGCATCGCCACCATGACCCGCGCCTATGTCGAGGCGATGCGGCAGGGCAGCGCGACCTGCATCCTGCTCGACACCCGCAAGACCCTGCCGGGCCTGCGCGCGCTCGAGAAATACGCGGTCCGGATGGGCGGCGCGCAAAACCACCGCATGGGCCTGTGGGACGCGGGCATGATCAAGGACAACCACGTCGCGGTCGCGGGCAGCGTCTCCGAGGCGGTGCGCCGCGCGGCGCAGGCGCGCGTCAGCCCGATCATCTGCGAGGTCGACCGGCCGGACCAGATCGAACCGGCGATCGCGGCGGGGGCGCATCACATCCTCCTCGACAACATGGACCCCGGCACGCTGCGCGAAGCGGTCGCCCTGATCGCCGGGCGCGCCGCGACCGAGGCGAGCGGGGGAATCGACCTTTCCACCATCGCGGACATCGCGGCGAGCGGTGTCGACTACGTCTCGGTCGGGCGGCTCACCCAGAGCGCCCCGGCGGCCGACATCGGCCTCGACTTCCAGCCGGAATAGCCCGGTGCGACGCGTCAGGGGACCGCGCCCGCCGGCCGTCAACGCCTTCGCCGCGATGCTGCTAGCGCTGGCCGCCTGGAACCTCGCCACCGCGCTGTGGGACCTGCCCGCCCAGGCGGAGATCCTGCGCTCGCTGGGGCTCGGCTTCGAATGGAACCGCGACTGGACGATCGTGGCGAGCTCGGCCTGGTTCACGGTGGAGCTCATCCCCATCGCCGCGGTCTGGCTCCTCGCCAGCCGCTTCGCGCGCGGGTTCATCACCGCGATGGCGCTGGTCAAGGTGGCGCTGATCCTGTCCAACCTGCCGATGCTCTATGCCCTGCCGGGCGTGCTTCTCGGCCAGTCGCTCTCGCTCCTTGCGGTCGCGCTGCTCTATACCCGCGCGGCGAACGCGTGGTTCGCCCGGCGGCCGGAGGACCCGGCAGTGTTCGAATAGCGCACCCGGTCGTCCGCCGACCGGCAGGGCAGGCCCGGCGAAGGGCGCTGGCGTGGCGGGATCGCGTCCTGTTATTGTCGGCGGCGGATGCAGGGGTTCCGACCGGAGGTGAACACATGATCGACATCGAGAAAATCGCAGACAACGTCCACCGGATCGCGATCTACGGCGAATTCGGCGAGGACGACGCGCGCGCCTTCGTGACCTTTGTCAGGGACCGCCAGGCGGCCGGCGAAGGCGGCAGCGTGCTGATCGACCTCGTCAGCCTCGCCGGATGGTCCCTTTCGGCGATGAGCGAGGAAATCGCCCACCTTCCCGCGCTGGTGCGCTGGCTCTATTCGCTCGATCGTATCGCGGTCGTCTCGGACGAGGAATGGCTGCGCGGCGCCGCCCGGCTGGAAAGCGCGCTGCTGCCGGGGATCGCCTACGCGGTCTATGACGAGGACGAGATGGACGCCGCGCGCGCCTGGGTGCTGGGCGAAAGCGACCATCCCCATGGCGGCGCGGTGAACGAACTCGACCTAGGGGCGGACATCGCGGCGTTCGAAGTGGTCGGCCGGATCGACCGCGAGGAGGCGGAACGCGTGCTCGATTCGGTCCGCGCGCGGCTTGCGGGGACGGACTGCTCGAAGCTGATGGTGGTGATCCGCAAGTGGCACGGGTTCGAAGCCGATGCCGCGCTCAGCCGCCACGCGATGAACTCCAAGATCGACCTGCTCAGGCATTGCGAGCGCTATGCCGTGGTCGGCGGGCCGGACTGGCTGCGGGCGATGGCCGGGACCTTCGGCGCGCTGGTCAAGCCCGAAGTGCGGACCTTCGATCTCGACGAGGAGGACGAGGCGCTGGCCTGGCTGCGGAGCTAGCCGCGCGTTTCTAGGGCCGGGGGGCCTGGCGCCGCTCCCTGAAGAATTCGCGCAGCAATTCCGCCGCCTCGGCCTCGCCCATGCCTGCATAGACTTCGGGCCGGTGGAGGCATTGCGCCTGTTCGAACACCCGGGCGCCGTGTTCGACCGCGCCGCCCTTGGGATCGCTCGCGGCGTAATAGAGCCGCGCGATGCGGGCATGGGCGATGGCCCCGGCGCACATCGCGCAGGGCTCGAGCGTGACGTAGAGATCGCACCCGGTCAGCCGTTCCTCCCCCAGCGCCTCGGCCGCCATCCGCAGCGCGCGGATCTCGGCATGGCCGGTCGGATCGGGCGGCGAGCGGGTGGCGTTCGCGGCGAGCGCGATGATCGCGCCCTGCCGCACGACGGCGGCGCCGACCGGGACTTCCCCGGCCAGCGCCGCGTCCTGTGCTGCCTGCAAGGCGGCGCGCATCGGTTCGGGAACCGGCCAGCGGGGCGTTGCCCCGGCGCTTTCCGGCCCCGTCACCCGGTCACGGGCCGCCGTGCGGCCTGATCATTCGACCTCGTCATCCTCGGGCGTGGTTACATCAACATCGGGAACTTCGACAGTGCGTTCCTCGGTTTCGACATCGACTTCGGGGCCATCGACGTCGTATTCGGGCATGTTGCCGCCTTCGACGGTCGGCATCCCCTCGACTTCGGGCATCTCGCCTTCCTCGGTCTGTTCGACGTCGCAGGCGGCGAGGCCGAACGCGGCGGTGGCGGCGAAAGCGGTTGCGATGATCCGGTTCATGGCATTTCCTCCAATGTGACGGCGCTGGTCGAAAAGGTCGCGCCTTTGGTGATCGTGGCATCAACGTGGCAGGCTGGGCGGATGTTCCGCCTTGACGATCGGACCCCCCGTGGCTATGCACGCCGCTTTCCGGGTCAAACCGAGTTTCCGCGAGGCCGAATCGTTTTCGAGGCCCCGGCAGGCTCGCCCGCCAACACGATGAAACGAGAGATATCATGTCGCGGATTTGCGAACTGACCGGCAAGGGCCGCCAGGTCGGCCACAATGTGAGCCACGCCAACAACAAGACGAAGCGCGTCTTCCTGCCCAACCTGCAGAACGTCACGCTGCTGTCGGAAAAGCTCGACCGCAGCTTCAAGTTCCGCGTCTCGACCCAGGGCCTGCGCTCGGTCGAACACAATGGCGGGCTCGACAACTGGTTGCTCAAGACCAGCGACGAAAAGCTTTCCCCGCGCGCGCTCAAGGTGAAGCGCGAGCTCAAGAAGGCTGCCCCTTCCGCCTGACGGGCGGTCCGTTCCTGCATCGAATGGGCGTGCGGGGCGACCCGTCACGCCCTTTTTCGCGTTACCGCGTCACTCGGCTTCGGCGGCGGGGTCGAACACCAGCTTGGCCAGAAGCGTGCGCTGCATCACCGACAGGTTGTCGTCCGCGACGATCCAAACCGCCGCCTTCCCGTCCGCCAGCGGCCGGATCGCCAGCCCCTCGTAATTGTCGCTCGGGATGACGGGATCGAGCCGCAGCGCGACCTGCGGGGCCCAGGTCCCGCCCGCGCGCGGCGGCGGCCCGATCGCCAGCAGCGTCTCGAAGGGCGGCAGGGCGAAAACCGTGCGCCGCATCAGCAGCAAGAGCCGCCCGTCGGGCAGGCGGGCGAGATCGGTCGGGGCGTAGCCTTCGACCGGAGGGCGGAAGGCGAAGGCTTCGGGCACGCCGCCGGCGACCGGGTCGGACGGGAACAACAGCCCCTCCTCTTCCCCCTCGGGCAGCACCATGAAGCGCCCGTCGGGCAGGCGCAGCATCGCTTCGGCCCCGCTGTTGGCCGGCCAGTCGACCTCGTCCTCGAGCACGCGCAGGCCGTCGGGCTCATCCGCCGCGGTGTAGCGGTGGACCGCGTGCAGCCCTTCGAAGCCGAGCCAGTAGGTCCCCGTCGCCGGATCGCGGGCGGCGGATTCGATGTCCTTGAGATCCTCCTCGAAACCCTTCTCGACCGGCTGGAGCACCACCGGCGACCGGCCGGCGGGGCGCCCCCCTGCGCCGCGGACCCGTGAGTCGGGTTCGACGAAGGTGAAGCGCGCGCCGCGGTCGGAAAAGGCCTGCAGGCGCTCCCCGTCCAGCGGCAGCAGCGCGGAAAAGCCGCCGAAATAGCGATGATCCGCCGCATAGCGCCACACCCCCGCGACCTGCCACGCCGGATCCCCGGTCGGCGCCGGCCCCGCGATCCGTTCCGGCCCGGTCGGATGCGGCATTTCTTCGGCCATCGGCGTCCGCACGAAGGTGCCCGGCGCGCACAGCAACGCGACGCCGAGCGCCCCGATCAGCCGCCCCGCCCGCATTTCAGTCCATCGGCCCCGCGAGCAGCAGCGGGTCGAGCCGCCAGTCCTTCCACATGAGGCTCCAGTGCAGGTGCGGCCCCGTCGCCCGCCCGCTCGCCCCGACATTGCCGATATGCTGGCCCTGCGTGACCGCCTCGCCTTCCTCGACCACGATCCTGGAGGCGTGGAGGAAGGCGCTGTTGAGCCCCATGCCATGGTCGATGATGATGAGCGAGCCCTCGAGGCTGAAGCCGGTGCGGGCGAGCACCACGACTCCGTCCGCCGGGGCGACGAAGGGCGTGCCGGCACCCGGCGCGATGTCGATGCCGGAATGATAGCTGCCCGGTTCGCCCTGGTAGATCCTCTGACGCCCGAAACGGCCGGAGATCCGCCCCTTGACCGGCCAGACGAAATCCTGCCGCCAGCCGGTCGCGCCGGTCTCCTGCGCGCGGGCGGCGACGATCGCTTCCCATTCGGGCTTGCGCTTGCGCCACCACGCCTCGCTGGTGCCGCCACTGCGCTTGGGCACGTTGACCCGTTCGATATCCCATTGCCGCCGGGCGACGGCGAGTTCGCGGCGCAGCGTCCGCCCGTCGGGCATGACGGCTTCGAGCACGAGCGTTTCGGGCGCGTCGCGGTCGAAGGCGGCGAAGAAGCGGCCGTCCGGGGCGAGCGCGACCTCCCGGTCGGCGAGGGTCACGCGGGTGGCCCCGGCGGGCGCGGTGCCGCGCAGGTAGCCGCCCTGGATGAGCCGGCCCTCGATCGCGAAGTGCGCCCGCGCGGGTTCGGCCGGTCGGGTCGGGGCGGGGTCGTCCGGTGCCGCTCCATCGGGCGCAGCGGCGGCCCCGCCTCCCGGACCGGCGGCGACGAGCGCGAGCGCGCCCGCCGCGGCCGCCGCCAGCGCGCGGCGCGGGTGCACCCGGGTCATTCCCGGTCGAGCAGGCGCCGGGTCGCGATCTCGGCGGAGGCATAGGCCTCCTGCCGCTCGGCGCTCCAGTAACGCAATTCGTCGAGCGGGATGATCGCGCCCGTCACCGCGCACACGACGTGCTGGCCGGGACGCAGGACACGGAAATTGGCAGGCCCGTAATAGAGCTTGGCGGCCTTGTCGGAGGTGGACATCAACATGGGACTTTCCATAGCACCGCCGCCCTATCCGAACAAATCGTCCTGCGCCGGGGCGACGGGGGAGGTCTTCGGACCGGGGGAACGCGGCCTGGCGCCCGGCGAATCGGCCGGAACGACGCCGAGCGTGCCGTCGGCGAATTGCAGCGAGAGCGCCGGTTCGCGCGCGGCGCTCGCCCTGTTGGTCAGCGCCTCGCCCGCAGCCGAGCGCACGATCGCATAGCCGCGCGCCAGCGGCCGTTCCGGGTGGAGCTGTTCCGCCAGCCGCGCCAGCGCCGCGAGCCTTTCGCCCGCCTCGCGCAGCGGCCGCTCCACCAGCGCCGGGACCAGCCGCGCCGCGGCCAGCCGGCGCCCGGCCTCGGCGTGCGAGCGCGCGAGCATCCGCGGGTGGAGCCGCGCCGACACCCCGACCAGCCGCCCGCGGCCTTCGGTGGTCCGGTCGAGCAGCGCACGGCCCAGGCGGGCGGAACTCTCGCCGAGCCGGTCGCCCGCCTCGCGCAGCGGCCGCCGGACCAGGGCGGGGACCAGCCGCGCCGCGTCGAGCCGGCGCTGCGCCTCTGCGTGCGAGCGCGTCAGGACACCCGGCTGGAGCCGTGCGGCAACCCCCACGAGCCGCTCGCGCCCCCGCCCGGCACGGTCGAACAGCCCGCGGCGCAGCCGCTCGGCCGCCTCGTCGAGGCGCTGCGCCCGGGCTTGCAGCAAGTCTGCGGGGGCAGGCATCCGGCGGACCCGCGCCTCGAGCCGTTCGCGCCCGAGTTCGACCGGGCGATGGACCGCGCGGCGCTTGCGATTGGCGTAATCGGCCAGCGTCAGGGCGAGGTCGCGCAGCACGGGGACGGCCATTTCCGCCGCCGCGGTCGGCGTGGGGGCGCGGCGGTCGGCGGCGAAATCGGCGAGGGTCGTGTCGGTCTCGTGACCGACGGCGGAGATCACCGGGATCGAGCATCCGGCGATCGCGCGCACCACGATTTCCTCGTTGAAGCTCCACAGGTCCTCGATCGACCCGCCGCCGCGCGCGACGATGAGGAGGTCGGGCCGCGCCACCGGCCCGCCGGGCGCCAGCGCGTCGAACCCGCGGATCGCCGCGCTGACCTGCTCCGCCGCGCCCTGGCCCTGCACCAGCACCGGCCACACGACGACATGGCTCGGGAAACGGTCGGCGAGGCGGTGGAGGATGTCGCGGATGACCGAACCCGTGGGCGAGGTCACGACCCCGATCGTGCGCGGCAGGAAGGGCAGCGCGCGCTTGCGCTCGGGCGCGAAGAGGCCTTCGGCGGCGAGCCGCGCGCGGGTCTTTTCCAGCAGCGCCAGCAGCGCCCCCTCGCCCGCGAGTTCGAGGCTCTCGATCACGACCTGGTATTTCGAACGCCCGGCATAGGTGGTGAGCTTGCCGGTCGCGATCACCTCCAGCCCGTCCTCCGGCGCGAAGGAGAGCCGACCGGTGTTCCCGCGCCACATCACCCCGTCGATCACGGCCCTGTCGTCCTTGAGGCAGCAATAGAGGTGGCCCGAAGCCGCCCGTTTCACCCCCGACAATTCCCCGCGCAGGCGGACATGGCCGAAACGGTCCTCGACCGTGCGCTTGAGCAGGTTGGAAATCTCGGTGATCGAAAGCGGCGCGGCGTTGTCGCCCTGCCGCGCGCGCGCTAACAGCCCGGCGTCATTGCTGTCTGAAGGGGTGCGAGCCATGAATGTCCTGTTGCTGGGATCGGGCGGGCGCGAACATGCGCTAGCATGGAAGCTGGCGCAATCCCCGAGCCTTTCAAGCCTTTATGCCGCGCCCGGCAATCCCGGCATCGCCGAACACGCCGAATGCGTTGCGCTCGAGGTGGAGGACCACGCGGCGATCGTGCGGTTCTGCCGCGAGCGGGACATCGCTCTGGTCGTCGTCGGACCCGAGGCCCCGCTGGTGGCCGGGCTCGCCGATGCCTTGCGGCAGGAGGCCATCGCCGTGTTCGGCCCGTCGGCCGCGGCCGCGCGGCTCGAAGGGTCGAAGGGCTTCACCAAGGACCTGTGCGCGCGCGCCGGGATCCCGACCGCAGGCTATGTCCGCGCCGCCTCGCTCGACGAGGCGCGCGCCGCGCTTGCCCGGTTCGAGCCGCCCTACGTGCTCAAGGCCGACGGGCTCGCCGCGGGCAAGGGCGTGGTGATCGCGGACGATATCGAGGCGGCCGAGATCGCGCTCGCCGACATGTTCGGCGGCCAGTTCGGGGAAGCGGGGGCCGAGGTCGTGATCGAGGAATACATGGCGGGCGAGGAGGCGAGCTTCTTCGCCCTGGCCGACGGCAGCTTCATCCTCCCTTTCGGCAGCGCGCAGGATCACAAGCGCGTGGGCGCGGGCGATACGGGACCGAACACCGGCGGCATGGGCGCCTATTCGCCCGCGCCGGTCCTCACCCCCGAACTCGAGGAGCGGGTGATGGAGGAAATCATCCGCCCCACGGTCGAGACGATGGCGGCCGACGGCCATCCCTATACCGGCGTGCTCTACGCCGGGCTGATGCTGACCGGGGCGGGGCCGAAGCTGATCGAATACAACTGCCGTTTCGGCGATCCCGAATGCCAGGTGCTGATGATGCGCCTGAGGGGCGATCTCGCCGCGATCATGCTCGCCTGCGCGCGGGCGGAACTGGCGGGCGTGCGGCCCGACTTCTCGCCCGACACCGCGCTCACCGTCGTGATGGCGGCCAAAGGCTATCCCGGAACGCCGGAGAAGGGCGGGGCGATCGATCTCGGCGAAAGCGAGGCCGACGGGGCGAAGGTCTTCCACGCGGGCACGGCGGTGAAGGACGGCGCGCTCGTCGCCAATGGCGGGCGGGTGCTGAACGTCACCGCCACGGCGCCGAGCGTGACCGAGGCGCAGGCGCGCGCCTATGCGGCGGTGGACCGGATATCCTTCCCGACCGGCTTCTGCCGCCGCGACATCGGCTGGCGGGAGGTCGAACGCGAAAGGCGGGCGGGCGAATGACGCTAGGCGAAGACCGCGCGCGGGATTATCCTCGTGCCATGAAACGACTTGTCCTCCTCGCCGCGGCCGCCTTCCTCGCCGCCTGCCAGACCCCGTCCGCCTCCGCGCCGGAACCAGAGCCGGCGACCGAGCCCGATCCGCCCGCCTTCGTCGAGGCGGCCTGCGGCGGGTGCCATGCGGTCGAGCCGCCCTTCCTCTCCCCGAACCCGCAGGCGGCGACGTTCGAGGCGATCGCCAATCGCGAGGGGCTGTCGCAGGCGAGCCTCGGCGACTGGCTGGCGGACGCGCACAATTATCCCGAGGTGATGGATTTCGATCTCACCCGGCCGCAGGTCGACCAGATCGCCGCCTACATGGTGACGCTCCGGCGGGACGATTACCGCCCCGAGATGTAGCGCGGGCTAGCCCGGATTATTCACCGGCGGTGGTCTGACGGGTTGGCGGGAGTGGCGTAAGCATTTGCATTGTTGTAGGAATGTGGTTGCTTAAGCCAGACCTGCAACGGGGCAAAATATGCCACAGACCACACCCGCCGGATGCGATGATAGCGCGTCCGTATTTTCGTTTCCAGCAGTGCGCGGCAAGAAGGTCACAGCTGCGTTTGACGGCGGCAGGCTGACCTCGGATGGCGGGGTCCTGGTGCTGGCTCAGGCCGAGCGCATGATGGGGCTCTGCCAGCGGCTTGCGGCGTGTATTGCCGATCCGCGCGATCCTGCTCGGGTGGTTCATCGGCTTGAAGATATCCTGCGCGCGCGGATGTTCGCGATCGCCTGCGGCTATGAGGATGCCGATGATCTCGACGCTCTGCGCGATGATCCGGGCTTCCGCCTTGCGCTGGGCAAGCTGCCGGGATCGGGTGCGGGGTTGGCCAGCCAACCGACGATGAGCCGCTGGGAGAATGCGCCGAGCACGCGCGAGCTGGCAAAGATGCTGGGGATCATGATCGACATCTACTGCGCCAGCTACCCCACTCCGCCGGCGGCGGTGACGCTGGATATCGATGACACCTGCGACGTCGTGCACGGCTATCAGCAACTCTCCTTCTGGAACGGACATCATGGGGAGCGCTGCTTCCTGCCGATCCATGTCTACGACACGGCAACGGGCCGGCCGGTGGCGATGCTGCTGCGCACGGGCAAGACGCCTTCTGGCAAGGAGGCGGCAGGGCATATCCGGCGTCTGGTGCGCCATCTTCGCCGCCACTGGCCTGATACCCACATCACCATCCGCGGTGACGGGCATTATGGACGGCCCGAGGTCATGGCCTTCTGCGAGGCGGCCCATGTCGATTACGTGTTCGGTCTGCCGACCAACGCCGCGCTGCGCGCTGATCCGGTTATCGTCACTGCCGCCGATGCCTGCGCGGTCCGCCGCGCCGAGTGCCAACTCCCGGTCCTGCACAGCTATGCCGAGACCCGCTACGGCGCGAAGAGCTGGAACCGCCAGCGCCGCGTCGTCGCCAGGATCGAGGCCAGCACGCTGGGCATGGATATCCGCTATGTCGTCACATCGCTAACCCAAGGCTCGGCTGAATACATCTATGACACGCTCTACTGTGCGCGCGGGCAGGCCGAGAACTTGATCAAGCTGCACAAGACCCAGCTGGCCAGTGACCGCACCTCGTGCCGGTCGGCGAACGCCAACCAGATGCGCCTGATCCTGCACACCGCTGCCTACTGGCTGCTGTGGCGCGTTCAGCAGGCGATCCCAAAGACCACCGCTCTGGCAAAAGCCGAGTTTACGACCCTGCGCCTGCGGCTGCTCAAGGTTGCTGCCCGCGTCATGGAAAGCGCCACCCGAATCCGCGTAGCGTTCGCCTCTGCGTGCCCCGATGCCGATCTGATGCGTGCCATCGTTCTCGCGCTCAAGCCTGCGCCGACGTAGCGGGCGCGGCAGTGCCGCAGAAACCCCGAGCCAAGTCCTTCAACCAGAAAAGCCCATCGATCACAGCGCGGTGAAACAGACGCCAGCGGTGCCGCACGCCCGCTCTACGCCGCCGCACGCAGCAGTGGCGTCAAGCTCGCGCCGAGAGGCGCCCAACCGCATCGCCGTGAATAAGAGAGGCTAGAGTTTCTCGGCCATCAGCTTCTGCAGGTCGGTTTCGGGCCGCGGGCCGTAATGCGAGATCACCTCGGCCGCCGCGATCGCGCCGCGCCTCAGGCACTTCTCCAGCTCCTCGCCATGGGCGAAGCCGCACAGGAACCCGGCCGCGAACTGATCGCCCGCCCCGGTCGTGTCGACCACCTTCGCCACCGGCTCTGCCGGGACGCTCGCACGGACGCCGCCCGCATCGGCGACCGCGCCCTTTTCCGAACGGGTCGCGACGAGGCAGGGGACCTTCGGGGCAATCATTTCGAAGCCCTTTTCGAAGGAGGGTTCGCCGGTCAGCGTCGCCAGCTCGCTTTCGTTCACGAACAGGATGTCGATCATGCCATTATCGATGAGATCGCGGAAATCGTCGCCGTGGCGTTCGATCACGAAGCTTTCGGACGCGGTGAAGGCGACCTTGCGCCCCGCGCCGCGCGCGACCTCGATCGCACGGCGCATCGCCTTGCGCGGTTCCTCGGGGTCCCACAGGTAGCCTTCGAGATAGAGGATCGCGCCGCTGGCGATCAGGCTTTCGTCAAGCGCGCTCGCCGGGAGGTACTGGCCTGCGCCGAGGAAGGTGTTCATGGTCCGCTCGCCATCGGGCGTGACGAAGATGAGCACCCGGCCCGTCGCCGGTTCGCCCTGCCTTGCGGGCGTGTCGAAATCGATGCCGGTCGCGCGCATGTCGTGGCGGAAGACCTTGCCCAGCTGGTCGTCGGCGACCTGGCCGATGAAGGCGCATTGCAGGCCGAGGGTCGAAATCCCCGCCAGCGTGTTCGCCGCCGAACCGCCCGACACCTCGCGCGCGGGCGGCATGGCGCGGTAGAGATCGTCGGCCCGCGCCTCGTCGACCAGGGTCATGCCGCCGCGGTTGAGTTCGAGTTCCTCGATCAGTTCGTCCTCGCACGAAGCGATCACGTCGACCACGGCATTGCCGATGGCGACTACGTCATAACGCGGTTCGGTCACAGATGATGTCCCGTTGGTTGGCTTGGAAAGGGCTTGCCCGAGCGCCTAGCCAACCCGGCGCCGCAATCCAAGGGAAAGCGGCCGACAAGCCGTTTGACAGGGCCGCAGCGCGCCCTATCCCTGCGCCCGTGATGCAGGCGGTGCTCGCTTCCCTCGTGAAAGGCTTCGGCCAGCTCGGCGATCCGGCGGTGATCCGGGTCGCGGCGAAGAGCGTCGGGATCACGTTGCTGGTGTTCGCTGCCGGGGCGGCGATGGTGTGGTGGGGGCTCGGCCTGCTGGTCCGCAGCGGTCCGCTCGAGGCGCTCCTGCCGGACGGATACGAAGGACCGGCGCAGGCATTCGCGGCCCTGGTCCTGTCGCTCCTCGCCTTCTGGCTGCTGTTCCGGGTGGTCGCGCTCGCGGTCCTGCAATTCTTCGCCGACGAGATCGTCGCGGCGGTCGAAGCGCGGCACTATCCGCAGGCGGCCGCGCGGGCGAAACCGCTGCCCTTCGCGCGCGACCTTGCCAATTCGCTGCGCGGCGCGGGCCGGGCGCTGGCGCTCAATGCGCTCGTTCTTCCGCTCGTGCTGGTCCTGTGGATCACCGGCATCGGACCTGCGCTGGTGCTGCTGCTGGTCAACGCCGTGCTGCTCGGGCGGGAGCTCACGGACATGGCCTGGCTGCGGCACGAACGCGATTGCCCCGCCAACCCGGTGCCGAAATTCCAGCGGTTCGCGCTCGGCGGGGCGATCGCGGCGCTGATGCTGGTGCCGTTCGCCAATCTCCTCGCGCCCGTTCTCGGCGCGGCGGCGGGCACCCATCTCGCGCATGGCGCCATCGCCCGGCGCGGGGCGGGGGAGCCGCGCCATGCGTGACAGCCTTCGCCCCGCCGCGGCGCTCCTGCTTGCCGCCGCGCTCGCCGGATGCGCGGGCGGGGGCGCCGCGGTACCGCTGCCTTCCGCCCCGGCGCGCCCCGATCCAGAGGCCCTTTCCCGCGTCCCGCGCGGGCCGGTCGAAAGCGACGCGGCGGGCGTGCTCGGTTCCGATGCCGCGACGCTGCGTGCGCGCTTCGGCGAGCCGCGGATCGACCTCGACGAGGGCGAGGCGCGCAAGCTGCAATTCGCGGGCTCCGACTGCGTGCTCGACATCTACCTCTATCCCCCGCGCCCCGGCGACGCCCCGGTCGCGACTTATGTCGAGGCGCGGCTGCGGCAGGGCGGCGGCGCGATCCCGCGCGATGCCTGCCTCGCCGCGATCGAAGGCGGGCGGTAAGGCCCGTTCGGGCCGCTGGTAACCCCGCCTTAAGCCTGCCTGTGGCATCCGCGAGCCGCAGACCAGGCAGGGAACCGACCGGGACATGACGACGCATTTCACCGAGCTGGCGCGCCGCGCCGCCGCCGACGGC
Organism: Erythrobacter sp. HL-111; assembly: GCF_900105095.1. Taxonomy (NCBI): domain Bacteria; kingdom Pseudomonadati; phylum Pseudomonadota; class Alphaproteobacteria; order Sphingomonadales; family Erythrobacteraceae; genus Erythrobacter; species Erythrobacter sp. HL-111. The sequence continues at coordinate 2,325,475 of NZ_LT629743.1, read as the reverse complement.
AAGGTTTCGGCGCCCGAACTGCTCGCGCTGCGCCAGCACGGCTGGGGCGACGGGATCATCACCCGCGAAGAGGCCGAGGCGCTGTTCGCGGTCAACAACGTCCTCTCGACGCGGGACGAGCCGTGGTGCGACTTCTTCGTCGAGGCCATCGGCGAATACGTCCTCAACGGCTCCGAACCGCGCCTGCAATGCTCCGAGGAAGAGGCGCAGTGGCTGATCGACAGGATCGACCATGACGGCGTCGTCGAAAGCCTCGTCGAACTCGAAACCATCGTGCGCATCGTCGAACGGGCGCAGAACACGCCCGTGCGGCTCAAGGACTATGTCCTCGCCCAGGTCGAGCGCGAGGTGCTGACCGGGATCGGCCCGACCCGCTGCGGCGGGGCGCTCGCCGCGACGCACATCACCGCGGCCGAATGCCGCATCATCCGCCGCGTGATCTTCGCCAGCGGCGGCCACGGCCCGGCGGCGGTGAGCCGGTTCGACGCGGAAATGCTGTTCCGGCTGAAGGACGAGACGCTGGCCGAGGAAAACGCGCCCGAATGGGACGACCTCTTCCTCGACGGCGTGTCCAACTATCTCAAGGGCTTCGCCCTGCAGAACGCCCAGCTCGAACATGGTCGCGCGCGCGAGCTGCAGGCCTTCATCGCCGACAACAGGCCGAACGTGGCGCGTTTCATGGGGAAGGTCGCCAGGGAAATGCCGAACGCCGCCAACCATTTCGGCAAGGTCTTCGGCAGGAAGGACGCCGGCCCGTCCTTCGCCGAACAGGCCGCCGCCGGGGCCGAAGTGACCGATTGCGAACGGGAATGGCTCGAACAGATGATCGATGCCGACGGCGAGGTCGACGAACTCGAACGCCGCCTGCTCGCCCGGATCATCGAGGAAGGCTGAGCCTCATCCCTCCAGCGCGGCGAAACCGCTCTCGACCAGCGCGCGCCAGCGGCGCTGGCGGTGGGTGTAGAAGCTCCGCGCAAAACCCGCGACGATCGGGGTGAGAACACCGGCGTCGATCGTCACCTGATCGATGTAGCGCGTGCCCCTGCCCCCGGGGTCCGGACCGATCGCGATCCAGTGATCCCATTGCCGGATCAGCGGGCCGTAGCCATTGTCGCGCACGTAGAGCACCTTGCCCGAAGGTTCGGGCAGGCTGATGACGACCGCCTGCCAGCCGATCGGGATCACGCCGAACAGGAACATCCGGGCGCGATATTCGCCGGGGTGCCAGAATTCGGGAAAGGGCCGCCCGAGCGGCTTGAAACGGATCAGCGGCGCCGCGATGTGTTCGAGCAGCGCGGATCGCCGGACCTGGGCGAACGCCTGTTCGGGCGAACAGTCGAGATGCGTCGCGAGTTCGACCGTGACCGGCGCGGCCATCGCGGCCGTCAGACCATGAAGCTTTCGCCGCAGCCGCACGCGCCCTTGGCATTGGGGTTCTCGAACACGAAACCGGCGGTGAAATCGTCCTCCCGCCAGTCCATGACCGAACCGACGAGATAGAGCACGCTCCCCCCGTCGATGTAGAAGGTGCCGCCCGGCGTCTCGATCTTCTCGTCGAACTTCTGCTCTTCGGTGACGTAGTCGACCGAATAGGCGAGGCCAGAACAGCCCCGGCGCGGGGTCGACAGCTTGACCCCGATCGCATCCTCGGGCGCGTTCTCCATGAGATGGGCGATGCGCGCCTCCGCGCCCCTGGTCAGGGTGACGGCGGCGGGCAGCTGGCGGGTCTTGGTCTCTGTCGTCATCACAGCATTCCCAGTTCGAGGCGCGCTTCGTCGGACATCTTCTCCGGGCTCCACGGCGGATCCCACACGAGCACCACTTCGGCGTCGCGGATGCCGGGGACGGAGCAGACGCGCATTTCGACTTCGCCCGGCATCGTCTCGGCGACGGGACAGTGCGGCGTGGTCAGCGTCATGGTGACGGTCGCGTCGCATTCCTCGTCGACCTCGACACCATAGATAAGGCCGAGATCGTAGATGTTAACCGGGATCTCCGGATCGTAGATCTCGCGCAGGGCCTCGATCACGGCGCCCTGCAATTCGCCGCCCGCGCCGGTGGCCGGGGTTTCGGGCGGGGCGGCCGCGAGGAAGCCTTCGAGATAGTCGCGCTCGCGCCTGTCGGGCGCGGCATCGGGATCGACCGCATCCTCGACCCTGGCGCGGGGCGGCTTGGCGGGCGTGTCGATCACGTCTTCGTTCGGGGCCGGTGCGGCGACATATTCGCGTTCACTGGTTTCGTCGGTCATGAGCCTGTCCTTCGGCGGCTTTCGTCCATTGCTCAGGATTGTCCAAAGATCTTGCGGGTGCGCCGGATGCCTTCGAGCAGCGCATCGACATCGGCCTCGGTCGAATAGAGGCCGAAACTGGCGCGGGCGGTGGCGGGCACATCGAGATAGTCCATCAACGGCTGCGCGCAATGATGCCCGGCGCGGATCGCAACATTCGCTTCGTCGAGGATCGTGCCGAGATCGTGCGGGTGGATGTCTCGAAGCGCGAAGCTGACGATGCCGGCGCTGTCGTCCGGCCCGAACACGCGCACGTCGTTCATCGCGGTGAGTTCGCGGCGCAGCTTCGCGACCAGCCTTGCCTCGCGCTGGCGGATCGCGTCGAGGCCGATTCCGCAGACGTAATCGGCAGCGACGGCGAAGGCGATCGCCTCGGTGATGGCGGGCGTCCCGGCCTCGAAGCGCTGGGGCGCGGGCGCGTAGGTGGTCCTTTCGAAGGTGACGCGGTCGATCATCGCCCCGCCGCCTTCCCACGGCGGCATGTCGGCCAGGATGTCGCCCCGCGCCCACAGCGCCCCGATCCCGGTCGGGCCGTAGAGCTTGTGCGCGGAAAAGACGTAGAAATCGCAATCGAGCGCGCTCACGTCGACGGCCATGTGCGGGGCCGACTGGCATCCGTCGAGCAGCAGCTTCGCCCCGACCGCATGGGCCATCCGCGCCGCGCGGGGCGCGTCGAGCACGCTGCCGAGCACGTTCGAGACATGGCACAGCGCGACGAGCTTGTGCTTCGGCGTCAGCATGGCCTCCGCCGCGTCGAGGTCGATCCGGTGATCCTCGGTCAGCGGGCAGACGTCGATTTCCGCGCCTGTCGCCTCGGCCACCATCTGCCACGGCACGATGTTGGAATGGTGTTCGAGCCGCGAGAGCAGGATGCGGTCGCCCTCCTTGAGGTTCGCCCGGCCCCAGGCGTTCGCGACGAGATTGATCGCCTCGGTCGCGCCGCGGGTGAAGACGATCTCCTCCTCCGCCCCTCCGAGGAAATCGGCGATCCGCCGGCGCGCCGCCTCGTAGCCCAGCGTCATCTGCGCCGAGCGCGAATAGACCCCGCGGTGAACCGTGGCGTAATCCTCGCCCAGCGCGCGGGCCATGGCGTCGATCACCGCGCGCGGCTTCTGCGCGGTCGCGGCGGTGTCGAGGTAATGCCACGGCTCGCCTTCGGCCGTGAACATGCCGGGGAAATCGGCCCTGAGGTCGCGGTCGATGGTCACGGGCGCATTCATCGCGGCGCCTCCTCCAGCGCGGCAAGCGCGGCGTCGAGCAGGCGGGTGTGCTCGACCTCGTCCTGCAGCGCGACAAAGGCGTCGGCGATGAAGGCCTGGACCAGCAGGCGCTGCGCCAGTTCGGGCGAGATGCCGCGCGCGGCCATGTAGAAGCGCGCCGCCTCGTCGAGTTCGCCGACCGTCGCGCCGTGCGCGCACTTGACGTCGTCGGCGAAGATTTCGAGCTGCGGGACGGCGTTGGCGCTTGCCCCCGCTTCGAGCAGCAGACCCTTGAAATCCTGCGCCGCGTCGGTCTTCTGCGCGTCCCTGGCGACCTTGATCTCGCCGAGGAAATTGCCGGTCGCCCCGCCCCAGTGGACGCTGCGGACGGTCTGGTTGCTGGTCGCGCCCGGGTGGTCGTGGCGCACGGTGGTGACGAATTCGCGGGTGACGTCTCCGCCGCCGATCGTGACGCCGCCGAATTCGAAATGCGCCCCGCTTGCGAGCGTCACCTCGATCTCGACCCGGGTGTAGTCGCTCCCCGCATTGGCCGCGAAGAGTTCGAGCCGGGCGCCCTCGCCGAGCGTCACGCGGATGCGGTGCAGTTCGGGGGCCTGCGAACCGACGATCATGCACTGGCGCCGCGCTTCGCCCGCTTCGACGGCGATCTCCCGCCAGTTCTCGAGCGCTTCCGGCCCGATCCGGCCGAGCGCGTCGATATCGGCATAGCGCCACGCCTCGTCGCGCCGTGTCGGCGTCGGCGTCGGTGTCGGCGTCGGCGGGGCGGGGGTGGGGAGGGTTGTCGTGTCGGTCATGCTGACCCCTTCTTCGATTGGCGTTCGGCCGCCCGGGCGAGCCGCCCGCACCTGGCGCGCAGGCCGGGCAGAAGGGCGGCGACGGGCCGCATCAGGCGGCGGCCTCTTCCATCACCGCGTCATAGCCCTCTTCCTCGAGCCGCAGCGCGAGTTCGGGGCCGCCGGTCCGCACGATCCTGCCTCCGGCCAGCACGCTCACCCGGTCGGGCTTCACCACGTCGAGCAGGCGCTGGTAGTGGGTGATGAGCAGCACGCCCTTGTCGGGGTGCCGCATGATCGCGTTGATCCCCTCACCCACCACGCGCAGCGCGTCGATGTCGAGGCCCGAATCGGTTTCGTCCAGCACGGCAAAATCGGGATCGAGGATGCCCATCTGGACCATCTCGGCGCGCTTCTTCTCGCCGCCGGAAAAGCCGACGTTCACCTGCCGCTTGAGCATTTCCATGTCCATCTTGAGCAGGCCGGCCTTTTCCCTCGCGAGCTTGAGGAATTCGCCGCCGCTGACGGCTTCCTCGCCCCGGTACTTGCGCTGGGCGTTGAGGGCTTCGCGCAGGAACTGGACGTTGGAGACGCCCGGAATCTCGACCGGGTACTGGAAGCCGAGGAACAGGCCCGAAGCGGCGCGTTCGTGCGGTTCGAGTTCGAACAGGTCGTGCCCCTTGAAGGTCACGCTGCCGCCGGTCACCTCGTAGCCCGGCTTGCCGCCGAGCACGTTGGCAAGCGTCGACTTGCCCGCGCCGTTGGGGCCCATGATCGCGTGGATTTCCCCGGCCTCGACCGCGAGGGTCAGGCCCTTGAGGATCGGCTTGCCGTCGACTTCGGCGTGAAGGTCTGTGATCTCAAGCATTGCGTTGTCCTGTCTGATGAGCGCGGCGCGCTTCCTGCTTGTCGGCGATGCGCTGGCGCATCCCGGCGGTGATGCGGGCGAGGACGCCGTCCATGTTCTCGAGCACTTCGGATGCCCTGACCCGCATGACCTTGATCCCGACCGCCTCGAGGCTCCTGTCGCGGCGGGTGGCGAGCGCTTCGGTGTCGCCCTCCTCGAAGATGTCGACCGCCATGCCGAGCGTGTGGCAGTTGAAATCGACGATGGCCGAGCCGACGACGGCGTGGCGGGTGAACTTGTGCCGGCCGAGGTCCGCCTTGGCGAAGCGCGCCGCGAGCGCCTTGTGCGCCTCGGACGAATGGCGCCGCAGCTCGCGCGCCTGTTCGTGCAGCGCATCGAGGCGCTTGTCCGAAATCTCCCACCCGCGGCCCTTCTTCTTGAGCGCGGGGGCTTCGTCGGTGGCAGCGTCGGGGTTGAGGGCGAGGGTTTTACGGGTGGTCATTGTTTGCTTCCAAACCGGTCGCGGGCCATTTTTCTGCCCATTTCGGCAGCCCTATCCGCTGCCGAAATATCAGCAGCGACCTCTTTGATTTGCTGATGGGTCATCCGAAGGACTCGATTGATCTGCCGATAGTCCTCTTCCCCGCTCAAAACTGCGGCCTTAGCCTCAGGCAGCTTTGTGACGAGTTGGGTCTGAACACGGCGCCACAGACGAATATGGTCGTCTTCGCCGTCCCTCGCCAAGCCAAGCCGCTTAGCCATTTGGAACTGCTCTTCGTGGCCTGCAATTCGATCGCCGATGATCCTCAACTCTTCGACCAAACTGTCAATTTTCTTAGCCACCTTCGCTGGGCTAGTGCCAAACATCACCCCACGCTCCCTTCCAGCGAAATCGCCAGCAGCTTCTGCGCTTCGACCGCGAATTCCATCGGCAGTTCCTTCAGCACCTCGCGGGCGAAGCCGTTGACGATCAGCGCCACGGCCTCCTCCTCGTCGAGCCCGCGCTGCATCGCGTAGAACAGCTGCTCGTCGCTGATCTTGGAGGTGGTCGCCTCGTGCTCGATCTGAGCCGAGGGGTTCTTCACCTCGATATAGGGCACGGTGTGCGCGCCGCAGGTGTCGCCGAGCAGGAGCGAATCGCACTGGGTGAAATTGCGCACCCCGTCCGCCTTCGGACCCACCCGGACGAGGCCGCGATAGGTGTTCGACGACTTGCCCGCCGAAATGCCCTTGGAAATGATCGTCGAACGGGTGTTCTTCCCGTTGTGGATCATCTTGGTGCCGGTGTCGGCCTGCTGGAAATTATTGGTCACCGCGACCGAGTAGAACTCGCCCACGCTGTCATCGCCGTTGAGCACGCAGGAGGGATATTTCCACGTCACCGCAGAGCCGGTTTCGACCTGCGTCCAAGAAATCTTGGAGCGGTCGCCCTGGCACAGCCCGCGCTTGGTCACGAAATTGTAGATCCCGCCCTTGCCCTCGGCATTGCCGGGATACCAGTTCTGCACGGTCGAATACTTGATCTCGGCATCTTCCAGCGCGACCAGTTCGACCACGGCGGCGTGGAGCTGGTTTTCGTCGCGCATCGGCGCGGTGCAGCCTTCGAGATAGCTGACATAGCTGCCCTTTTCGGCGACGATCAGGGTGCGTTCGAACTGGCCGGTGTTCTCGGCATTGATGCGGAAATAGGTCGAAAGCTCCATCGGGCAGCGCACGCCTTCGGGGATGTAGACGAAGGTGCCGTCGGAAAAGACCGCGGAATTGAGACAGGCGAAGTAGTTGTCGTTGCGCGGGACCACGCGGCCGAGCCACTTCTTCACCAGTTCGGGGTGTTCGCGGATCGCCTCGGAGATCGAGAGGAAGATCACGCCCGCGCGCAGCAATTCTTCGCGGAAACTGGTGGCGACGCTGACCGAATCGAACACGGCATCGACCGCGACCTTCTTCGCGCCCTTCACCCCGGCGAGAACTTCCTGTTCGCCCAGGGGAATGCCGAGCTTGTCGTAGACCCGCTTGATCTCGGGATCGAGCTCGTCGAGCGATTCGAGCTCCTTCTTCTTCTTGGGCGCGGCGTAGTAATAGGCGTCCTGGTAATCGATCGGCGGGTAGCCGACCTTGGCCCAGTCGGGTTCGGGCATGTCCTGCCACATCCGGAACGCCTTCAGGCGCCAGTCGAGCATCCATTCCGGCTCGCCCTTCTTGGCGCTGATGAAGCGCACCGTGTCCTCGCTCAAACCCTTCGGCGCGAACTCGGTTTCGATTTCCGAATGCCAGCCATGCTCGTATTCGGCTGCGCGCGCGGCGGCGTCGCGGGCGTCGCGGTCGGTCAGCTCTTCGGTGTCGAGCCGATTTTCGGTGTCGATGCGGAGATCGTCGCTCATGCTGCCTTCTCTCGGATGGTGGGTTTCGGAACGGGGGGCGGCGGGTCGCGCAGCTGGGCCAGCGAGATGTTCGCCAGCGCGCCGCGCAGCGCGTCGTTGATGATCGGCCAGTGCGGTTTCATCGTGCAGCCGACCTCGAAATCGCAGTCGCCATGGTCGATGCAGGCGGTGAGCGCGATCGGGCCTTCGACCGCCTCGACGATGTCGGCGACGGTGATCGCCGCGGCCGGGCGGCCCAGTTGCAGCCCGCCGCGCGCACCCCTGACCGAACGCAGGAGGCCCGCCGCGGTCAGCTTGGAAACGAGCCGCTGCACGGTCGGCACGGGAAGCCCCGTTTCCGCCGCCAGTTCCGCCGCGCTCACCCGCCCGTCGCCGCAATGGCGCGCGGCCTGCGACATGGTGATGACGGCGTAGTCGGCGAGATTGGAAAGGCGCATCGGCTCCTGCTTGCGAACAATTCTTAAATCGGACGGTTTCGGTCCGATTAGGAAATACGACTGATTCGCTCGGATTTCAACGCCGGATTGCCTTTTGCGAGTCGTTAGCGGGAAAGCCGGGAGTTTCGGGTGCGGCAGGCGGGCGGCGCGCGGTCGCCGGGCCTGTCTCCGGTGTCGCGGGCGGTGGGCGTGGCGGCTGGCGCGCGAGGGATCGAACCCGCTCGCGCGCTGCTGGCCGGGCGCCGCGATCGTCGGGTGGTGCGCGGGAAGCGGGCGCTGGTGCGCCGCGCCGCGCCGCCGTCAGCCCCCTCGCCGCTTTTCCGCGATCCACTTGTCGACATTCTCCTCGAGCACCGAGAGCGGCACCGGCCCGCTCAGGAGAACCGTGTCATGGAACCCGCGATAATCGAAATCCTCGCCCAGTTCGGCCATGGCGCGATCGCGCAGGTCCATGATCTCGAGCTTGCCGATCATGTAGGCGGTCGCCTGGCCGGGAAAGACGATGTAGCGCTCGATCGCCTTGACGATGTCGCCTTCGGGATTGGGCGTGTTGTCCTTGAGATACCGGATCGCCTCCTCGCGGCTCCAGCGCTTGGAATGGATGCCGGTGTCGACGACCAGCCGGCAGGCGCGCCACAGCTCCATGCCCAGCCGGCCGAAATCGGAATAGGGATCCTCGTAGAAGCCCATGTCCTTGGCGAGTTCCTCCGAATAGAGGCCCCAGCCCTCGGTATAGGCGGTCCACCCGCCGAAGCGGCGGAAGGGCGGCACGTCGCCGAGTTCGGTCTGGAGCGCGCGCTGGAGGTGATGGCCGGGCATCCCCTCGTGATAGGCGAGCGCCTCCAGCTCGTTCTTCGACATGTCGCGCAGCTTGTAGAGGTTGACGTAATAGGTCCCCGGCCGCGAACCGTCGACCGCCGGGCTCTGGTAGAAGGCCTTGCCCGCGCTCTTCTCGCGGAACGCCTCGACCGGCTTGATGATCATGTCGGCCTTGGGCAGGCGGCCGAAATATTCGGGCAGCCTGGCCTCGATCGCGTCGAGCCTGGCCTGCGCGTCGGCGAGGTATTCCTCGCGCGTGTCGTAGTAGAAGCGGTCGTCGGTGCGGGTGTATTCGAAGAAGTCCTGCAGGCTCCCCTCGAAACCGACCTTGTCCATGATCGCGCGCATCTCGCCGTGGATCCGCTCGACCTGCTCGAGGCCGATGCGGTGGATCTCGTCGGCGGAAAGCTCGGTCGTCGTGTAGTTCCTCAGCAGCGCGGCGTAATAGGCTTCGCCGTTGGGGAAGCGCCACACACCGTCATCGGCGGGTGCCATCGGCTGCTGGCGCTTCAGTTCGGCGAGCAGGCGGCGATAGGCCGGCAGGGCGCTGTCGTTCCACGCCTGCGCCGCCTCGGCCTTCATCGCCGCGGCGGTGTCCGCATCGAGTTCGAGCGCGTCGACCTTCTGGCCGAAGTCCTGCAGCACGGCGTTGTCGTCCCCTGCCGCGATCAGCCCTTCGACATCGCCGATCATGTAGGGATAGGTCCAGTCGGGCGGCATCACCCCCGCCTCGGCCCGTTCGCGCGCCTCGGCGACGTGGGCATCGAGCTGCGGCCCGATCCCGCCGATTCGCGAGATGTAGGCCCGCGCATCCTCCGCGCTGCCGACCCGGTGGATGTTGATGAGGAAGGCCGGGATCCCGTTGTGCGGGCCGGACCGCTGGTCGAACACGTAGCCCAGCTTGCGATAGGGCCACAGCATGGCGCCGCGCTGCGCGGTGAGATCGAACAGGCGGTAGGACAGCGCATCCTGTTCATCCAGCGCGGCCGGATCGAACTTCGCGCGCATCTGCGCCGCGGCATAGAGCAGCATCAGCGCCTCGCGCCGCTCGGCCTCGTCGGAAACCTCGCCCCAGCGGGCGTAATCCTCGTCGCGGATGCCGCGATAGGCCTTGGTCGCGGGGTTCATCGCGAGGCTCGCCTCGTCATAGGCCTCGAACAGGTCGCCGATCGTCTCCGCCTCGCCGATCGCGGTCCAGGCATCGTCGCCGGTCGCGGCGTTCACCGGCGGCGGCGCGTCCTGGGCAAGCGCGGGGACGGCGTTCGCAGCGGCGAGCGCGAGAACGGAAGCGGCAAGAAACGTGGTGTGGCGCATGGAAACCCTCTCGTCATGCCGGAGGGCCTTGCGAAAGGGCGGCCCGCCGGGTCCTGGGCGCAGGCCATAGCCAAACCGCGGATCATTTGAAAACCGGGAAAAAAAGGGCGGCCCCGGTGAGGAGGCCGCCCCTGAAGTCGAGGAACTCTTCGCATTGCTGCTCCGAGCCCTTCGGGTCGCGGGGAAGCGTATAGGGGCAAGATCGCGGCGATAATTGTATGCAAGCGACAGCGGGCGAAACGAAGCGGGGCAAACGCCTCACAAATGTTGGTTTTTCGCGCGTTTCGGGGCCATGGTCCGGGCCGCCGCAGGGCTCGCGCGGGCGGGCGGGTGCGGCGGCGATGCGCCCGCTCGCGGGGCGCGCCCTCGACAGGCCGGGGGAAAGTGGCATAGCGCTGCGCCCGCCATGCTGTTCGACCTTTTCAGACCCGCGCTGTTCGCGCTCGACCCGGAACAGGCCCACCGGCTGGCGATCCGCGCGCTCTCGCTGCTGCCGGCCAGGCCGCCGGCGCGGCCGGGGCCGCTCGCGGTGGAGGTCGCAGGGCTCGCCTTTCCCAACCCGGTCGGCGTCGCGGCGGGTTTCGACAAGGATGCCGAGGTGCCCGACGCCCTGCTCGGCCTCGGCTTCGGCTTCACCGAGGTCGGTTCGATCACCCCGCTGCCGCAGGCGGGCAATCCGCGCCCGCGCCTGTTCCGGCTGGTCGAGGACGAGGCGGTGATCAATCGCATGGGGTTCAACAATGCCGGCGCCGGGGTCGCGCTCGCCCGGCTTGCTGCGCGGCATGGTGGGCAGGGCGTGGGCAGACAGGGCGCGGGCAGGCCGGGCGTGGTCGGCGTGAACATCGGGGCGAACAAGGATTCGTCCGATCGCACCGCCGATTACGCCACCATGGCGCGACTCGCGGCGCGCCACGCCTCCTATCTCGCGGTCAACGTGTCGAGCCCCAACACCCCCGGCCTGCGCGCGCTGCAGGACGAGGGCGCGCTGGCGGGGCTGCTCGACGCGGTGATCGCGGCGCGCGACGAGGCGGCCGGGCAGGGCACACCGCCCCCCGTCTTCCTCAAGGTCGCGCCCGATCTCACCCCGGCGGATGTCGACGCGATCGCGCGAATCGCGCTCGACAGGCGGCTGGGCGCGCTGATCGTCTCGAACACGACGGTTTCGCGGTCCGGCCTCGCCTCGCGCCACCGCGGCGAGACCGGCGGGCTTTCGGGCGCGCCGCTGAAGGCGATGGCGCTGAGACGGCTGCGCGAGTTCCGCAAGGCGACCGGCGGGGCGATCCCGCTGATCGGCGTCGGCGGCATCGCCAGCGCCGAGGACGCCTTCGAACGGATTCGCGCCGGGGCGAGCCTGGTGCAGCTCTACACGGCGATGGTCTATGCCGGGCCGGGCCTCGGCGGGGCGATCGTCAAGGGGCTCGAACGGCTGCTGCGGGAGAGCGGCTTCGCGAGCATTGCAGAGGCGGTGGGAAGCGAATAGCGGAGCCTTCCATGACCGATCTCCTCAAGCGCCTTGCGCCCATCCTTCTCGCTCTCGCGCTCGGCGCCTGCGCCACGCCCGAGGCTCCCGCCGCCGTCCCGGCCGCCGCGACCGAAGCTCCGCAAGGCGCCGTCAGCGCCGCCGATCCGCGCGCCGAGGCGGCGGGCCGCGCGATCCTAGCGCAGGGCGGTTCGGCGACCGATGCGGCGATCGCGGTGATGCTCGCGCTGACCGTGGTGGAGCCGCAGAGCTCCGGCATCGGCGGGGGCGGCTTCATGGTGCGGGCGGGCGAAGCGGGCGTCACCACCTTCGACGGGCGCGAGACCGCCCCGGCCGCTGCCACCCCGACCCGCTTCCTCGGGCCGGACGGCGAACCCCTCCCGCGCGACCGGCGCGTGATCTCGGGCCTCAGCGTCGGGGTGCCGGGCAACATCGCGCTCGCCGCCAAGGCCCATGCCGAGCACGGGCGGCTGGCGTGGCGCGACCTTTTCGCCCCCGCGATCGCGCTCGCCCGCGACGGCTTCGTGATGAACCGCCGCCTCCACGGCTCGCTCGCCGGGGCGCAGGGCCGGGCCGACAGGAGCGACGCGGCAAGGGCGGTCTTCTTCGGCGCGGACGGCGCGCCGCTCCCGGTGGGCACGCGCATCACCGTCCCGGCCCTCGCCCGCACGCTCGAACGGATCGCCGAGGCCGGACCCGAAGCCTTCTACGAGGACGGGGCGGAGGCGCTCGCCGCCTATGTCGCGGGGGAGACGCCGCAGGACGGGGCGATGAGCGCGGCCGACATCGCGTCCTATGCGGCGAAGCGGCGCGAGCCGGTGTGCACCGCCTATCGCGCCCACCGCGTCTGCGGCATGGGCCCGCCGTCCTCGGGCGGGATCGCGGTCGCCCAGATCCTCGGCCAGCTCGAACGCTTCGACCTCGCCGAACTGGGGCCGGAAAGCGTGACCTTCTGGCATCTCTTCCTCGAATCCCAGCGGCTCGCCTATGCCGACCGCGCGCGCTATCTCGGCGACAGCGACTTCGTGGAGGTGCCGCTCGCGGGGCTGACCGATCCCGCCTATCTCGCGCGCCGTTCGGCGCTGATCGACCCTGAAAAGGCCCTCCCCGTTGCCGAACCCGGCACGCCGCCCGGCGCTCCGCAGGCGCGCGCCGACGGGGACGAGCCGGCCGAGCGCGGGACATCCCATTTCGCCGTCGTCGATGCCGCGGGCAATGCGGTGAGCTACACCTCGACGATCGAGGGCGCGTTCGGATCGGGGCTGTTCTTCGGCGGTTTCTACCTCAACAACGAACTCACCGATTTCAGCCTCACGCCGGAGCAGGACGGTTCGCCGGTCGCCAACCGGGTCGAGGGCGGCAAGCGGCCGCGTTCCTCGATGGCGCCGACGGTGGTCTATGATCCCGCCGGCGAGATCGTCCTCGTCATCGGCGCGGCCGGCGGGACGACGATCCCCGTGCAGGTCGCGCGTTCGGTCATCGGCGTGATCGATTTCGGCCTCAGCGCGTCCGAGGCGCTTGCCCTCCCGCTCGTCATGGCGTTCGGCCCGACCGTCATCGTCGAGGAAGGCAGCGCGCTCGCCGGGATGACCGCGCGGCTGGAGGCGCTCGGCCATGACCGGATCCGCCCGGTCTCGCCCCCGCTCAAGGCGAACGCCCTGCGCCGCACGCCCGAAGGCTGGGAAAGCGCGCGCGATCCGCGGATCGAACCCAACCTCGCCTACGAATGAGGCGGCGCCCGGGGGCAGGCACGCTTGCCGCCCGGGCCTTCTGTCCCTAATTCCCTCGGCAACAGGGCCGCGAAGGCCCGATCTTGCAATCCCCGCATGGGGACGAGGAGCCCGAGCCAGTGCATTCCGCCCAACCCTCAGCTTCCGCCGCGAAGCCCGTCGCCAAGCCGACCGACCACCCGCTGCTGCGCGACATCGACGGGGCAAGGAACCTCGTCGAACTCTTCCTCAAGCGGGCCGATGCGAAGGGCGAGGCGCCGATGCTCGGGGCGAAGATCGGGGGCGAATGGCGCACCCTGTCCTGGCGCGAGGTCGCCGAACGCGTGTGCCTGCTCGCCGAAAGCCTGCGCCGGATCGGGCTTTCGGACGGGGACAAGGTCGCGCTCGTCTCGGAAAACCGGCCCGAATGGTGCATCGCCGACCTCGGCATCATGGCGGCGGGCTGCATCACCGTGCCGACCTACACCACCAACACCCGCCGCGACCACGCGCATATCCTCGACAATTCCTGTGCCCGCGCGGTGATCGTCTCCGACGCGAAGCTGCTCGGGCCGCTGGTGGGCGCGATCGGCCAGACCGGCATGATCGAACACGTCATCGGGATCGAGGACCTTCGCCGCCAGCAGGCCGGCAGTTTCGACTATCACGACTGGGCCAGCCTGACGCAGGGCGATGCCGCCGCCGCGCGGCTCGCGGTCGATGCGCGGATCGCCGGGATCGCGCGCGAGGACACCGCCTGCTTCATCTATACCAGCGGCACCGGCGGCGCGCCGCGCGGGGTGATGCAGCATCACGGCGCGATCCTGTGCAATGTCGCGGGGGCGGCCGAGGTGCTGATCGAGGATTTCGGCATCGAAGACGAACGCTTCCTGTCCTTCCTCCCGCTCTCCCACGCCTATGAACACACCGCGGGGCAATATCTCCCGATCGCGATCGGGGCGGAGATCTTCTATGCCGAAGGGCTCGAGAAGCTCGCCTCCAACATCGAGGAGACGCGGCCCACCCTGATGGTCGTCGTCCCGCGCCTGTTCGAGGTCCTGCGGACCAGGATCATGAAACAGGTCGCAAAGGAGGGGAAGGCCGCGAACTTCCTGATGGATGCGGCTCTCAGGATCGCCGGGAACGCGAAGGACGGAAAGACTCGCCTGCGCGACCGACCGCTCGATTTCCTGGTCGAGAAGACGCTGCGCCCCAAGATCCGCGCGAAGTTCGGCGGGCGGATGAAGGCAATGGTTTCGGGCGGCGCGCCGCTCAATCCCGAGGTCGGCAATTTCTTCGAGGCGATGGGCCTCACCATGCTGCAGGGCTATGGCCAGACCGAGGCCGGGCCGGTGATCGCCTGCAACCGGCCGAGGGTGGGGCTCAAGATGGACACGGTCGGCCCGCCCCTGCGCGGGGTCGAGGTGAGGATCGCGGAGGACGGCGAAATCCTGTGCCGCGGCGAGCTCGTCATGCACGGCTACTGGCAGAACGCTGCCGAAACCGCGCGCACAATCAAGCCCGACCCGGCCGATCCCGAGGGCGGTCCGTGGCTCCACACCGGCGACATCGGTGAAATCGACGCCAAGGGCCGGATCAGGATCACCGACCGCAAGAAGGACCTCATCGTCAACGACAAGGGCGACAATGTCGCGCCGCAGAAGATCGAGGGGATGCTCACGCTCCAGCCCGAGATCGCCCAGGCCATGGTGAGCGGGGACAAGCGGCCCTACGTGGTCGGCCTGATCGTGCCCGACGCCGAATGGGCGCTGGACTGGGCGCGCGCCAATGACGAGAAGTTCGACCTGAAGGCGCTGCAGGACCTGCCCGCCTTCCGCAAGGCCGTGCGCGCCGCGATCGACCGCACGAACGAGGATCTTTCGGTGATCGAGAAGGTCCGCAGGTTCGAATTCGCGGACGAGGCCTTCACCATCGAGAACGAGGAGATGACCCCCTCGATGAAGATCCGCCGCCACAAGATCCGCGAACGCTATCAGCCCCGGATCGACGGCATGTACAAGGGGTGACGCGGCGGCGGCGTCCTGCCGGTCAGTCCCGCGCCCTCAGCGCCTCGAGATAGGCGAGCAGGTTCTCGACGTCGCCTTCCTCGAACACGAAGACCGGCATTTCGGAGGTGTGGCCGAGCTTCACCCCGCGTTCGAGCGAGCCTTCGACGACCCATTCCGGCAGGCGCTTGGCCACCCGGCGCAGGGTCGGCGCGTTGGGGCTGGGCGAAACGCCGTCATCGAGTGCATGGCAGCCGGCGCAGTTCGCCTGCGCGAAATCCCGCCCTTCGGCGGCGCTTTCGGAAAGCGCGCCGGAATCGCGATCGGTCGCCCCGGCCGCGCCGGCCGCAAGGGCGAGCGCGCCTGCAAGGATGAACAGCTGCTTGGTCACGATAGGTCCTCCCGTGCCGGGCGATTAGCCCAAGCCCGCGGTCGGGCACAAGCCTGTCGCCGTTCGCGCCGCCCCCGCCAGGCCCCGGTCCGTCACGCTCCGACCCGTCACGCGCCGGTCCGTTACGGGGGGTCTTCGGCGGCGCGCTGGCGCAGGGTCAGGCTGCTTCGGCCTCCCCGACATGCTCCGGGAAGAATCGTGGCTCGGCCTTCGACCAGCCGGGCGCGGTGGCGGCGGCTTCGGAAAGGGATTGGAGCAGGACCTTGCGCCGCTCGGGGCGGATCTGGGGGAGGGCCGCCGCGGCGCAGAAGGCGGAAGGGAGGAAGGGCCGGATGTCCGCGCCGACGAGGCGTTCGTAAAGGAAACGGAAGGCCGAGAAGCTCTCGATCCGGTCCTGGCCGAGATCGAACGCGGCGATCCGCACCAGCTTGCCGATGAACCGTTCGACCGCGCCGGGGCTGCCCGCCTCGGGCAGCATCGCGCGCAGGGCCTTCAGGTCCTGATAGGCGACATATTGCCGCCGGATCGCGCGGCAGTCGGCCTCGGTCAGCCCCCACAGGCGGAAGGCGTCGCACCGGGCAAGGCCGACATCGAGGCTGCGCTTGATATAGGCCTGCTCGCGCGGGGCGAATCCGGCGAATTCGCGCATCTCGCCGATGGCGAGCGTGTTGGTGCTGGCAAGTGTCACGATCGGGGTCTCCCGTCTGGTGGGGAGAATATCGCGCAACGTGGTAAATTATGCGTTAGCCCTGCGCCTCCGGGATTCGACGCGCCGCCGCCTCCGCCCGAGGGGGACAGCGCAGCCGCGCGCGAAGGTCAGATCAGTCCGGCGAGCGGGCTGGAGGGATCGGCATAGCGGCGGCGGCCCATGCGTCCGGCGAGATAGGCCTCGCGCCCGGCCTCGACCGCGAGCTTCATCGCGCGGGCCATGCGGACCGGGTCCTTGGCCTCGGCGATGGCGGTGTTCATCAGGATGCCGTCGCAGCCCAGCTCCATGCCGACCGCCGCGTCCGAGGCCGTGCCGACGCCCGCATCGACCAGCACGGGAACCTTCGCGCCCTCGACGATGAGACGGATCGTGACCTGGTTCTGGATGCCGAGCCCCGACCCGATCGGCGCGCCCAGCGGCATGATCGCGACCGCGCCCGCGTCCTCCAGCTGCCTTGCCGCGATCGGGTCGTCGACGCAGTAGACCATCGGGGCGAAGCCTTCCTTCGCCAGCACCTCGGTCGCGCGCAACGTCTCGCGCATGTCGGGATAGAGCGTCTTGGCCTCGCCCAGCACCTCGAGCTTGACGAGATCCCAGCCCCCCGCCTCCCGCGCCAGGCGCAGGGTGCGGATCGCTTCCTCGGCGGTGAAGCAGCCTGCGGTGTTGGGGAGATAGGTGATCTTTCCGGGGTCGATGAAATCGGTCAGCATCGGCGCCGCGGGATCGGTGACGTTGACCCGGCGCACCGCGACCGTGACGATTTCGGCCCCGCTCGCCGCGACGGCGGCGGCGTTCTGTTCGAAATCCCTGTACTTGCCGGTCCCGACGATGAGCCGCGAGGTGAAGGTGCGCCCCGCGACGGTCCAGGTGTCCGCCCGGTCCGCCCCATGGTGATCCCCGCCGCCGACGAAATGGACGATCTCGAGGCTGTCCCCCTCGACCAGCACCGCCTCGCCCAGCGTCGAGCGCGGGACGATCTCGCCGTTGCGCTCGACCGCGACCTTTTCGGGCACGAGGCCCAGTTCGCGCACGAGATCGGCGATGGTCGCGGCGGGCGTGCGGCGCGGGTCGCCGTTGAGGGTGATGCTCTTGAGGGTGGTCGTCCGGGTCATGGCTGCCGACATAGGGCGCGCGGGGCGAGGCGCAACTCCCGCGTTGGCCCGTCAGCAGCAGGAGTGGCGGGAGGCCTGCAGGTTCATGAGGTGCCCGGCCGAAACCAGCACGACCCCGATGAGGGTGAGGATCGCCTCCCTCTCGCCATGCGGCACCGCCAGCGCGCCGCCCATGAAGGAAAGCCCCGTCATCGCGGTGACGAAGGGCGCGGCATGGCGGTGGCGAATCGCGCCCCAGGCGATCGTGACCGCGGCCACGACCAGCGCCAGCGCGAGCCCGACGCGGTGCACCGCCGGTTCGAACAGGAAATGCCCGCCCAGACCCATCGCCGAGACGATCGCGAGCGTGGCGATGCAGTGCACCATGCACAGCCCGGCAAGCCCGATCCCGAACTGGTCGAGCCGGCGGCGAAAGGGCGAACGGGGCGAAGCCCGGGTCGCGGAAGGGGCGTGGCGTGTCATCGGTCCTGCGTCCTGTCGGTGGCGGTCCGCATATGTGACAGGGTAACATTGTGCAAGGCTTTCCGTTCCCCGGCGCGCGGCCGCGCGCGGCACCGTGCTTTGCGGGGGGCGCATCCTGGCTTGCGGCAAACGGGCTTGCACAATCGGCGGGCGCGGCACATCTACGCGCGCGATCATGGCAACGCTTGCGCCCACCCCCGACAGCGCCCGCCCGGCCGGCGCCCCCCCGGCCGACGGGGCGCGCGCCCGCCCGCTCGCGATCGCGCGCTGGCTGTTCGTCACGGCGGGTTTCGTCGTGTGCATCGTGCTCGTCGGGGGCATCACCCGGCTGACCGAAAGCGGGCTCTCGATCACCGAATGGAACGTCGCCTCGGGCGTGCTTCCCCCGCTGACCGAAGCGCAGTGGGAGGCCGAGTTCGCGAAATACCGCGCGACTCCCGAATACCGGCTCGAAGCGAGCGTCGGCGGGATGAGCCTCGCCGACTTCAAGTTCATCTTCTTCTGGGAATGGTTCCACCGCCTGCTCGCGCGGGCCGTGGGGGCCGTCTATGCGCTCGGCCTCGCGTGGTTCTGGGTGAAGGGCGCGATTCCCGGAGGGTTCAAGCCGCGGCTCGTCGGACTGCTCGCGCTGGGCGGGCTGCAGGGGTTGTTCGGCTGGCTGATGGTGCAGTCGGGCCTTGTCGGCAACATGACCGACGTGAGCCATTTCCGCCTCTCGCTCCACCTTCTGACCGCGCTCGCGCTGCTCGCCGGGCTGGTGTGGACCGCGCTCGACATGCGGCGGCTGGCGCGCGACCCCGCGGCGCGGCCCGCCCCGCTGACCGGCGGGAGCGCGCTGGTCGCGTTCGTGCTGTTCGTGCAATTGCTGCTCGGCGCGTGGGTCGCCGGGCTCAACGCGGGCCATGCCGCCTATGACTGGCCGCTGATGAACGGACGGCTGGTGCCCGCGATCGACTGGTCCTCGGGCGTGGTCTGGACGCTGACGCACGATCCCTTCCTGCTGCAATGGCTGCACCGCTGGTGGGCGTGGGTCGCGGTCGCCGCGCTCGTCTGGCTCGCCCGGCGGGTGCGCAAGGCCGACCGGCGCGCCTCGCTCGCGGTCCACACGGCCTTCGGGACCATGGTGCTGCTCGGCATCGCGACCGTCATGACCGAGGTTTCGCTCTGGGTCGCCGCGGCGCACCAGCTGGTCGGCGCGCTGACGGTCGCCGCGACGGTCTGGGCGATGCACGTCGACGGGATCGCGCGGCGCCGGTCCGCCGCTGCCGCATGACCGCGGCGCTCGCCTACGCGCCCTTCCCCGACCGCGACAGCGCGCGCGCGATCGCGGGCACGCTGCTCGCCGAAAGACGGATCGCCTGCGCCAACATCCTCGGCGCGGTCGAATCGGTCTTCGAATGGCAGGGCGCGCGCGCGAGCGAGGAAGAGGTCGGCGTGCTGTTCAAGACGACCGCGGCCGCGCTCCCCGCGCTGATCGAGCGTCTGGCCGAACTCCATCCCTATGATACGCCGGCGATCCTCGGGTGGCACTGCGATGCGGGCCATCCGGCGACGCTGGACTGGCTGGGTGCGACCGTCGCGTCGGGCTAGACGCCGCGTCGAGGAACGGCGCCCGGCCGCAGGGAAGTGGCCGATCATGCCGGGCAAGGACGGCAAGGGACACCCGCCGCGCGCCCGAAACCTGGCGGATGGAACGCGGTAGAGAGGACCATAGAGATTGGCGTTGAAGGAGGCTGAATACCGGGATTGTCCGGGTTTGCCCGGAATTTCGCGGTCGGATTGGCGTTCGAACTTGACCCTGATCAAAGCCTCATGAACGCTGTTCGAAGGCCTTTCGAATGTTCTTCACGAGGTTCGGATATTGAGCATCGGCGGCGGGTCTGAGGTAGGGCCTCGCAGGGATCGTCACGGATTGCACCATCCGCACACTGCCGTCCGGCTGGGGGATTGCCAGGGCCTTCGCCCGGACCGGCACGATGACGCCGCCCAGCTCGTGAATGAGCGCATATTCGACATCCTGCGAGCCCCACACTCCCTTCGCGCCGCCCGGCACATCATGAGCATACTCGGCGACCGCTATCGAGGGTTCGAGGGTGTGCTGATCGTTCTTCCACGTGTGGTTATTCTTCGCATGGACGACGCAATCCGCCATCGTCGCGTTCATGCCCTCTTTGACTGCCGCGCGCATCTTCTTCGTGATCGCGTCGCCGTTCCATTTGAGGCTGCTGGACATCGCTGGGTGTGATCCTTCGTGACGATCGCGAGCTATTCGAGCGGCCCGCGATCGAGTTTCTGCCAAATGCGGTGGAGGGCGCTACGGCTGGGGGTTCGATCGGGACCGAATTGAGCCCGCAGCTCGGCTACGGCCTGGTCAATCGTTCGCTTGCGGTGAAGGCGGATAATCGCCTCCCTTACGGGATCGTCGTGCCAGCAATCCGGGAACCTGAGGTGTCAATCGGCGTTCAATCGGGACCCCCTATCGGCGCGCAAAAGGGACCCCTCTGCGGTTGCGGCCCATCTCAGGCACTCAGCTTCCAGCCACCCGTTGAGCTCCTCGATGCTGGCAAAGCGCAGGCGAGGCTGGAAGAAGCGGCCTCGGATGGTCTGAACTTGGTGTTCAACCTGACCCTTCTCCCACCCCGCCGCCGGGGAGCAGGCCGTGGGCTCGACCATGTAATGATCGGCCATGACCAGAAAGCGGCGGTTGAACACCCGCTCCTTGCCGACGAACACGGTGGTAACCGCGGTCTTCATGTTATCGTAGATGCCGCGCAGGGGCACGCCGCCGAAGAAGGCAAAGCCCCGCGCATGGGCGTCGAACACCATCTCCTGCGTCTCGCGCGGATAGGCCCTGACGTAGACCGCGCGCGACGCGCACAGCCGCATCTGCGCCACCTTCACCCGCATCGGCTTGCCCGCGATCTCCACATCCTCGTGGCTCCAGTCGAACTGGTAGGCCTCGCCAGGCTTGAACATGAGCGGGATGAAGGCAGGCGCCCCATCACCCGCATCCTTGCGCCGCGCTTCCGTCCAGCGCCGGGCGTAACGTCGGACCGCGTCGTAAGAACCTTCGAACCCCTCACGGCAAAGCAGATCATGGATCCGGGTCATGCGCAGCCGATCGCGCCGGGGCCGGGCCTCGTTCTCCGTCAGCAGCACGTCGAGCCGCTCCTGAAACGGTCCAAGCCGGGGCAGCGGCTGAACCGTGCGGCGATAATCAAATGCGCCTTCCGGCGCTCGGATCGCCTTGCGCACCACCTTGCGCGACAACCGCAGATCCCGCGCAATCGCCTTGATCGCCTTCCCGCCCGCGTGCTCCCGCCGAATCCGAACAACCGTCTCCACAACCAACATCCCGATCTCACCACCTGGAAAACCAGGCAGCCTGCTACACCATCAGAATGAGGGGTCCCTTTTAGACGCCGATCACCCCGCTAACGGGGTCCCTTTTGCACGCCGTTCCACAGCCTTCGCCTCCTGAGAGACCATTGAGGCGGCTTTGAAAGGCCTCTGGAAGGCTCGAAAGAAGGACCTCATAGCGAGTGCCTGAGCGGCCTCCCCTTCCCTTCACCTTCCGGACCTTGCCCCTTGCCCCCTGCCATGGCCTGCGCTCTGCGAAACCCTTCAACACCCGGCGCGCTTGCCGATCGGTGATGCCAGCCGCATCAGCGAATTCGAGCGAGGAGAGCCAGCGACTCATGAGCGGTGTGAGCCCGACGCGCGCGCGATTTCCATGCGCTTTTTGCGGGCGAGGGGGCCGTTGCGCTGGCCCCTGAGGATGCGATGGGCGTTGGCCGGATCGAGGTTATTGGAGCGGCACCATTCGGCCAGCGTCGTGCCCTGGCGAATGAAATCTCCCCTCACCTTGCGAAGTAGGCTATCGCTGCCCTCAAGTTCGGATTTGCAAGGGTCCATATGGAAGCTCTTCTGTAACCGTCGATGATCTCGTTTCCTTGCTCCGGTGCCGGACGGATCAGCAGCTCGCGAACAAGCTGGGCCTGAGCCGATCGACGATTTCGCAGTGGCGGAGAAGAGGGGCAGTCCCCAGGCACTGGGACTTCCTCATGCAGCTTCATTCGATCGAGGCGGATTCTCTCGCTGCTCGGCGGCGCATTTTCGGTGAAGGGGACGGTTATTACATTCACATGGCCGCAATCGCCGTCCTAGAGCGATCGCAGCTCGATTGGCCTATGCTGGAGCCCCACGCGCGGGCCGCTCAAATCGAGGATCGGTTATTGCGCGCTGCAAGCTACATCGTCGAAGTGCTCGGCGATCGTCCCCTGAAGCTATATTATGACTATGAGGGGTTGGTGCGGGAACTCATGGCACAGGAGCACCAGGAGGCGTTGCGGGAACGCCTCACGCCATAATGTCCGCAAAATGTCCGCAATGCTCCGAGACTCGGGGATTTCTGCGGTTTTTGATTGCGGACACGTGGATCATAGAGATTGGCGCTGCATTCGCTTCTATGCCTTGTGTTTCCGCCGTCCGCGCTCATTTTTCCCCGCTGATTGCGGACATTCTCCAGCGCCAATCTGTTTGGGCCGCTCCATCACTCCCGTCCGGGAATCGCGGCGGTATCATTTTACCTCTCTCGCAAGGCCCTGTTTCGCTTGACTTGGCAAGGGCGAGGCGACAAATGGCCGCACGTTCGCCGCCCGGCAGGGCACGGCCCGGTCCGATTCGACCGGCCGTCCTCCGGTTCCGCCCCGTTCGGGGCCGGGATCGCAGGCCTCGCCCGGCGGCCCGCATACCCCTACCCCCTAAAGCCAAGGGACACGAAAGCCATGAAGGCGCTCAGCAAGCAGACCCGGTCGATCAAACCGGCCGAGGTCGAGAAGAAATGGCACCTGATCGATGCCGAGGACCTCGTCGTGGGCCGCCTCGCCTCGATCATCGCCAACATCCTGCGCGGCAAGACCAAGCCGAGCTACACCCCGCACGTCGACTGCGGCGATCACGTGATCGTCATCAATGTCGACAAGGTGAAGTTCACCGGCAAGAAGACGCAGGACAAGCGTTACTACAAGCACACCGGCTATATCGGCGGGATCAAGGAAACGAGCCCGGCCAAGGTGCTCGAAGGCCGCTTTCCCGAACGCGTGCTGGAAAAGGCGGTCGAGCGGATGATCCCGCGCGGCCCCCTCGGGCGGCAGCAGATGAAGGCGCTGCACCTCTATGCCGGGACCGAGCATCCCCATGCCGGGCAGAATCCGCAAGTGCTCGACGTCGCTTCGATGAACCGCAAGAACAAGGTCACCGCGTAATGGCTGACGACAAGAACACCGTGTCCGACCTGTCGGAACTCAAGGACATCACCGGTGACGCGCCCGAAGCGGACGCCGCCGAGATCGCCGAGAACCGGGCGGTGCAGCCCTCCGCCCCGCTGCGCGAGCAGGAGCTCGACGCGCAGGGCCGCGCCTACGCCACCGGCCGCCGCAAGGACGCGGTCGCGCGCGTCTGGATCAAGCCCGGCACCGGCAAGGTCACCGTCAACGGCAAGGACCAGGAAGTCTACTTCGCCCGTCCGACCCTGCGGCTCATCATCAACCAGCCCTTCGCGATCACCGAGCGCGACGGCCAGTACGACGTGATCGCCACGGTCCGCGGCGGCGGGCTTTCGGGTCAGGCCGGCGCGGTCAAGCACGGCGTGAGCCAGGCGCTCGCCAAGTACGAGCCGGCGCTGCGCGGCATCGTCAAGTCGGCCGGCTTCCTCACCCGCGACAGCCGCGTGGTCGAGCGCAAGAAGTACGGCAAGGCCAAGGCCCGCCGCAGCTTCCAGTTCTCGAAGCGCTGATCCGCTCCGCCAGAACCGTCTTGCGAAAGGGGGCGGCTTCCCGGTCGGGGAGCCGCCCCTTTTTCCGTCCGGGGCGACGCGTGCCCGCGCTCAGCGCTGGAGCAGGGTCAGCCCCCAGAACAGCCCGCTGCCCGAAACGAACATCGGCCAGGACCAGAACATGCGGTAATCGCCCACCTCGAGCGCCTCGACCCCGAGCCGCCCGCCGGTCGCCCCCTGCGAGCCGAGCACGAGCGCCACGCAGCCCGTGACGATTGCGCCAAAGACCATTGCCTTCAACATGACCATCGCCTCCCCCGTCCGCGCGGACGGGTATCGGTTGCACATCCCATTCCCGGATAGGGCGGACCCTGCCGGTCCGCCGCGGTCCGGCACGTCGCCGAACATGGCCAAGAAACCCTTAACGCGGCCGTGACGGGCAGGGTTAAGGTGAATTCAGGGTTTCAAGAGGCGAGCGCCGCGGGCGGCGCGTCCGATCCGGGGATCGCCCCTGCCGCCACGCGCAATTCGCATTCGATCCGCCCGCCCCGCTCGCAGCGCAGCACGCGGTAGGACGGCGGCACGCCCCCGCGCAGCCGGGTCGAGAGCGTGCCCGCGCCGATCATCCGCAGGCGCTGCCCCGCCCGTTCGCGCCATTCGTCGAAGGGCACGTGGACATGGCCCGACAGGACCGCGACCGCCCCCGCGGCGGCGAGGGCGGCGAAGGCGGCATCGCCGCCGATCGTCGGGTTGCGCGCCCCGTTTTCGGGGCCGAGCAGCGGGTGATGCGCGGTCACGATCACGCAGCGCGGATCGCCTTCGAGGCGCTTCAGCGCGGCCAGCGTCTCCTCCAGCGCGCGGCGCGTGACCACCCCGTCCGACCAGGGAAAGCGCCGCTGCGCACGCACCGTGGTGTTGAGCGGGACGAGCACGACATCGCGCGATTCGAAGCTCCGCCCGAGCGCCGCGCGCAGGCGGCGGTAGCGCCGGTGGGGATCGGTGAATCGTTCCCACAGGTTGTAATAGGGCAGATCGTGATTGCCCGGATCGACCAGCACCGGCAGGCCGAGCGAATCGAACCAGCGCGCCGCGGCTTCGTATTCGCGGTGCTTCGCGCGCTGGGTGAGATCGCCGGTGCACACCAGCGCGTCCGGCCGCTCGCGCGCGATCGCTTGCTCCACCGCGGCGAGCGCGGCGCGGTTCTCGCTCCCGAAATGAATGTCGCTGACATGGAACAGCGTCGTCGTCATGGCCCCTCACCCCGTGCGCCCATGGCCGCGGGGCATCATGGCCCCGGCAGGGGGAGCGATGCAACCGCTTCGGGCTCAGACGCGTCCGGTCAGGATCAGCCAGGCGGCAAGCCCGTTGAGCGCGCTGTAGGCGCCATAGGCCCAGGCGAGCGCGGGCCAGCCATTGGCGGTCAGCAGCATCGCCACCACCAGCACGATGAATTCCGCGACCAGCGTCAGCCGCCGCCCGAGCCAGCCGATCGTCTGCGGGATCTGCCCGATCAACGGGTGGCCGCTTTCGAGCACGGCGCGGTGAAGCGCGAAATTGCCGATGCCGAGACAGAAGATCATGAGGACGCCGAACCACATCGCCCCGTTATGGCGCAGACGCCGGTCGGCTGGAAAGTGCCATTTGTCGCGGATGCAGCAGCATTGGTCGGGGGCGCAGGCCTTTCATCGACGATTGCGGGCGTTTTCGTCGAGCCGCGATGGAGCAGGGCGGCGTGGTGCTTTACCGCTCTAATACAGCAGGGCACGGCAACCCCCGATCGCTCCCGCCCCCGAACCGGGAGCTTGCCCCCAACCCCCGGCCGGCCCTGCCAGGAGGAGAAATGCCATGAAGACCCTTGTCCCCAACGCCCTCGCTCTCGCCGCCGCTTTCGGCCTCGCCATCGCGGCCGGCCCCGCGCTTGCCGGCGGTTCGGCCGAACGCAACACGATGGAAATCAGCTTCGCCGACCTCGATCTCGACACGCCCGAGGGCCAGATGACGCTCGAGCGCCGGATCGAACGCGCCGCGCGCGATGTCTGTCGCTATGACCGGATGCAGACCGGGACCCGGATCCAGTCGAGGGCCGCAAAGGAATGCTACGAAAAGGCCAGGGCCAGCGCCCGGCAGCAGGTCGCGGCCCATGCCGCGAAGCAGCGCCGCGGCGTCTGAGCCGAGCGCCCCTGTTGATCCGAGCGCTCCTGTCCCCCAGCCCCGACCGGGGACAGCCCGCGAAGGCCCGAACCCCTCCCATCCGGGGGTTCGGGCCTTTTTCGCAAGGACCCTCGCGCGATCAGCGGCCGGCCATCGCCTTGACCCTCGCAAGATAGGTCCGCCCGATCCTCAGCGCCTCGCCGTTCTCCAGTTCCGCCGACCACACGCCGAGCCCGTCGTGGCGCAGGCCGCGGATGTTGTCGCGCTTGAGGATGGTCGAGCGGTGGATGCGGATGAACTTGTCCGGGTCGAGCCGGGCCTCGAGGCCCGCGATCGTCTGCAGCAGCAGGTAGGAGCGCGATGCCTCCCCGGCCTCGCCCGGATCGCCGACGTGGAGCCGGACATAGTCGCGTTCGGCGTCGATCCGGTGGACTTCGTCGATATCGATCCGCAGCAGTTCGGAGCGGTGCGGCACCCACAATTCCTCGAGCCACTCGCTTTTCGCCTTGTGCCCGGGGCCGCCGCCCCCGTCCCCCCGTTCGCCCCGGCGCGCGACCGCGCGTTCGATCGCGCGTTCGAGCCGGTCGGCGGCGACGGGTTTGAGGACATAGTCGATCGCCTCGAGGTCGAAGGCCTCGACCGCGAAATGGTCGTGCGCGGTGACGAAGATCACCGCGGGCGCGTTCGCGGTCCCGGCGAGGGCGCGGGCGACGCCCAGCCCGTCGAGTTCGGGCATGGTCATGTCGAGCAGCACGAGGTCGGGGGCGAGCTTCTCGGCGAGGCGCAGCGCGGCGGCCCCGTCGCTTGCCGTGCCGACCACGCGGATCGCGGAGATCTCGGCGCAGAGCACCTGGATGCGCTCGACCGCGAGCGGTTCGTCGTCGACGATCAGGGTGCGAAGGGCTGGATTGGCGGTATTGCTGTCGGACATGCTCGGCCTTCGGACTGCCTATGCCTTGCGCCGCGCCCGCGCGAAAGCGGGGCGGGACAGGGGAATGCGGATCTCGGTGCGGTAGCCGCCCGGAACCGGCGCGGAGGTGAAACCGATATCCGGGCCGAAGCGCGCCTCCAGCCGGTCGCGCACATTGGCGAGCCCGATGCCGAAGCCGTGCAGCCTTTCGTCCGGCACGCCCGGCCCGTCGTCGCTCACCGTGATCACCAGCCGGCCGGCTTCCTCGCGCGCGGCGACCGTGATCGTCACCCGGCACGACACGGCGGAAACCGCGTACTTGACCGAATTCTCGACCAGCGGCTGGAGGATCATGCCCGGCACGCGCGCCTCGGCGAGGTCATCGGGCAGGTCGAAGACGCAGACCAGCCGTTCGGGAAAGCGCACCGCCTCGATATCGAGGTACAGCTTCTGCAGGTCGAACTCGTCGGCGAGCGGCACGTCGCTGGTCGGTTCGTCGGCGAGGGAGTGGCGGTAGAAGCGGCTGATCGTCTGGATCATCCGCTCGGCCCGGTCGCCCTTGCCGGTCATGACGAGGGCGGAGAGCGAATTGAGCGTGTTGAACAGGAAATGAGGGTTCACCTGGTACCGCAGGCTGCGCAGCTCCGCCGCCCTCGCCGCGTTCCTGAACTGCTGTTCGCGCCGCTCGGCCGCGCGGGCCTGGTACCCGGCGAGCAGCGCGAAATAGGTCGATGCCCAGGCGAGCAGCAGGAAATAGCGCCCGAGCGCGATGTCGAGCAGCTTGCGCCAGAAATCGACGCTCGTTTCGGCGGGCGCGATGATGATGCTTTCGGATTCGACGATGTCCTCGCCCGCGCCCGCAGCGCGGCCGGGCTCGGCCGGGCTGATCCGCCGCACCGGCACGTCGATCAGCAGGTTCCCGGCCTCGTCGCGCCGCAGGTTGATGTTGTTCTTGCGCGCGTATTCGGCCTCCTGCGCGGCCTGGATGTCCTCGAACACCAGCTGGTTCACGTGCCCGATCGCCATCGCCACGGGAAAGGCGAAGACGATCGCGGCGGAGATTTTCACCCACAGCGGGCGCTGGTCGAACAGGCGCAGGATGAACCACAGGACCACCGTGAAGCCGACGCCGAGCGCGGTGACCAACAGCCGGCGCCAGGCCATTTCGAACTGGAGCCCGAAATCCATCACCACGCTGCGCACCGTGATCAGGACGAAATAGGTCGCCCACAGCACGACCATCGAAACGAGGACGGTGCGGAAAGGCACGCTGACCTCTTCCCTGCGGGCGGGCGGGCGCGCGGAGGTTTCGCTGCCGACGGGGTTCAGGAAGGAGGCCATGGCGAGCACGAGACATAGCGCCGCCGGCACGCACGCGCCATCGGCGCCCGTCCCGATCGTCGGACCGGATGGCGCATTGGTCGAATGCGGTTCATCGCGGGGCAGGGAAGGAGGGCGCGCGCATCCGCCCTCCCGCCCCGATCCCCGTCAGGCGCGCGGCCTGATCATGTCGGCGGGCACGACCCACTGCGCAAACTGCTCTTCGGTGATGAGGCCGAGATCGAGCGCCGCCTCCTTCAGCGTCGTCCCTTCGGCATGGGCCTTCTTGGCGATCTTGGCCGCGTTGTCGTAGCCGATATGCGGGTTCAGCGCGGTGACCAGCATCAGGCTCTCGTTGAGGAGCCTGGCGATCCGCTCCTCGTTCGCCTCGATCCCGGTCACGCAATTGTCGGTGAAGGCGTGGGCGGCATCGCCGATCAGCTTCATCGACTGGAGCACGTTGTAGATCATCACCGGCTTGAACACGTTGAGTTCGAGATGCCCGTGCGAACCCGCCACGGTCACCGCCGTGTGGTTGCCCATCACCTGCGCGCAGACCATCGTCATCGCCTCGCACTGGGTCGGGTTGACCTTGCCCGGCATGATCGAGGAGCCCGGCTCGTTCGCGGGCAGGCTGATCTCGCCCAGGCCGCAGCGCGGGCCGGAGGCGAGCAGGCGGATGTCGTTCGCGATCTTCATCAGGCTGACCGCGACGACGTTGAGCGCGCCGGAGACCTCGACCATGGCGTCATGCGCGGCGAGCGCTTCGAACTTGTTGGGCGCGGTGACGAAGGCGTGGCCGGTTTCCCCGGCCACCTGCGCGGCGAATTCCTCGGCGAAGCCCGCCTTGGAATTGATCCCGGTGCCGACCGCCGTGCCGCCCTGCGCCAGTTCGAGCAGGCGCGGCAGCGCCGCCTCGATCCGGGCGATGCCGTATTCGACCTGCCTCGCATAGCCCGAGAATTCCTGGCCGAGCGTGAGCGGGGTCGCGTCCTGCAGGTGGGTGCGACCGATCTTGACGATCTCGGCAAAGGCCTTCGCCTTGGCGTCCAGCGCCCCGTGCAGCTTCTCCAGCGCCGGGATCAGGTGCCCGATCGCCTCGCTCGCCGCGGCGATGTGCATGGCGGTGGGGAAGGTGTCGTTCGAGGACTGCCCCATGTTGCAATGGTCGTTGGGATGGACCGGGTCCTTGCCGCCCTTCCGGCCGGTCAGGATCTCGTTCGCGCGGCTCGCGATCACCTCGTTCGCGTTCATGTTGGACTGGGTGCCCGATCCGGTCTGCCACACCACCAGCGGGAACTGGTCGGCGAGCGTCCCGTCGATCACCTCGCGCGCCGCCTGGACGATCGCCTCGCCCAGCTTCGCATCGAGCACGCCCAGCTTCATGTTGGCCTTCGCCGCCGAGAGTTTCTGGATGCCGAGCGCGCGCACCAGCGCCGACGGCATCCGTTCGCCGCCGATCGGGAAGTTGACGATGCTGCGCTGCGTCTGGGCGCCCCAGTGGACATCCGCCGGAACCGCCACCTCGCCGAGCGAATCGGTCTCGATCCGCACGTCCTGCCCATTGCCCGTCATGTCACTCATCGAAGCCATCCCTGTGTAAGTCGAAAACAATCCCCCGGGTCCCGCCCGCGCGCCTAAAGCACCCGGCAGCGGGCGCTGGCAAGAGCGCAGTTCACCCCTGCGGGCCGGATCCCCGTCACATTCGTCCGCGAAGTCCCTTTAATCCGCGCCCGCCGGGGGCTACGGGCGGGGCCGAAGAGCTTGACGTGCTGTATTGTGTTCCTAATACAGCTTTCGGAGTTGACATGAGCAAGACTGAAACCCTGCAGGCTGAACGGAAACAGCCGCAAGAAACGCAACAGACGCAACAGACGAGGGCGAACGGAATGAACGGCCCCGATACCACCGAGGCGCGGCGCTTCATGATCAAGAGCCAGCTTCGCACCAGCGGGGTCAACGACGAGGTGACGCTCGCGCGGATGCGCGATGTCCCGCGCGAGGATTTCCTGCCGCCCGAAAAGGCCGCGCTGGCCTATATCGACCGGTCGGTGCCGCTCGCCGGCGGAGGCGCGCTGGCCGCGCCGCTGTTCTACGGCAAGGCGCTGGTCGAGGCCGCCGCGCGGCGCGACGACCGGGCGCTGGTGGTCGAGAACGGCACCGGCTACCTCGCCGAACTGGTACGCCCGCTGGTCGGCGCGCTCGAGGTGACAGGCGCCGCCGAGGCCGCCGGGGGCAAGGTCCCGGGCGATGGCGATTTCACCCTCGTCCTGATCGACGGGGCGATCGAGCAGCTGCCCGACAGCCTCGCCGCGCGCGTCGCCGAAGGGGGCCGGGTGGTCGGCGGGCTGGTCCTGCGCGGGGTCACGCGGCTCGCCTCGGGCCGCAGGATCGCCGGGCGAGTCGCCTTCATGCCGGTCGAGGATCTCGGCATCCCCGTCCTCTCCGCCTTCGCCAAGCCCAAGGGCTGGTCCTTTCCGTGAGTCCCCCCACCGTCCCCGCGCCGCGACGCGCGCTGCGGCGCGTCGCAGGCCTCGCCGCGCTCGGCGTCGCGCTCGCGTCGGCCCCGGCGCAGGCGGACACCCTGCGCGATGCGCTCGCGGCCGCCTACAACACCAACCCGACGCTTGCCGGGGCGCGGGCGAACCAGCGCGCCACGGACGAGGAGGTGCCGATCCAGCGCGGGCAGGGCCTGCCCAGCCTCAACGCGACCGCCACCCATATCGAGTTCATCCGCCAGTCGGCCAACGCCTTCGCCCCGCCCGAACGCAACCTCGGCGTCAACGCGCAGCTCAACGTGCCGATCTACCAGGGCGGGCGCATCCGCAATTCGATCCGCGCGGCCGAGGAACGGGTCGAGGCCGGGCAGGCTGACCTGCGCGGCGCGGAAAGCGCGCTGTTCAGCCAGACCGTCGCGGCCTACATGGACGTGCTGCGGACCGAGGCGCTCGCCGGGCTCGCGACGAACCAGGTCGAAGTGCTCGAGGTGACGCTCTCGGCGACGCGCGACCGGTTCGAGATCGGCGACACCACGCTGACCGACGTGGCGCAGGCCGAAAGCCGCCTCGCGCTGGCCGAGGGCGACCTTCGCAACGCGCTCGCCAACCTCGCGTCCGCGCGCGAGACCTATATCGAACTGGTCGGACTCCCGCCCGAGGACCTCGAGGCGCCCCCGCCGCTGCCCAACCTGCCCGACAGCGTGGGCAAGGCGGTGGTCACCGCGCTCGAGAACAATCCCGACCTCATCGCCGCGCGCGAGCGGGCCGAGGCGGCGGGCTTCGACACCGAGGTCGCCGGCTCGGGCCGCCTGCCCACGATCGCGTTCTTCGCCAATGGCGACTATTCCGACTTCTTCGGAACGCTGCGGAGCAATTTCCCCGGCCTCGTCCAGCGCGAGGTCACCGCCAATGCCGGGGTGCGCCTTACCATCCCGATCTTCCAGGGCGGCGTCCCCGCCGCGCGCCAGCGCCAGGCAGGCGCGCGCGAAAGCGCGGCGCTCGAACAGATGATCCAGACCGAGCGCAACGTCATCTCCCAGGTCCGCGCCGCCTATGCCAGCTGGCAGGCCTCGCTCGCGGTGATCGAAAGCTCGAGGTCCGCGGTCGAGGCGGCCGAGCTGAGCCTCGAAGGCGTGCGCGCGGAAAACTCGATCGGCAACCGCACGATCCTCGACGTGCTCAACGC
The DNA here is from genome assembly GCF_900105095.1 of Erythrobacter sp. HL-111. Taxonomy (NCBI): domain Bacteria; kingdom Pseudomonadati; phylum Pseudomonadota; class Alphaproteobacteria; order Sphingomonadales; family Erythrobacteraceae; genus Erythrobacter; species Erythrobacter sp. HL-111. The sequence goes on along the minus strand of NZ_LT629743.1, from coordinate 2,293,687 downwards.
CGAACAGGAGCTCGTCTCGGCCCGCGCCCAGCTCGTCACCGCGCGGCGCAACGCCTATGTCGCGGGCTTCAGCCTGCTCGCCGCGATGGGCCGGGCCGAGGCGCGCGACCTCAACCTCGACACCGGCGGGCCGCTCTACGATCCGACCGTCAATTACGAACGGGTCCGCGGCCGCATCTGGGACTGGGACCGCGATCCCGAACCGCAGGCGGAATCGACCCGGACCGTTGACATTCCCGCCGCCGACGCGACATTCGGCCCCGTGCTGGAGCCCGGCGAACGCCAGTAGGTCCCGATTCGGGACAGGTTCGCAAGCGGCTCGCAGTTCGGGTCACGAATCGAGGCGAAGATGGCGAACAGCGGCGAAGCGTCGGTCGAGGAAATCCTGGAATCGATCAAGAAGGTGATCGCGCGCGACAATCGCGAAGACGCGCTGCAGGCACGCCGCCGGCTCGAAGCGGGCGCGGAGCGGGCGGAATTCGCCGCGCGGACGCGCCCGGCCGAAGACGGCCGCGAGGACGTGCTCGACCTTTCCGACATGGACCTCGCCGAATCGGACAGCGGCGGGGAGGATCCCTCGCGCCAGGAAGACGACGCCCCGCTGATCGCCGAGAAGGTGCGCGGCGCGATGCAGGAAAACCTCGCCGCGCTCGCCATGCTCGCCGAACCGGGCGCGCGCCCGCAGATCGTCCGTTCGGGCGAAACCTCGCTCGAAGGCATGGTGCGCGAAATGCTCCGCCCGATGCTGGCCAGGTGGCTCGACGAGAACCTGCCCGGCATGGTAGAGAAGATGGTGCAGGCCGAAATCGCGCGGATCGCGGGCAAGCGCCGCTGACCCGGCTTTCTCTGGCCCCGGCTTTCTCTGGCCCCGGCTTTCTCTGGCCCCGGCTTTCTCTGGCAAGGCCGGAGGCGAGACGCTAACACGCGCGGTCATGAACCGATCCATGACCGGCGCTCTCGCCGCCTGCCTCGCCCTTCTCGCAGCACCGCCGCTCGCCGCGGACGATCGCGCACCCGCGGCGGGAGCCGTGCCCGGCCTCGCGGCCCCGGCAATGGGCGCGCGCGATCTCGTCACCATGCCGCGCCTCGGCGCGCCGAGCGTGAGCGGGGACGGACACCGCGCGGTCTACAGCGTGACCGTGACCGATCCCGAAACGCTCGAACGCACGCGGCGTCACTACCTGCTCGACCTTGCGAGGGAAGGGGCCGACCCGGTCGAACTCGATTTCGGCATGGAGGCGCACGGCCTCGCCTTCGGACCCGGGGATTTCGTCTATTTCCTCAGCAGCGAGCATCCCGGCGAAGACCGCGAGGCCCGCTCCCGCCTGTGGCGCGCCGCGCCCGGGCCGGGCGGCGGGGACGGCCGGATCGCCGCCGAACCCGCGCTGGTCGCGGACATCCCTGGCACGGACATCGACGGCTTCAAGCTCTCGCCCGCGGGCGACCGGGTCGCGCTGTGGAGCGAAGTGGCGCGCGATTGCCCGGCCCCGGGCTGCGAAGACGGCGAAGAGGGCGGGGACAGCCCGGGCACCGGGCGGCTTTATGAAGGCGATGCGGGGTTCTACCGCCACTGGGACCGCTGGGTAAGGCCGGGCGTGTTCAACCGCGTCTTCGTCTACGGCATGGAGGACGGCGCGGTGGTCGGCGAGCCCCTGCCGCTCGACGGCGCTCCGGGGGAAGGCGTCACCGGCAACACGCCGACCATGCCTTTCGGCGGGGCGGAGGACATTGCCTGGGCCCCGGACGGATCGGGCGTCTATTTCGTCGTGCGCGAGGCGGATGCGGACGAGCCCGGCTCGACCGATCGCGACATCTGGTGGAACGACCTTTCGGGCGCCGGCCCGGTCGAACTCACCGCAGACAACGACGCGGCCGACACCGCGCCCGCGCCTTCGCCCGACGGAAAGTATCTCGCCTACCTCGCCATGGCGCGGCCCGGCTACGAATCCGACCGGCTGGTGGTGCAGTTGCGCGACCTTTCGACCGGGGAAACGCGCGCCCTGACCGAAGGCACGGACCTCTCCTTCGGCGCGCTCGCCTGGAGCGCGGACGGGTCCTACCTGCTGGCGACGGCCGCCGACACGCTCGACGTGCCGGCCTTCAGGATCGATCCGGCAAGCGGCGCGGTGACGCGGCTCGACCTCATCGCCGGCAACGAGGCGCATATCGGCGGGCTCGCCCCGCTGGCCGGCGGCGGCCTCCTGTTCACGCGCGATTCGATCGGGGTGCCGCCGGAACTCCACCTTTCGCGCGATCTCGGGAGGGCGCGCCCGCTGACCGACGTGGTGACGAGCCGGATGGGCCGGTTCGCCTCGATCCTGACGCGGCGGTTCCGCTTCGAAGGCGCCGGGGGCGACACGGTCTGGGGCCAGATCACCCGGCTGGAGAACCAGCAAGGGCCGATCCCCGCGATCCTCTATGTCCATGGCGGTCCGCAGGGGAGCTTCAACGATGCGTGGTCCTCGCGCTGGAACCCGCGCGTGCTGGCGAGCCAGGGCTATGCCGTGATCTCGGTCGATTTCCACGGCAGCGCGGGATACGGACAGGACTTCATGGACGCGATCAACCGCGACTGGGGCGGAAAGCCGTTGGAGGACCTGCAGAAGGGCCTTGCCGCCGCGCTCGCGCTCGACAGCCAGATCGACGGGACGCGCGCCTGCGCCATGGGGGCGAGCTATGGCGGGTACATGATGAACTGGATCGCCGGGAACTGGCCCGACCGGTTCGACTGCCTCGTCCAGCATGACGGGCTGTTCGACCTCAGGAGCTTCTATTATTCGACCGAGGAATTGTGGTTCCCGCGCTGGGATTTCGGCGGTTCCTATGCCGAGGCGCGCGAGACCTACGAACGCTGGAACCCGGTGAATTACGTCGACAACTGGCAGACGCCGATGCTGGTCGTCACCGGCGAGAAGGATTTCCGGGTGCCCTACACCCAGGGCCTGCAGAGCTTCACCGCGCTGCAGGAACGCTCCATCCCCTCGCAGCTGCTGGTCTTCCCGGACGAAAACCACTGGGTGCTGGGCGCGGCGAATTCGCTGCAATGGCACGAGACGGTGTTCGCGTGGCTCGATCGCTGGCTCGGCCCGCGGTCGGACGGGGAGCGGGCGGCGCCATGAGCGATACCGAACTCCTCTCCGCCCGGTCCGCACTGACCCGGCATTACGCCAGCTCCGCGGGCCGGGACGACACCGCGCCGGTCGAACGCCACATCTTCCTGTGCGCGCTTTCCGAAAAGGCGAAGTGCTGCTCGCGCGAGGCGGGGGAAGAGGCCTGGACCTTTCTCAAGACCCGCCTGAAGGAGCGCGGCCTCGTCGGGCCGAAGCGGAGCGCGGACCATCCGAAAGGTCCGGGGGGAGGGGTGCAGCGGAGCAAGGCCGACTGCCTCCAGATCTGCGACAAGGGGCCGATCGCGGTCGTCTGGCCCGATGGCGTCTGGTACCATTCGTGCACGCCCGAAGCGCTCGAACGGATCATCGAGGAACATCTCGTCGGCGGGGTTCCGGTCGAGGACTATCGCCTCGCCCCGCTGGGCGGGGAATGAGGCCTAGTCGCGGTCCCGGCGGCCGAACAGTTCGTCGGCCTGCGGAAGGCGGTTGTCCACCGCCTCGTCGTGGCCCGTCCCGTTGGACAGGAACGCCAGCCCCATCAGGCCGCCCGACAGCAGCATAGTGAAGGCGATGCCGAGCGCGACCGCGATGAAGTAATGCACCGAGACCATGCCGTTGAAGGCATAGAGCAGGGCGAGCGCCACCGTCACGGTCGCAATCGTCACCACCAGCAGCAGCTTCATGATCTGGCGATAGCGCGCCCAGGCGTGGGCGGCGTTTTCCGGGTTATCGAGCGGGGACTTGTCGGCCATTGCCCCCCAATGGGGCGAATCGCACCGCATTGCAAACGCCGCGCGCGCAACTGCCCTTGCGCTGCGGCGGTTCAAGCGGGATTCGCCTTTCGCGGGCAAGAATGTCATCCTCCCTCGCGGAGAGAGGAGTCGATAATGACCATTGCCAGGATCATCGCCGGGCGGGCCGCCGAGGACATAATTTCCTGCGATGCCGCAACCCCGGTTTCGCAGGCCGTGCGGATGCTTGCCGAACAGCGCATCGGGGCGCTTCCCGTGCTGCGCCACGGGCGCGTCGCGGGGATCGTGTCGGAACGCGACGTGATCTACCGGATCGCCGAAAAGGGCCGCGATTGCATGGACTTGCCCGTCAGCGAGATCATGACGTCGCCGGCTGTCACGGTCGAACCATCGACCTGTGTGGACGAGGCGCTGAGCATGATGACCCGCCGCCGCTTCCGCCATTTCCCGGTGGTCGAAAACGGGCGGATGATCGCCTTCATATCGATCGGCGATCTGGTCAAGTTCAAGATCGATTCGGTCGAGCACGAGGCCGAGGCGCTGCGTTCCTACATCCAGACGTGACCTTCGCATCTTGAGCGCGGCGGCATCCCGCCCTATTTTGGAGACATCATGACCCAGACCCAGACCCAGACCCAGACCCAGACCCAGACCCAGACCCTGACCCTCACCCCCGCCGCCGCGAAGCGAGTCGCGCTGATCGCCGAAAAGCAGACCAAGCCGGCCATCCTGCGCCTTTCGGTCGAGGGCGGGGGCTGTTCGGGCTTCCAGTACAAGTTCGACCTCGCCGAAGGGGCCGATGGCGACGACAGCGTGAGCGAGACCGACGGGGTCAAGCTGGTGGTCGATCCGGTCAGCCTCGATCTCGTCGAAGGCAGCGTGGTCGATTTCGTCGAATCGCTCGGCGGGGCGGCCTTCCGGGTCGAAAATCCCAATGCGGCGGCGGGCTGCGGCTGCGGGTCGAGCTTCGGGATCTAGGCCCGGGGATTTGGGTTAGACAGCGCGGCTGCTTCGGGGCATCACGCCCCCCATGAAAATCGCCACCTTCAACATCAACGGCATCAAGGCGCGCCTGCCGCGGCTGCTCGAATGGCTCGTCGAGACGCGGCCCGCGGTCGCCTGCCTGCAGGAGATCAAGAGCCTCGATGCGACCTTCCCGGCGGAGGAGATCGCGGCGCTCGGCTATCACGTCCTCACCCACGGGCAGAAGGCGTTCAACGGGGTCGCGGTGCTGACCGACGGCGGGGCGGGCTTCGAACCGCCGAAGGAGGTCCGCCGCGGGCTCGGGATCGACGGGCCGAAGGACGGGGAGGGCGAACAGGCGCGCTATCTCGAGGTCGATGCGGTCGGCCCGTCCGGCACGGTGCGCGTCGCCTGCCTCTACCTGCCCAACGGCAACCCGCACCCGGGGCCGAAGTTCGACTACAAGCTCGCGTGGATGGAGCGCCTGCGCGCGCGCATGGCGGCGATCTGGGCCGAAGAGGTCCCGGCGGTGGTGCTCGGCGATTTCAACGTGATCCCCGAGGACGACGACGTCTGGTCGGTCAGGGCAATGGCGAACGATGCGCTGATGCAGCCCGAATCGCGCGCGGCCTATAGCCGGCTGCTCGGCGACGGCTGGACCGATGCGGTGCGGACCCTCAATCCGCGCGGCGGCGTGTGGACCTACTGGGACTACCAGGGCGCCGCGTGGCCGCGCGACCACGGCTTTCGCATCGACCACATCCTGCTGTCCCCCGAACTGGCCGACAGGATCACCGTCGTCGGCGTCGACAAGGCCCATCGCGGCCGCGAGAAGGCGAGCGACCATGCGCCCGTATGGGTGGAGCTTTCCCTGTAAGCCTCGCCGCCGTTTCGCGCGTCGCGCGAACGGCTGCGGGCGGCCGCCCGGCCTTGCGCTCCCCGCGGGAGCGAAACGCGCCAACGAAAAGCCCCCGCCGCTTGGGGCGAGGGCTGTTCGTTCAGACGCTCGGCCCGATCACCTGTAGAAGATGTGCGTGTCGATCTGGGCAAGCCGCTGCTTGCGGTAGCTCCATTTCGGGCGGACGTAGTTCGCGTGGAAGAACACGGCGTCGCCCGCGACGGATTCCCACATCCCGTCATGCGCGATCCGCGCGATCGCCTTGGCGCGCTGCCAGGCGGCGGTGTGGGTGCGGATTTGCGGCATCCGCCCGTTCTTCACGAAGGAGAACTGCGCGCGCTGGTAGACGACCCCGCAATAGCTCGCGGGAAAGCGGGCGTCCTCGGCGCGGTTGATGACGACCTGCGCCACGGCAAGCTGCCCGGCGAGCGGTTCGCCGCGCGATTCGAAATAGACCGCGCCGGCAAGGCAGGCCATTTCCTCGCCCAGCCGATCATCGGCGGGAATCCGCGCGACGAGCTCGTGGAGCGAGGTGGCGGGGGGAAAGTCGGGGGTTTCGGCGGTGCCCGCTTCGGGCCCGAGCGGCTGGACCACCTCTTCTGAGATGAAGACGGTGTCCTGCGGCACGATTTCCGCGATGTCGTCGGCCGGTGCGGCCGGTTGCGCGTCCGCCGGGGGCGTCTCGCCCTCGGTCGCCTGCGCGAGGGCCTCGGCGCCATCGGCGCTCGAGAAACTCAGGCTGGCCGTCGCCGCGATGGCGAGGGCGCTGAGGGAATAAGTCCTGCGACTCATCGTTTCTTCGTACTGTGCGGTGAGCGCGCTCCGACGCAGGCGGGAACCTGTTTGCGAGTATCTCGCGGGGGGTAATATGGGGGTGGTTCGTCGTGCCTGCCGGCGGCTCCCCGTCTGCGTGCCGATCAGCGGACCGAATTGTCCGCGTCCTGGCCTGCGCACCGAGAAGGTCGCGGGGAAATAGTCTCATCTGAAACCCAGTCAACCTATTGCGGCAGGAGCGCGGCGAATTTCTCCGGGTCGTCGACGTCGATCTCGACGATCCAGGTGTCGGGATCCTGCCGCCTGCGCCGCTCGAGATAGTCGGCGAACGCCTGTTTATCTTGCGCGTCCTGCGTGCGCGTCAGGGTCCAGCGGCGCTCGAAATCGAGCCCCGGCATACGCTCGTGGAGTCTGGCATTTTCGCCGCGCCGCATGATGACGACGAGGACGGTCCCCGCATCGCGTTCGCCCTTCGCCAGCACCGTCGCCATGCCGCCCCCGGCCTCGGCCATGCGCAGGATCGCGCCGACTTCGACATGGGCGGGCAGGCGCCCGCTCATGCGGCGGTGTCCGCGGCGTATCCCGGCAGGCTCGAAAGCGCGATGCGCGAACGCATGAAGGTGCCGGTGCCGCGGCCGATCTCCTCGCCCTCGGCATCGACCAGCCGGGCCTCGGCGACGAAGACCCGGCGCCGCCCGCTCACCCAGCGACCCTCGGCGACGACCTCGCCCGCGCGCACCGGCTTGGTGAAATGGAGGTTGAAGCTGGTGGTGAGCAGGAAACGGTCGGTCGCGAGCGTGTTCGCGGCGTAGAAGGCCGCATCGTCGAGCATCTTGAAATAGATCGTCCCGTGCGCCGCACCGGCCGCGTGGTAGACGTCCTCGCGCACGGTGAAGACGAGGCGCGAGCGCCCCTCTCCCGGGATTTCGAGCGTGGAGGGGAATTTGGCGTTGACCGGGGCCGAGGCGTAAAGCCGTTCGAGCGCGCGGTGATGCGCCTCGGCGCTGCTGCGGTCGTGCGACCCGGCATCCGTCATCGTGTCACCTGGCCGGCGGTCCGCCCTCAGGCAGCCCGTCCTTAAGCAGCATTGCGCAGGAACTGGTTGGTCAGCACGGCGTAGAGCGCCTCGCCATCCGGCGCGTCGGCGAGCGCCTGGAGCCTCGCCTCGTCGCGCATCAGGCGCGAGATCGCGGCGAGCGCGTGGAGATGGATCGCCCCGGCATTCTCCGGCGAAACGAGGCCGAAGACGAGGCCGACCGGCTGCGCGTCGGCGGCGGCGAAATCCACCGGGTGGTCGAGCTTGAGGACCGCGAGCGTCGGCTTGTTCACCTTGGCGTGGCGGCAATGCGGGATCGCCATGCCGCGCCCGAACCCGGTGCTGCCGAGAGCCTCGCGCGTTTCGAGCCCTTCGAGCACGTCGGCGGCGTCAAGCCCGTAGACCTCGGCCAGGCAATCCGCCAGCGCGCCGAGCACCTGCGCCTTCGATTCGAGCCGGGCGAGGCGGACCGCTTGGGGCACGATGGCGATGTTGATATCCATGAATAAACCGGTTTCCGATCAAGAAGGCCCGGGGAGGGCGGACTGTCCTGTCGCGATGGGCTCGCCCCTTTTTCCGGGTCGAGGGTCATGTCCCTGTGCGAACGGGACCTTTCGGAGTGCCCCCGACGGGTGCCGGGCGATACTGGCGGGCCGGGGGTTCACAAGGTCCTAACGCGGTTCGACCCAGCCGATCGACCCGTCGGAGCGGCGGTAAACCATATTATGGCGCCCCGTGCCAGCGTTTTTGAAGAACAGCGCCGGGGTGTCGCGCAGGTCGAGCATCATCACCGCATCGGCGACGGTCCCGGTCGGGATGTCGACCCGCGTTTCGGCGATGACCGGCGGGGCTTCGGCGGCGATTTCCTCCTCGCCTTCGTCGCCAGGCGGTTCGGCGGCGAAGATGGTGTAGGCGGCCTCTTCCTCGGCGCGGACCTGCTGCGCGCGTTCGTGACGGTCGGTGAGGCGGCGCTTGTAGCGGCGCAGCTGCTTCTCGATCCGGCCCGCCGCTTCGTCGAGCGCGACATGGGCGTCGGCGGCGGACCCCTGCGCCTTGAGGATGAGGCCCTGGGTCACGTGGGTCACGATGTCGCAGGTGAAGCTGCCGCCGGGTGCCTTGCCGAAGGTGACGTGGCTGGAGAGGGCACGCTCGAAATACTTGTCGACGATCGCGCCCATTCGCTCGGCCGCGTGTTCCTGCAGGGCCGCGCCGGTATCGACCTGGTGGCCGGAAATGCGGATTTCCATGGTTTCGGCTCCTCCTTGCTCGGCGGATCGGGGCGCCGGTCAGCGCGCCCAGATGGCGTTTTCTATCCCGGCGACGAATTCGCGGTGCCGCGCAAGTTCGGCCGGGGTCGGCGCGTGCGGGCGCGGTTCGCGGCGCGGGCGCCCGGCGGCGGGCGCGATGCCGCGCGCCACGGTGATCGTCGAAACCTCCGCCGCCAGTTCGAGCCCGATCTGCCGCCCGCCGGTCAGTTCGATATAGACCTGCGCCAGCAGTTCGGCGTCGAGCAGCGCGCCGTGCTTCACCCGGTGGCTGCGATCGATCCCGTAGCGGGTGCACAGCGCGTCGAGCGAATTCTTCGCCCCCGGATGCCGTTTGCGCGCGATGGCGACCGTGTCGATCATCCGCTCCATCCCGATGGGCGGGAGGCCGATCAGCGCGAGCTCGGCATTGAGGAAGCCGAAATCGAAGCCCGCATTATGCGCGACCAGCGGGGAATCGCCAAGGAATTCGAGCAGTTCCTGAACGCTCTCGCGGAACAGCGGCTTGGTCGAAAGGAACGCGGAGGAAAGCCCGTGAACCCGCTCCGCCTCGGCCGGCATGTCGCGTTCGGGGTTGTAATAGGCGTGGAAGGTCGCGCCGGTGGGGACTCGCCCGATCATCTCGACGCAGCCGATTTCCACCATCCGGTCGCCGGTCGTGGGGTCGAGCCCGGTGGTTTCGGTGTCGAAGACGATTTCGCGGCGGGGATCGGACTGCATCGCCCGATTCTATCCACCCATGCGCCGCGATGTGCAAGGGGGGGCCGCGGGCGACCGGCGCTATCCCCGCGCCGCCCGCAATTCCCCGATCAGTCGGCCGACCTGCGCGCGGGTCTCCTCGAGGCTGGTGCCGGTGTCGATGACGTGAGTCGCGCGCGCGCGCTTTTCGGCATCGGGGACCTGCAGTTTCAGGATGTCCTCGAACTTCGCGGGCGTCATGCCGGGCCGGGCGAGCACCCGTTCGCGCTGGACCTCGGGCGGAGCGGAGACGACGATCACCGCGTCGAAGGCGTCCGCCCCGCCGCGCTCGAACAGGAGCGGGATGTCGAACAGGACCATGTCCGCCTGCGCGTTGTCCGCGTGGAAGCGCGCGCGCTTCCTGCCGACTGCGGGGTGGACGATCGCCTCGAGCCTGGCGAGCCGGTCCCGGTCGCCGAACACCTGCGCGCCCAATGCCTCGCGGATCACGCCTTCGGGGCCGGTCGAACCGGGGAAGGCCTCCTCGATCCGGCCGACCAGTTCGCCGCCCGGACCCTGCATCGCGCGGACCTCGGCATCGGCGTCGAACACCGGCACGCCCGCGCGTTCGAACATGGCGGCGACCGTCGACTTGCCCATGCCGATCGAGCCGGTCAGGCCGACCATCAGCGGCGGGCGGGAAGGCGTTTCGGCGGTCATCGGCGCAGGCTCTCCATCAATTCGCCATCGGCATCGCGCGGCGGGGATCGGCCGAAGAAGCATTCAAACGCCGCGGCGGCCTGTCCGACCAGCATCGCGAGGCCCGTGACCGTCGCCAGCCCGCGTTCGCGCGCGCCCTGAAGAAAGGGCGTTTCGACCGGGTCGGTGACGATGTCGTAGGCGATGCTGCGCGGCGGCGCGTGGCTCCAGTCGAAGGCGAGCGGCGGCTGGCCCGTCATCCCGAGCGGCGAGGCGTTGACGACGAGATCGAGGCATCCCGCGCGATCGTCGAAGGCGAAATCGGTGGGGTCCGCGAAATGGGAAAGCGGGGCGGCGTGATGTTCGCCGGCGGGGGCGAGCTCGTCGAGGATCGCGCGCGCCTTGGCCTCGTCGCGCCCGGCAAGGACGATGGTGAAGCCGCTTTCGGCCAGCGCGTGGACGATCGCCCGCGCGGCGCCGCCCGTGCCGATGACGCGCGCCATGCGATAGAGGTGCCGCGCGCCGAGCGCGGGGCGCAGCGGTTCGAGGAAGCCGAGCGTGTCGGTGTTGGTCCCCGCGAGCAGGTTTGCGTCGCGGTAAACGGTGTTGACCGCCCCGATCGCCGCAGCATGGGGATCGGCCCGGTCGAGCGCGCCGAACACCTCCTGCTTAAGCGGCATCGTCACGTTGCACCCGCGCCACAGCGGATCGGCCCGGCGCGATGCGAAATATTCCTCCAGGCCTTGCGCGGTCACGCGAACCGCGCGGTATTCGGCGTCGATCCCGAGCCTTTCGAGCCAGAAATTGTGGATCGCGGGCGATTTCGATCGGGCAACGGGATCGCCGATCACCTCGGCATAGGGCCTGGCATTGGGCGCGCGGCTCATGCCGGGAGCACTCCCAACTCGCGCAGCGCGCCGAGCACGGGGAGAAGCGGCATCCCCAGCACGGTGAAGGTGTCGCCCTCGATCCCCTCGAACAATTGCACGCCCGGCCCCTCGATCCGGAAGACTCCGACGCACTGGCCGACCGCGGGCCATTCGGCGTCGAGATAGGTCTCGATGAAGCGATCCGACAATTCGCGCACGTGGAGCCGGGCGCGCGCGGCGTGGCTCCATTCGCAGCCCTTGCCGCGCAGGATCGCGGCGGCGGCGTGGAGTTCCATGACCCTGCCCGAGAAGAAGCGCAGGTGTTCGGCGGCCTCGCCGCGGCTGGCGGGCTTGTCGAAGCGGCGCCCGCCCGCGACGACCAGCGAATCGCTGCCGAGCACCAGCGCCTCGGGATTGGCGGCGGCGACCGCGGCCGCCTTGGCGACCGCGAGCGCTTCGGCAATCTCGGCGGGCTCGGCCCCGGCGAGCGAATATTCGACCGCGCGCTCGTCGAGATCGGCCGGGATCGCCTCGTAGGCAACGCCCGCGGCATCGAGCATCGCCCGGCGTGAGGCGGAACGCGAAGCGAGGATCAGCGGTGCGTTCATATCGGCTTCGACACCCCGTCGACCTGCGGCGCGCGGCGCGAGCGTTCGTGCACCAGGCGGATGATCGCCGCCGCCGTTTCCTCGATCGAGCGGCGGGTCACGTCGATCACCGGCCAGCCGTTGTCGGCGAACATCCGCCGGGCGAACTGCAGTTCGGCCTTGACCCGGTCGTTGTCGACATAGGAGGTTTCGGTCGTCTCGTTCAGGGTGAGCAGGCGGTTGCGCCGGATCTGGACCAGCCGTTCGGGCGCGGTGGTAAGCCCGACGACGAGCGGGTGGCGCAGGCCGAACAGGGTTTCGGGCGGCGGGCTTTCGACCACCAGCGGGATGTTGGCGACCTTGTAGCCGCGATTGGCGAGATAGATGCTGGTCGGCGTCTTGGACGTGCGCGACACCCCGGCGAGGACGATGTCGGCCTGTTCCCATTCCTCCTGCCCGACCCCGTCGTCATGCGCGATCGTGTACTGGATCGCATCGACCCGGCGGAAGTAATGCTCGTCCATCGAATGCTGGCGCCCGGGCCGCCCGTGCGCCTCCTGCCCGAGCTGGCTTTCGAGCGCGGCGGTCACCTGATCGAGCACCGCGACGGCGGGAAGGCCGAGGTGGCGGCAATGCTCCTCCAGCCGCGAACGGCTTTCCGGATTGACCAGCGTGTAGAGCACGAGGCCCGGATTGGCGGCGAGTTCGGGCACGATCCGGTCGAGATGCTGGCGCGAACGGACCATCGGCCAGAAATGGCGGCTGACATGGGGATCGTCGAACTGCGCGAGCGCGGCCTTCGCGATCATCTCGAGCGTTTCGCCGGTCGAATCCGATACGAGATGGAGGTTGAGTCGGTTCATGCCGTCCTTCGCGCTGTCCCGCCTGTGGAAAGCAGGGGGCATAAACCACGGGAGCCTTTCGTGGACAAGCCGGGGAGGGATTTTCCTGCCCGCTGCCGGTGTTTTCGCCAGAAGGCTTGTCGACACGGGACAGCCGCTATCGACAGGCTGGGAAGAGCGGGGATAACCTTGCCTTGACCGCGCCGCGAACGGGAGTCGCACGGCCACAAGGAGGCTGGCCTCCTCAGGGATAATCGGGCAAGGCCCGGTAATTCCCGCTTTCCACAGGGCCAACTGTGACCATCAATCCTTTTAAGAATCTATTATTTTCGTTTAAGGAATCCCCATGCCCGGTCCATTGCTCGACACGCTCAAAGGTTCCCGCCAGCCCGTCCCGCCGGTCTGGCTCATGCGCCAGGCGGGGCGCTATCTCCCGGAATACCGCGAATTGCGCGCCGAGAAGGGCGGTTTCCTCGCGCTCGTCTACGACAGCGAGGCGGCGGCCGAGATCACGGTGCAACCGATCCGGCGGTTCGGTTTCGACGGGGCGATCCTGTTCTCCGACATCCTGATCGTGCCGCACGCCATGGGGCAGGGGCTCGAATTCATGGCGGGCGAAGGGCCGAAGCTCTCCCCGACCCTGCTCGAGGTCGATCTCGACAGCTTCACCCCCGCGCACGAGCGGTTCGAGCCGATCTACGAGACCGTGCGGCTGACGCGGGCGCTGATCGCCGACACGGTGACGATGCTGGGCTTTGCCGGATCGCCCTGGACCGTCGCGACCTACATGATCGCGGGCGAGGGCTCGAAGGACCAGGGCCCGGCGCGCCTGCTCGCCTACAGGGACCCGGGCCGCCTGCAGGCGATCATCGACCGGATCGTCGCAACCAGCGTCGAATACCTGCGCGGGCAGATCGACGCGGGCGCCGAGGCGGTGCAATTGTTCGACAGCTGGGCGGGCAGCCTCGCCCCCGACGAATTCGAACGCTGGGTGATCGCCCCCAACGCCGCCATCACCGCCGAGCTCAAGGCCTCGCACCCCGACACGCCGGTGATCGGCTTTCCCAAGGGCGCGGGCGCGAAGCTTCCGGCCTATGCGCGCGAAACCGGGGTCGACGCGATCGGCATGGACGAAACGCTCGACCCGGCCTGGGTCCATGCGAGCCTTCCCGCCGGGATGCCGGTGCAGGGCAATCTCGACCCGCTGCTGGTCGAGGCGGGAGGCGCGATGCTGCCTAAGCGGGTCCGCGCCATCGTCGAGGCCTTCGCCGAGCGGCCGCACGTCTTCAATCTCGGCCACGGGATCGGCCAGCACACGCCGATTTCCCATGTCGAGGAACTGCTCGCCGCGCTCAGGGGATAGGTGATGAAAGACGCGATCCTGACGATCTATCCCTGGCTCGTGTCGGGCCATGTCATCTTCATGACCTTCTGGCTCGCCGGCCTGTTCATGCTGCCGCGCCAGTGCATCTACATGCTCGATGCGGCGCCCGGTTCGCCCGAGGAAGCGCAATGGGCGCGGCGCATGGGCCTGCTGCGCAAGATCATCCTCACGCCCAGCCTGATCATCGTCTGGGTGCTGGGGCTGACGCAGGCCTGGGCGATGGGATATTTCACCGAAGGGTGGCTGCACATCAAGATCACGCTCGTCCTGCTGCTGACAGGCTATCACGGCTGGCTGGTGTCGAAGACGAAGAAGATGGCGCGGGGCGAGCGGCCGCTGAGCGAAAGCCGGCTGCGGATGGTGGGCGAGATTCCGGGCGTGCTGCTGGTCCTGATCGTGGTGACGGTCTACGTGGTGCGCTTCTACCTGTCCTGAGCCGGCGGGGCGGAGCGGGCGGTTCGCCGTGGTCCGGGCAGCGCCCGGCGCATTTTCGCCGGGGCGGGCGAAAACCCCGATTGATTTTGCGCCCGCACGAACCTATCCGACCTCGCGTTCCATCCGGTGACCGGGGTTCTCCCGGTCCGAGTCTGCTTTCTCCAAGCCCAGCCTCGCGCCATGCCGGATCCGGTCGCCTGTCCGGCATCGGGTCCGGTCCGCCAAGGCGCCTTCCCGAACGGGGAGGTACTGACCAGCCGGCCTTCCCAACGGCTCCTCCCGGAGCCCTTCTTTCGGATTTTTCCCATGCATCTCAAGGACCTTAAAAAGAAAACGCCGGCCGACCTCGTCGCCATGGCGGAAGAACTCGGGGTCGAGGGCGCCTCGACCATGCGGCGGCAGGACCTGCTCTTCTCGATCCTGCGCGAGCTCGCCGAGGACGAGGAATATGACGAGAAGATCATGGGCATCGGCACGATCGAGGTGCTGCAGGACGGGTTCGGCTTCCTGCGCTCGCCCGAGGCGAACTACCTTGCCGGGCCGGACGACATCTATGTTTCGCCCAACCAGATCCGCAAGTGGGGCCTGAGGACGGGCGACACGGTCGAAGGCGAGATCCGCGCGCCCAGGGACGGGGAACGCTACTTCGCGCTCACGCAGCTCTACAAGGTCAATTTCGACGATCCCGAGGCCGTGCGGCTGAGGACCAATTTCGACAACCTGACGCCGCTCTACCCCGACAGGAAGCTCAATCTCGACCAGCTCGACCCGACGGTGAAGGACAAGTCGGCCCGCGTGATCGACATCATCGCGCCGCAGGGCAAGGGCCAGCGCGCGCTGATCGTCGCCCCGCCGCGCACCGGCAAGACGGTGCTGCTGCAGAACATCGCCAAGGCGATCACCGACAACCACCCGGAAGTGTTCCTGATCGTCCTGCTGGTCGATGAACGGCCCGAGGAAGTCACCGACATGCAGCGTTCGGTGAAGGGCGAGGTGATCTCCTCGACCTTCGACGAGCCCGCCAATCGCCACGTGCAGGTCGCCGAAATGGTGATCGAGAAGGCCAAGCGCCTGGTCGAGCACAAGCATGACGTGGTGATCCTGCTCGATTCGATCACCCGCCTCGGCCGGGCCTACAACACCGTCGTTCCCTCCTCGGGCAAGGTGCTGACCGGCGGCGTGGATGCCAACGCGCTGCAGCGGCCCAAGCGTTTCTTCGGCGCCGCCCGCAACATCGAGGAAGGCGGTTCGCTCTCGATCATCGCCACCGCGCTGATCGACACCGGCAGCCGCATGGACGAGGTCATCTTCGAGGAGTTCAAGGGCACCGGCAACAGCGAGATCGTGCTCGACCGCAAGGTGTCGGACAAGCGCATCTTCCCCGCCCTCGACGTCGGCAAGTCGGGCACCCGCAAGGAAGAGCTGCTGGTGGAGAAGGACCGCCTGTCCAAGATGTGGGTGCTGCGCCGCATCCTGATGCAGATGGGGACCGTAGATGCGATGGAATTCCTGCTCGACAAGATGAAGGATTCCAAGACCAACGAGGATTTCTTCGACACGATGAACCAGTAAGGGTTCGCGGGTCGGGGTCGGGGACGCCGGGGGCCGGACGGGATGATGCTAAACCAGTACCTCTATATCAGCACGGCGCCGAACCTGTCGCGCGAGGAGGTCGAGGCGATCCTTGGCGCAAGCGCGCGCAACAATCCGGAACGCGGGATCACCGGCCTCCTGCTCTACAACGGGCGCAATTTCCTGCAGCTGCTCGAAGGCGAGGAATCGGCGCTGGTGGCGCTGATGGTGCGGATCGGCAACGACCCGCGGCACACCGGGGTTTCGGTGCTGGGCCGCAAGGCGATTTCGCAGCGCTCCTGTCCCGGCTGGGCGATGAAGCGGGTGCTGATCGCCGAAAGCGTCGCGGGCCGGCGCGAGGTGCTGGAACGCGAACTGCCCGCCGGGCTGGACGAGGAAACCCGCGGGATCATCCTCAACTTCGCCTGCCTCAACTAGCCCGGTCCCGCGCGGCCTGGCCCGCTCGTTCAGGCGGCGGGCGGCGCGTTGTCGAGCTGGCGCGCCATCATCTCCCAGACCTTGTTGATCGCCTTGAGCGGCCGCACCATGACCTTGAAATCGGTGATCCTTCCGTCATCGCCAAAGCGGATGATGTCGACCCCGTTGACGGTGATGCCGTCCATCTCGGCGACGAATTCGAGCATCATCTCGTTCCCGTCGACGAGCTCGCGGACATAGCGGAAGCTGCCATTGCCGAACACGCCCGATGCGGCGGTGAGATAGGCCATGACCTTGGCCTTGCCCGCCTGCGGGGTGTGGACGACCGGCGAATGGAACACCGCGTCCTCCGCCAGCATATCCGACAGCACCGCCGGATCGCTACCGCCTGCCATGTAGGCGTGCCAGCGCGCAAGGTGCGCGCGCCCCTCCGCCTCGCTCACGCAAGGTGCTCCGCGAAGAAGGCCGAGGTGCGCCCGTCGGCGATGTTCGCGGCGTCCTCGTCGCGGCGCTGGCCGATTTCCGTGGCGAAGCCGTGGTCGAGCCCTTCGTAATCGTGCAGCGTCACCTTGGGATGGTCGTCCAGCCCTTCGTGCATGGCTTTCTGCGTCGCCTTGTCGACGAAACCGTCCTCGGTCGGGATGTGGAGCATCAGCGGGTTGGCGATCGCGTCCTTTTCGCGCAGCAGCCCGTCGATGCCGACGCCGTAATAGCCGACGCTCGCATCGATATCGGTGCGCGCAGCGGTCATGAAGGCGAGCCGCCCGCCGAGGCAGTATCCGACGCAGCCGACCTTGGCGATGCCTTCCTTGGCGCGCAGGTGCTTGATCGTCGCTTCGATGTCGCGGATCCCGGTATCCTGGTCGAACTTCCCCATCAGATCGAGCGCCCGGTTGAATTCGGCCTCGACATCGGGATCGAGCTCGACGCCGGGTTCGATCCGCCAGAACAGGTCGGGCGCGACCGCGAGATAGCCTTCGGCGGCGAGCTTGTCGCATTTGCGGCGGATCCCGGCGTTCACGCCGAAGATTTCCTGGATCACGATGATCGCGGCCCGGGGCTGCTGCGTCGGGCGGGCGACATGGGCATCGAAGCTGGCATCGCCTTCAAGCGTCGCAATCGAAACGGTCTCGGTCATCGCAGGCTCTCTCCTTGGTTCGGGGGGTGCAAGCCTTCAAACGGGGCCGCGCCCATCGGTTCCACGTGAAACGCGCCATATCCATTGCGCTCGGGGCTTGGCAAACCCAAATGAGCGAGGTCCGCAAGAAGAGGCGGCGCGACGAAGAGGACCGGCCCTGTGAAGATCAACATCGAAATCGATTGCACCCCCGAAGAGGCGCGGAGTTTCATGGGCCTGCCCGATGTCTCGCCGGCCAACACGATTTATGTCGATCAGCTCGCACGGGCGATGAAGGGGGTGAGCAATCCCGACCAGCTCCAGGAATATGCCGAGCGGCTCGCCCCGATGGGTCAGATGGGGCTGAAGCTGTTCCAGAGCTTCGTCGAAAGCGGGATGGGGCAGGGCGGATCGCGCCGCGGACCCACGGGCTCCGGCGATCGGGACAAGGGCACCGACCGAAGCTGAGCGGCTCTCGGCGCGATGAGCGAGGCAAGCACGATCTTCGCCGTGTCGAGCGGCGCGCCCCCGGCTGCGATCGGGGTGATCCGGGTCAGCGGGCCGCAGGCGGCGCCGGCGATCGAGGCGCTGTGCGGCCGCCTGCCCGAACCGCGCCGGGCTAGCCTCGCGCGGCTGCGCGATGGCGAGGGCGCGCTGCTCGACGTGGCGCTGGTGCTGTGGTTTCCCGGCCCCGCCAGCGCGACGGGAGAGGACCTCGCCGAATTCCACTGCCACGGCGGGCGCGCCCTGCTCGCCGCGGTGGAGCGGGCGCTCGCCCGCCTGCCGGGACTGCGCGCGGCGGAGGCGGGCGAATTCACCCGCCGGGCTTTCGCCAATGGCCGGATCGACCTTGCCGAGGCGGAAGGGCTGGCCGACCTGCTTGCCGCGGAAACCGAACTGCAGCGCGCCGCCGCGATCGCGAACGCGAGCGGGGCGCTCTCGCGTCAGGTCGATCACTGGCGCAGCCGCCTGCTGGGCCTTTCCGCGCAGCTTGAAGCGGCGCTCGATTTCTCGGACGAGGAGGACGCCGCGGGCCTGCCCGAATGTTTCACGTGGAACATCGAAAGGCTCGCAGGCGAGATCGGCGAATGGCTCGCCCGGCCGCGCTCGGAACGCTTGGGCGAGGGCTTCCGCGTCGTCCTCGCCGGGCCGCCGAATTCGGGAAAGTCCACGCTTTTCAACGCTCTGGTCGAGAGCGAGGCGGCGATCACCTCGCCGGTGGCGGGGACGACCCGCGACGTGATCGAGCGTTCGGTCGCGATCGGGGGCGTTGCCTTCACCTTCGTCGACACCGCGGGATTGCGCGAGATCGGGGCTGATGCGGTCGAATCGATCGGCATCGAACGCGCGCGCGGCCAGCTTGGCCGGGCCGACCTCGTGCTGTGGCTGGGGGAGGAGGGTGCCGGACCGAGCGGCGCGTGGGAGATCGCCGCGCGCGCCGATGCGGCGGATTTCCGCCCGAAACGCAGCGCCTCTCACCGCGTCTCCGCCGAGACGGGGGAGGGGCTCGCCGCGCTCAAGCGGGACATTGCCGATTTCGCGCGCGAACGCCTGCCGAGGCCCGGCGAGGCCGCGCTCAACCGGCGCCAGCACGCGCGGCTTGCCGAAGCGGCGGAGGCGCTCACCGCGGCGAAGGGGATGTCCGACCTCCTGCTGATCGGCGAGGAACTGCGCCGCGCCCGCGTCGCGTTCGATCGCCTGACCGGCCGCGCGACGACCGAGGACATGCTCGATGCGCTGTTCGGGCGGTTCTGCATCGGCAAGTGATGTTCCACGTGGAACATTCGGCCAAACGCCCCCTTTGACGCTCGTCCGGCGAGGGCCTATCTGGCGCGTCATGCGTGAGTTCGATGTTCTCGTGATCGGCGGCGGGCACGCCGGGGTCGAAGCCGCCTGCGCGGCGGCGCGCATGGGCGCGCGCACGGGGCTCGTCAGCTTCGATCTGGACGCGATCGGCGCGATGAGCTGCAACCCGGCGATCGGCGGGCTCGGCAAGGGGCATCTCGTGTGCGAGGTCGATGCGCTCGACGGCGTGCTGGGCCGCGCGGCCGATGCCGGGGCGGTGCATTACCGGATGCTCAACCGCTCCAAGGGCAGCGCCGTGTGGGGCCCGCGCGTCCAGGCCGATCGCGAGCGGTTCAGGGCGGCGGTGCAGGAGACCGTCGGCGCGCAGGCGAACCTCGCGCTGATAGAGGGCGAGGCCGCGGCCCTCGTCCTGGAGGGCGGGGCTGTCGGCGGGCTGGAGCTGGCCGACGGGACCCGGCTCGAAGCGCGGCGGGTGATCCTGTGCACCGGGACCTTCCTCGGCGGCGTGCTGTTCCGGGGCGAGGAACGGTTCGAGGGCGGCCGCATCGGGGAGAACGCCGCGACCCGGCTCGCCGCGCAGCTGCGCGGGGCGGACCTGCCCATGGCCCGCCTCAAGACCGGGACGCCGCCGCGACTGGACGGGCGCACGATCGATTGGGCCGCGCTGCCCGAGCAGGCTTCCGATGCGGACGGCTGGACCATGTCGCCGCTCACCGCGCGGCGCATGAACCCGCAGGTGTTCTGCGCGATCACCCGCACGACGCAGGCCGCGCACGACACGATCCGCGCGAATCTCCACCTTTCGCCGCTGTTCTCGGGCGCGATCGGGGCGGCGGGGCCGCGCTATTGCCCCTCGATCGAGGACAAGATCCACCGTTTCGGCGACCGCGATGGGCACCAGGTCTTTCTCGAACCCGAAGGGCTCGACACGCATCTCGTCTATCCCAACGGCATCAGCACCTCGCTGCCCGTCGACGTGCAGGAGGCGATGCTGCGCGCCATGCCGGGCCTGTCGCGGGTGGAAATGATCGTGCCGGGCTATGCGGTGGAATATGACCACATCGACCCGCGCGCCCTGACGCCGGACCTGCAACTGCGCGCCATCCCCGGACTTTACTGCGCCGGGCAGATCAACGGCACGACCGGGTACGAGGAAGCGGCGGCGCAGGGCCTAGTCGCGGGGCTCGAAGCTGGTGCGGCGGCGGTGGGACGCGAGGCGCCGCGGCTCGACCGGGCGAACAGCTACATCGCGGTGATGATCGACGATCTCACCCTGCAGGGCGTGTCCGAGCCGTACCGGATGCTGACCTCGCGCGCCGAATACCGCCTGCGCCTGCGTGCCAACAACGCCTCGACCCGGCTGACGGGCATCGGCATCGCGGCGGGCTGCGTGGGCGAGGAACGGCGCGCCTGGTTCGAACGGCGCGAGGAATTGCGCGCCCGCATCGGCGCGGTGTTCGACACGCCGGTTCATGCCCGCGACCTGGCGGATGCGGGCCTCGCCGTGCGCCGCGACGGCGGGGAAAAGCCGCTGAGCGAATGGCTGCGGCACGACGGGCTCGATCTCGCCACGCTCGACCCGTGGTTGGGGGAGGCGCGCGCGCTCGATCCGCTGCTCGCCGCCGAAATGGCGGAGGATGCCGCCTACGCGCCCTATCTCGCCCGGCAGGACGCGGAACTGCGCGATCTTCGGGCGAGCGAGGCCCTGCCGCTCGCGCCGGATTTCCCCTATGGCGCGGTGCCGGGGCTTTCGAACGAGATGGTGGAGCGGCTTTCCGCCGCCGCTCCGTCGACGCTCGCCGCGGCCGGCCGGGTCCCGGGGATCACCCCCGCGGCGCTTTCGGCGCTGCTGGTCCATGCGCGCCGCCGGCAGGCCGCGGGCGGGCCGGGGCAGCGCGCGGCGTGATCGAACCGGAACCGATCGGGGACGAGGCGCAGGCGAGGGACTATGTCGCCGGGTGGGGCGATGCGGCGGCGATGGAGCGGCTCGAACGCTTCGACGATCTCCTGCTCGCCGAAAACGCGCGCCAGAACCTCATCGCCAAACCGTCCGAGGCGGAGCTGTGGCAGCGCCACATCGCCGACAGCGCGCAGTTGCTCGAACATGTTCCACGTGAAACATCCGGGGCAGGCCCCTGGCTCGATCTCGGCACCGGAGCGGGCTTTCCGGGGCTGGTGATCGCCGCCCTGCGTCCGCAATGGGAGGTCGTCCTCGTCGAATCGCGCGCGCGCCGGGCCGAATTCCTCGCAACCTGCGTGCGGGAGCTCGGTCTTTCGCGCTGCCGCGTCGTCGGCGAACGGCTCGAACGGATCGAACCCTTCCCGGCGCGGGTCATTTCGGCACGCGCCTTCGCACCGCTCGACAAGCTCCTGCGCTTATCCGCACCCTTCTCCACAAAGCAGACCCGCTACGTCTTGCCCAAGGGACGCTCGGCGGCGCACGAACTGGGGCAGGCGAAAAAGCCGATTCGAGCGATGTTCCACGTGGAACATTCATTGACCGATCGCGAAGCGGGCATCATTGTGAGTGCCTGAAGCGTCTTGCGCCGCCCCTGTGGGCCGGGCGCCGAGCGAGGACAGGATCATGCTAACCATAGCCATAGCCAACCAGAAGGGCGGGGTGGGCAAGACCACGACCGCGATCAACATCGCCACCGCGATGGCCGCGACCGGATGGCGCACCCTGCTGGTCGATCTCGACCCGCAGGGCAACGCCTCGACGGGGCTGGGGGTCGCAGCGGGCGCGCGCGAAATCTCGAGCTATGACCTGCTGGTCGACGGCTACCCGCTCGCCGAGGCGGTCGTGCCGACCAGCATTCCCGGGCTCGACGTGGTTCCCGCGACGCAGGATCTCAGCGGCGCCGAGGTCGAGCTCGTCTCGGTCGAGGACCGCACGGCCAGGCTGCGGCAGGCGCTTGCCAGCCACGGCGGGCACGACATCTGCTTCATCGATTGCCCGCCCTCGCTCGGCCTGCTGACGCTGAACGCGCTGTGCGCCGCCGATACGCTGCTGGTGCCGCTGCAGTGCGAATTCTTCGCGCTCGAAGGGCTCAGCCAGCTGCTCCAGACGGTCGAGCGGGTGCAGCAGCGCTTCAATCCCGGGCTCGACATCATCGGGGTGGCGCTGACCATGTATGATCGCCGCAACCGCCTGACCGACCAGGTTTCGGACGACGTGCGCGAATGCCTCGGCAAGCTGGTGTTCGAAACGGTGATCCCGCGCAACGTGCGGCT
The DNA here is from genome assembly GCF_900105095.1 of Erythrobacter sp. HL-111. Classification (NCBI taxonomy): domain Bacteria; kingdom Pseudomonadati; phylum Pseudomonadota; class Alphaproteobacteria; order Sphingomonadales; family Erythrobacteraceae; genus Erythrobacter; species Erythrobacter sp. HL-111. The sequence continues at coordinate 2,271,228 of NZ_LT629743.1, read as the reverse complement.
TTCCGAAGCGCCGAGCCACGGGCTTCCTGCACTGGTCTACGACCATTCCTGCACCGGCAGCCGCGCCTACATCGCACTTGCGCGCGAACTCATCGGCCGGTTTCCGCCGGAAAGGAAAGCGGCATGAGCGAATCCTCGACCGATCCGATCCGCTTCTCCGTCCCGCAGCGCCCCGCCGCCGATCGCAAGAAGAAGCTCGGCAAGGGTCTTGGCGCGCTGATGGGTGAGATGAAGCGCGAAGAGCCGCTGGTCCAGTCCGACCGCGACGCGCCCGCGTCCTCCGGCGCGCCGGCGGGCGATTCGCCGCTCAGGATGGTCGCGACCGGCGCGATCACCCCGCTGCCCGGCAACCCGCGCAAGCATTTCGACGAGGCCGCGCTCGAGGAACTCGCCGCCTCGATCGCCGCGCGCGGCGTGATCCAGCCGATCATCGTCCGCCCGCACGGACCGCGCGGCTATCAGCTCGTCGCGGGCGAGCGGCGCTGGCGCGCGGCGCAGAAGGCCCGCCTGCACGAGATCCCGGCGCTGGTGCGGGAGCTCGACGACCGCGAGGTCATGGCGCTCGCCCTGATCGAGAACCTCCAGCGGGAGGACCTCAACCCGGTCGAAGAAGCGCGGGCTTATCAAAGGCTTGCCGATGAAGAGGGGATGACCCAGGCGGAAATCGCGCGGATGGTCGAAAAGTCGCGCAGCCATGTCGCGAATCTCCAGCGGTTGCTGGGCCTGCCCGGCAAGGTGCTCGACCTGGTCGAAAGCGGGCGCCTGTCGATGGGTCACGCCCGCGCGCTGATCGGGCAGGAAGACGCCGCGCGCTATGCCGAACAGGCGGTGAACGACAACCTTTCGGTGCGCGACATAGAGAAGCTGGTGCGCGATGCGGCCCGGGCGGTGCAGGACACCCGTTCGCCCGGAGGGGCCGTGGCCCATCGCACCCCGCACGAAGGCGACGCCGATATCGAGGCGGTGCAGCGCCATCTCGAGGAATTCCTCGGCCTGCCGGTGCGAATCAAGGCGGATGCCGACCCGCGCAAGGGCGCGGTGACGATCCGCTATTCCTCGCTCGACCAGCTCGACCTCGTTTGCCAGCGACTTACCGGGGGCGATATTTAGCACCGCGTTAGCCACGGCTTCCCCTTCAAAACCCACGCAAATCCGCCGACCGAGCGGCCCGGGGCGTTAGGTCTTGCCGCGCCGTTAACCATAAGCGCGAACGAAGCCTGAACCGGGTATTCCTACCGAGAGACCACGAACGGGCCGCACGTCCGTTCGGCAGACATGCACCTGGCCCGCTTGGGCGGGCGGATGGCTGCGACGGGTTAAGACCACACTCGGAAGGACCAGACATGACCAAGATGATTCGTTTCGGCGCGGCGGGCGTTGCCCTCTTCGCCGCCATGGGCATGAGCACCGCCGCTTTCGCCCAGGATGATACCGCCACCGCCACCGCCACCGCCGAAGTGCTCGACGCGCTGACGCTCGACAACACCAACGGCCTCGATTTCGGCACCATGGTCGTCGACGGCGGCGGCACCGTCACGCTCGGCGCGGACGGCGTGCTCGATTGCTCGGCGGGCGACATCGTGTGCTCGGGCACCTCGGCCGTGGCCGCGTTCGATGTCACCGGCACGGCCAACAAGGCCGTCACGATCAACCTGCCGACCGATTCGATCGACCTCAATCACCCCGACTTCAGCGGCTCGAGCGTGGGCGAGCACACGATCGAGCTCGATGCCTTCACCTCGAGCGCTTCGGGCAACGAGATCACCCTCGACGGTTCGGGCGAAGGCGACTTCACCGTCGGCGGCACGATCACTTTCGACGGTTCGGAAGTCGCGGGCATCTACAGCGGCAGCTTCGACGTTTCGGTCGAATATTCGTAAGCCCACCCGCGGGGCGCGTTTTCGCGCCCTGCAAGGCGACCAGGTCAGGGCCGCGCATCCCCCGGCGGGGTGCGCGGCCCTTTCGCGTGGACTCTCCGGAAGCTCCGCAAGGCGCTTCGGGGCGAGACATGGTTAGACGGATGTTAACCACATCCCGTTACCCAACTGCGTGAACCTACGCAGAGCAGCCGGGAGGACCAGCCCGCGCTGCACCATCTCGGGAGCTGACCAATGTCCATCAGGGCCTTGCGTGCATTCGCGCGCGGCGCGGCCGTTCTTGCCGCCTTTTCCTCGCTTAGCCTCACCACCCCCGTCAGCGCGCAGGGCGACCTGCTGGTTGCGCCGACCCGCGTCATCCTCGACGGGCGGCGCGGGACCGAGGTGATCCTCAGCAACATCGGCGACGAGGAAGCGACCTATCGCATCGGGCTCGAACTGCGGCGGATGACGGAGAACGGCAAGCTCGTCCCGGTCGAGCAAAGCGAGGCGAACGAGAAGGAAACCGCCGCCCTCGGCATGATCCGCTACGCCCCGCGGCGCATCGTGCTGCCGCCCGGCCAACCCCAGGCGGTGCGGCTCGCCGCGCGGCCCGCGGCGGACCTGCCCGACGGCGAATACCGGGTGCACATGTCCTTCCGCGCGATCCCCAAGCCGCGCCCGGCGACGGCCCAGCAGGCACCGACCGACCAGGTCTCGATCCAGCTGATCCCGATCTACGGCGTGACCATCCCGATCATCGTCCGCCACGGCCGGGTCGAAGCCGAAGCCGGCATCGCCCAGCCGCGCATCGTCGCGGGCGAGGACGGGCCGGAACTCGCCGTCACCGTCACGCGCTCGGGCGAAAGCTCGACCTATGGCGAATTGCGCGTGACCAAGCCCGGGGTGGAGGATCCCCTCGTCCTGCTGCGCGGGGTGGCGATCTATCCCGAGATCGGCCAGCGCGACCTCAGGATCGCGCTCACGCCCGAACAGGCGGCGGGGATGACTGGCGAACTGCGTTTCGAATACCGCGAAATGCCCGAAGCGGGCGGCGGCCTCCTCGCCGCGCTCGACACCTGGGTCGATCCGGATCCGGCCGCCGGGCTCGACTGAGCCGGGAAACCGGCGGCGCACCTTCGCAGCCCCGATGTCCGACACCCGCCTTTCCCTTGCCGGCACCGTCGCAGGTCTTGCGGCGGCGCTCGGCCTGTGGGCCGCGCCCGCGCCCGCCGCCGCGCAGGCGGAGAGCGCGTGGCAGGCGAACGAGGACGACTACCTTTTCCTCCAGCCGGTGATCGGCAAGTACAAGCTCACGCTCGACGTGCGCGGATACCGCACGGATCGCGGCGTGTGCCTCGACCTTGCCGACGTGATCCAGTCGCTCGACCTGCCGATCCGCATCGACAAGAAGTCGCGCCGCGCAACTGGCTGGCTTTTCGCGGAGGACCAGACCTTCACTCTCGATCGCGATTCGGACACGGTACAAAACATGAACGTGGAGGGCGGCCGCGCCCCGATCGCGGGCGACATTCACGACACGCCCGAAGGCTGGTGCGTCGATACCGGGGCCTTGTCGCGCTGGTTCGGGATCACCTTCAAGCCGGACCTCTACAACGCGATCATCCGGCTGGAGAGCGAGCGCGACCTGCCGTTCATGCAGGCGATCGAGCGCCGAAGTCGCGCGGCGCGACTCGACCGCCGGCCGAAGCAGACCTTCGATCTCAGCCGGTTTCCCACCGCCGAGATGGAATATCGCCCCTGGCGCACGCCCTCACTCGACGTTGTCGCGCAGGGCGAGGTGACGAGCGGCGAGGCCGGGCGCCGGCCCAGCGCGGGCCGGGTCGAACTCTACGCCGCGGGCGAGGCGCTCGGCGCGAGCTATTCCGCGCGTTTCGCGACCGACAACCAGCTCGCCCCCCAGACCGTCCGCCTGCGCGCCTATCGCAACGATCCCGACGGCGGCCTGCTCGGCCCGCTCGAGGCGACTCAGGCAGCGGTGGGCGATGTCGAGACGATCGCGGGCCGGCTGACCGGGCAGACGCAGGTCGGGCGAGGGGCCTTCGTCTCCAACCGCCCGATGGGCCAGACCAACCGTTTTTCCGCGACAACGCTGCGCGGGACCCTGCCGGCCGGGTGGGATGCCGAACTCTACCGCAACGGCCAGCTGATCGCCTTCCAGGACGATCGGGGCGACGGGCGCTACGAATTCGTCGAGATCGAACTGTTCTACGGCCGCAACGATCTCGAGGTCGTGCTTTACGGCCCGCAGGGGCAGATCCGGCGCGAGCGGACGAGCGTTCCGGTCGGTTTCAGCCAGATCGAACCGGGGCAGACCTATTACTGGGCCGGGGTGCTCCAGACGCAGCGCGACCTCGTGCAGATCAACCTCGACAATGTCTTCCTGCCGCAGAAATGGCGCTGGGGGGTCGGGGTCGAGCGCGGGATCGACCAGAGGACCAGCGTCGCGCTGGGAATGCAGAGCCTCGTCTTCGAGGGCGCCCGCCGCACCTATGCGGAGGGCGCGATCGTGCGTTCGTTCGGCGCGATGGCGGTCGAGCTGACGGCGGCGCACGAATTCGGCGCGGGCGCGGTGGCCGAGGCGAACGCGCTCGGCCGGGTGGGGAACATCAATCTCGGGGTCAACGGGCTCGTTTCCTTCGGCGATTTCACCAGCGAATTCGTGACCAACCAGATCGACTGGCGCGCCGGGTTCACCTTCGACACCTCGCTTGCGCTCGGGAAGGGGTCGCTGCCGATCCAGGGCGACATCCAGCATTCGCGATTGCGCGACGGGTCGCAGATCAACGAGGCGCTGCTGACGACCTCGGTCACGGCGGGCCGGGTGGCGATCTCCGCCCAGATCAGCCACCAGGAGCGCACCGCGGGGGAAATCCTGCCCGGCCGGACCGACACGCGCCTGCGCCTGCTCGCCAACACGCGCATGGGCCGCTGGCGCCTGCGCGGCAATGCGGTGTGGGCCTTCCAGGGGCCGCGCACCGGGTTCGAACGGGCGAATATCCGGGTCGACGGCAATATCGACGAACGTTCGGACGTGCAGGGGCAGGTCGAGTATGTCGGGCAGGCCGACGAATTCCGCTTCACCGGCGCCTACACGCGGCGCTTCGACCAGCTGCTGCTGCGCGGCGATGCCTTCGTCACGACCCGCGGCGGGGTGGGGGCGGGGGTGCAGGTCGCCTTCAGCCTCGGCCCGGATCCGGTGCGCGGCGGTATTCGGGTCTCGCAGGCGAAGCTCGCCCGCAACGGGCAGGCCGATGTAACCGTGTTCCGCGACGACGACGGCAACGGGCGCCGCGATCCGGGCGAGGCGGTGCTGAAGGACGTGCTGGTCGAAGCGGGCCAGCGCAGCACCGATGCCTATACCGGCGAAAACGGCCGCGTGATCGTCGACAACCTGCGCCCCTTCCGCCCGGTGCTGGTCGGCGTGGACGAAAGCACGCTGGACGATCCCTTCCTCGCCCCGGCGGTCAAGGGCATCGTGCTCACCCCGCGCCCGGGCGTGATGGCCAGGATCGACATCCCGATCTCGCCCAGCGGGGAGGTCGAGGGGATGCTGCTCGGCACGAACGGGATCGAACAGCCGGGCGTCGCGCTCGAACTGGTGGACGCGCGCGGCGATGTCGTGGCCGGGACCGTCAGCGAATTCGACGGCTTCTTCCTGTTCCAGCGCGTGCCCTACGGGCAATACCGCCTGCGCGTGGCCGAGGAGGCGGCGGCGACTCTGGGCGTCGCGGCGGCCCTCCCCGGAACGCGCGGGGCGCAAGGCTTCACGATCCGCCAGGGCGAGGACGTGATCCGGCTCGGCCCGGTCAAGCTGCGCGCGGCCGACCAGGCCCCACCCGCGAAGATCGCGGCCCGCGGCGCGGGAACGGGCAAGCCCGAATGAGGCCCCGTCAGTCGCCCTTGATCATCTTGGGCGAGGGGGCCGGGCGCGGGATCGGAACCGGGCGCGGCGCGCTTTCGGGGATCGACCGGGCGGCCGGCACGCTTTCCTCGCGCACGTTCTCGCGCACGATCACCCGCTGCTGCTGTTCGTAGCGCACCGGCACCATCACCATCTGCGGCGGCGGGGCGTAGCCGTAGGCCGGGGCGTAGGAATAGGCCGGGTAGCCGTAGCCATAGGCCGGCTGGTACGAAGGAGCGTAGCCAGCCGGCGGATAGGGTGCGGGGATGGTGCGCGAGGCGATGCGCGCCGGGCCGCTCGCGGGATAGCCGTATTGCGAGATGTAGCTGTCGAGCGCGGCCTCGCAGTCGTAGCGGTCGTTCTTCTTGCCCCCGCCGATCAGGTTGCCGAGCAGCAGGCCCGCAAGCCCGCCCGTGCCCGCGCCGATCAGCGTGCCCGCCAGCCGCTCGCCATCGGCCACGCGGTTGCCGATGATCCCGCCGGTGATCGCGCCGAGCAGGGCGCCGATGATGCCGCCCTTCTCGCGTTCGTCCCGCCCTTCGGTGCGGCGGCGGCATTCCTCGAGCCACTGCTCGCGCTCGAACACGACCGGCGTCGGGGCCTGCGGGGGGTAGCCGGGATAGGCAGGGGCGGGGTTGGCATGGCCCTGATAGGTTTCGCCGGCGGGGGGCGCGGCGCTTTCGATCCGGCGAGTGCGGGTGATCGTTTCGACCCCGTCGGGGCCGACGCTGGTTTCGGTCACGTCGGACATCGGGACCGGGCCGGTGCGGTATTCGCGCGGGAGTTCGCGGACTTCCTCCTCGCTCATCGGCCCGGCGTCCGCCGGCGCGTCCTGCGCGCTCGCCGCCGCGGCGAGGGCGAGCAGCGGGAGGCCGGCGGCCGCGCCGAGCGCGGAGCGAAGAATTGTGCGATTGGCAGGCATGTCGGTTCCCCCGCAAAGGATGGCCGGCCGCAGGAAAGCGCGCGACTCGCGCCCCGGAACGGCCGCCCGAATGGTTAGCCTGAAGTTACCACCACGCCGCGACCCGGCCCAAGGCGGCAGGCGGGCGCTGTCTCGTTTCGGGGCGATCGCGGCCCCTTCGCCTGACGTTCAGATCCGCGCGGCGAGCAGGGCGGCGAGCGCCTCGATCCCCGCCGCATCGTCCCGGGTGAAGCGCGCGGGCGAGGGGCTGTCGAGGTCGATCACCGCGATCACCCGGCCATCGCGCAGCACGGGGACGACCAGTTCGGACCGGCTCGCCGCGTCGCAGGCGATGTGGCCGGGAAAGGCGTGCACGTCCTCGACCCGCTGCGTCTCGCCCGATCGCGCCGCCGCGCCGCACACGCCCTGGCCGAAGGGAATGCGGATGCAGGCCGGCCGGCCGACGAACGGGCCGAGCACGAGTTCCTCGCCTTCACTCTCCCCCTTCGCCCGCGCCACGCGGTAGAAGCCGGCCCAGTTGAGATCGGGCAGGAATTCCCACAGGAGCGCGGCGACATTCGCCATGTTGGCCACCGCATCGGGCTCGCCTGCGGTGAGGGCATCGGCGGCGGCGTGCAGCTGGCGGTGCAGTTCGGCCGGGGGGAGGCTTTCGTCGGGGCGGAAATCGTACATGGCGAAGGCTCCATAGCGGCAAGCCCGGTTGCGGCAAGGCGAAGCGCGCTCTAATCGCTGGAGCCATGGCCATTTTTCGCAAGATCGCGATCGCGCTCCTCGTGATCCTCCTCGTCCTCGCCGCCGCGCTATGGTTCCTGACCCGCGGGGACACCGCCGACCTTCCGCTCGAGGACGTCGCCGGGACCGACCCCGTGCTGGGGGAGCCCGAGGCGGAGAGCTTCCCCACGATCCAGATCGCCGATCCGGTCGGCTGGGAAGAGGGCGAAAAGCCCACCGCCGCACAGGGGCTGGAGGTCAACCGCTTTGCCGAGGGGCTGGAGCATCCGCGCGTGCTCTATGCCCTGCCGAACGGCGACATCCTCGTCACGCTGACCCGCGCGCCGGCCCGCGAAGGCGGCGGCGAAGGCGGGATCATGGCGAGGATCGAGCGCTGGATCGCCTCGGTCCTGTTCGAGAAGGCGGGATCCGCCGGGCCTTCGCCCAACCGGATCGTGCTGCTGCGCGATGCCGATGGCGACGGCGTGGCCGAAATCCGCATGGTGATCCGCGAGGCCGATCTCGATTCCCCCTCCGGGCTCAGCTGGAAGGACGGAACGCTCTATGTCGCCAACCACGACGCGGTGCTCGCCTTCGATTACGAGCTCGGTTCGGACGCGGTGACGGGGAGCCCGCGCAAGCTGATGGACCTGCCCGCCGCGGGCAATTACTGGATGCGGAACATGGAGCTTTCGCCCGATGGCGAAGACCTCTTCGTCGCGGTCGGATCGGCCAGCAATATCGGCGAAAAGGGGATGGAGGCCGAGGTCGGCCGGGCGATGATCTGGCAATACGACCTTGCCGAAAACCGCCAGGCGCAGTTCGCGGCGGGGCTGCGGAACCCGAACGGGCTCGATTTCAGTCCCTGGACGGGCGAGCTCTGGACCACGGTGAACGAACGCGACATGCTCGGCTCGGATCTCGTGCCCGATTACCTCACCAATGTCCCGATCGGCGCGCAATATGGCTGGCCGTGGCTCTATTACAAGAATACCATCGACCGCCGGGTCGAGGCGCCGATGCCGCAATTCCTCATGGAATACACCCGCTATCCCGAATACGCGCTGGGGCCGCACGTCGCCGCGCTCGGCCTGGTCTTCACGCAGGGCGGGCACCGCATGGGCGATGCCTTCGCGCGCGGTGCCTTCGTCGCGCGGCACGGGTCGTGGAACCGCAAGCCGCCTTCGGGCTATGACGTGGTCTTCGTGCCCTTCGACGAACGCGGCAATCCGGTGGGCAAGCCGCAGCCGGTGCTGGGCGGATTCCTCCAGGGCGACGACAAGACCAATGGCCGCCCGACCTGGGTCGAATGGGCCGGGGACGGATCGCTTCTCGTCTCGGACGACACGGCGGGGATCATCTGGCGGGCGGTCGACCCGGCTGCCGAGCCCGCCGCCCCGATCGAGCGCCTGCAGAGCGAGCGGCTGGAGCCGCAGGGCGAACTGCGCGACCCCCGCGCGATCCGGGAGGAGGAATATCTGCGCCAGCAGGCCGATAGCGAGTAGCGCCTAGAGCCTCCTGCCCGCGCGCCCGGCCAGTTCGACCGCGAATTGCAGCGCGGTCCGGCCCGAACGGTTGCCGCGCTGGATCGCGAAGGCCAGCGCCTCTTCCTCGTCGAAATACAGCCCCGCCGGTTCGGTGTAGCCGCGCAGGATCGCCAGCCAGGCTTCGCGGTCGCAGGGGTGGAAGGCGAGCGTCAGTCCGAAACGGTCGGCCAGCGCCAGCGCATCGTCCCGCTCGTCGCGTTCGTGGAGCGCGCCCGCTTCGGCCTCCTCGCGCCGCACGATCGCGCGGCGGTTGGAAGTGACGGCGATGCGGACATGGGGCGGGCGGGGGAGAACGCCGCCGTCGAGCAGGCTCCTGAGGGCGAGCATGTCCGCGCGCCCGTCCGCGCCGAAGCCGAGATCGTCGATGAACAGGAGGAAGGCGCGCTCCTCCTTCGCCAGCGCCTCGATCAGCGCGGGAAAGGTCGCGAGCGAACCCGGGGCGAGCTGGACCAGCGCGATCCGCCCCGGCCTTTCCGCCTCGATCGCGGCGATGCAGGCCCGGACCAGCGCCGACTTGCCCATGCCGCGCGCGCCCCACAACAGCATGTCGTGCGCCGCCGCCCCATCGGCGAGGCGGGTGAGGTTTTCGAGAGCGGCGCGCTTCTGTTCGTCCACGCCGCGCAGGGTCGCGAGCGGCAGCGCATCGGGTTCGGGCACGGGATGGCCCGTCTCCCCGTCCCAGCGATAGGCCGACGCGATGCGCCAGTCGGTCGGGCGCGGCGCGGGCGGGGCGATCCGTTCGAGCGCCGCGGCGATCCGCTCGAGCAGCGCGCGGCTCCCGTCCACCCGATCAGCCCGCCAGCTTCTCGCTCGGCAGCGAATAGAGCAGGTCCGCCCCGCCGATCGCGCTCGCCTTGAGCCCGTGGGCCTCGGGCACGACCCGGTCGAGGAAGAAGCGCACCGTCACCGGCTTGCTCGTCTCGAGGGCGGGGGCGGCACCGTTGGCGACCGCTTCGGCCTGCCTGGTCAACTGCCAGCCGGCGACCGCGACCGCCGCCATGGTGCAGAAGGGGACGCTGCCAGCAAGCCGATCGTCGAGGCTCGCCTCGCCCTGCATCCAGCGCGCGACATGAGCGCAATCGGTCGCGAGCGCGGCCAGCGCCGGTTCCTTCGCCGCGTCGCGCGCGATTTCCTCGAACAGGGCGATCATCGGCTTGCCCCCCTCGAGGCCGAGCTTGCGGGTGACGAGATCGGCCGCCTGGATGCCGTTCGTGCCTTCGTAGATCGGGGCGATCCTGGAATCGCGCCAGTGCTGCGCCGCGCCGGTTTCCTCGACGAAGCCCATGCCGCCGTGGACCTGGATCCCGATCCCCGCGACCTCGACCCCGACATCCGTCCCCCACGCCTTGACCAGCGGCACGAGGATGTCCGCGCGCAGCTTGGCCGCGCCGTCGCCGAGATTCCCGCGATCGACCAGCCCCGCGCAGTAATAGAGCAGGGCGCGCACGCCTTCGGTGAGCGATTTCATCCGCAGGATCATGCGGCGCACGTCGGGATGCTCGATGATCGCGACGGGGCTCTTGTCGGGCGAACCGGCGCGGGCCGACTGGACCCGGTCCTTCGCGTAATGGATCGCCTGCTGGGTCGCCCGCTCCCCGATCTGCACGCCCTGGTTGCCGACATTGATCCGGGCGTTGTTCATCATCGTGAACATCGCGGCGAGCCCGCGGTTTTCCTGTCCGACCAGTTCGCCGATGCATTCGCCGTTGTCGCCATAGCTCATCACGCAGGTGGGCGAGGCGTTGATGCCGAGCTTGTGTTCGAGGCTGACGCAGCGCAGGTCGTTCCTCGTTCCGAGCGAACCGTCGTCATTGACGTGGTATTTCGGCACGAGGAACATCGACACGCCGCGCGATCCTTCCGGCGCGCCGGGCAGGCGGGCGAGCACGAGGTGGATGATGTTCTCGGCCAGGTCGTGTTCGCCCCAGGTGATGTAGATCTTCTGGCCGGTGATCCGGTATTTCCCGGCATGAGGCCCGTCGGTGACCGGTTCGGCCGTGCTCCGCAGCGCGCCCACGTCCGAACCCGCGGCGGGTTCGGTCAGGTTCATCGTCCCCGACCATTTCCCGCTGACGAGATCGGGCAGGTATTTCGCCTGCTGGTCCTTCGACCCATGATGTTCGAGCGCGTCGATCGCCCCGACCGAAAGCATCGGCAGCAGGTTGAACGCCATGTTCGCCGCGCCGAGATTCTCGAGCACGTTGCACGCCAGGGTGAAGGGCAGGCCCTGCCCGCCGAACTCGGCCGGACTGGCGATCGCGTTCCAGCCCTGTTCGACATAGGCTTCGTAGGCTTCCTTGAATCCGTCAGGCAGGCGGACCACGCCGTTTTCGAGCTTCGCCCCTTCGAGATCGCCCACGCGGTTCAGGGGCGCGAATTCCCCGGCCGCGAACTGGCCGACGCCCTCGACGATCGCTTCGACAAGATCGGGTTCGGCATGGGCGAAGCGTTCGGATTTCTGCAGTTCCTCGATCCCCGCATTGACGCGAATGGCAAGCAGCTGGTCCTGGGTCGGCGGGGTAAAGGGTGTCACGGCGAATTCTCGTCCTTGTTGCGGGAGAGGAAGGGGTTGGAAAAGCGCCCTTGGCAGGCGGCCCTGTCGAATATAGCGCCCATGCCATGCGCGACAAGGACACAACACCGGTGGTTCCCGCCGACGAGGAAGGGATCGCACGGGCCGCGGCGATCCTCGAAGCGGGCGGGCTCGTCGCGGTTCCGACCGAGACGGTCTACGGCCTCGCCGCGCGGGCGGATTCTGCCGAGGCGGTGGCGCGGATCTATGCGGCGAAGGGGCGTCCGGACTTCAACCCGCTGATCGTCCATGTGCGCGATGTCGAACAGGCCGCGCTTTATGGCGATTTTTCGGACCCCGTGCTCAGTGACATCGCGCAGGTCATGTGGCCCGGACCGCTGACGCTCGTGGTGGAGCGACGCGCCGACGCCGCGCTGGCCGAGGCCGTGACGGCGGGGCTTCCCACCGTCGCCCTGCGCGCTCCGGCGCATCCGGTGATGCGCGCCCTGCTGGAAGCGGTGGATTTCCCCCTCGCCGCGCCTTCGGCCAACCGCTCCGGCTTCATCAGCCCGACGAGCGCGGAGCACGTTCTCGCCTCGCTCGATGGGCGCATCGATCTGGTCCTCGACGCGGGGCCGACCGAGGCGGGGGTGGAATCGACCATCCTGCGGATAGGGCCTGACGATGCATGGCACGAACTGCGCCCCGGCCCGGTCGATGTCGCCGCGCTCTATCGCGATTACCACGACCGCGAGATGCCGGTCGGGCAAGCGCCCGCAGGGATCACCGCCCCCGGCCAGCTCGCCAGCCATTACGCGCCGGGCAAGCCGGTCCGTCTGGACGCGGCGCAAGCGGAGGCGGATGAATTCCTGATCGGTTTCGGCCCGGTCACGGGCGATGTCACGCTGTCGGCGAGCGGCGACGTCACCGAGGCCGCGGCGCGGCTCTATCACTGCCTTCACGAAGCCGCCCGGTCCGACCGGCCGCGGATCGCCGTCGCGCCGGTGCCCGATCGGGGCGTCGGCCGGGCGGTGAACGACCGGCTCCGCCGGGCCGCGACGCCGCCGGACTGATCGCTTTCGGGCCTAATCGCTTTCGGGAGGGGCGGCGGTGCCGAGGGAAGCCGCGCCCGCAGCTCCTCCAGTTCGGCCCAGGTCGCGCGGGCGTCTTCGCAGGCGCTCTCGTCGCCGTCGCGGCAATCGGCGATCTCCTCGGCATAGCGCCGTTCGAGCCGGCCGAGCCGTTCCTCGCGCTCGCGCAGTTCGCGCCCGCGCTTCTCGTCCCGTTCGGATTCGCTGGTGGTGGCGACATCGACGACTTCCCCGGCGGCGCGCACCGGCAGCGTGACGATGTCCACCGCCGTCCTGGCGAGGCAGGCGGACAGCAGGGGCAGGGCGGCGAGCGCCGGCAGGGCGGAGAGGGCGCGCATCGCCGCACCATGCGCGCCGCGCCGATTCGCGCAAGCGTCGTCGTCAGCCCGCGGTGGGTTCTTCCGCTTCCCCCGGATCGGCCGTCGCGGCGGCGGGGGCGGGCGAGCAGGTCAGCCTGCCCGAACCGAAGGCGGTGACCTCGCACTTGGCGCTGCCGGTCACGCGGACGTCGCCCGATCCGGCGATGGTCGCCTCCACGGTCCCGTCCGAGGCGAAGGCGACATCGCCCGCGCCGCCGATGCTGACCTCGGCCCGGTCGGCCTTGAGCGCGGTGAGATCGATATCGCCCGAGCCGCCGATATTGACTTCGAGCCGCTCGGCCGTGCCGGCGCCCCTGATCGATCCGCTCCCGCCGATGTTCAGCTCGAGCGTGCCCGCGGCGATGCGTTCGACCGCGACATCGCCCGAACCGCCGATCGAGATGTCCGCGTCCCGTGCCAGCGTGACGGCCCTGACCGTCCCGCTCCCCGCGATCGCGATGCTTTCGGGCGGGGGCATGGTGACGTTGACGGTGACCGCGCTGCCCGAACCCCAGCTGCCGTTCTTGCGGCCGATGCCAAGGGTCGATTCCTCCAGCGAGAAGCGCAGCCTGGCGCTCTCTTCCTCGTCGCCGTCGACCGTGATGGCGAGCGTGTCGCCCTCGCTGAGGACGACCCTGTCCCCGCTCGCGAGGACGAGCCTGGTCGGCGCCGGCCCGTTCGTGTCGAGCTCGGCGAGCGGCACGCCGCCCATGCCGTTGACGCGGACATCCGCCCCGCATCCGGCGAGCGCCGTGCCGAGCGCGAGCGCCGCCAGGGGCGCCATGCGAGAGATGAAATTGCCGATCATTCCTGCCCTCCTGCAGCCTGTGTATTGGTGATATAATACACTACCATGGCTCGCGCAAGCCTTTCCCCGGTCCGCCATTCGCACGGCGCGCCGCCCGCAAACGCAAAGGGCCGCCCCTTGCGGAGCGGCCCTGCGATCGTGCCCGGCCGGCTGATGATGCCGGCTGGCGGAGGTCAGCTTTCCTCGCTGTTTTCGTAGTATTGCGGCGCGTGTTCGCGCAGCACGCCGAGGATCTTCTCGAGCGCGGTCTGTTCGTCGGTTTCCTCCATCGCCGCGAGTTCGCGGGCGAGGCGGCTCGAGGCGGCTTCGAAGATCTGGCGTTCGGAATAGGACTGTTCCGGCTGGTCTTCCGGGCGGAACAGGTCGCGCGTCACTTCGGCGATCGAAACGAGGTCGCCCGAATTGATCTTGGCTTCGTATTCCTGCGCGCGGCGCGACCACATGGTGCGCTTGACCTTGGGCTTGCCCTTCAGGGTTTCCATCGCCTCCTTCAGGGTCTTGTCCGAGGACAGCTTGCGCATCCCGATCGATTCGACCTTGTTCACCGGAACGCGCAGCGTCATGCGCTCCTTTTCAAAACGCAGCACGTAGAGTTCGAGCTGCATCCCGGCGATTTCCTCGCTCTGCAACTCGATCACGCGGCCGACGCCGTGCTTGGGGTAAACGACATAGTCTCCGACCGTGAAGGCAGGCGCATTGCTAGCCATGCGAGTTCCTTTCTCTCAGCCCCCAGCAGCTCCCGCCGATCGGGCGAATGGTTCCTTGCGGTGCATTGCCCGAAGAAACAGGCAGGCACCGGGCCGCATTCAACCGAGACTGTGCTGCTGGTAAGTGGCCTTTTCCTGTTTTCTGGCGCCACCGCCGGGACCCACCGGCGAGGTTGGACCATTCTATAACATGTTCGCAACAAAATTGCGAGTCCCGATGCTTACGGGTCCGTCGGCGCCCCCGCGTCGCCGCCTGCGCTGGCCCTGGCGACGAAGGCCCCGATCAGCAGCAGGAGCGCGCTGATGAAGAGCCAGGTCAGGAACACGACGACGGCGCCGAGCGAGCCGTAAGTCGCATTGTAATTGCCGAAATTCGAAACGTAGAAGCCGAAGCCCGCGCTCGCCCCCATCCAACCGATCGCGAACAGCACCGCACCGCGCAGGGCCGCCGCGTAGGACACGCGCCCCTCGCTGTTCGGCACGAGGCGATAGGCCAGCACCGCCCCGCCGACCCCGACCAGGCCGACGAGGGCGAAGGTGAGGAAGCGCTCGCCCGATTCCGCGAGGAACACCGAAACCACGGCGGTCGCCCCGGCGACGATCCCGAAGGCGACGATCGCCCCCAGCGTGACCGCGAGCGCGAGCAGGTTCGCGCGGATCAGCCCGCGCTTCTCCCTCGCCCTGAAGGCGACATCGAATGCCGTGATGACCGCCCCCGCCGCGAGCCGCGATCCGAACAGGGCGAGCGCGAGCGCGACGACGAAGCCGAGCCCGGAGGTCCCGCTGCGCCTGTCGGTGACGCTTTCGAGCTGGCTGGTGACGAGATCGGCCGAGGAAGCGGGCAGTTCCTCGGTCAGCGCGGCGGCGTGCCCCGCGATGGTTTCGGGGTCGGCGATGAGCCCGTAGGCGAGCACGATCGCACCCAGCAGCGGCACGAAGGAGAGGAAGGCGTAATAGGCGATCCCCGCGGCGAGCAGCGGGGCGTTCTCGGCATTGGCGCGGGTCCAGCCGGACTTGAGCGAAGCGATGATCGGACGCATAAGGCTCCAACCGCAGCGCGGCCCGACCGTTCCGCCGCGCCCCGGCGGAGGCCCCGCGCCATGCGGGCGCGCCGACCCGTTCGCATTCCCGCCCGGCGACGCGCGGCGAAACCGGCGATGGCCGCGTCCGGCCCGGAACCCTCACCCGGCCGGGACGAAACCGGGTTCACGGCCCGGGATGGCGCGCAGGATCAATCGCCTTCGCCGGGTTCCGCGCTGAAATACTTCTCGAACTTGCCCTTTTCACCCTTGAACTGGTCGGCGTCCTCGGGCGGTTCCTTCTGGCTCGTGATGTTCGGCCATTCGGCGGAATACTTGGTGTTGAGCTCCAGCCATTTTTCCAGCCCGTCCTCGGTGTCGGGCAGGATCGCCTCGGCCGGGCATTCCGGTTCGCACACGCCGCAATCGATGCATTCGCTCGGATTGATGACGAGCATGTTCTCGCCCTCGTAGAAGCAATCCACCGGGCACACTTCGACGCAATCGGTGTACTTGCACTTGATGCAGTCTTCGGTGACGACGTAGGTCATTGAGGAGCTTTCATATCATTCGGCGGCGTTTGGTCCGGTGCTATGGCGATTTCACCGCGAGGGTCAAGCACGCGATAGTGACATCTTGCCAGCGCGGGCGAGGTGCGCCTTTCGGGCAGGGACAGGACCTCGACCACCCGGACCTCGCCCCCGACGGGGAGCGTCAGCACGTCCCCTATAGCGACGTTTTCGGCGACGCGCCGCACATGATTTCTATTCCGGCGCAAAGCCCGGCTCTCGATCAGGGCGCGGGCGGCCGCGCGGGTCCGGGCGAAGCGCAGGTAGACGAGCAGCCGGTCGAGCCGCATCGTCTGCGCCGCGCCCTCGACCATCCGCGCCGCTCCCTAATCCGCCGCCGGCTTCACTTGCCGCCCGCCTTCTGCCCGAGCAGTTCGGCGAGCCCGTCGAAGGCGCCCCCGCTGCGGGCCGGGCCTGCATCGGGTTTGGGCGCGCGCGGCCTGTGTTCCTTGGCCGGAGGGCCCTTGCGCGGCGGCCCCTTGCGCGCGGTGCGCGGCTTTTCCGCGCGGTGCTGCCCCTCGCCCTGTCGCCCGTCACCCGCCTGCCCGTCGCGCGCGCGCCGCGGCTCCCCAGCCCTACGCGGGCGCCAGGTCCAGCTGTCGGGCGCGGGCGGGCCGAACGCGGCTTCGGCAAGGGTGCGCGCGCGGTGGTAGCGGAAACCCGCGCTGCCGAGCAGGCGGCGGGTGTTGTCCTCTTCCAGCCCGATCGAGGTGGGCAGGGCAAGGTCGATCCGGAAACGCGCCCCGCTGCGGGCCTTGCGCGGCGCGGGCGCGGCGCCCTTCGCCGCCCGCTCCCCGGCTTTGGCGCGCGCGTCGAAGGCGGCGCGCAGGATCTTTTCGGCAAGGTCGACCCGGATCGCCTGCGTCCCGGCCGGGCGGTAACCGGCGGGCAGGCGCTTCTGTTCGGCCAGCACCGGCAGCATCGCGTCCTGCAGCGGCCTGCGGTCGAGCCCGAGCGCATGGAGCAGGCGGCGCGGCGCGGGCTTGAGCAGGGGACCGGCGAAGATGTCGAGCGCGCCGAAGGTGACGCCCAGCTTCCGCAGGAAGGGCCGCATCTCCTTGGGCAGGTGTTCGAGCCCGGCCTTTTCCCGGCTGACGACGCCGCCTGCCTCGATCAGGGTGATGAGCAGCGCCCGCGCCTGCGAACCGGCCGCGGGATCGCGCGCCGCCTCGGCCAGCTTGCGCAGGGGCGCGAGCGGTTCGAGCCGGGCCGCGAGCCACGCCGACAGGCCTCCTTCTAGCCGGGCACGCGCCGCGTCGGGCAGCATCGTCACCTCGCGCGCGAAGTCGAGCCGGGGGGCGGCGAAATCGGGCGGCATGGTGATCGTCGCGAGCGGGCGGCCCTGCCACTCGATCGCGCCTTGCGCGATCTCCAGTTCCGCCAGCCGCTCGCCCAGCAGCATGTCCGCCCGCTGCGTCAGGATCGCCGGGAGCGCCCGCTCGCCCGCGGCGAGCAGCATCTTGCGGTCCGCCAGCGTCGCATCGGGATCGACGCTGAAGCGGAAACCCTCCAGCCGCCCGATCGCCTCGCCCTCGACCGTCACGCGGCCGTCCGGTTCCAGCGTGACGGGAAGGGCGCTCGCATCCTGTCCCAGCGATTTCATCAAGATCGTCGTCCTCCGGTTGACGAAGCGTTCGGTCAGGCGCGCGTGGAGCGCATCGGACAGCTTCGCCTCCACGGCCCGTGCGCGGGCCGCCATCTCGTCGCGGGCGAGCACCCAGTCGGGCCGCTGGCAGATATAGGCCCACGAGCGAATCGCCGCGATCCGCCCCTGCAGCGTGTCGATGTCGCCCTGCACCCGGTCAAGCTCGGCGATGCGCGCGGCGACGAAATCCGCGCCGAGACACCCTTCGCGCAGGTCGTCCCACAGGCGGGCGACGAAGCGGGCGTGGGTGTCGACCCCGACCGCGCGGAAATCGGGCAGCGAACAGGCCTCCCAGAAGCGCCGCACCGCGCCCGCGCCCTTGACGGTGTCGGCGATCGGCTCTTCGGCGAGGCGTTTGAGCACGGCGAGGTCGATTGCGGGCGGGGCGGGTTTGAGCGCGTCGTGTTCGGGTTTGGATTCCAGATCGGCGATCAGCGCGGCAAGGCTGTCGAAACGCGGTTCGGCCTCCCGCCAGAACAGGTGGGTGAGGGGGGCGAAGCGATGCTCCTCGATCGCGTAGATCTCTTCCTCGGTGAATTCGAGCGGCGCGCCGGAGCGCGAACCCCCGCCCGTCAGCGTGCCGAAGCTGCCGTCGCGCTGGTGCCGCCCGGCGCGTCCGGCGATCTGCGCCATCTCCGCCGGGGCGAGCCGCCGCTTGCGCCGCCCGTCGAACTTGGTCAGCGCGGCGAAGGCGACGTGGTCGAGATCGAGGTTCAATCCCATCCCGATCGCATCGGTGGCGACGATGTAATCGACCTCGCCGTTCTGGAACAGCTCGACCTGGCGGTTGCGCGTTTCGGGGCTGAGCGCGCCCATGACCACCGCCGCCCCGCCGCGAAAGCGGCGCAGCGCCTCGGCCATGGCGTAGACCTGCTCGACCGAGAAGGCGACGACGGCCGAGCGCGGCGGGAGGCGCGACAGCTTGGCGGACCCTGCGTGGGTGAGGGTGGAGAAGCGCGGCCGTTCGACCAGTTCGGCGCGCGGGATCAGCTGGCGGATCATCGGCTCGAGCGTGGCCGAGCCGAGGATCATCGTCTCGTCCCGCCCGCGCGCGTTCAGCAGTCGGTCGGTGAAGATGTGCCCGCGTTCGGGGTCCGCGCCCAGCTGCGCCTCGTCCACCGCGACGAAGGAATGCCCGCCGCCCAGCCGGTCCATCGCCTCCGCCGTGCAGAGGAAATAGCGCGCGTTGGGCGGCTCGATCCGTTCCTCCCCGGTGATGAGCGCGACCGCGTCGTCGCCCTTGATCGCCCGAACCCGGTCATAGACTTCCCGCGCGAGCAGGCGCAGCGGAAAGCCCATCATGCCCGAGGAGTGCCCGCACATCCGCTCGATCGCGAGATGGGTCTTGCCGGTGTTGGTCGGGCCGAGCACGGCGCGCACCTGCCCGCCGCCCCCACTTCTGGCGCCCGCGCGGCCATGTTCGCCCCGGCCGGTCTCGTTCGCGGGAAAGGTCACGGCCCCCGTTCTGTCAGGCTTGGCCGCGCGGAGCAACCTCCGATGGGGGCGGCCCGTGCCCGGGTCGCATCCGTCCGTCGCAGGCCAGACTCGTCCGGTCGCTGGTTAAGCCGGCATTTACTTTGATCGGGCAGGGAATACGGGCAAAGGGGACGCGCCGGGAAGGGCGCAGGGCCGTGCGCTCCGTCGGTACCGCCGCCGGGCCGGGCCACCTCGAGACCGGACGAGATGCTTGAATTACGCACGCGACATTGATGGCGCAGCCTGGGGCCGGGAGGGCTGGCCCGCTGACGCCGACGCCGACGCCGCCGCCGACGCCGCCCGCTCGCGCGAAGGTGGCCGCGATCCGGCCGTTCCGGTGCTGCCCGATGCCGGGAACCTCGTCTCCTACCTTCGCCGCGGCAAGGCGGCCGCGCCCCCCAGCCCGCAGCAAAAGGTCCGGCGCCAGGTCGTCACCCGCGTGCGCGGCTTCGGCGATCGCTACGACGAATGGAAGCTGTCGGCCGGGCGGTGGTTCGACCGGCTCGACCTTGCCCCCGACCTCGCCGAGAATATCGGTAGCCGCCGCTGGTTCCGCGGGCTCGGCACGCTGATCGCGCTGGGCGCGGCGGCATTCGCCTTCTGGCCCGATTTCACCACGCTCGAAGCGCGCGCCGCCATGCCGCAGGATCCCGGGATCCGCGAGGAGATGCGCAGCCGGATGATCCTGCCGCTCGGCCTCGGCGGGGAAACCGGGCGGCGCATGGCGCCGGGCGGGCGGGTCATCCCGCTCAGGGACGCGCCGGAACGCCCGCGGATCGAACTGGTCGCGACGCTCGCCCCCGGCGACAGCTTCGGTTCCATGCTGCGCCGTGCGGGCCTTGCGGGCGGGGATGTCGCGCGGGTCACCGGGCTGATCGGCGAGGCCATGCCGCTGACCGAACTGAAACCCGGCACGCAGATCGACATCGTGCTCGGCCGCCGTCCCGCCCCGGGCGCGCCGCGCCCGCTCGATGCGCTGTCCTTCCGCGCGCGGTTCGACCTCGAGCTCGCGATCGAGCGCGCCGGCGAAGCGGGGACGGGGCCGCTCGCGCTCAGGCGCAACGTCATCCGGGTCGACGACACGCCGCTGCGGGTGCGCGGCCCGGTCGGGCAGAGCCTCTACCGCTCGATGCGCGCCGCCGGCGTCCCGGCCAGCGCGGTGCAGGAATACCTGCGCGCGCTCGACAACCAGATCGACCTCGACCGCGACGTGCGCGCCTCGGACGAATTCGACATCATCCTCGCCTATCGCCGCGCCGCCACGGGGGAACGGCAGGCGGGGCAATTGCTCTATGCCGGGATCGACCGCGGCGGGCAGCCGAAGACCCAGCTCATGCGCTGGGGCGAGGATGGCCAGTTCTACGAAGCCTCGGGCGTGGGCGAGCAGCGCCGCGGGCTGGTGCAACCGGTGCCCGGCCCGGTTTCCTCGCGGTACGGAATGCGGCGCCACCCGATCCTCGGTTATCGCCGGATGCACGCCGGGCTCGATTTCCGCGCCCGCCACGGCACGCCGATCGCCGCCGTGACCGACGGGCGGGTGACGTCGGCGGGCCGCGCGGGCGGGTGCGGGATCGCGGTGCGGATCGACCACGGCGAAGGGCTTTCGACGCGCTATTGCCACATGAGCCGGATGGCGGTGAGCCGCGGCCAGCGGGTCGAACGCGGGCAGATCATCGGCTATGTCGGCTCGACCGGGCTGTCGACCGGCCCGCACCTCCATTACGAGATGTATCGCGGCGGGCGTTCGATCAATCCCGAAAGCGTCGCCTTCGTCTCCCGCGCGCAGCTGTCCGGCACGGAGCTGATCGATTTCCGCCGCCGCCTGATCGAGTTGAAGCAGGTCGAGGTGGGCGCCGCGCTCGCCGATCTCGAGCCGCTGCCGAGCGAGATCGACGAGCCCGAGCGCGAGATCGAGAAGATCGACCTCGCCCGAAGCATGAACTGACGCCGCGCGCCCGATTGCGCGCAGGCGATCTTTGCGGCAACACGTCGCTCCATGAGAGGACATTACCCCAACACCCGCCTGCGCCGGACGCGCGCTTCCGCCTGGAGCCGGACGCTCCACCGTGAAACGCTGCTCACGCCCGCCGACCTCATCTGGCCGCTTTTCGTCACTTCGGGCGAGGGCGTGGAGGACCCGGTGGCGAGCCTGCCCGGCGTTTCGCGCTGGTCGGTCGATCTCATCGCCGAACGCGCGCGCGAAGCGGTCAGGCTCGGCATCCCGGTGGTCGCGCTGTTCCCCAACACGCCCCCGGACCGGCGCAGCGACGCGGGCGAGGAGGCGCACAACCCCGACAACCTGATGTGCCGCGCGATCCGGGCGATCAAGGATGCCTGCGGCGAGGAGATCGGCGTGCTGACCGATGTCGCGCTCGATCCCTATACCAGCCACGGGCAGGACGGCCTCCTCGACGAACGCGGCTACGTCACCAATGACGACACGGTCGCGGTGCTGGTCGACCAGGCGATCAACCAGGCCGAGGCCGGGGCCGACATCATCGCCCCTTCCGACATGATGGACGGGCGCGTCGGCGCGATCCGCCGCGCGCTCGAGATGGGCGGGCACCACAACGTCCAGATCATGAGCTACGCCGCCAAGTATGCGAGCGCCTTCTACGGCCCGTTCCGCGACGCGGTCGGATCGGGCGGGCTGCTGAAGGGCGACAAGAAAAGCTACCAGATGGACCCGGCCAATGGCGACGAGGCGCTGCGCGAGGTCGAATTCGACATTGCCGAGGGCGCGGACAGCGTGATGGTGAAGCCGGGGCTGGCCTATCTCGACATCATCTACCGCGTCAAACAGGCCTTCGGCGTGCCCGTCTTCGCCTACCAGGTGTCCGGCGAATACGCGATGATCGAGGCGGCCGAAAGCGTCGGGGCGGGCGATCGCGACGCGCTGCTGATGGAAAAGCTCATCGCCTTCAAGCGCGCCGGATGCAGCGGCATCCTGACCTATCACGCGCCCGTCGCCGCGCGCCTGCTGAATGGCTGACCAGCGGTCTGACTTCCGGCTGGAAACGCCTCGCCTCGCCTTGCGCGACTGGCGCGAGGCGGACTGGGAGCCGTTCTTCGCCGCCACCAACACGCCTGCGGTGATGCGCTGGCTGGGCGGGGTGATGGACGACGCCAAGATGGCCGCCACGCGCGAGCGGCTGGAGCGCTACCGGGCCGAGCACGGGCACACCTTCTGGGTGGTCGAGCGCCGCGAGGATGGCGCGATCCTCGGCTTTTGCGGGCTCAAGAGGTGCAACGCGCCGGGCGGGCCGGTCGGCGAATTCGAGATCGGCTGGCGGCTGCGCGAGGAGGCGTGGGGCCACGGCTATGCGCGCGAGGCGGCTGAGGCCTCGCTCGATGTGGCCTTCAACCGGTTTGCCGCGCCGCTGGTGATCGCGCTCACCGTCCGCAACAACCGGGCGAGCTGGGGGCTGATGGAGCGGCTCGGCATGGTCCGGCGCTCGGACCTGGATTTCGAGGAAGCCGGCTTCGACCCCGACGACCCGCACGTGATCGTCTACGCGATCGACCGCGCGGGCTGGGAAAGCCGCGATGGCTGACGCGATCGACGACACGGTAATCGAAACCGACCGGCTGATCCTGCGCCGCGTGCGGCCGGGCGATGCCGCGCTCCAGCACCGATTGCTCAGCGCGCCCGAAATGATGCGCCACCTGGGCGGGCCGAAGTCGCTCGAGGAAATCGAGATCAGGCATGGCCGGATCATGGAGAGCTACGCGAACCACGGTTTCGGCTTCATGATGCTGATCGAGCAGGCGAACGGGGAACTGGTCGGCCATGCGGGCATGAAGCGGGTCGACAACGCGCTCGCGCCCAATCCGGGCGATCACGAGATCGGCTGGGTGGTGCGGCAGGATCGCTGGCGCAGGGGATACGCACACGAAGCCATGCGCGGTGTGATCGGCTGGGCGTTCCAAACCCTCGGCGCGCCGCATCTCGTGGCGCTGACGAGCGACGCCAATGTCGCAAGCTGGAAGCTGATCGAAAAGCTTGGCATGAAGCGGCGGCGCGACCTCGATTTCGATGACCCGGCCTTTCGCCCGGAGGAAAATCCGACGATCCAGTATTCGCTGACCAGACAAGAATGGGAGCAGCAGCAATGACACTCCACGACCCGCGATTTCCGGGCGTCACCATCATCGCCATCCACGGCAAGGCCCCGAAGATCCACGAAACCGCCTTCATCGCGCCCGGCTGCGCGATCATCGGCGATGTCGAGATCGGGGCGGGCTCCTCGATCTGGTACAATTGCGTGCTGCGCGCGGATGTCTCCTCGATCCGCATCGGCGAGCGCACCAATGTCCAGGATGGCAGCGTGCTGCATTGCGACGGCCCCTCGCCGATGGACCCGGAAGGGTGCCCGCTGGTAATCGGCGATGATGTGCTGATCGGCCACATGGCGATGGTGCATGGCTGCACGATCCACGATCGCGGTTTCGTGGGCCTCGGCGCGATCGCGATGAACAAGGCGGTGATCGCCAGCGATGCGATGCTGGCCGCGGGCGCGATGCTGACCGAGCGCAAGGTGATGGGCCCGCGCGAGCTGTGGGCGGGCCGTCCGGCAAAGAAGCTCAAGGAATTGAACGACGCCGCCATCGCCGGCATGAAGCTGGGCGTCGCGCATTACGCCGAGAACGCAAAGCACCATGCAAAGGCGGTGCGCGAGACGCCTTGAGCCGTCGCACGGCGCTGCCCGCCGGGGCGGGTTCAGCGCAATGGCTCGATCTGCTCTTCGAAATCCGCATCGGGCGTGATGATCCGCCAGCTGCCCGGCGCGCGGCTGTCGATCACCACTACGCCGTTCTTGGGGCAGATATCGAGGCACGCGACCTCGATCACCCCGACCGCCGCCTTGCGCCCCTTGCCCGCGCCCAGCTCCCGCCTCAGCGCCGCCGCGAGGCGCTTGCGCTGCGGGCCGAAGCCGCGGCCCTTCTTCGCCTGCTTCTTCGAGCACTTCCTGCACACGAGCAGCGCGTGCGACCAGTTGGAGCGAACCTGCGTCTTCATCGTCTCAATCCTTCACCAGCGCCCGCAGCGTCTCGATGCGGTCGGCCTCGTGCACCGGCTTGTCCCAGCGGATGCGGTGGATGCGCGGGAAGCGCATGGCGAGGCCCGATTTGTGGCGTTTGGAGGTGTGGACGCTGTCGAAGGCGACTTCGAAGACGAGGCTGCGTTCGACCTCGCGCACCGGGCCGAAACGGTTGAGCGTGGTCTGGCGCACCAGCCGGTCAAGCTTTTTCAATTCGGCATCGGTGAAGCCCGAATAGGCCTTGCCCACCGGGAGCAGTTCCGCGCCCGCGTCCGGATCGCCGTCCCAGCAGCCGAAGGTGTAGTCCGAATAGAAGCTGGAGCGCTTGCCGCTGCCGCGCTGGGCATACATCAGCACGCAGTCGATCAGCAGCGGGTCGCGCTTCCACTTGTACCACAGGCCGACCTTGCGCCCGGCGATATAGGCGGCGTCGCGGCGCTTGAGCATCAGCCCCTCGATCGCATCGTCGCGCGCGCCTTCGCGGATTTGGGCGAGGTGGGCGAAATCGCGCGCCTCGACCACCGGCGAAAGATCGAACCGGCCCGGCGGGAGGTGCTCCATCAGCGCTTCGAGCCGCGCGCGCCGCTGCGTCCAGGGGAGGTCCCGCAAGTCCCGACCCTCGAGCAGCAGCGCGTCATAGAGCCGCACGAAAGCGGGCGCTTCGGCGAGCAGCTTCCTCGACACGGTCTTGCGCCCCAAGCGCTGCTGGAGCGCGTTGAAGCTCGCCGCGCCGCCTTCGGCGCCGCCCTGCGCCTCGCCCTGGACCAGCAATTCCCCGTCGAGCACGGCATCGAGAGGCAAGGCATCGAGCATTTCGGGGAAGCTCGCGGAGATATCGTCGCCGCTGCGCGAATAGAGCCGGGTGGAAGGCACGCCGTCCTTCGTCACCCGGACCAGCTGGACCCGGATCCCGTCCCATTTCCATTCCGCCGCGTAATCGGCAAGGTCCACCACCGCCTCCTCGAGCGGGTGGGCGAGCATGAAGGGGCGAAAGCGCGGGTGGTGGGCGACGTCGGGCGGATCGCCGCCCCCTGCCGCCCAGCGGAACAGGTCGGCATAGGGCGGTTCGAGCGCGTGCCAGTATTCCTCGACCTCTTCCACCGGAACGCCGAAGGCCTGCGCGAAGGCGGTCTTGGCGAGCCGGGCCGACACCCCGATCCGCATCCCGCCCGTCGCCAGCTTGATCAGCGCGAACCGGCCATTGGCATCGAGCCCGTCGAGCAGGCCGGGCAGCACCTTGGGTGCGCTGGCGCGGGTGAGGCTGGCGAGCACCGCCACCGTTTCGTCCAGCGTGGGCGGAGCGGATGCGGCAGCGCCTTGCGGATCGGGCCACATCAGGCTCGCGGTTTCCGCCGTGTCGCCGACGAAGTCCCGCGCGAGCGTCCACAGGACGGGATCGACCCGGTCCTTCATCAGGTTGCGAATGGTCGAGGACTTGACCCCCGGAAAGTCCAGCTCCCCCGTCAGCGCCGCCAGCGCCCAGCCGCGATCGGGATCGGGCGTCGCGCGCAGGTAGTCGGCGATCAGCGCGAGCTTGCGGTTTCGGCTGGTGGTGTAGACCAGCGTGTCGAGCAGGGTCGCGAACGCCTTCACGCGCGCGCCGTCCCGCTTTCACGGCGGCGCACCATCCGCCCGATAGCGCCGCGGTGGCGGTTCCTTCCGTTCGCCCCGCTCTTGAAGGAAGGCAGGAAGGCAAGGCCATTCATCCCCGCCCCAGTCATCCCCGCCCCAGTCATCCCCGTCCCAGTCATCCCCGTCCCAGTGATCCCCGCCCCAGTGATCCCCGCCCTAGTCATCCTCGTCCTCGCGCCCCACCAGGGCCAGCGCCCGTGCGCGGCGCTGGCCCAGTTCGCACCAGCGCAGCAGCGCCTCCTCGCGGCCATGGGTGATCCACGTCTCGACCGGATCGACCTCTTCGATGGTCGCGGTGAGTTCGTTCCAGTCGGCATGGTCGGAGATGACCAGCGGCAGTTCGACATTGCGCTGCCGGGCGCGCTGGCGCACCCGCATCCACCCGCTCGCCATGGCGGTGATCGCGTCCGGCAGGCGGCGTGACCAGCGGTCGTTGAGCGCGGACGGGGGCGCGACGACGATCGCGCCGCGGATGTCGTCCTTCGCATGATCGCCCACCAGCCGCAGTTCGCCGAGCGGCACGCCGTGCTCCTCGTAGAGCCGGCACATCTTTTCCATTGCGCCGTGAAGGTAGATCGGATCGTGGTGCCCCGCGGCGCGCAGTTCCGCGATCACCCGCTGCGCCTTGCCCAGCGCATAGGCCCCGACGAGGACGCAGCCCCCGGGATTGGCCCGCAGGGCGGCGAGCAGCTTGCCGATCTCCTCCCCGATCGGGGGATGGGTGAAGACCGGCAGGCCGAAGGTCGCCTCGGTCACGAAGATGTCGCAGGGCACGACCTCGAAGGGCGCGCAGGTCGGGTCGGGGCGGCGCTTGTAATCGCCCGTGATGACGACCCGCTCGCCCGCGTGTTCGAGGAGGATCTGCGCGCTGCCGAGGACGTGGCCGGCAGGCACGAAGGTCGCATCGACCCCGCCCTTCAGCCGGATCGTTTCGCCATAGGCGACGGGCGTGGCCCGGGACGGCATCTCGCCCGAGCCGTCCTCGATCCCCGTGCGATAGCGCAGCGCCATGATCGCGAGCGTTTCGGGCGTGGCGATGGTTTCGCCGTGCCCGCCGCGCGCGTGGTCGGCATGGCCGTGGGTGACGAGCGCGCGGTCGACGGCGCGCCCCGGATCGACCCAGCAATCCGCCGGCACGACATGGACGCCCCACGGTTCGGGCCGGATCCAGGAAAAGGGCGCGCTCACGCCCCTGTCAAAGCGCGGAAGGCCGCGCGCGTTCCCGTCACTCCCCGGCGTCCGCGCCCTCCCGATACTTGTCGAACCACGCGATCACGCTCGCCGTGCGCGCGGCCTGCTGGCTCGGCGTCTGCGAGAGGTTGTTGTGGCTCGAATCCGGCGTCACGACGAGCGCGGTGTCGACGCCGTTGAGCTTCAGCGCGGCGTAATACTGCTCGGCCTCGCTGCGCGGGGTGCGATAATCGTCCGCGCCGACCAGCACCAGCGTGGGCGTGGTGACGTTGCCGACGAGGCTCAGGGGCGAGCGCTGCCAGTATAGCTCCGGGTTCTCCCACGGCATCGCGCCGAGCCAGTAGCGCCCGAAATAGGGCACCGAATCGGCGGTCAGCGCGAAACTCGTCCAGTTGATCACCGGCTTGTGCGTCGCCGCGGCCCGGAACCGGTCGGTCTTGCCCACCAGCCAGCTCGTCAGCACGCCGCCGCCCGAACCGCCGGTGACGAAGAGCTGGTCGGGATCGGCAAACCCCTGCGCGATCGCCGCATCGACCGCCGCCATCAGCTCGTCGAAATTGGAGATCGGGTAATTGTCCTCGATCCGGTCGGCAAAGGCCTCGCCATAGCCGGTCGAGCCGCCCGGATTGGTGAACAGCACGGCATAGCCCGCCGCGCCGTAGAGCTGGTAATCGGCCGAGAATTCGGGGCCGTAGGCGGCATAGGGGCCGCCGTGCATCTCGAGGATCGTGGGCACGCGGCTGCCTTCCTCATAGCCCGGCGGCAGCATGATCCACGCCGGGATCCGCGTCCCGTCCGGCGCGGTCACGGCGATCTCGCGGGTTTCGCCGAGTTCCTTGCCCGCGAGCTTGACCGCGTTGAGGGCGGTCAGCGTCTTCGTGCCGCGGCGGGTGGTGACCCCGACATCGGGCGGGCTGGTGGAGCTCGCCGTGGTGAAGGCGATCGTGCCGTCCTCGCTCACCGACCATTCGCCGCCGGTATAGGGCAGGGCGTAATAGGTGCTGCCGAGACGCGGCTCCGTCAGGGTCATGCCGCCGTCGGCGAAAATGCGCGCGACCCGGTGCTCGCCCTCGCGTTCGAAGCTGGCGAAGAGCCCCGCCTCGGTCCATTCGAGCCCATCGGGGCTGGCGGGGAATTCCGCGCGCAGCAATTCCTTGCCCGAACCGTCCGCGTTCATCCGGTAGAGCTTTGCCTGGTCGTAGGCATTGCCGACATCGTCGTAGCCGAGATAGGCGATCATGCGCCCGTCGGGCGAGACCTGCGGGGCATAGTCCGGCCCGCTGCGGGTGGTGAGCCGGTCGATCGCGCCGCTCGCGATGTCGAGCGCGAAGATGTCGGTTTCGAGCGGCTGGAGCTCCCAGTCCTCGCGGCGGTTGGCGCTGAAATAGAGCTTCGAGCCGTCGGGCGCCCATTCGACGGTGCCGCCGGTGTCGTATTCGCCGAAGGTCAGCTGGCGCGCATCGCCCCCGGTCGCGGCGACGAGGAAAAGCTGCATCGTGCCCGGCTTGACATAGCCTCCGCCGTCGCGGCGATAGGTCGCGCGGTCGATCACCTGCAGCGGCTTGCCCCATTCGGCGCCCTCGGGCTTGGCCGGCGGCTGGCCGAGCGTGGTCGCCTGCCCGGCGATGCGCGCGGTGAAGGCGATGCGGGTGCCGTCCGGCGCCCAGGCGATGGCGGCAGGCGCTTCGGGCAGGGCGGTGATATTGGCGCTTTCGCCGGTCGCCATCCAGCGCACGTGGAG
Organism: Erythrobacter sp. HL-111; assembly: GCF_900105095.1. NCBI lineage: Bacteria > Pseudomonadati > Pseudomonadota > Alphaproteobacteria > Sphingomonadales > Erythrobacteraceae > Erythrobacter > Erythrobacter sp. HL-111. The sequence continues at coordinate 2,242,475 of NZ_LT629743.1, read as the reverse complement.
TTCCGGCCCGCCGCCGCTCTCGGTCGAGACATAGGCGAGCCGCGTCCCGTCGGGCGACCAGCGCGGGCTGCCATGCGATCCCGCCCCGCTGACGAGCGGCCGCTGCGCGCCCGTGCTCACGTCGATCAGCCAGATCGAGGAGAGCGCGCGGTCGGTCATGATGTCGTTGGTGCGCCGGACATAGGCGATCTGCGAACCGTCCGGGCTGATCTGCGGATCGGCCGCGACCGACAGGCCGAACAGGTCGGCCCCGGTGAATTTCGTCTCCGGCCCCGCCGCCGCATCCCTGTCGGCGGTGTCCTGCGCCGAAAGCGGCGCGCTAGCCAGGGCGAGGCAGGCGGCGGTAAGGAAAAAGCGTGCGATCATGATCGGTCCCCGTATCTGGTGCCTTGCAGCTACGGGGACCGATCAATCACAGATTTGTCAAGAATGTAAGTGGCCTGGAAGTCACACGGGCTCAGCCGTCGGCATCGCTGCCGGAGGCTTCGGGCCTGGGATCGACGCCCTTCTTCTCGGCCGGCTTCTTCCTGGCCGCCGTCTTGCGCCGCGTCGGCTTGGGCGCGGCGGGCGTCAGCTCGAAGCTCGGCTTGCCGTCCTTGATGCTGACATGGACCTCGCCGCCATCGGCGAGCTTGCCGAACAGGAGTTCCTCGGCGAGCGGCTGCTTGATCCGTTCCTGGATCAGGCGGCCCATCGGCCGTGCGCCGTAAAGCTTGTCGTAGCCCTTGTCGGCGAGCCACGCGCGCGCATCGCTGTCGAACTGGATGTGGACGTTCTGTTCGGCGAGCTGGAGTTCCAGTTCGAGGATGAACTTGTCCACCACCCGCGCGACGGTGCTCTTGCCGAGATAGGCGAAAGGCACGATCGCATCGAGCCGGTTGCGGAATTCCGGGGTGAACATCTTCTTCACCGCCTCGTCGCCCGCGTCCTCCTTGGACACGTCGCCGAAGCCGATCCCCTGCCGCGCCATGTCGGCCGCGCCCGCATTGGTCGTCATGATGAGCACGACGTTGCGGAAATCCACCGTCTTGCCGTGGTGATCGGTCAGGCGCCCGTTGTCCATCACCTGCAGCAGGATGTTGAACAGGTCCGGGTGCGCCTTCTCGATCTCGTCCAATAGCAGCACGCAATGCGGGTTCTGGTCGACCGCATCGGTGAGCAGGCCGCCCTGGTCATAGCCGACATAGCCCGGAGGCGCGCCGATCAGGCGGGAAACGCTGTGGCGCTCCATGTATTCCGACATGTCGAAGCGCTTCAGTTCGATCCCCATGATGCTGGCGAGCTGGCGCGCGACCTCGGTCTTGCCGACGCCGGTGGGGCCGGAGAACAGGAACGAGCCGATCGGCTTGTCCGGATCGCGCAGGCCGGCGCGGCTCAGCTTCATCGCGGTGGAAAGGCGCACGATCGCGTCGTCCTGGCCGAACACGACGTGCTTGAGATCGCGCTCGAGGTTTTCCAGCGCCTTCTTGTCGTCCGCGCTGACCGATTTCGGCGGGATGCGCGCCATGGTCGCGATGACCTGCTCGATCTCCTTGCCGGTGATCTTCTTCTTGCGGCGGCTCGGCGGGACGAGCATCTGCATCGCGCCGACCTCGTCGATCACGTCGATCGCCTTGTCCGGCAGCTTGCGGTCGTTGATGTAGCGCGCCGACAGTTCCACCGCGGTCTTGATCGCATCGGGCGTGTACTTGACGTTGTGGTGCTTCTCGAAGGCGCTGCGCAGGCCCTTGAGGATCTTGATCGTGTCCTCGATCGTCGGTTCGTTGACGTCGATCTTCTGGAACCGGCGCAGCAGGGCGCGGTCCTTTTCGAAGTGGTTGCGGAATTCCTTGTAGGTGGTCGAACCGATGCAGCGGATCGTCCCGCCCGACAGCGCGGGCTTCAGCAGGTTCGAGGCGTCCATCGCCCCGCCGCTGGTCGCACCCGCGCCGATGACGGTGTGGATCTCGTCGATGAAAAGGATCGCGTGCGGCATCCCCTCGAGCTCGGAGACGACCTGCTTCAGACGCTCCTCGAAATCGCCGCGATAGCGCGTGCCGGCGAGCAGCGCGCCCATGTCGAGCGAGTAGATCACCGCCTCGTTGAGCACTTCGGGCACGTCGCCTTCGACGATCTTGCGGGCAAGGCCTTCGGCGATGGCGGTCTTGCCGACGCCGGGATCGCCGACATAGAGCGGGTTGTTCTTCGACCGGCGGCAGAGGATCTGCACGGTGCGGTCGACCTCCGGCCCGCGGCCGATCAGCGGATCGACCTTGCCGGCCTCGGCCTTGGCGTTGAGGTTGACCGTGAACTGGTCGAGCGCGGTTTCCTTCTTGTTGCCGGTTTCCTTGGTCTGTTCGGCGGCGGTTTCATTGTCGTCCGACCCCTGCGGCGACTTGGATTCGATCTGGCGCCCGCCCTTGCCGATGCCGTGGCTGATGTAGCTCACCGCGTCGAGCCGGCTCATGTCCTGCTGCTGGAGGAAATAGACGGCGTAGGAATCGCGCTCGGAAAACAGCGCGACCAGCACGTTGGCGCCCGTGACCGTGTCCTTGCCCGAGGACTGGACGTGCAGGATCGCGCGCTGGATCACCCGCTGGAAACCGGCGGTCGGCTGCGGGTCCGAGCCCTCCTCGGTCTTGAGCGACTGGTATTCCTGGTCGAGATACTGCTTCACCACGTCGCCCAGTTCGGCAAGGTCGACGCCGCAGGCGGCCATGACCTGCGCCGCGTCCTCGTCGTCGATCAGCGCGAGCAGCAGGTGCTCGAGCGTCGCGTATTCGTGACGCCGTTCGGACGCATTGCCGAGCGCGTTGTGCAGGGTTCTCTCGAGGTTCTGGGCGAAACTGGGCATGGACGGTCTCTTCTGGGGAAGGTGGTTTGTCAGCGGGCGGCGCGGGGCTCCGAAAAAGGGAGCTGTCGGACGGGCTCTTGCGAGCCTCTTGTCGTATATGGGGCGGCTTTGCCGTTTTGCGAATCCGGCTCTTCGGAGGGCACGCAGGCGATCATGAAGCGGGCTTGCTGAACAGGGCATTGGCGGCCGCCATGTGATCGGCGACCTTGTCCCGGTGCGCCCGCACCCGCGCGATCTCGGCTTCGAGCAGCGCGATGCGCGCGCCCAGTTCCGCCTGCGAAAAAGGTGCAAGATCCTCCGCGGCGAGGCGACTCGCTGCATCTCCCACGGGGCGGGGGCGATCTTCGTCGGTCATTGCGCGGAGCATCGCAAGCAAGACGGCTTGCTGTCAATGGACACGAAAGCTATTCGCGTTGCCACTTTTACAACAGGGTCTTGGCGCAACAGGGTCTTGGCGCAACAGGGGCAAGCGGATGACCACACGGGTTTCGGCCGATATTCCGGCGAGCATGAAGGCGATCGGGTTCGAAGAGCCCGGCTCGCCCGACGTGCTCGCGATCGGGGAGGCCGCGACCCCGCGGCCCGGCCCGGCCGACGTGCTGATCCGGGTGGCCTATGCCGGGGTCAACCGGCCCGACTGCCTGCAGCGCGCGGGCGCCTATCCGCCGCCGCCCGGTGCCTCCCCGATCCTCGGACTGGAAGTCGCGGGCGAGGTCGTGGCGGTGGGCCGGGACGTGCCCGACACCATGCTCGGCCAGCCGGTCGCCGCGCTGACGCCGGGCGGAGGCTATGCCGAATACTGCGCCGCGCCGTGGAACCACTGCCTGCCCGTGCCCGAAGGCATGGCGCTCGGGACCGCCGCCGCCCTGCCGGAAACGCTCTTCACCGTCTGGCACAACCTGTTCGAGCGCGGCATGGCCCGCGACGGGGAGCGGGTGCTGGTCCACGGGGGAACCTCGGGGATCGGGACGATGGCGATCCTGCTCGGCAAGGCGTTCGGGATGGAAGTCATCGTCACCTGCGGCAGCGAGGACAAGTGCGAGGCAGCGCGCAAGGTGGGCGCCGACCTCGCGATCAATTACCGCGAGGAGGATTTCGTCGAGGCGGTGAAGGCCCATACCGGCGGGGCCGGGGTCGACATCGTGCTCGACATGGTTTCGGGCGATTACGTGCCGCGCAACCTCAAATGCCTTGCCGAGGACGGGCGGCACGTCACCATCGCGGTGCTCGGCGGTGCCAGGGCCGAACTCAACATGGCGGTGGTGATGATGCGCCGCTACACCCTTACGGGTTCGACCCTGCGCCCGCGCTCGGACGCGTTCAAGGCCGCGCTCGCCGACGAGATCGCGGCCAATGCCTGGCCGCTTTTCGCCAACGGGGAGATCGCGCCGGTGATGGACCTGACCTTCCCGCTGGCCGAGGCCGCGGCCGCCCATGCCCGGATGGAAGCTGGGGAACACATCGGCAAGATCGTGCTCGCCGTGGCGGGCGAAGACTAGCCGGGCGCACGCCGCCGCGATCGCCTTCCCGGCAAATCCCGTGCCGCCCTTTCCGCTGCCCGCGGCAATCTTCGCAAGTGCAACACGGGAGTCACAAGGCTGTGGATTTACGCAAAACCGTAATCGCGCTGTGAATCCCATGTAACAAACCCCTGCCAAGGACTTTCGGGGAGAAAGACGCAAGCCGGGGATTTTCCGATGACCGACTTCAAGCTGTCCGCCCCGTCCGGCGACCCGGCGGCGCTCGCCAACGTGGCGAGCTTTCCGATCCAGGAGCCCGCTACGCCCGAACCGGAAGGACGCGAGCGGCGCAAGTATCGCACGATCTGGATCAGCGACGTCCATCTCGGCACCAAGGGCTGCAATGCCGACCTCCTGATCGACTTCCTCGACAGTGTCGACAGCGAAACCCTGTATCTCGTCGGCGACATCATCGACGGCTGGCGGCTGAAGAAGAAGTTCTACTGGCCCTCCGCGCACAACGACATCGTCTGGCGCCTGCTCAAGCGGGCCAAGCGCGGCACGCGGATCATCTACATCCCCGGCAATCACGACGAAATGTTCCGCCAGTTCACCGGGCTCAATTTCGGCGGGATCGAGATCCGCCGCGCCGCCTTCCACGACACCGCCGACGGGCGGCGCCTGATGGTCCTGCACGGCGACGAATTCGACGCCGTCATGCTTTCGCACCGCTGGCTCGCCTTTGTCGGCGATTGGGCCTATACCACGGTCATGCGGCTCAACGTTTTCGTCAACACCGTCCGCAAGGCCATGGGCAAGCCCTACTGGTCGCTTTCCAAGGCGGCCAAGCACAAGGTCAAGAACGCGGTCGAATTCATCGGCAGGTACGAGGAAGTCGTCGCCCGCGCGGCGGGCGAGCGCGGCGTCGACGGCGTCGTGTGCGGCCACATCCACACCGCCGAATTCCGCGTCTTCCGGCACAATGGCCGCGACGTCGAATACTGGAACGACGGCGACTGGGTCGAAGGCTGCAACGCGCTGGTCGAACACGCGGACGGGCGGATGGAAATCCTCCACTGGCCCGAGGAAATGAAGCGCCGCGAAGCGGCCGCGGCGGATGCCGCCTCGCCGGTTGAGGAAATCGCCGACCCCGCGAGGGAAGCGGCGTGAACCAGCTCTCCCGCGTCTCCGCCGGCATCCGGCCGGGCGCGGGCAGGCCGCAGGGAGAGTTTCCGCGCTCGATCGCGATCGTGACCGATGCGTGGCACCCCCAGACCAACGGGGTGGTCCGCACGCTTTCGACCACCTGCGACGTGCTGCGCGGATGGGGGCACGAGGTCACGGTGATCTCGCCCGAGAAATACCCCTCCTTCCCCGCGCCGACCTATCCCGAAATCCGCCTCGCCATCACCGCGCCCGGCGCGGTCGGCCGCCACCTCGCCCGCATCGCGCCCGAAGCGGTGCACATCGCGACCGAAGGCCCGCTGGGTTTCGCCGCGCGGCGTTACTGCCTCAATCGCAAGGTGCCCTTCACCACCGCCTATCACACGCAGTTCCCCGATTACATCGCGCGCCGGACCGGCCTGCCGCCCGCCGCGTTCTGGCCCTATATCCGCTGGTTCCACCGCCCGGCGCAGCGGATCATGGTCGCGACCGGGACGATCCGCGCCCAGCTGCGCGAACAGGGCCTGACGCAGCTTACCCACTGGAGCCGCGGGGTCGATCTCGCCTGCTTTTCACCCGACGCCCCGCCGCCTGCGGAATATGCGGGGCTCGAAGGGCCGATCCTGCTCTATGTCGGCCGCGTCGCGGTGGAAAAGAACATCGAGGCCTTTCTCGCCTGCGACTATCCCGGGACCAAGGTCGTGGTCGGCGACGGCCCGGCGCGGGCCGCGCTCGAGGCGAGGTTTCCCGACACGGTCTTCCTCGGCAAGCGCAGCGGGCGCGAACTCGCGGGGTGCTATGCGGGGGCGGACGTGTTCGTCTTTCCGAGCCGCACCGACACCTTCGGCCTCGTCATGATCGAGGCGCTCGCCTGCGGCACGCCGGTCGCCGCCTATCCGGTGCCGGGGCCGCTCGACATCCTCACCGATGCGGTCGGCGCCATGGGAGAGGACCTCGCCCGCGCGATCGACGCGGCGCGCTATTGCGACCGCACGGCCTGCGCCGCGCACGGGGCGAGCTTCACCTGGGAAGCGGCGACGCGGCAATTCCTCTCGGGGCTCGTCGCGCTCGAGGAAGAGCACAGCGTCTCGCTCCAGACCGCGCCGGCGCTCGAATTCTGATCCGCTAGAACAGGCAGCCGCCGCTCGAAGGGCGCGATTGGGGGCGCGTCTTGCCCTCCGCGCCGCCTTTTCCTTGCCGTTTCGGCGGTCATCGCCTATTTCGCCTGCTGCAATGGCCGCTCCGCGAGGGGCGGCCCTTCTATTTTGAACGGAGATTTTCCATGCCCAACGCCAAGGTCAACAGGGATCAGCCCAAGCCGCTGATGCCGCACGCCACCGCGACCTGGCTGGTCGACCACACGGCGCTTTCCTTCGAGCAGATCGCCGAGTTCTGCGGCCTTCACATCCTCGAGGTGCAGGCCATGGCCGACGACCTCGCCGGGAGCAAGTACACCGGGCGCGATCCCGTCCACGCGGGCGAGCTCACGCTCGAGGAGATCGAGAAGGGGCAGGCGGATGCGTCCTATTCGCTGCGGATGCACAAGGCGCCGGTCGAGGTCACCCGCACCAAGGGCCCGCGTTACACGCCCGTGTCGAAACGCCAGGACAAGCCCGACGGCATCGCCTGGATCCTGCGCAACCACCCCGAAGTCTCGGACGCGCAGATCTCCAAGCTGATCGGGACCACGCGCAACACGATCGGGGCGATCCGCGACCGTTCGCACTGGAACATCCAGAACATCCAGCCCAAGGACCCGGTGACGCTCGGCCTGTGCTCGCAGCGCGAACTCGACGCGGTCGTCGCCAAGGCAGCCAAGCGCGCCGGCCTGTCCGAGGAGGCCGAGCCCGAAGCGACCGACGGGCGGAGCGACAAGGACAAGCTGATCGAGGAACTGCGCGCCGAACGCGAAGCCAATGCCAAGGCCGCTGCCGAAGCCGCGCAGGAGGCCGAGGCCGAAGCCTGGCTCGCCGCTCGCCGCTCGGCGGAGGAAGAGATGCTCGATCCCGAAAGCGGTTTTTCCACCCCCGCTCCGCGCGCGGATGAAGGCATCGCCGAACCGGACAACGCGCCCGAACGGATCGAGAAGGACCACGGCGACAACGCCTGATTCCTCGGGGCCTGGTCCCCCGGGGCCTGATCCCTGCGGGCCTGCGCCAGCCACCTCCCAAGGCCCGGCCGGAGCGCGCCCGCCGGGCTTTCCTTCGTGAACCCGGCCGGTTCCCGCGACCATCCGGAAAAGACGCAAGGGCGTCGCATTCGCAGCGATTGCCCGCTTGAACAGGGCAGAGGGATCGGCCATGGCTACTGACATGTATGTCAATAACGCCACCTACCATCATCCCACCCCGTGGGAGACGCGCTTCGAGGCGATGAGCCTGCCCGACATGCTCGCGCGGACCGCCGCGCGCGATCCCGCCGCGCCCTTCCTCCATTTCCTCGGCCGGACGTTCTCCTACGGCGAAATCCTCGCCGAGGCGACGCGCTTTGCCGCCGGTCTCGCGGCGATGGGGATCGGGCGGGGGGACCGCGTCGGGCTGTTCCTGCCCAACGTGCCGATCTACGCGTCGGCCTATTACGGCGCGATGATGGCGGGCGCGGTCGTGGTCAATTTCTCGCCGCTCTACACGGTCGCGGAGCTCGCCTGGCAGGTCGGCGATTCGGGCACGCGGGTGCTGGTGACGCTCGACGTGCCGGAGCTTTACGGCACCGCGCGCGACGTGCTCGAAGCGACCGGGCTCGAAACGCTGGTGGTCGGCTCGCTCGCCGAGATGCTGCCGCGGCTGAAAGGCATGGCCTTCCGCCTGTTGAAGCGCAGCCAGATCGCCGCGGTCGAACCGTCCGCCAGGGTGCGCCGCTGGAAGGACGTGACGCCCGATCGCGCCTTCGAGCCGGTCGCGCTCGACCCGCACGCGGACCTTGCGCTGCTGCAATACACCGGCGGGACCACCGGGCGGCCCAAGGGCGCCATGCTCGGCCACGACCAGCTTTCGGTGAACGCCCAGCAGGTGGCCGCGATCAATCCCTTCGGCGATGCCTCAAAGGAGGTCTTCATGGGCGCGCTCCCGTTCTTCCATGTCTTCGCCAACACCGCGCTGCTCAACCACGCGGTCGTAACCGGCGCCTCGATCGCGCTGGTCCCGCGGTTCGAGACGAAGCAGGTGCTCGAAACGATGGACGCCTGCCGCGCGACGGGCTTTCCCGGCGTGCCGACGATGTTCCAGGCCCTGCTCGACCATCCCGACCTGCCCGCGACCGACCTTTCCGCATTGAAGGTCTGCATTTCGGGCGGCGCGCCGATGCCCGCGGGCGTCCACACCCGCTTCGAGGAGGTGACCGGCGTGCGCCTCGTCGAGGGTTACGGCCTGACCGAAAGCGCGGGCGTCGTCTCGGTCAACCCTTACGAGGGCACGCGCAAGAAGGGCACGATCGGGCAATTGGTGGCGGGGACCGAGATCCTGCTGCTGGACAAGGAGGACCCGACGAAACTCGCGCCCGAAGGCGAGCCGGGCGAACTCGCGATCCACGGGCCGCAGGTGATGCGCGGGTACTGGAACCGGCCCGAAACCGAGGCGGAAACCTTCGTCACCCACGGGAACAAGCGGTACCTGCGGACCGGCGACGTCGCGGCGATGGACGAGGACGGGTTCCTCTCGATCGTCGACCGGATCAAGGACATGATCTCGGTCGGCGGCTTCAAGGTCTTCCCGAGCGTGGTCGAGGACGAGATCCTCAGGCACGAAGCGGTCAAGGAGGCGCTGGTGATCGGGGTGCCCGAGGATTACCTCGGCGAGATGCCGCGCGCCTATGTCACCCTCAAGGAAGGCGCGGCGGCGGGCGCGGCCGAACTCGGCGACTGGCTCAACGCCCGGGTCGGCAAGCACGAACGGGTCGATGCGGTAGTCATCCGCGCGGAGCTCCCGCGCACGATGATCGGCAAGCTCGACCGCAAGGCGCTGCGCGCGGAAGTCCTCGGCGATTCCTGAAGGACGGCGATACCTGAAGCAACCGCGCCGGCCGCGCGGTCCGGCAGCGGCTCAGCTGGTGAGCTGCAGGGTGATCTCGTCCTCGTCCTCGTCCACTGCCGGGTCGGACGCGGCGGCGACGGCGTGCTGCGCCTGGCGCTGCGAATTGGGGGAGAACCGCCCGTCGACCTCGGCCCCCTGTTCGATCGTGAGCGCGTCGTAATGCACGTCGCCCTCGATCCGGGCGTTCTTGAGAATCACCAGTTCGCGCGCCGTGATCGATCCGACCACCTTGCCCGCGAGCCGCGCGGTCTCGGCGATCACCGCGCCGTGGATCGCGCTGGTTTCACCCTGCACCAGCGAGGCGCAGCGGATGTCGCCTTCGATCGTGCCGTCGACGTGCAGGTCGGCGGAGGCGGCGATGTCTCCCTTGATCGTGACGTCCGAGCCGATCACGGAGAATGTCGAATTGCCCGAGGCCATCGGCTTACTCACCGCTTTCGGGGATGCGGCGGAGCGCGACTGTTCCGCGGGCTTCTTTGAGAACATCGGGGGCAGTCTCCAGGAAGGGGCGCGGATTGACCGCGCGATTGTTGAGGCGGACCTCGAAATGCAGGTGCGGACCGGTCGAACGGCCGGTGCTGCCGAGCCCGCCGAGCGTCGCGCCGGCCTCGACCTCCTCGCCGCGCTTCACGTCGAGCCGGGACATGTGGGCATAGCGGGTCATCAGCCCGGTCGCATGGGTGATCTCGACGAGGTTGCCATAGCCCGATTTCCACCCGGCGAAGGTCACGTGGCCTTTCGCGGCGGCGAAGATCGGCGAGCCGTGCTCGCCGCCGAAATCGATCCCCCAGTGCATCGCGCCGCGGCGGTTGAACGGGTCGCGGCGATAGCCGAAGCCCGAGGTGATCCGGGCGATGCTCGCCGGGACGACCTGCGGGATGCCGTCGAGCGCGCGTTCGAGCGCGGCCATGCGCGAAAGGCTGAGGCCGAGCCGTTCGAAGCGCGGATCGATCGGGCCATTGCCCGTGGTCAGCTGTTCGAGCGGACCGCCCATGCCCCTGTTCGCCGCGCCTTCGCTGCGTTCGGCATTGCGCGCCATCGCGGTCGGATCGAGATCGAGCTTGCGCAGCGCGGCTTCGGCCTTGCGCGCGCGGGCTTCAGCGAAGCGGGTGAGCTTTTCGACGACGGCGAGCTGGCGCGCCTCGATCTCGGCGAGGCCGCGCGCCTGCGGGAAGACCGCGCCGACCCGGTCAACGGTCTTGGCCGTTTCCTCGCTCGAATCGGTGACGGTCCCGCTGGTGTCCCGGATGTCGTCCGGCAGCATCTGCGCCATGGCGTCGAGGAACTGCTGGCGTTCGTCGAGCTCGTCGATCACCCGGTCGAGATCGCCGCCATAGGCTTCGAGCCGTTCCTCGGCGCTGGCGACCCTGGCCTTCTCGGTATGGAAGGAGGCAAGATCGGCTTCGGCCCGGTACTGGTTCCAGGCCATCGCCCCCATCGACCCGGCGAGGCCGATGCCCAAAGCGAGCGCCGCCCCCGCCACGCCGATCTGGAGGCGCGAGGAGATCTTGATGAAACGGACGTGGCCTTCGGAACGCATGAAGAATTCACGCTCCGGAAACCACTGACGCAGCTTCTCCGTCCACGCCGATGCGGTTCGATTGTTTGACAAGGCGGCCCCGAATCTTTTTGCAAGCCCGATTGCCCGCTACCAAGCCGGGGGAGAGGGGTCGAATCCTCGTTCCCGCCGAAGGGGCGAGCCGAACCATAAGCGGGACGAAACGTTGCGCAGGCTGACAAACTTTGTCGCAAACCCTGCGCGCGCTTGCGAGGATGGCGCGATAAGGTCGCGCGTGACATCCCCGCGCCTTTCCTCCGCCTCCCCCTGACAGCGGCCGTTCGCGGTGCTAGGCGCGGCGCGATGAACCATGCATTGATGCGCGCTCCCGCCGGTCCGGCCGCGGCGTGTCCGGTCCCCCGGCGATGATCCCTTCCGCGCAGACCCCGACCCCGTTCGCGCGCCGGCGCGGCTCGCTCCTGCCGAATCGCACGGGCGCTGCGACCCTCGGCGCGGCCGGCCCTAGCTTCGAATGCCGCACCGGGCTGCTCGGCGGGAGCTTCAACCCGGCCCATGGCGGCCACCGGCGGATCACCCGGTTCACCATGGACGCGCTCGGGCTGGCCGAGGCGTGGTGGCTCGTTTCCCCCGGCAACCCGCTCAAGCCGCGGCGCGACATGGCCTCGCTGACGGACCGCCTGCGCTCGGCCGCGGCGCAGAGCCGCCGGGCGCGGATCGTGCCGACCGCGATCGAGCGCGAGCTCGGCACCCGCTACACCGTCGACACCCTCCGCCGCCTCGTGCGGCGCTATCCGCGGCGGCGCTTCGTGTGGCTGATGGGGGCCGACAACCTCGCCCAGTTCCACCTCTGGAAAGGGTGGCGGATGATCGCCCGGACAATGCCGATTGCAGTGATTGCAAGGCCGGGCTATAATGCCGACGCCATGACGAGCCCCGCCATGGCCTGGCTCCGGCGCTATCGCGTGTCGGCTGCCAGCTTTCGCAAACGGGGGCAATGGAGCGCACCGGCACTGGTGTTTCTGCGTTTCGATCCGGATCCGCGTTCGGCCACGGCGATCCGCCGCGGACGGCAGGACTGGGCGTCCGATTTCCGCCAGACCCCGCTCCGCGACCGGCTGACATTCCGCCGGATCGGCCCATCGGAGGATGCATGAGACGCGGCGCGTCCGTTCATGCCCTCATGCCCGCCCCAGTGGCCCAATCCCCCGCCATCCGGAGAACCATGCTCATCCATGACCCAGGCACAATCCGTGTCGGCTGCGGCCGGCACCCGTCCGGCGGCCGCTGTCGTGGCCGCTGACCTGCACGAAACCGACCTGCACGCCCTCGTCCTCGCGCAGCTCGACGACGACCAGGCGCAGGACGTCGTCTCGATCCCGCTCGAAGGGAAGAGCTCGATCGCCGATCACATGGTGATCGCGAGCGGCCGCTCGACCCGGCAGGTCGCGGCGATGGCCCAGAAACTGGCCGAGAAGGTCAAGCAGAGCGGTTTCGGCCCGGTGCGGGTCGAAGGCCTGCCCGCGGCCGACTGGGTGCTGATCGATGCGGGCGACGTGATCGTCCACCTGTTCCGGCCCGAAGTCCGCAGCTTCTACAATCTCGAGCGCATGTGGTCGTTCGAAACCGGCGAGGCCGCCGGCGGACGGGCGTAGCTTTCGCTTCGCAGCCCCATGCGGGGCTGCGTCCTCGCCCGACGTGCTTCGCTGCGCCACGCACCCGGTGCGGGCGGGCGGTCGCCCTTGCGGCCGCTGCGCGAGCGGGGCTCCATGGCGAGGTAACGCAAGGCCACGGACCCCGCGGGTCCGCAGGGCCGACCGGCCGCCCGCAGGTGCCCGACCGGGCGAAGCGAGCGAGGGACAGCACCGAGGGGTTCGCCCGGACGGGCGAACACGCACCAGGGACACCGCCTATCCTCCTCCACGTCATCGCCCGCGGTAAGATCGCCCGCTCGCCCGAGGCGGAACTGGTCGCGCGCTACGAGAAGCGCATGACCTGGCCGACGAAGCTGACCGAACTGCCCGAGACCGGCGGGCGCATCCCCGAACCGGTCGAGCCGCACCGCACCGTCCTGCTCGACGAGAGGGGCGAGCCGCTCGCCTCCGAAGCCTTTGCCAGACGGCTGGAGAAGTGGCGCGACGAGGGCATTCGCGAAACCCGCTTCGTGCTCGGCGCCGCCGACGGGCATTCCCGGGAGGAACGCGCCGCGGCCGACCTGCTCTATGCCTTCGGCCCGGCGACCTGGCCGCACCTCCTCGCCCGCGCCATGCTGATGGAGCAGCTCTACCGCGCGACGAGCATCCTTGCCGGCCATCCCTATCATCGGGCAGGGTAGGGTCATGAACCATCGCGCGACATTGCTGGCCGCCGGCGGGGCGCTTGCGCTGCTGGCGCTGGCGCTGGCCCTGCCCGAGGCGCGCGCCCGGGGCGACCTGCTCGTGATGGAACCGGCCGAGGCGCGGGCCGAGCTCGACCGGGCGACCCGCGAAAGCCGCCTCGCCGAAGCGCGCGCCACGCGCTTTGCCGAAACCGCCGCGGCAGCGGGCGAAGCCGCCGAACGCACCGCGCGCGAGGCCGCCGCGCTCGCCGCCCGCATCCAGCAGGCCGAGGCGGAAATCTCCGCGGCCCGCGCGCGCTTCTCGCTCGCCCAGGCCGCGCGCGAGGCGCTCGCGGCGCGGCTGGCGCAGCGGCGCGAACCGCTCGTCCGGCTGACCGGGGCGCTGCAGACCAACGCGCGCCGCCCGCTCGCGCTCGCCGCGCTCCAGCCGGGCTCGCTCGAGGATCTCGTCCATGTCCGCGCCGTGCTGGAAACCGCCGTGCCTGAAATCCGCCGGCGCACCGCGAGCCTGCGCGCCGAGATCGAGCAGGGCGAGGCGCTCGAACGCCGCGCCGCCCGCGCGCTCGCCGCGCTCGAGCGATCCGAGCGCCAGTTGGAGCAGCGCCGCGCCGAACTCGCCGCGCTCGAAACGCGCCAGCGCCTCGCCGGGCGCGAGGCACGCCGCAATGCGCTTCGCGAGGAGGAGCGTGCCCTCGCCCTTGCCGAGGAGGCGCGCGACCTCGACGGGCTGGTCGACCGGCTGGGCGAGGCCGCCGCGCTGCGCCGCGAACTCGCCGCCCTGCCTGGCCCGGTGCCGCGCCCCGCGGCGATCGGGGAGCCGGGCGCGACGAGCCGGGTCGCGGAACCGCCCCCGCCCCCGCCGCCGCCGACGCCCGCCCCCGCCGCGACTGGCCCGCCGCGCGATTTCAGGCTGCCGGTGCAGGGCCGCACCCTCGCCGGGTTCGGCGAGCGCCGCGAGAGCGGTCTTGCCAGCACCGGCATCACGCTCCTGCCCGCCCCGGGCGCGCAGGTCGTGGCGCCCGCCACGGGGCGAGTCGCCTTCGCCGGCCCTTATCGCGGCTACGGGCGAATCGTCATCATCGAGCATGACGGCGGCTGGACAAGCCTCGTCACCGGGCTCGCCCGGGCCGAGGTTCCGGTCGGCGCGCGGGTGATCGGGGGCAGCCCGCTCGGCACCGCGCAGGCGCAGGGTGCGGCGGTGACGATCGAGCTGAGGCGCGACGGCGAACCGGTCAACCCGCTCGAATATCTTGGCTAATCGCCGCGGCTTCCTATCTCTGGCGAAAGCCGGCGCGTCACGTCGGCGCCGCCCGCCCGCCGGGGATCGGGCCGCCGGACGACCCCGCAGGGGCTCTCATCTGGCGTTCAGGCGCAGGGACGTATACAAAAGTGTTCGAAAGGAGCTTCCCGTCCTCATGAAAATTGCCGGATTGCTGCGCAGTGCCGCGCTCGTCACCGCCGTCGCCGTCGTCCCCGCGACGACCGCGAGCATGGCCCAGATCGATGGCCGCGCCGCCCCCGAATTCGCCAAGCTCTTCACCGTGATGCAGCGGGTCAAGGCGAACTATGTCGAGGACGTGACCGACGAGAAACTGGTGCGCGGCGCGATCGACGGGATGCTCACCGCGCTCGATCCGCATTCGGCCTATCTCGACGGAAGCGATCTCGAACGGCTGAACACCCTCATCGACGGCAATTATTCCGGCCTCGGCCTGTCGGTCGTGATGGAGGACGGCGCGGTCAAGGTGATCTCGCCGTTCAAGGGCAGCCCGGCCGAGAAGGCGGGGGTCAAGGCGGGCGACTTCATCACCCACCTCGACGGGGAGCTGATCTACGGCGGCGATCTCGACGATGCGGTCGCGCGGATGCGCGGCAAGGCGGGAACCGCGATCGAGCTGACGATCTTCCGCACCGGGCGCGAGGAGCCGTTCGAAGTCTCCGTCACCCGCGGCATGATCGAACTCGAGCCGGTCACGCACGAACTCGCCGCCGGCAATATCGGGATCATCACGGTCAACGAATTCTCGGCCGATGTAGGGGCCGACGTCTACACCGCCTGGGCCAATATCCGGGAAGAGGCGACCGGGCGGGTGTCCGGCCTCGTGCTCGACCTGCGCAAGAACCCGGGCGGCAGTCTCGACGAGGCGGTGGCCCTGTCCGACCTGTTCCTCGACGAGGGCCGGATCGTCTCGCAGCGCGGCCGCGCGCGGGGCGAAACGCTGCTCTACGATGCGGAAACCGTGTTCCGCGGCGACATGGCCGAAGGCGTGCCGCTGATCGTGCTGATCGACGCGGGTTCGGCTTCGGCCTCGGAAATCGTCGCCGGGGCGCTGCAGGACCATCGCCGCGCGCTCGTCATGGGCGAACGCAGCTTCGGCAAGGGTTCGGTCCAGTCGCTCCTGCCGCTGGGTCCGGATGCAGCGCTCAAGCTGACGACGGCTCGCTATTACACGCCGCGGGGCAATTCGGTGCAGGAAGGCGGGATCAAGCCCGACATCGCGGTGCCGCAGCTGTCCGATCCCGACCTCGTGCTGCGCCAGAAATACCTCACCCGCGAAAGCGACCTGCGCGGCCATCTCATCAACGAGATCGGCATCGAGGACGAGGAGCTGGAGAACGACACGATCAAGGACCCGCGTTTCCAGCTGACCGCCGAAGAGCTCGAAGAGCAGGGGATCGAGGATTTCCAGCTGCATTACGCTCTCGAAACCCTGCGCCGCACGACGAAGAGTTCGGTGGCGCTGCGCGACTGACGCGGTCGGGGTCGGCACCATGGCTGGATTTAACGCGGCGCGGCTGCTCGCCGTCGCCCTCCCCGCCGGGCTTCTGGGCGGGGCCTATGTCTCGGAATACGGGTTCGGGCTCTACCCGTGCGAAATGTGCTGGTGGCAGCGCTATCCGCATTTCGCCGCGCTTTGCGCCGGGCTCGTTTCCTTCGTCGCGGTCCCGCCGCGGGTGTGGACCGCGCTTGCCGGGCTTGCGATCCTCACCTCCGGCCTGATCGGCGGATTTCACGCCGGGGTCGAATACGGCTGGTGGGAGGGGATCACCGGCTGCGCCAGG
The DNA here is from genome assembly GCF_900105095.1 of Erythrobacter sp. HL-111. Classification (NCBI taxonomy): domain Bacteria; kingdom Pseudomonadati; phylum Pseudomonadota; class Alphaproteobacteria; order Sphingomonadales; family Erythrobacteraceae; genus Erythrobacter; species Erythrobacter sp. HL-111. The sequence goes on along the minus strand of NZ_LT629743.1, from coordinate 2,226,073 downwards.
GTTGCGGGGGGGCTCGACGTGCTCGATCCCGCCGCCGCGCCGCTGATCCGCTGCGACCAGGCACCGTGGAGCCTGCTCGGCATCTCGCTCGCAGGCTGGAATTTCCTCTTTTCATCCATCGGGGGCATCGCCATCTTGGTCCTGTCAGCGAAGAAGGAGCAGGCATGAACCGCGAGGAACTCCACCGGATGATCCGGGTCGACCAGGCCGGGGAATTCGGCGCGACCCGCATCTATGCGGGCCAGATCGCCGTGATGGGCGACCGCGGCCCGCACTCCGCCGAAATCCGCCACATGGCCGACCAGGAAGAGGGCCACCGCGCCCGCTTCGACGAGATGCTGGCGAAACGCCGCGTGCGGCCGACCGCGCTGCACCCCCTGTGGTCGGCGGCGGGCTATGCGCTCGGCGCGGGCACGGCGCTGCTCGGCCCGGAGGCGGCGATGGCCTGCACCGCCGCGGTCGAGGAGGAGATCGACCGGCACTACACCCAGCAGCTCGACCGGCTGACCGAAACCGGCGCCGATCCCGAACTCGCCGAAATGATCGAGGAATTCCGCGAGGACGAACGCCAGCACCGCGACGCCGCGCTCGCCAGCGGGGCGGAAAACGCGCCGGCCTATCCGCTCCTGTCGGGCGCGATCAAGCTGGGATGTCGGATCGCGATCAGGCTTTCGGAACGCATCTGAAGCCCCGTTCGCCGCACCGCCTTCAGAGCCGGTTCACCCGCCATTGCCTAGCGTGGGCGGCATGATAAGGCCTTTGGTCAGGACAATGCGCTCCCCGCGAGGACGAGAGGACAGATTATGACGCAGCTTCCCCGGATCGCCCGCCTGGCCGGGCTCGCAGGGCTCGCCGCCATCCTGCCGGCCGTGAGCGCCGCGCCCGCCGCCGCCCAGACCGAGGGCGGGGACCGGGTCAACATGGTCATCGCCTACAGCGAGGACGAATGTCCCGAGGCGGCCGACAACAACGAGATCGTGATCTGCGAAATCCTCGTCGAGGCGGATCGCTATCGCATCCCACGGAACCTGCGTTTCAGCGATTCGCCCGAGAACGTCTCGCCCGTGCGCGAGGTCGAGAAGCTCAAGTATGTCGGCGCCTTCGGGGCCATGTCCTGCGACCCGGCCGGCGCGGGCGGCTTCACCGGCTGCACCCAACGCTTCATCGAGGCCGCCTACAAGGACCGTTCCGAGGCCGAGAACGTGCGTTTCGGCCAGCTGATCGAGGAAGCGCGGCAGGAACGCCTTTCGACGATCGATGCCGATGCCGCCGCGGAGCAGGAACGGGTCGAGATGATCGAGCGCGAATACATGCAGCGGCTCGAGCGCGAACGCGACGCGGACCTGCCCGAAGGCGCCGAACCGGCGCTGCCCCCGCCGCCGGTCGACGAAGCCGACCGCCAGCCCCCGGTCGAACCGTCCAAGCCCGGCCACTTCGACGATGAAGACGAGGAGCAGGTGCCGCTCGACGCGATCCAGCCCGGCGAAACGCCGCCGGGCGACTGAACCCGGCGCGCTCAGACCCGGTAATAGTCGCGGTACCAGGCGACGAAGGCTTTGACGCCCTCGCGGATGCCGGTCTGCGGGGCGTATCCGGTCAGCTCCTTCAGCAGGGTCGCATCGGCCCAGGTCGCGGGCACGTCGCCCTTCTGCATCGGCATGAAGTTCCTGATCGCCGCGCGCCCGCATTCCGCCTCGATCGCCTCGACGAAATCCATCAGCCGGACCTTTTCCGAATTGCCGATATTGACCACCCGCCAAGGCGCGGCGGGCGAGAGGCTGTCGCAAGGGGCGATGTCGTCGGGGCTGGCGGGGCGTTCGGGCGGGGTGTCGATCAGCAGGCGGATCCCGCGCACCAGGTCGGCGACATAGGTGAAATCGCGGTACATCTCGCCCTCGTTGTAGATGTCGATCGGCGTGCCTTCGAGGATCCCGCGGGTGAACTTGAACAGCGCCATGTCGGGCCGCCCCCACGGCCCGTAGACCGTGAAGAAACGGAACATCGTCACCGGCAGGTTCCAGAGGTGGGCATAGGAATGCGCCATCGCCTCGTTCGCCTTCTTGGTCGCGGCGTAGAGCGTGAGCGGCGTGTCGGTCTGCTGCCGTTCGTGGAAGGGCATGTCGGTGTTCGCGCCGTAGACCGAACTGGTCGAAGCCATCAGCAGGTGATCCGTGCCGAGCTCGCGGGCGCATTCCATGACGTTGAAGGTGCCGACGAGATTGGCATCGACATAGGCGCGCGGGTTCTCGAGGCTGTAGCGCACGCCGGCCTGCCCGGCGAGATGGACGATGACCTGCGGCCTCTCCTCCATCGCCAGCGCGTGGAGGCGGTCGAAATCCTCCAGCATCCCGACTTCGGCCCGGAAGGCGTTGTGGCCGCGCAGCAACTCGTGCCGCCTTTCCTTCAGCCGCAAGTCGTAATAGTCGGTCAGCCCGTCATAGCCGACGACGCGGAATCCCTCGGACAGGAGAAGCGCGGCGAGATGGTAGCCGATGAACCCGGCCGAACCGGTGACGAGGACCGTTTGCACGCGCATTCTCCCTTGGCGGGCCGCCGCCCGCACCCGCTGCGCCATAATGGATGCAGCCCCGCTTCGCCACGGCCATTCGCGGCCCATCGCTTCTGGACAAATCGCCGGGGGTCTAGCAAGGCCCAAGCCATGCCGCGCCCATCCTTTCGTGCCGCCCGATCCGGCCTTCCCGCGCTCTGCGCCGCCCTCGCGCTCGCCGCCTGCGGCGGGGAGGGCGCGCCGACGCCGGGCGCCAAAGCGGACGGCCCGGCCGATCCGCCGGGGGCCGCGCTGCCGCTGTCGATCGGGAACGCCGCCCCGGAACAGGGGGATGACGCCTTCGCCGCGGCGGTCAACTGCGCCGCCGCGCTCGACCTCACGGCCGAACGGCTGGCGCAGATGTCGGCCGGCGGGGCCTCGCGCGAGATCGACCTGATCGGCCGGGCGAGCGATTTCTTCACCGCCGAAGCGGAGCGCGCGGGCGCGAACGAGGTCACCTCGCCCGCCGCCGCCATCGCCCGGCGCAAGCGCGACAAGGCGGGGGAGACGACCGAACAGGCGCAGCTCGCGATCGTCTGCCTGAGGCGGTTCGGCGAAGAACTGGGGTAGGCGCGCGCCTCAGTCCGCTTCGGATGGCAGCGGCGATGTCGGCGGCGGTGTCGGGGAACCCCCGTCGGCCAGCGGGGTCAGCCGCGCATCGGCGAAAACCAGCTTGAGATAGCCCGAAGCGACCCGGGTATCGGCGTCGATCCGCACGGTCTGGACCGGGCAGCCCGCCGGCACCGTGAAGTTCCCGGCGATGCGGAAATCCTCGGTCACTTCGTCCTCCGACTCGAACAGGGGCTCGTTCGCCGCGGCGGTGGCGCAGGCAATCGTCCAGCGCACCCGATCGCCCGAGGAGAAATCCTCGCCCCGCATGTCCGCTTCGAGCGCGTAGGTGCCCGGCGGCACGGCCAGCAGCTTGCGCGCGAAGGGGCCGGTGTAGCCCGCTTCGAGCTCGGCCTCGATCTCGACCCCGATCCCGTCGCGCGCGGCGAGGACATAGGGCTCGATCCCGGCGAGTTCGAACGCCTGCCAGCTGACCGGCGCCCGGTCGCTCGCCGTCGCGTTCTCGGTCAGCGCGAGCGAGATGAGCACTTCGGGATCGGCCCCGGGGATGCGCCGGTAATGCGCGACCGCCGCCTCGTATTCGTCGGCCGCGACCAGCTGGCGCAGCAATTCGGTGTCGCGCGTGGCAAAGGCGGGGCCTTCGGGAAAGCCGCCCGCCTCGCCCGCGAGCCGCGCGATCGCGACCGGATCGGCGCTGTTGGCGACGGCGTAGCGCAGGAAACCCTCGAGCCAGGGCGGCGGGTCCTGCATGTAGGGCAGGAAACGCGCGCGCACGAGCGGGCTTTCCATCGCGCCGGTCAGCACGGGAAAGAGGATCGCGCGGCTCGATTCGCGGATCCTGAGCGCCTTGTCGTAATGGCCGAGCGCGGCGGCGATGTCGTTGCGTTCGACCGCATCCTCGATCAGCCAGAGCTGCGCCCCGAGATCGCGCCGCTCCATCCGGTCGGACAGCGCCATCTGCCGGCGCACGCCGGGCAGGTCGGCGCTGGCCGCGCTCGACAATCCGTAGAGGCGAAAGGCCGGGCCGTTGATCGGCAGTTCGCGCACCGATTCGCGCACCACGGCAAGCACCCGCGCGGGTCCGGGCTCGCCCATCTCGCCCGCGTTGATCCGCAGCTGCGCGTCGCGCACCAGCGCCACGGGATCGTCCCCGTCGAGCGCCAGCGCCAGTTCGGGCGCGCGGGCATGGAAGACGTTGACCGCCGCGCTCGTCCCCGCGCCATAGGCGAGGAGCGCGGTTCCGACGAGCAGCGCAAGGCCCCGCCGCGTCGGTTGCGGCAGGCGGAGCGCGGGACGCGCGCGGGCAAAGCCGCCCGCGCCCTTGCCCCGCCCCGTTCGCCCGGCCTTGCTGCGCAATGCCATCAGGCGGTCTCTTCCTCGGCCCGGTGGCCATAGCCGTAGCCATAGCCGTAGCCGTAGCCGTAGCCGTAGCCTTCGATCCCCTGGCCGCTGAACTTGGTGAAGATCGCGCCGATCAGCGGCGCCTTGCTCGCGCGGAGGCGATCGAGCGAGGTGTTGATCCCGCGCGAGGCGACGCCGCGGGCCTCGATCACGAACACGACCCCGTCGACCGCCTGGGCGAGCAGGGGCGCGTCGGCGAGGCCGAGCAGCGGCGGCGCGTCTACCATGACATGGTCGAAGCGTTCGGCCAGCCGCTCGATCACGGCGCGCGGCGCGTCACCGCTCAGCAGTTCCGCCGCGCTCGGCGGGGTGCGTCCGGCGCTGAGCAGGAAGAGATTGGGGAAGGCCGTTTCCTGGATCAGCGCAAAGGGATCGGCCTGCCCGGCCAGCACGCTCGAGAAGCCGTCGGTGTTGTCGAGGCCGAGCAGCGCATGGGCCGAGGGCGAGCGCATGTCGGCATCGACCATCAGCACCCGCTTGCCCGTCCGCGCGAGGACCGAGGCAATCGCGAGGCCGGAGGTGCTCTTGCCCTCGGCAGGGCGGGTGCTGGTGACCATCAGCGTCCGGGGAATGCCCTTGCTCGTCGAGAAGGCGAGGTTCGAGCGGACCGTGAGATAGGCCTCGGAGATGGTCGACTTGGGATCCTGCACCTCCTCGATCACGTCGTCGCGGGTGTCGGTCGCCGGGATCACGCCGAGCAGCGGCAGGCCGGTCAGCGCCGGGACCTGGGACGGATCGCGGATGCCTTCCTCGAACTGTTCGAGCGCGAAGACCGCCGCGCCGGCCAGGGCCAGCCCGCCGAACAGCGCGACCAGCAGGTTCAGCGGCAGGTTGGGCGAGGACGGCGTCGCCGGCACCTGCGCGGCATCGACCAGCGAGATGTTGTTCGCCGCGACGCCGGCGACGCCGATCTCCTTGTAGCGTTGGAGCAGGCCGTCATAGAGTTCGCGATTGGTGTCCACCTCGTTCTGGAAGATCGTGTACTGGATCCGGTCGCGTTCCTGGCTGTTGAGGCGCTGCAGCAGATCATCGACCTTCTGCCGCAGGTCCTGTTCCCGTTCGAGCGCGGCGCGGTAATCGGCCTGGACGCCGGAGCGCACCCGCCCTTCCTCGCGCGCGATCGCCCCGTCGAGCTCGGCGATCTGCACCCTGAGCGCGCGGGCGGCGGGGTAATCGGGTTCGAACTGGACCATCAGCCGGGCGTATTCCGCCTCCTTCGCCGACTTTTCCTGCCTGAGCGCGCTGACCGTCCGGTTGTTGACGAGGTCGGCATTGGTCGCCTGGGCGGCGCGGGCGCGGGTTTCGAGCAGGACCCGTTCCTCGGTCGCCTTGAGCAGCGCCTCGTTCATGGCGCGAAGGTCGAGCTGCACCAGCGTCGGCGAGGCGACCGTGCGCCCGTCCTGTTCGACCCGGTCGATCACCACGATGCCCTTTTCATTGGCGTAGTTGACCAGCTGGGTCTGCGATTCCTCGACCCGCTGGCGCAGTTCGGCCAGCCGCCGTTCAAGGAAGGCGCGCGCGTCCGCGGTGTTCTCGAACCGGCGGTCCATGCTTTCGGCCATGAATTGTTCGGCCCATTCGTTCGCCACGTTCGCCGACAGCGCCGGGTTCGCGCTGGAATAGCCGATGTCGACCAGCGCCGAGCGCGGGATCGGCGAGATCGAGACATTGCCGAGCAGCAGCCCGACCGCGACCTTGCGCCGTTCTGCGAGCGTTTCCCGGCTGACCGGCCCGTCGCTCCGGCCGAGCCATTCGGTCTCGCCCGGGTCGAAGCCGTGGGCGGTGAAGAAATCGTCGTTCGCGGCGAGGCGCAGTTCGCGCGCCACCCGCTCGGCGACGCTGCGCGCGGCGAGCAGTTCGTACTGGGTGTCGTAGAATTCCTGGTCGAAGGTGCGGTCGTCCCGCTCCAGCCCTTCGACATTGGTGACGCGCTGCTGCTGGCGGCTGATCTCGATCCGCGAATTGGCGGTGTATTGCGGCGTCATCATCAGCGTCACGACCAGCCCGACCACCAGCGACAGGGCGACGATCGCGAGGATCACCCATTTGCGCCGCTCGAGGATGCCGAGATATTCGCGCATCAGCGGGGTTTCCTGCCCGCGCGCGGCATAGCCGGCATCCTGGCCGCTGCGGGCGTCGGGGCCGAAGATGAAATCGTCCTCCGCCTGGGTCGGCGGGATCCCTTGGCCGGGAGCGGCGGCAGGCGGATTGGCGTTCACGAGGTGCGACTCCGGATAGGGGATCAGCGGGTGAGGACGATGGTCAGCGGAGTGGCGAGGATCGTGGCGACCCCGACCACGTCGTCGAACAGGCGGCGCGCCTTGTCGTCGCCGACCACCACCGTGTCGTTGGGATAGATCCGCGGATCGGCATAGGCGCCGCGGCTGATGGCATCGAGATTGTAGAGCGTCGCCATCCGCTTGCCCGCGACCGTGCGGAAAACGATCACGTCGCTGGCATTGCCGTATTCGGCGATCCCGCGCGCGGTGGCGACCGCCTGCATCAGGCTCGCCTCGCCGATGACGGGGAAGACGCCGGGCTGCTTGACCTCGCCATAGACGGTGAAGGTGCGCGTCTCGGAGCTTTCGAGATTGGTCGTCACCTGCGGTTCGCGGACATAGCCCTTCAGCCGCGTCTCGATCAGGCGCGAGATTTCCGAGGTCGTCATTCCCGAAACCTCGACCGTGCCGACCAGCGGGAAACCGATCGTCCCGTTGGCATCGACCCGGACCAGCCGATCGCTGAGTTCGGCGATGCCGAAGACGTCGATCTTGAGCTTGTCGAACGGGCCGACGCCGCCGAACTCGGCCGCGGCGTAGATGTCCTCGGGCGTCGGCGGGGGCAGCGCGCCCTCGATCACCTCGAGCCCTTCGGCCCCGCCGAGCCGCCCCGGGCCCGAGGCGCAGCCCGACAGCACCGTGCCGCCGAGCGCGAGCGCCGCCAGCGCGAAGTTGACCCCTTTGCTTGTCATGCCGAACGCGTCCCTCTTCCGGTGCTTCCCCATCCGCCCGACCTGCCGGCGGGCTTGTCCCCGAACCCCGGAGCCTCGCCCCCGCGGGGCGCGGCCGCCAGCGCCATCCAGACCGCGGACAGGGCCGCGATGCTGGCGAGCGCCGGAGTCCTCAAGGGGTAATCGACGCCGCTCCACAGGCCAAGGCCCAAAAGGACGACCGCCCCGGCGAGGCCGAGCTGGACCTCGTACCTACCCGTGCGGGCCTGGCGCAGCAGCGATGCCGTGCGCAGTGCATAGGCCGCGACCCCGGCGAGCATCAGCGCGATCGCCGGCAAGCCGCCCTCCAGCGCCCATTCGAGCCAGTCATTATGGGCATGGTTCCAGTAATTTGTGCCGAGCATCGCACCCGGTTCGTGGATCTTGAAGACTTCGACGAAGGAGCCGATGCCCGAACCCAGCGGCAGGTATTGCGGCAGGAAGCGCAGGATCGTCTCCCACACGAGGAAGCGGTATTCCTCGACCGGTCCCGACCCGGTCCCCGCCAGCCGTTCGAACCCGGTCGAACGCGCCAGCAGCACGGCGAAGGCGGCCAGCATCGCCGCGGCGAAGGCCCCGATCGCGTAACCCACCCATTTCGTCGCGGCCGCGCTGCGGCGCCTGTCGGCGGGGCGCTGCGGCCGGGCGCGCCAGACGGGGATCGCGGCCACCATCGCCAGCACCGCAAGGCCCGTGCCCGCGCGCGATCCGGTGGCGAGCGTGATCATGACGAACAGCGCGGCAAGCCCGCCGCAGGCGACCTGCACGGCGCCCGCGCGGCCCCCGCGTGCGCGCGAGGCGACGAGGGCAAGCAGCGGCAGGCTCGCCACCAGCATCGCGGCGAGGTGGTTGCGGTTGGAAAACAGCCCTGTCACCGTGCCGCGATTGGTCACGGCATGCCAGTAGGACCACGGCGCATATCCCGAAACCGACTGGATGATCGCCCACAGCGCGCTCAACACCGCCGCGCCGAGCACGAGCAGCACGATCCGGCGATGGTCCTCCCGCGGGACCTGCACCGCCAGCACCATGACGGCGGCGGGGACGATCATCGCGTAGAACGCGTTCCAGCCGCGATAGGGCACCAGCGTGAGCGGGCGCCAGGGCTGTTCGATGCCGGCCGCCTCGGCCGCGGCGATCGCCAGCTCGCGCCCGGGCAGGGCGGTCCAGACGAAGGGCGGCAAGGGCACGAGATGCAGCCCGATCAGCGCGAGGATCGCCGCCATGAAGCCGAGCGGCAGGCGGAACGCGAGCCAGTGCTCGCGGCTCAGCGTGGCGAGCCCGATCCCGAGGCACACCGCCGCCAGCGGGCGCAGCACGATCAGCGAGACGATGTCGTCGCGCGCCCCGCCTCCGGCCGCGAAGACCGCGATCAGCAGGACGCCCAGCGCAAGCAGCGGCACGGCCTGGCGCAGGCGCACCGGCGGCGCGGCGAGACCGGCGTGGTGCTTCACTTGAGCAGGCCCTTTTCGCGCATTTCGGCAAGGCTCGCGTCATAGGCGCTGGCCTGCGGCCCGCTCGCCCTGGCCCAGGCCACGAGTTCGGCGATCCCGCGCTCGAACGACCAGGCCGGTTCGAACCCGAGCGTTTCGCGGATGCGGGTGAGGTCGGCGTGGTTGTGCCGGATGTCGCCCGCGCGGAAATTCCCGCTGATCTCGATCGGCACGTCCGCATCGAACAGGCGGCACAGCGTTTCGGCCACCTCGAGCACGCTGACCGGCGCGCCGGTCCCGACATTGAAGACGCGATTCGCCGCCGCCGGGCGGGTGAGGGCGAGGACAGTCGCCTCGACCACGTCGTCGACATAGACGAAATCGCGGCTTTCGCGCCCGTCCTCGAAGATGTTGATCGCCCGGCCCTGCATGATCAGGTTCGCGAAGATCGACAGGATGCCGGTATAGGGGTTGGCGAGCGACTGGCCCGGCCCGAAGACGTTCTGGTAGCGCAGCGCCACGCCCTCGATCCCGAGCGAGGGGCAGACCGTCATCACCAGCTGCTCCTGCACCTGCTTGGTGATCCCGTAGACGGAGGAGGGGTGCAGTTTCGAATCCTCGTCGGTCGCGACGCATTCGAGCTCGCCCTCGATCCCCGGGTGCTTCACCGCGAAATCGCCCGCGGCCATGTCCGCCTCCGAACGGTGCGGCGGGTAGACGTATTCGCCCGTGGGCGCGCGATAGCGCCCCTCGCCGTAGATCGAGCGCGACGAGGCGACCACCACCCGGCGCACCGCGTGGTCCGAATTCGCGAGGAGGTCGAGCAGCAGGGAGGTGCCGCCGATATTGACCCTCGAATAGCGCTCGATTTCGTACATCGACTGGCCCGTGCCGGTCTCGGCGGCGAGATGGACCACCGCTTCCTGTCCCGCGAGCGCGGCCGCGAGCGCCGCGCGGTCGGTGACGTCGCCGCGGATCAGCCGGGTCGCGCTGTCCAGCCGTTCGTACAGCGGGGAAGCCTCGGGCCGGTCGCCGTGGACCTGGGGCAGGAAATTGTCGAGCACGCTCACCGCGTGCCCCTCCTCCGCGAGCCGCAGCGCGAGGCGCGAACCGATGAAGCCCGCCCCGCCCGTAATCAGCACCTTCATTCCGCCGCCTCGCGCGCTGCGCCGCGGCCGATCAGGGAAACGCTCTGGCGGATATTGGCGGGCGAGGAGGCACCGAAGACGACCGACTGGATGTTCAGCCGGTTGATGTAGTCATAGGCCTCGACCGGGGGGACCGCGCCCGACGCGAGCGTCGACATCGCCATGATCGGGTATTTCGACCCGTCGTTCTGCGCCAGCACTGCTTCGTATTCGGCAACGCCCGGGCTCATCAGGTAGCCGATCTTGTTGATCGAGGCGCAGATCACCACGTTTTCGATGCCCCATTCGATCAGCTTCGCGCGCAGGAACGGGAGGTTCTGCGTGATCAGGCCGGGCCACGCGCCGTAGCGGGTGCGGATATAGTCGCAATAGGCGACGAAGGGATCGGGCACGTCGTAGCCGAGCATCAGGTCGACGATGATGTTCTGCAGGAACACGACGCGCGTTTCGAGGCCTTCGTAGATCTGCATCTCCTCGTCGACGAGGAGCTTCATCAGCTTGACCGCGTCGAGCGTCGCGACCGCCATGCCGCCGCGCATCATCTTGCCGAAGGCCGATTTCGTGCCCTTGGCGAAGAGGATTTCCTGTACCGCCCCGACCAGCCCCTTGTCGTTGACCATCGCGGCGTATTTGTGCGGGTAGGGGATCGAGGGATACCACCGCAAGTGCCCGTATCTCGCGCGATCCGCGCGAAAGGCATCGCAGATGCTGCGGGCGCGGTCATTGCTGTTGAGCATGATCGCGCCGATCCCGGCCTCGATCGCGTGGTCGTAGACCGCCATGACGTCGGCAAGGTCGGCGAAGCGTTCGGCCCGTTCCTGGGCCTTGTCCTGGCTCATGTGGTTGATGCCGAAGAACTGGTTGTCGCCGAAGACGATGCGGTCGATCGGGCGCTCGATCGGGCGGACCGGGGGCTTGCCGTTCATGCCGCGGCCCCCCGCTTCGCCGCCGCCGATGCGCTGCGCTGCGCCGCGTGGTCGAGGAAGATCTGTTCGATCACCCGCAGCGTTTCCGCCGCATCGGCGAAGCCGCACCGCACCGGCCTGCCTTCGCGGATGGCGGCGACGAAATCGCGCAATTGCGCGGTGTATTCGATCCCGCGGACGTAGAAATCGACGCTGGAGAAGACATCGGTGATGTAGAGCTGGTTCCAGCCCGCCTTGAGCCCGTGCGCCTCGCTCGGTTCGGGCAGGTATATCTTCATGCCGTGCTGGTCGACCTGGATCTTGCCGCGCTTGCCGAATATCTCGAACTTGTTCGTGGGCTTGCGATAGCTCGGATCGGACCAGTTGACGTAGAGCGTCCCCGTGAGCCCGGCATGGGGTCCGGCATCGTAGAACAGGCCGGTCGAGACGATGTCCTCCACCTGCCGCGAATGGACCTGCGACAGGCTCGTGCCGCCGACCCGGTCGGGCGGGCCGAAGAAATAGGCGATGAGATCGATCGCATGGCTCGCCATCTCGAAGATCGCGCCGCCGCCATTGGCATGGCTCGCCCGCCAGCCGGCATCCGCGACTTCGCGGATGATGGTGGGGGAAAACATTTCCGAACGGAAGCGCAGCGGGGTGCCGATCAGGCCTTCCGCGACGAAGGCCCGCGCCTTCGTGAACATGTCGTTCCAGCGGTTGACGTAGCCGACCTGGTTGATGATCCCCGCCTTGTCGAAGGCCCGTGCGAAGCGTGCCCCCTCGGCGGCGTCGAGGACGAAGGGCTTTTCGACGAAGGAGGGCATCCGCCGTTCGAGCAGCGCCTCGAGGATTTCGGGGTTGAAGGCGGGCGGGGTGCAGACCAGCACGCCGTCGAGCTCCTCGCCTTTCAGAACGCCGCGGAAATCCTTGTAGGTCGACACGCCCGTATACTTGCCGAGCATGGTCGTGATCAGGCGCGAGGGGTCCGCGACCGCGGCGATCGCCACGCCCGGCTGGGCATTGGCGATCGAATAATGGGTGATGCCCATCCGCCCGGCGCCGATGATTGCGAGCTTTAGTGTATCAGTCATTGCCGGGATATCTCCTGATGCCTACCGCCGCGAGCATCAAGTGCCAGAAGAACAAAGCTATCTTGGGATAGCGCCTGAGCAGTTCGGGCCGGTCGATCGTGCGGATCAGCCAGGCCATGTAGATCTTCCACCAGAACGGGTGGATTTCGGGCCGGTTGCCGGCATACCAGTCGAACACGCCGCCGACCGAGGCGACGATCGCGGCGTCGAGCCGGTCGCGGTGGGCATGAGCCCATTTTTCCTGCTTGGGCGCGGTCATGCCGAGAAAGACCACGTCGGGGCGGAAGGCGTTGATCGCCGCGATCATCGCCTCGTTGTCGTCCTCGCTGAACTCGGGCTTGAACGGCGGCGAATAGCTCGCGACCGCGACTTCGGGGTAGTCGCAGGCCATGCGCGCGGTGATCTTTTCGAGCGTCGCGGGGCTCGCGCCGAGGAAGAACACCCGGCCCTTCGTCTCCTGCAGCCGCGCGAGGAAATGGTAGAAGATGTCCGGGCCCTGGTTGGGTTTCGTCGTACGGCGCTTCAGCACCAGCGAGGCAAGCCCGAAATAGACCCCGTCGAGACAGAGCCAGTCCGCTTCCTGCATCGCCCTGCGGTGGAGCGGGTCGCGGATCGCGTTGCCGTAGCTGATCGGGCTGATCGTCTGGATCGTCGAACAGGGCCGCGAAAGCGGGATGAGCGACAGGTCCTCGTTGTAGACGGCATAGCCCATCGCCTCGACGCACTGGTCGGGGCGCGCGCGGGCCGGAACGGCGCGGGCAGGCCGGGCGGGGGCGGCGCCAGGACTGGGGGCGCCGGGATGGGGGGCGCCGGGACGGGGATCGGCCTCAGCCATGACGGAAGGCATTGCTGGCGAAGACGGGGTCGTCTTCGCGGGCGAACATCAGGTCGACCTGCCACAGCGTCCCGTCGGCCGGCCGGTTGAGCACATCGACGAGATGGGTCACGCGAAAGCCGCGTTCGGCCATCAGGGCGATCATCTCGTGGAAGAGAAGCGTTTCGGGCGTGTGGCGGAAATTATAGGCTTCCATCACCAGAAACCGCGTATCGGCGAGCGTCATGCTGGCGCCGCGCAGGATCGGCGCTTCGAAGCCGTGCGTGTCGAACTTGAGGAAATAGGGCGCGCGAAGGCGTTTTTCCGCGACGATGGCGTCGAGGGAGCGGACCGGGACGGTCCGCATCGCGCCTTCGCAGCCGTCGACGCTCGACCCGTCGAGGTCCTCGGTCACGCTGAGCCGGGCGGAGCCGCCGTCCTCTTCCCCGGCGACCGCGAGGACATAGTCGAAGCGAGGGTTCTCCGCCCGCAGGCGGTCGAGCGCGGGGCGGCGTTCCTCGAGCGGGTCGACCCCGATCACGCGCGCCCCGGGAAACAGGTCCAGCGCCATCCGGCTCCAGTTGCCCTGCGCCGCGCCGAGATCGAGGATGCCCGCGATCCCGTGATCGCGCGCCGCCAGCCAGCCGAGCGCGTATTCCATGTCGACCCCGGCGCGGTAGAGCTGCGCGCCGGTCGGCGCGATCAACCGGTTGACCGCCTGGAGGATCTGCTTTCTCGCGCTCATGATCGTCCCTTGCGTCCTTCGTTCCGGATCGAAGCCGTCAGGCGGTCCGGCCGGGTCGGCGCGGCGCGCGGTCGGCGCAGGGCCAGCCCGTCCGATAGACAAGAGCCGTTTGCGTGATCACTTTCCCGCTCTCCCGATGCGTGTCGCGGAATGCCGCCGCCCTTGCTCCGGCCGGGTCGGGGTTCCGCGCACCGTCCGCTTTTTCGTTCTTTTCCCGAATGCTGGCAACCGTGCCGGGCCGCTTAGCCGAGCGCCAGCGGCAGTGCCACCCGAAAATCCTGCCCGCCGCGGTCCGCCCCGCAGCGTGTCGTGCACGGGCCACCGCCTGTCGGCCGGCGCGGTTTCGATCGAAGGGCGGATGCTGCATGCGGGTTCACCTGTCGGCGGGATTGATCGTGCGGTGGGTCTACAGGCCTCGTGCCGCGACGCGGAAGCCGAGTTGCAACCCATTTGGAGGCACTTGCCCAACGCCGCGTGCGGCTTCTCCCTTCGCCGGCGACCGGATCGCGTCAGAGCCGGATGCCTTCCATCTCGATGTTCTCGCGCACGATTCGCGCCGGATTGCCCGCCACGATCGAGCGCGAGGGCACGTCCTTCGTCACCACCGCGCCCGATCCGATCACGCACTGGTCGCCGATCCTGACGCCGCCCATCACGACCGCGCCGATCCCGATCACGCACCATTCGCCGATGTAGGTGTGCACCTTTTCCCCGTCGTAGCGCCCCAGGCTCCGGCGCGGGATCAGCTTGTGGCTGAGGATCGTCACCCGGCTGGTCAGGATGGTGTGCGCGCCGACATGGATGCCCTGCGGGTGGTAGCGGTCGAGATTGAGCCCGCGTTCGAGCTCGCACGAGGGATGGATGTCGTAGCCCGAGAGGTGGAAGCGATACCAGCGCAGGCGCTGCACCGCTTCGGCGAGGCGCTGCCTCATGACAGCACCTTCTGCCCGGCGATCAGCGTGCGCGCCCAGGCATCGACGTGGAACGCCCCGACGTCGAGATCGGAGGTCACTGGGCGCGCGAGGAATTCGGGCAGGGCGGAGAAATCGTGGCCGTCGACGAGCAGGAAGCGATCCTCGCGGTAGAAGGGTTCATCGAGAATGCGCGGGTTTTCGGTCACGATCTTGCACCCGGCGCACATGTTCTCGATCAGGCGCATGGTGTAGCCCGACTGGCGGTGGTTGGCGAAATCGAAGGTCGCGCGCGAGGTTTCGATCAGATCGACGATCCCGTCAAAGCCGATCGGACTGCCGGTGAGGCCCGGCAGGCTCCTGCCGCGGCGCAGGAGCATGGTGCGGATCACCGGGCTGCACAGGAGGTGGAACCTGGTCTTCAGTCCCGCGTCCTCGCAGAAGGCGTGGAGCCGGGCGAGCGCGTCGAACCGTTCCATCGAACCGATCGACCCGACGAAATAGATGTCGTGTTCGCGCGGGCGGGCAGGGTCGATCGCGAAGAAGCGCGGGATCGCGAACAGCGGCAGGTAGGTGATGCCGAGCGCCTTCGCATCGTCCGGATCGAAGGTCGCGACGCTGTCGAAATGGCGCATCCACGGCGTGAAGTCGTGCGTCGTCAGCGAATCCCAGTTGTAGAGCACGAAATGCGCGTCGCGGTGGAGCGCGCGCAGCCGCGCGACTGCCTCGTGCCGCCATTCGTGGACCTGGATGAACAGGACCACGTCATAGTGCCGGCCCGCGCTCTCCTCGATCACGCGGTCGTGATAGGCGTCGAGGCGGCGGCGATAGGCGCCGGGCGCGAATTTCTTGAGCGATTTCGAGGCGAAGCCGCGATCCTCCATCGGGCGGAAGTCGATGTCATGGCCGAGGCGTTCGAACGCGGCGCAGATGTTCGCCGAGTAGTGGTAGTAATCGATCCCGAGGAAGAGGATGCGCGCCATGCCGCTCGCCCCTACGCGGGCCGGAGCGAGGCAGCGCCGCGATCCCGGCCGGGGATCAGCGCGCGCACCCGCCTGGGCGCGATGAGGAGCCCGCTGAAGGTGATCATCAGCACGAACGGCGACAGCGAAAGCGATTCCGACACCAGCGACAGCACGATCAGCGCGCCGAACAGCCATCGCGGGCTGAACAGGCGCTGCCGCAGCGTCCCGTAGAAGAACACGAGCGCGAGCGGGATGCCGACGCTGAAGAGCAGCACGACCAGCCCGTTGGTGTTGTTGCGTTCGGTGATGTTCTCGCGGCTGAGGTCCGCCTCGCGGTAGCCGACCCGCCCGGCGACATCGAAATATTTCTCGTAATCGAAGCCGATGCCGGTCAGCGGCTTTTCCATCGTCACGCGCAGCCCCGTCCTCAGGTCGTATTCGCGCGCCTCGGCCGACCCGCTCATCACGCCGTAGAATTTCTCTGTCACGTTGTAGGTCATGTAGCCGGCGAGCGGCAGCAGCATGATCGGCACGAACACGAAGACCCCCAGCTTCTGCGAGCGATTGGCGGTCTTGAGCCAGCGCAGGTAGGCCGCCGCGAACTGCAACACGAGAATCACCGCCCCCGTGGTCGATTGCGTCGCCACCACCGCAAGCGCGGCGAGGCCGATGTCGGACAGACGCTGGCGCCGCACGAACAGGCAAATGAAGAGGAAGGTGTTGAGATAGATCTGGAACACGCCTGGCTCGAAGAAGAAACCGTCGGGCCGTTTGAACAGCAGGCCGAAGTCCAGGAATTCGTGGTAGGTGAAGACGTAGAACAGCGTGTGATAGAGCGTGTCGTTGACCTCGAAGGTGGTGAAGTAGCGCGAGAACAGGATCACCACGACCGGTGTCAGGATCGCCTGGAACGCCATCAGCTTGAGGATCCAGTAGAGATCGTCCGCCAGGGTGCTGCGGCGTTCGTCGACATAGACCACCAGCAGCGCAAGCCCCGCCGCGAAGTTCGCATAGCGCGTGACCATCGGCAAGGGCTGGAAGGATTCGCCCCCGATCAGCACCACCGCCGCGACCGCGAGCAGCAGCAGCCAGATCCCGGCGAATTCGGCGCGGAACATCTCGAGCGGGTTCTTGACCGCGAAACAGGCGACCAGCACGAGCAGCAGCAGCGGCTCGCGCGGGAAGATCATCAGCCCGCCCGAAATCAGCATCGCCGCCAGCAGGGCGACCTGCCGCAGCCGCTTGCGGAGCAGGGGATTGGCGATCAAGCCCGCACGGGCCGGGGCAGGCCCCGGAACGGACAGGGTGCGGGTGGGGATGTTCACGCGAATTCTCCCGTTTCGTCCGTGGGATACCATCCGCCGCGCTCCTCGCAATAGCGCTTGACCACGCGCGCCGGCGATCCGGCGGCGATGCAGCGATCGGGAATGTCGCGCGTGACCACGCTGTTCGCCGCGATCACGCAGTTGCGCCCCACGCTCGCCCCCAGGATGCAGACGTTCTCCCCCAGCCAGCTGCCGTCGCCGATCGTGACTTCGGCGAGTTGCACCAGCCCCTGATCGCGCACGGGCACGGCCGGGTCGTCGAAGGCGTGGCGGTTGTCGGCGACGAAGATGCGGTCGGCGGTCAGCACGCCTTGCCCGAATTCGACCCGCCTGGTGGCGACGATGTGGGCGTGGTGGCCGATCATGGTGCGCGCGCCCACTTTCAGCACCGGCGGCGCGTCGTGTTCGGCCAGCGCGACGAGATAGGCCCCGCATTGCACCACCGCTTCGTCGCCGAAATGGCAATGGCGCGCCCCCCAGATCCGCAGCGGGCGCACGATCCGCACCCCCCGGCCGAACGAGCCGAAGAACGGCGCGAGCAGGCGGTAGAACAGGATCGAGAGAGCGTCGCGGATGCGGAAATGCAGCATGTCACACCGTGGCCGGGGAAGGCGTCGCGGTTACACCGCGGCGGAACGGGCGACAAGCCGAGGTCACGCCGGATCGGCGGCATCGGCCCGCCTTCCCACCCACCGGAACGCGGGAAACCGGCGCGAGAGCACCGCCCAGCCGATCACCAGCACGATGCCGGTCAGCCCGTAGGTCGCCCCGCGCAGGCCGGCCACCGCGGCCAGCCCGAGCTGCGCGTCCAGCGCCCACGCACCCCCCAGCACCGCGACCGTCACCACGCTGCCGAGCGCATGAGCGCCGATCATCCAGCCATAGCGGATCGTGACGTTGAAGATCAGCGCGAAAGGCGTCGCCAGCGTGAACGCGACGAGCCCGGGCGCGAGCAGGTTGACGAAGACGAGGTCCGCCTCCCGCCCCGGCAGCACGAGCGCGGTGAGCGGTTCCGCCAGCACGGCCAGGGCAAGCGCCGTCGCCGCGCAATAGGCCGCGAGCCAGGCGAACAGCATCCGCGTCTCGCGCACGACCGGCGCGCCCTCCCGTTCGGCGAAGGCGCGCACGATCGCGGGCAGGTGGACCTGCTGGACGAGGTTGGGGACCATCTGGAACAGGTTCACGAACAGTAGCGCGAGGTAGAGCCGGCCGAGCGCTTCGAGCCCGAGCTCGGCCGTGACATAGGTCCGGTCGGCAAAGGTGTTGAACTGCACCGCCAGCCCGGTGAGGAACAGCGGAAAACCCGCCTTCGCGACCACCGCGGCGAGCCGGCGCGGCACCCCGAGCGAACGCGGCAGGAGGACCGCTCCGGTGAACGGGGCGACGAGCGCGAAGACGAGCGGCTGGGCGACGATCGAACCGACCGCGACCAGCGTCGGGGCGAGCGGCAGCAGGACGAGCAGGCCGAGCGCCGCCGCGGCCGAGACCGCGTTGACGAGGTTCGCCGCGCCGAGCCGCCCGCCCGCGACCATTTCGTTCATCATCCACGTCCGCAGGAGGGTCGCAATTCCGCCAAGCCCGGCGAGCAGCGCGATCGGGGCGTGGCCCGGTTCCTCCGCGACCAGCGCGACCGCCAGCGCCGCCGCCAGCATGGCCGCGCCGAGCCCGATGAAACAGGTGTAGGCAAGATCGACGATCCGCTGCCGGGCGCGGCCCCTGACGTGGCACAGCAGGCGGTATCCGCCGTTGAGGAGGCCGAAATGGAGCATCCCGGCGAGCAGGATCGCCCCCTGCACCAGCGCGACGAGGCCGAGTTCGGCATTCTCCAGCACCCGCAGGAACAGCACCCCGCGCGCCAGCAGGGCAAGGTTCACGGCCAGCCCGATCGCGACGAAGGCGCCGCGCGAGGTCATCCCCCGCGGCCGGCGCACAGCACGGCGCCCGCCGCACCGGCCGGACTTGCGGCAGCCCCGCTCATGCGGTCCAGTCCAGCAGGTAGGTGATCGCCCCGTCCCGGCGCGCTTCGAGGTCGCGATAGGCCCGTTCGATCTCGCCCGCGGGACGGATCCCCGACACGATCGCGCGCGCATCGGGGTGGCCGCGCCCGATCGCGCGGGCGATATGGGCGAGGTTGTCCCGCAGGTTGAACCGGGTGAACCCGCGCGCATCGTTTTCCAGCGGGGACATGCCGACCGCCTCGATCCGCAGCTGCTTGTCGTAGAAATGCTCCGCCCCGAGCGGGTTGAAATCGCCCGGCGGCCGGGTCCTTCCCGGAAAGCCGAGGCAGGCGATCACCGCGTTGCGCCCGGCGATCTCCAGCGCGAGACGGAAATCGTCCCAGCCATTCGTGGTGAGGATTACGACATCCGCCCCGGACCCGTCGCCCATGGCGGCGCGCAGGGCGTCCGCCCGCGCGCGCGCATGGGCGGCCCGTGCGCCGTAATCCCGTTCGGCGATGCGGCGCGGTTCGGCCTGGTCGGAGACCGCGAACACTTCGGCCCCCGCCTGCGTCGCCATCGCGGTCGAGGTCAGGCCCAGCACGCCCAGCCCGATGACGCAGACCCGGCTGCCCGCCCGCACGCCGCCGCGCAGCACCGCGTTGTAGCCGAGATGGAAGAGATAGGCGGTCGCGACCTGCTGCGCGGCCATGGCATCGGCAAGCTTAACATAGGCGGCGGCGGCCGGGCAGGCGAAGTGCGAGCGGTGGGATTGCAGCGTCAGCACCCGGTCGCCCGGCTCCAGCCCTTCGACCCCGGCACCGCATTCGAGCACGCGCGCCACGTTGCAGTAACCCTGCAGGCGCGGATAGGCCGGGCCGGGCCGGAGCGGCGGGTCGCCGCGCCATGCGGCAAGCTCGGTCCCCGGCGAGATCGCCGTCACGAGCGTCCGGCACAGGATTTCGCCCGGCTCCGGCCCGGCGAGCCTTTCCTCGCGCCATTCGAGCGCGCCCGGCGCCGTCAGCCAGACCGTTCGTGCCGTCACCATGCCCCTGCCCCTGCCCATGCCCATGCCCCTGCCCATGCCCATGCCCATGCCCATGCCCATGCCCCTGCCCATGCCCATGCCACGCCTTCCCGCATCGCCTTTCGCCCTGTCACCTCGACCCGCCCGGCGCAAGCGCGGCCCGTCCGGCCTCCTCCCCGCGGGCGAGGAAGCGGCGGATATGGCCGGCGACATTGCCGGTGTGGAGGGCGCGGCCCGCTGCACCCAGATGCCCTGCTCCATCGAAGAACAGGTCGGGGGCAAGGCAGAACGCACCCGTTTCGGCGGCGATATCCTTCATCACCGGCCCGCCCGACGTCAGCGCGCCGAGCGCGCGGTGAAAGGCGAGCACCTGTTCTTGTGACCGTTCACACGCAGTCGCGGGGATGGCCGCGGGGACATAGGCCAACGCAAAGCCGCGCCCGGCAAGCTCGTCCTCGACATAGGCGGAAAAACGCTCGATCTCGCCCTTGTCGAGCGGGGGGAAACGGTAGTCCGACAGGTCCGGCGCGGGCCGGTCGAGCGCGAGATGCGCGGTCACGTCCCCGCGCGCATTGAAGGCCGAGCGGCGATAGACCGGATCGGTCACGCGGCTTCCCGAGGCATGGTGGCGCAGCTCCTGCCAGGTGCGATCGAGGATGTTGGGCAGGCAGCGCGGGCGGGCGGCCAGTCCCGCGAGGTCCTTTCTCAGGTAGATGACGTCGCACCAGGTCTGCGAATGGCGTTCGTCCTCGACCAGCAGCTCGGGCTCGACCAGCAGCACGATCAGATCGCGTTCGGGGTCCAGCCGGGGGAGGTAGAGGTCGATCAGGTTGCGGACCCCGATGCTGGCCTGGATCCCGCCGTTGTAGACCGGGCGGCCGAGCTCCTGCGCGAGGTGTTCGGCCGAGACGGAGAAGGCGGTGCCCGAGCCGCCGACGAGGACGATCCGCCCTTCCTCGCCCCGGCTCGCTTCGAGCATGGCGAGGTGGTCCTCGACCGCGGCGAGGTAACGCTGCTCGCTCACGGGGGAGAAGGGCACGGCCTGCCACGCCGCGATGCCGAGCGCGAAGAACCCGGCGATCGCGCCCGCCAGCGCGATCAGGCCGCGCCGTGCGCGGTGCCCCGCGGGCGGTTCAGAACTGGAAGTAGATGAAGGCATTGGGCTCCGGCCTTGTCGCCGCGTTGACGAGCACGAGGATCAGGGCGCCCGCAAATAGCACCGTTTCGGCGATTTCCCTCCCCCGGCCGCGCGCCATCGCGCGCCCGAGCCATTCGAGCCGCAGCCCCTGTTCGAGCCGGGTCTGCCCGCGCCACAGCAAATCCACCGCGAAGGACAGGGCGACGAAGACCAGCCCGAAGCGCTGCGTTTCGGGCAGGCCGAACTCGGCGACGGCCCGCGAATACATGGCAAGGGCGTGGCCGATGTCGGGGCTGCGGAAGAAGGGCGCGAGGAGGAAGAAGGTCCCGAAGGCATAGGCCCACCCGGCGAGCTTCACCGCGCGCGTATCGGGGAGCGAGGTGAAGCGCCGCCATTGCCGCTCCGCCGCGAGCAGGACGCCGTGGATCGTGCCCCACGCGATGAAGGTCCAGTTCGCCCCGTGCCACAGCCCGCTGACGAAGAAGGTCGCGATCGTGGCGAAGGCGATCCGCGCCTCGCTGCGGGGCGCGCCCTTCGCCTGCGGGCGCATTTCGGCATAGACATAGTCGCGGAAGAACATGGTGAGCGTGATGTTCCACCCGCGCCACAGCGCGCTGATCGAACTGGCGAGGAAGGGCGTTGCGAAATTGGTCGACAGGCGAAACCCCATGATCGCCGCCAGCCCGATCGCGATCGAGGAATAGCCCGCGAAATCGGCATAGATCTGGATCGCGAAATAGAGCATCCCGAGCAGCAGCGCCCCCCCGTCGAGCGTGCCGGCATCGGCCCAGATGGCATCGACATAGGGCGCGAGGTTGTCGGCGATCACCACCTTGAGGAACAGCCCCGCGATGACCAGCCGCACGCCGGTATAGGCCGCTTCCCAGCCCCACGGGGCGAGCCGCGCGAACTGGGGGATGAGCGCGCGCGCCCGCTCGATCGGACCGGCGACGAGCTGCGGGAAGAAGGCGACGTAGACCGCGTAGCGCAGCAGGTCGCGTTCGGCCGGCGCGCGGCGTTTGTAGACGTCGATCGAATAGCTCAGCGTCTGCAGCGTGTAGAAGGAGATGCCGACCGGCAGCACGATGTCGAGCGTGCCCCAGTCTGCGTTGACCTGCGCGGCGGTGAGCGCGGCGCGCAGTTCCTCCGAGAAGAAGCCGAAATACTTGAAGAAGCCGAGGATCGAGAGGTTGGCGAGGATCGACAGGTGCAGCCAGCGCCGCCGCGCGGGGCCATCCCCGGCACGCTCCATGCCGAGCGCCGCGAGATAGTCGATCAGCGTGCTGAGCGCGATGAGGCCGAGAAAGCGCCAGTCCCACCAGCCGTAGAAGACATAGCTCGCAGCCAGCAGGATGGCGTTCTGCCCCGCGACCGAGCGCAGCACGAGCCGGTTCGCGGCGAGCAGCGCGAGCACCGCCGGGAAGAACAGCCAGAATGTGCCGGTCGAGAAAAGCATCCCCCCGCCTTGCGGTGACCCCTGAAAGGTCCGCGCTTTGGCGCAAGCGAGCCGCCCTGGCTAGTGTGCGGGAACCGGCTGCCGGGCGTCGATCCCCGCTTCCTTCGCGATCGCGTCGCACAGGTCCTGAAGATTGCCGCGCGTATCGCGGTCCGGGTGGGGCAGGGGGCGGCCACGATGGGATATGGCCGCCATTCCGCCGATCAGCCTGCGCGCGTCGGCGATCCCGACCTGCGGGAGGTGCGAAAGCGGGCGGTGCATCAGCGCGCGCAGCTGCGGCCAGGTTTCGACGCGCACGATGCCCGGCACGCTGTCCCAGAAGATGTCCCCCATGACGCAGACGCGCTTGCCCAGCAGGGCGCCCTCCCAGCCGACCGTGCTGGTGAGCGTCACGATCCGTTCGCACCGTGCCAGCACCTCGCGCCCGGAAATCTCCGCCGGCAGGAAGACGAGGTTCGAATACTGCCCGCGAAGCCTGCGGAACTTGGGCCGCAGCAGCGCTCCCTTGTCGGCCGGGTGTTCCTTGACGACGAGGGCCTGGCGGGTGGTCAGGCATTTGAGCACGTTCTCGATCGTCGCGACCTGGTTGGACACGAATTCGCTGTTGTAGTTCAGGGTCGCTTCCGGTTCGACGTGCAGCGGGTACATCACGGCTTCGGCAGCCGGATCGAGATCGGCGAGCGTGTCGTAGCGTGCGAAGAGGCCCGCGGCGAAGACCTGCAGGCGCTTGGAGAATTCCTCGGAATAGCTTTCGTAGCGGAACGCGCCGCTGCGGGTGATGTCGCGCGAGCGCCAGTCGCGCCAGCGCCACAGCGCCGCCTTGCCGATTGCCGCCGCGATCGCCCTGGGATGGTGCCGCCCGCGCAGGCGGCGGACGTAATCGGGGCGGTAATCGGGCGCCTGCACCTGCTCGAAGTAACGGTCCGCCATTTCCCGCGCGCGCGCATCCGGTTCCGGCAGATCGAGGTGCCGGCCCGAAAGCGAGAGCGGATCGGGGAGGAAGTAGAAATGCCCGTCGATCGGGGAGACCATCGGCGCGAGATAGGCGACGCCGCGTGCCCTCGCTTCGAGGCAGAGCACTTCGGCGATCTCGATCGCGACGAGTTCGTTGACCGCCGCGACCGGCGCGTATCGATCGAACAATTCGCGCCAGAACGCGATTTCCTTGCCCAGGATGACCAGCCGGTCGCGATGCGGATAGCGGCCGAGGAAGCGATCCGCGACGAAGGAGGTCGCAAGGTAGTCTTCGGGCACGGCTGCCGGTTCCAGCCGATCGAAGTCTTCCTCGAAACAGGCCGCGACCGTGGTGCCTCCCGCGCGCAGCTGCGCCGCTTCCGCGCGCGTGAGGGTCGCGAAGACCGCTTCGTAGCGCGGATCGGTGAGCTGCGGGTAAAGGCTCGCCTGGTAGCCCCGGGCGAAGAACAGCACGCGCGGCCGCGCGCCTGCCGCGTGGCGGGCAGGGCCGGTCATGCGACGAGCTCCCCGGTGCGCCCTTCGATGACGAGGTCGGGATCGATTTCCGAAAGGGTGACGGGGCGGCCTCCCTCGAGATGCGACTGGGCCATCGCGAAAAGGACGCGCTGACCGGTCGCCACATCGCGCTTCAGCTCGGCATTGGCGGCGCGGGCCGCCTCGTTCCCGGCGAGGCAGGCGACGAGCATCCGGATGGCGAAGGCCGATCCGCCCGCTTCGCCGGGCGGCGGGATCGCCTCTTCGCTCTCGCGCAGCCGAAAGCCGTCGCCCTCGGCCCGCGCGACGCGCAGGGCGGCGCCGTTGCCCAGCACCTCGACCTTGCCCCGCTCGCAGCCGAGGCGCCAGTCATTGCCGGGCATCCGGCCGATCCGTCCGACCAGCCCGCCCTCGAACTCGATCACGGCATCGACGACGACCGGGTCGTTGAGGATGCGCGCGCCCTTTCGTTCGACCCCGTCGAACCGGGCACCGACCGAGCGCACCGCGCGGCCCTGCGCGGCGAACAGCAGCAGGTCGACCGAGTGCGGATGGGCCCAGAAAAGCTGGCCTCGCCCCAGTTCCACCTGCGTTTCGAGCATCGTGCCGAGCGTGCCGCCCGCCGCGTGATCGCGCGCGGCGCGGTAGATCGGAAAGTGCCTCCTGAGGGCGCCCAGCGTGACGAAGACATCGCCGCGGTCGAACAGGGTCTGCAGCCGCTCCAGTTCGGCCATGGAATTGCAGACCGGCTTTTCGATGTGGAAGGCGCGCGTCCCCCGCCCGGCAAGATCGATCATGCACCCGGCCCGGCCCGGCGTGCGGGTCGCGATGGCGGCGAGGAGCGGGACCCGGCCTTCCGGCAGATCGCGGTGATCGGTGAAGCAGTCGGCCACGCCGTAGCGATCCGCCGCGCGCCGCAGCGCCTCCGGCGAGCGGTCGCACAGCGCGGCGAGCGTCACGCCGGGCGTCGCGCGAATGGCTTCGGCATGGGAAAGCGGAAACCAGGCCGCCGGCGCGTGGTCGCGCATCCTGTCGGACGGGAAGGCCCCCATGCGCCCGCAGCCGATGACCGCGGCGGGAACCGGCGCGGACGGCGCCTCGCTCACGCGATCATGTCCCAGCTCACCGGGGTGCCCTTGGCAAGGGCGCGGTTCACCCGCTTGCCCATCAGCACGTCGAGATGCCTCGGCTCGAGCCCGAAGCCGGGCCGGACCGAACGCAGGTTCTCCGGCGTGAAGACGTCGCCTTGCGCCATGTCTTCGGCCACGTAGAGCGAGCGGCGGAACTGGCGCGAGCCTTCCTCGGCATCGGTCCCGCCATAGGTCACCTGCCCGAGCGCGAGCCAGGCGCGCTCGGTCTCCTCGCGCAGGGCGGCGAGTTCGCGCGGTTCGAGGCTGAAGGCGCTGTCGACCCCGCCATCCGCGCGCGCCAGCGTGAAATGCTTCTCGACCAGCACCGCGCCCAGCGCCACCGCGCCGACCGCGACGCCCGTGCCCATGGTGTGGTCCGACAGGCCGACCGCGCAGCCGAAGGTTTCCGCCATGTTCGGGATCGTGCGGATATTCGTGTTCTCGGGAGTGGCGGGATAGGTGCTGGTGCATTTCAGGATGCAGACCTGCTCGTTGCCGGCCGCGCGGCACGTGTCGAGCGCGGCCCCGATCTCGGTCACGCTCGCCATGCCGGTCGAGAGGATCATCGGCTTGCCCGTTTCGGCTACCCGTCGGACCAGCGGCAGGTCGGTCATCTCGAAGCTGGCGATCTTGTAGGCGGGAACCTCCAGCCCTTCGAGGAAATCGACCGCGCTCGCATCGAAGGGCGTGGAGAAACAGTGGATGCCGAGCTTCGCGGCGTGGTCCATGATCGGTGCGTGCCAGTCCCACGGGGTGTGCGCCTCGACATAGAGTTCGTGCAGCCGCCGCCCGTTCCAGAGCGAATTCGGGTCGTCGATCAGGAAATCGGGCGTGTCGCAGTCCAGCGTCATCGTGTCGGCGGTGTAGGTCTGCAGCTTCACCGCATCCGCACCGCTTTCGGCCGCGGCGCTGACGATATCGAGCGCGCGGTCGAGCGAGCGGTTATGGTTCCCGCTCATCTCGGCGATGATGTAGGGGCGGTGCCCGGGCCCGATCGGGCGACCGGCGATGGCGAAGTGGGTCCGGGTCATGTCCTGTCCTTTCACGCGCAGATCCGCCCGACCATGAAGGCCTCGGCCGCTTCGACTCCGATGCTCGCCCCGCGCAGGCGGGCGAGATGGTCGAGCGCGCGCACCGACCGGGGGTGCGGCCAGTCGCGCATTTCGGGGGCATAGGCGCGCAGCGCCGCGAGTTTCGCGTCGAGCCGGGCGGAAATGTCGACGAAGTAATCGGGCGCGAAGGGCGCGAGCGAGGCGGGCGGGCGCCACTCGCTGCTCGACATGATTTCGAAGAAGAGCAGTTCGCGGATGCGATTGCCCGGCTGCGGCCGGGTGGCGGCGATCACGGCATCGTGGACGATGCGGTGGTCGATGTTCACGTCGCTCATGGCGTGGGTCAGCACCCGGGTCGGGGCGCGTTCGGCGATGTGCCGCTCGATCACCTTGACCACGTCGAGCAGGTCGACGCCGTCCATGCGGTTGTCGGGGAAGGCCTCGAGACTGACCGAGGCGGCGCCGACGATCTCCCCCGCGGCCCGGGCGCAGCGCGCGAGTTCGGACAATTCCTCCCCCCGGCCCGCGGCATCGCGCGCCGCGTCGCGGCTGGTCGCGCCTTCGGCAAGGATCAGGTGATGCACCGTCTCGCCAGCGGCGGACAGCTTGGCGGTGAAACCCCCGCAGCCGAGAATCTCGTCATCGGGATGGGCCGCTATGACCAGGGTCGTCATGATTCGGGCGTCCTTCGCTTGATGCGCGCTTCGGCGAGGACCTCTCCGTTCCCGGCCCGCCGCGCGTTCGTGAAGGTGATCGTGTAGCGCCGCGTCTCGACGAAGGCATGGGGATAGCCTTCGGCATCGAGCATCCGAATGTGGTCGTAGGCGTCCTGCGCCTCGTCGAGCGCGCTCATCGCCGGAGTGCGGCGGGCGAAGACGGTCGGCTCGCCCGTCTGGGCCACGGGTTCGAGCGCGTTGTCGACGATCGCCCGGATCATCGGCAGCATCAGCCCGCTCGCGCGGCGCAGGATCTCCTCCGCCGTTCCCGCGAGCGAAAGCGGGCGCTTGAGATAGACCGGCCCGGTGTCGAGCCCCGCCTCGCACCTGAGCGCGGTCAGCATGGTTTCGCCGTGTCCGCGCGCGATCAGGTTCTGCAGCGGGCTGCCGCCGCGGCCATAGGGCAGGTCGGTCATGTGGAAGATGACGGTGGGGAAGGCACCGAACACGCTTTCGGGAATGATGTGCGACCAGTGCGGGGCAAAGACCCATTGCGCCCCGAATTCCGCCAGCGCCGCGGCGGTCAGTTCGCCCTTTTCGCGCACCCGGAGCACCTCGTAGCCCGCAACCGCGCGCAGCGCCGCTTCGAGCGGGTCGTTGCGCGGATGATGCGTGGCGAGGACGATCCGGACGGGTTCCGGCGCGCTCATGCCGTGGCCCTCCCGGCGGCGGGTCGGCGGCGTTTCTCGAACCGGGTGGGACCGAGCCTGCGGTAGCCGGCGCGTTCGAACAGCGCCTGCGAGGGGGCGTTGTCCGCCAGCACCTCCGCGGTGACGCAGTCGGGATCGGCCGCCGTTTCCCCCGCGGCAAGGAGGTGCGGGCCGAGCCCGAGCCCGGCGAAGGCCGGATCGAGATGGAGCGAGACTTCAGAGCCGTCCTTGTCGAGGTCGTCGAACCGGATCGCGCCCACCGGCCGTCCCCCGATCTCCCCGACATAGAGCCGGCGCGCGGCGTCGGCCAGAACCCGGTCGAGCCATGCGACATGGTCGGGCCAGGCGATGGCGCCCTGTTCGCGCATCCGCCGCCGGTTGGCGGGCGCGTTGCGCCAGCCGAACAGGAGGCACGCATCCTCGGCCCGCGCCTCCCGGACCGCAAGCGTGGGGGCGAGCAGGGCGAGCGCGACCCGCTCCGCCCCGCGTCCGTCGACCAGGCGGCGCGAGGCTTCGGCCAGCGCGGCGCGGCGCGGCGAGTCGGCGATCAGCCCGGCGAGCTTTTCCGCGAGCGCCGCGGGCGCCGGGTCGGGCGCGAATTCGGCGATCCCCGCCTCGGCCAGCAGGGGCGCGACGGCGAGCTGGTTGGGAGCGATCACGACGAGCAGGGTCGGCACCCCGATGCAGCACCTCTCCCAGCTTGCCCCGCCGCCCGCGCCGATCTGGAGATCGTGCCGCGCGAAGAACGCGGCGAGGTCCGGGAGGTCAACCGCAAGCGTCGTGCGGGGCCGGGCGGCGACCCTTTCGCGCAGGCCCGCGAGGCCGGGATTGGCCGAGGTCGCGACGACCTCGACCTCCCCCGCGAACCCGGCGAGATCGAGCGCGTCGAGCACGCGCGCGGAAAACCCGTCCGGATCGGTCCCGCCCATGAACACGCCGATCGATCGCACCTCGGGCCCGAACTCGTAGCGCGGGGCGGCGGCATAGGCAGGGCCGAGCAGGGCGAAGCGCGGACCGCCGAGCAGCCGTGCGGAGGCGGGGAGCACGGCGGCGTATTTGGCGCGGTGACCGGCCGCGAAGGTGTGGTCGACCAGCACCTCGCAGGCAAGCGCGCGGTCGGCGAGGTCGTCGATCGCCGCGATCCGGCAGCCGAGCTGCGCCGCGACCGCCTCGTGCCAGCGCGCATCGAGCGCGTAGCTGTCGACCACGGTCAGCGCGGGCGTGAAATCCGCCAGCGCCGCGACCGTCTCCTCGACGTCGCGCTGCTGCGGCACTTCGCCCCAGGCGGCATGGGGGATCGCTGGGTCGGGGGCGAAGACGGGTCCCGGCGGGCCGAGCAGGGCCGTCCGCGCGAAGCCCGCCGCGCCGATCATGCCGACGCTGTCGAGGCCGAGCGCGCGGGTCACGAAGCGCACCTCGGCCCCGCAATCCGCCAGCGCGCGGGCGAGCGCGAGGCAGCGGCGCAGGTGGCCGGTCCCGATGCGCTGCGAGGCATCGACGCGGATGGCGACACGCATCCCTCAACCCTCCTGCTGCAGGGCGCGGTGGAGCGCTTCGGCGCGGGTCCAGTCCTCCGGCGTGTCGATATCGACGACGCGCCATTCGGGCAGCACGATCGCGCGCCCGTTGAGGTGGATATTCGCGCCCGACAGCCAGGTTTCCGCGGCGCCCCAGTAGAATTGTCCCGCATCGAAATAGGCCGGTTCGAGGTCCTGCGTGCGCGTTTCGACATGGGCCGGATCGAAAGGGGTCAAGGCCCCGTCCGAGCCGCGCCGGAGCGCGCG
The DNA here is from genome assembly GCF_900105095.1 of Erythrobacter sp. HL-111. Classification (NCBI taxonomy): domain Bacteria; kingdom Pseudomonadati; phylum Pseudomonadota; class Alphaproteobacteria; order Sphingomonadales; family Erythrobacteraceae; genus Erythrobacter; species Erythrobacter sp. HL-111. The sequence goes on along the minus strand of NZ_LT629743.1, from coordinate 2,196,886 downwards.
CTGGATCGGCGAGGGGAAGCTGGTCACGGGGAAGGTATAGCCTTCGTCCCCGTGCCCGACCAGCAGCGCCAGCGCATCGGCGATGTCCCGGGTGCGGATGAAGGGCACGCCGGGATAGATGCAGCACACGCGATCGACCGGGTGGCCGAGTTCGCGCAGGGTGCGGATGGCGTGCTGGATCACCGGCACGGTCGGGGTGATGTCGTCGGCAAGCTCGCCCGGACGGCGAAACGGCACCTCGGCCCCGTGCCCGGCGGCGATCGCGGCGATCGCGTCGTCGTCGGTCGAGACGATCACCCGCCCGATCGCATCGCAGGCGAGCGCCGCCTCGATCGCATGGGCGATCATCGGCTTGCCCGCGAAGGGCCGGACGTTCTTGCGCGGGATGCGCTTCGACCCGCCCCGCGCGGGAATGATCGCGATGGTCGCTGCGACGTCCATGCCCCGCTCCGCCTCAGGCCACGAGATCGAGCAGCACGCGTGCCACCCGGTCCTGCTGCGCCTCGGTCAGGGCGGGGAAGAGCGGGAGCGACAGCGCCCGTTCGTAATAGGCGACGGCTTTCGGGAAATCCTCGCTGCGAAAGCCGCGCTGCCGGTAGAAGGGCTGGGTGTGGATGGGGATGTAGTGAACGTTCACGCCGATCCCCGCGGCGCGCAGCGCGGCAAAGACTTCCGCCCGCCCCGCGCGCGCCTCGTCGGCCAGTTCGACCGCGTAGAGATGCCAGGCAGAAACCCGGTCCGCTCGCCGCACCGGAAGCCGCAGCGGCCCCTCGCCGAGCAGCGCATCGTAGCGGTCCGCCAGCGCCTCGCGCCGCGCGCGCCATTCGTCCATCCGGCCGAGCTGGGAGAGCCCGAGCGCGGCTTGCAGGTCCGTCAGGCGATAGTTCCAGCCCAGCTCGGTCATTTCGTAATACCATGCGCCGAGGCCGTTTTCGGGCGTGGGCGCGCGCTTCATCGCGGTCTCGTCGCGGGTCACCCCGTGCGAGCGCAGCAGGCGCAGCCTTTCAGCCAGCGCGGCGTCCTGCGTCACGATCATCCCGCCTTCGCCGGTGGTGACGATCTTGACCGCGTGGAAACTGAACACGGTCGCATCGGCATGGCGCGAACCGACGGGTTCGTCGCGATAGGCTGCGCCGGTCGCATGGCTCGCATCCTCGAGGATCGCAAAGCCATAGCGGTCCGCCAGCGCCCGCATCTCGGCCAGGTCGCACGGGAGGCCCGCGAAATCGACCGGGATCAGGAGGTCCGGCAGCGTGCCGCGTTTCTCCGCCGTCTCGAGCTTCGCGGCGAGAGCATCGACGCCCATGTTGCGGGTGATCGGATCGATGTCGACGAAATCGACCGTGGCGCCGCAGAAAACCGCGCAGTTCGCGCTCGAGACGAAGCTGTTGGGGCTGGTCCAGACGCGGCTTCCCGGCCCGATGCCGAGCGCGAGGCACCCGATGTGGAGCGCCGCGGTCGCGTTCGAGACGGCGATCGCATGACCGACCCCGTGGCGCTCGGCGAAGGCCGCCTCGAACGCCGGGCCGGCCGGGCCCTGGGTCAGGAAATCGGAGCGCAGCAGCGCGCCGACGGCGGCGATGTCCTCTTCGGATATCTCCTGCCGGCTGTAGGGAATGAACCCGTCCGCAGCGCTCGCCATCGCTCGTCCCTTTCGTTGCGCCCCAACCGACACCGCGCCCGCTCCCGCGCCGCTCAGTCGATCACCTGGCCGGCGACGTGTTCATCGATCAGTTCGCGCAACCGTTCGACCGAGAGGAAATCGGGATTGGTGCCCGAGGAATAGGCAAAGCCCGGCTCGACCGGCGTTCCGCCGTGCTTCGCGCAGTAATCCTCGATCGTGTATTCCGCGCTGACCGGCAGGATGGCGAAATAATCGCCCATGTCGACCGTGTTGAAGCTGTCGGATGCGGTGATCATCTCCTCGTGGATCTTCTCGCCCGGGCGAATGCCGACGATCCGGTGTTCGCATTCGGGCGCGATCGCCATCGCGACGTCGCCGATCCGGTAGGACGGGATCTTGGGCACCAGCACCTCGCCCCCGCTCGCGTGTTCGATCGACCACAGCACCATCTCGACCCCTTCGCGCAGCGAGATGTTGAAGCGTGTCATGCGCGGATCGGTGATCGGCAGCACGCCTTCCGCCTTCTTCGCCAGGAAGAAGGGGATGACCGACCCGCGCGAGCCCATCACGTTGCCGTAGCGCACGACGGAAAAGCGCACGTCGCGCGTGCCCTTGATGTTGTTGGCCGCGACGAACAGCTTGTCCGAACACAGCTTGGTCGCGCCGTAGAGGTTGATCGGTGCCGCCGCCTTGTCGGTCGAGAGCGCGACCACCCGGGCGACCCCCGCATCGAGGCAGCCCTCGATCAGGTTCTGCGCGCCGAGCACGTTGGTCTTGATGCATTCGAACGGGTTGTATTCGGCCGCCGGCACCTGTTTCAGCGCGGCGGCGTGGACCACGACGTCGATCCCTTCGAGCGCGCGCCGCAGCCGCGCCTCGTCCCGCACGTCGCCGAGGAAATAGCGCAGCGCGGGATGTTCCGAACGAGGGAAGACCTGCGCCATCTCGAACTGCTTCAGTTCGTCGCGCGAATAGATCACGAGCCGGCGGATGTCCGGATAGCGTTCGAGCACGGTGCGGACGAACGCCTTGCCGAAGGAGCCTGTGCCCCCGGTGACCAGGACGGACTTGTCGTTGAGCATGTCGGGCTAGCTACTCGCGTTGGAGGAACGGGGCGGGCATTCGACGGACCAGGCGCCGGCACCCTTCGCCGATCCGGCGGGAGCGCGCACCGTGCGCCCGTTGCCGCGGAGAAGGGGTGCCCATGTGCCTGAACACCGGCGGATTTCCATGGCCGGTCACTACAGGCGGCCATTCCGGCAAGGCAACCGCAATTTGCCTCCACGTCGCGCCCGATGCCTCCAGTGTGGTGCCATTGCGCGGCCGGGTCCCGATCGCCTCCGATGTGGAGCCGATCCACCCGGCAAGCCGCCAAAGCGGAGGATTCATCGCCTTGCCGCGTTTTCGCAGCATCGCCTAGGTTTCGGCACGTCCCGCCGCACGGGACCCGGTCCTTTTGCCGAAACGCGGCGGCGAAGAAATGCGAGGCGTGCTCCAGGCACTCATGCAATGCTGATCCAACCCGTCTCCCAGGTCGCCCCCGCGCGCAGGACGAACACGCCGCTGGGCGCGGTCATCCGCCATGCCGGCGCCTGGGTGCTGGTCGTGCTCGCCCCGCTCCTCGCGTTCGAGCTTGCCGGTATCACCGAAGCCTTCGCCGACCCGACGACGATCAACACCGCCATCGCGGCGAGTGCGGCGCTGTTTCTCGGCATGCAGCTCGCCGGGCGGGTGCTGGTCCTGCCGGGCACGCGCGGGGCGGTGCACGGCGTCCCGATCATGGTGATGAGCTTCGTGCTGGTCGTGCTCGTGATGTTCGCCCTGCGCGTCGAATACAGCCGCCTGATGCTGTTCTATTCGGCCGCCGCCGCGACCGTGATCGCGACCCGGCTGTGCTGGAGCAGCCGGGCGATGCGGCTGCGACCCTTCTACCTCGTGCCCTGCGGCCAGGTGGCGGCGATGGAGGAGATCGAGGGCATTCCGGTGCGCCGGCTGGTCCGGGCCGAGATTCCGCGCGACCGGGCGGCCTGCATCGTCGCGGACTTCCGGGCCGAACTGCCGCCGAAATGGGAACGCCTCCTGGCGCAGGCCTCGCTCGCGGGGGTTCCGGTCTATCATTACAAGCAGCTCACCGAATCCCTGACCGGGCAGGTCAAGATCGAACACCTGTCGGAAAACTCTCTCGGATCGCTCATGCCCAATCGCTCCTACACGCCGATCAAGCGGCTGATCGATCTCGTCGGGAGCGTGCTCCTGATCACGCTGGCCGTGCCCTTCATGGCCCTGCTGGCGGCCGCGATCTGGTTCGAGGACCGGGAAAGCCCGTTCTACACCCAGACCCGCACCGGGTTCGGCGGGCGGCCGTTCCGGATGTACAAGTTCCGCTCGATGACCAGCCGCCCCGAAACGAACGGGGATGCGACGCGCGAGGACGCGATCACGCGCCGTGACGACCCGCGGATCACCCGCATCGGCCGCTCGATCCGGCGCTACCGGCTCGACGAGCTGCCGCAGCTGTTCAACGTGCTGAAGGGCGAGATGAGCCTGATCGGCCCGCGGCCCGAAGCGAACGCGCTGGCCGAATGGTACGAGGCGCACCTGCCCTTCTATTCCTATCGCAACATCGTGAGGCCGGGGCTGATGGGCTGGGCGCAGGTCAACAAGGGCCATGTCGCCACGCTCGAGGATATCGACATCAAGCTCCAGTACGATTTCTACTACATCAAGTATTTCTCGTTCTGGCTCGACGTGCTGATCGTGATGCGGACGTTCCACACGATCCTGACGGGGTACGGCTCGAAATGAACGGGGCGCCGGCGCCATCGCGGCGTCGGCCATGCGGCGGAGCATGAGGGTGGCCCCGCCGGGGAAGGACGCGCGGCGACGCCTCGTGTCATGCGGGTGCGGACGCGCTCTTGCCGAATGTCGCCCCGCCTCCCGTCCCGAGGAACGGCCAGGCCTCCTGCCGCCCCGCGCCTCGGCGAGGGGCGCTGTCCTGGAACCATGCCTCCGGCGCGGCGCGCGAAATCCGGCGAGCGCCGGGCCAAAGCCTCAGCTCAGCGCGATGTCGGGCGCGTCTTCCTGTTTCATGCCGACCACGTGGTAGCCGCCATCGACATGGTGCACCTCGCCAGTCACGCCCGAGGCGAGATCGGACAGGAGATAGAGCCCGGCCCCGCCGACATCCTCGATCGTGACATTGCGGCGCAGCGGCGCGTTCAGCTCGTTCCACTTGAGGATGTAGCGGAAATCGCCGATCCCGCTCGCCGCCAGCGTCTTGATCGGCCCCGCGCTGATCGCGTTCACGCGGATGCCCGCCGGGCCGAGATCATTGGCGAGATACTTGACGCTCGTCTCCAGCGCGGCCTTGGCGACGCCCATCACGTTGTAGTGCGGCACGACCTTTTCCGCGCCGTAATAGGTGAGCGTCAGGATGCTGCCGCCGCCGCTGCCGTCCTCGGCGAGGGGCGGCATCATCGCGATCGCGCGCTTCGTCACCGCGACCAGCGAGTAGGCCGATATGTTCATCGTCATCAGGAAGTTTTCGAGGCTGGTGTCGACATACTTGCCGCGCAGCTCGTTCTTGTCCGAGAACCCGATCGCGTGGACCACGAAATCGAGCGTGTCCCACCGTTCCTTGAGTCTGGCGAACGCGGCATCGAGCGAATCCATGTCGGCGACGTCGCATTCGAAGGTGAAATCGCTCCCCAGCTTTGCGGCCAGCGGATTGACCCGCTTCGCCAGCGCCTCGCCCTGGTACGAGAAGGCGAGCTCGGCGCCGTGTTCGGCCAGCTTGCTCGCAATGCCCCACGCCAGCGACTTGTCATTGGCGAGCCCCATGATCAGCCCGCGTTTCCCCCGCATCAGATCGCCCATGTCGGTCTTGCTCCTTCGTCTCGCTCCGCCGCGCGCCTCAGGCCCCGTCGCCCTTCCCTGCGCCTGCGCCTGCGCCTTCGCCGCCGCCCTGTTCCTCGCCATCATGGGCCGCCTCGGGCTCGGCCAGCGCCGCGTTCAGTTCCGCCCCGATAACCAGCCCCAGCCCGACGAGCCAGAAAAAGAACAGCGCGATGATGATCCCGGCAAGGCTGCCATAGGTGAGATCGTAGGCGAAGAAGCTCGACAGGATCGGCGGCAGCGCCGTCGTCACCCCCAGCCACCACGCCGCGGTGAACAGCGCGCCCGGCCACTTGGGATAGGCCTTCGCGCGGTACTGGTGCGGGGTGAGGCTGTAGAACAGCATGTAGAGCGACAGGGCCAGCCCGAGCGCGGGCGCGATCCGCGACAGGCGCAGCGTTCCGATCGCTTCCGAAAGCTGCGGCAGGCTCGCATCGATCACCGCCTGCGCCGCCCCGATCACGACCTGCGCGAACAGGGAGATCAGGAGCAGCACCACCGCGCCAAGAATGATCCCGGCGGAAAACAGGCGGTATTTCCAGAATGCGTGAGCGGCTTTCGTGCCATAGGCACGCCGCAGGATGTCGCGGATCGTCTCGACCAGGCTGGAGACCGTCCACAGCGCGACCGCAGCGCCCAGCCACAGCAGCCAGCCCGAACGCGCCTCGACGATATTGGCCGCGACCGGCTCGATCACCTCGGTCACGTCCGGCGGCAGCGTCACCAGGACGGAGGCGATCATCTGCGAGGTGCGCTCCTCCCCGCCGACCAGCTGGAACACCGCCGCGCCGAAAATGAAGAAGGGAAAGATCGCCAGCATCGACAGATAGGCGAGGTTGCCGGCATGGATGAAGCCGTCCTGGTAGGTGCCCACCAGCGTCCGCTTCATCACCTCGAAGGCGCGCGTGCCCGGCCCGACCTTCTGCACCAGCGCGCTGCGCAGGCCGCTGGCGTGCTCGGCCTCGCTTTGCTCGCGCGCGGCATGGCGCCGCGCCTCGGGCGAAAGCGAGCGGACCTCGCGGTCCTCGATTGCCGGGGGCTGCGAGGAGCGCAGGGGGGAAGCCCGCTCCGCCATCCGTTCAGAGGCCGAACTTCTTGCGCGGCTGCGAAGTGTCGACCCAGTCTCCAAGCCTTTCCTCGAGCGACGAAAGGTCCGCCGGCAGGTGGATCTCGAGGGTCACGAACTGGTCGCCGCGGGCCGGCTTGTCGCCGACCTTCTCGCCCTTCCTGGTCCAGCCCTTGCCCTTGAGCCGCATCACGGTCCCGCCCTGCGTGCCCGGCCTGACCGTCAGCATCACCGGGCCGTCGACGGTCGGGCACTTGATCTTGCCGCCGCGCACCGCCTCGTCGAGCGTGATCGGCAGGTCCATGCGGATATCGTCCCCGTCGCGGCGGAAGAAGGGGTGCGGGCCGACCTCGACCGTGACGATCCCGTCGCCATTGCCGCCCGGCCCGGCATGGCCCTTGTCCTTGAGGCGCATCTGCGTGCCGGTCTCGACCCCGGCGGGGAGTTTCAGGTTGATCGCCTTGCCGTCGGCCAGCGTGATGCGCTGGTCGCGGCCCGATGCGGCATCGGTGAAGGGCACGGCAAGGCGGTAGTGGATGTCCGCCCCGCGCCGCGGCGGGGGTGGCGGCGGGCGTTGGCCGAATCCGCGCGGCCCCGCGCTTCCGGCGCGCGCGCGGCCGCCGCCGAACAGGCCTTCGAAAAGGTCGCTGAGATCGAGGTCCTCCGGCCCCATGCCGCCCATTCCCGCGCCGTCCTGCTCGCGATAGCCGCTGCGCGGGCCGCCCGCGCCGTATCCGCCGCGAAACCCGCGACCGCCGCCGCCCATGCCGGCGAAGGGGTTGAGCGGGTTGCCCTCGGCATCGATCTCGCCCCGGTCGAACCGCGCGCGCTTGTCCTTGTCGGAGAGGAGATCATAGGCCTTGGTCACGTCCGAAAACTTCTCCGCAGCTTGCGGATTGTCCTTGTTGCGGTCGGGATGAAGCTCCTTGGCGAGCTTGCGATAGGCGCTCTTGATCTCCTTTTCGGAGGCGGTGCGCGCCACGCCAAGGGTGCGGTAAGGGTCGGACATGGCGTGTTAGCTAGGTGCAACAGCGCAGCCGCGCAAGCTTGGGGCGACCTCGGCGAACAGCTTGTTTCGGCTCAGGACGCGCGCCCCTCGCCCCGCACGCGCCCCCACATGCCGCAAAGGCGGCCGCAGCCATAGGCGAGATAGGGCCCGCAAAGAAGCACAAGGCAAAAGGGAAGGGCGAAGGCGAGGGCCGTGGCAAAATCCTCGCGGATCGCCCATGCGTGCACCTGGAGGACCGCGAGGACCAGCAGGAAGAACCCCGCCCGGTTGGCATCCCGCCAGATCCACACGCGGTCCTTCCATCCTCGCAGGAAGAGCTTCGCGACCCGCCACGCGCAATAGGCCAGGGCCGCCAGCAGGAGCGCGAAGAGAAGGACAATCATCGTCGGCGTCACGCGTCCGGGGCTAGCCCCGGGCCGCATGCAACGCAATAGCGCGCGCTCGCTGGAACCCGCGCACCCGGCGCGGATTTCCTTTTGCGGACCGTGTGATATGCGCTCGGCCCAGATCACCATGCCCTCCGGAGCCGCTCCATGACCTCCCCCGACAGCCTCGCATCAACCGGCCTCGATTCCGCCCAGCTCGCCGACAGCGAGATTCCGGCAGGCGCCGATCCCTTCGTGCTCTTCGCGCAATGGCTCGCCGAGGCGCAGCAAAGCGAGATCAACGATCCCAACGCCATGGCGCTGGCGACCGCAACGCCCGACGGCGCACCCTCGGTGCGGATGGTCCTGCTCAAGGGCCACGGGGCCGAAGAAGGCGCGGATTACGGCGTGATCGGCGGCGGCTTCACCTTCTTCACCAATGCCGGCAGCCGCAAGGGCGGGGAAATCCGCGCGAACATGCAGGCCAGCCTCCTGTTCCACTGGAAGAGCCTGCGCCGCCAGGTCCGCATCGAAGGGCCGCTGACCGAAGTCTCGCCCGCGCGCGCCGATGCCTATTTCCACTCGCGCCCTTACAAGAGCCAGGTCGGCTCCGCTGCGAGCGACCAGTCGCGCCCGCTCGACACGCGGCAGACCTATATCGACCGGGTCAAGGCGATCTGGGCAAAGCACCAGGAGGAGGGCAGGGTCCCGCGCCCGAGCGAATGGACCGGCTTCACCCTGTCGCCGCAGCGGATCGAGTTCTGGCGCGACCGCGACAACCGCCTCCACGACCGCCGCCTGTTCACGCTCACCGGCGCGGGCGACGCGCTCGGCTGGAGCGACACGCTGCTTTATCCCTGAGGTTCTTCGATGACCGGGACGATACCCTATTGGCACGTCGATGCCTTCGCCGCCGCCCCCTTCCGCGGCAACCAGGCGGCCGTGATGGTGCTCGGGGAATGGCTGCCCGACGAAGTGCTCCAGCGAATCGGCGAGGAGAACAATTTCGCCGAGACCGCCTTCCTCGTGCGCGATGAAACGGGCGAGGCGGACTGGGAACTGCGCTGGTTCACGCCGACCTCCGAGGTCGCGCTGTGCGGCCATGCGACGCTTGCGAGCGGGCACGTGGTCCTGTCCGATGCGGAGCGTTTCGGCGAGGGAACCCGAGTCACCTTCCGCACCCGCAAGGCGGGCGTGCTCGAAGTCGTGAAAGCGGGCGAGGGCTACGAACTCGCGCTTCCCGTCACGCTGGTCGAGCGCGATTCGCATCCCGATCTCCTCGCCGCGATCGGCTTTCGCGGGGAGGTCTTCGTGTCGTGGTACGGGGCCGAGCAGACCGCGATCGTCGCGCTCCAGTCCGAAGCCGAGGTTAGCGGCCTCGCCCCCGACATGGCGGCGCTGCGGAACATCGACCTCATGGCGATCTGCACCGCCCCGGCGGACGAGGAGAGCGATTACGACGTGGTCAGCCGCGTGTTCGTCCCCGCCTGGGGGGTGGACGAGGACAGCGTGACCGGCAGCGCCCACGCCGCGCTCGCCCCGTTCTGGGCGGAGCGGCTCGGCCGGCGGGAACTGCGCGCGCACCAGGCATCGCAGCGCGGCGGGGAGCTCACCATGCGGCTGGAGGGCGAGGGCAAGGACCAGCGCGCCTGGCTCGGCGGTCCCTGCGTGACGGTGGTCGAGGGGACTTTCCGGCTTTAGCCCCTCCTGCGAGTCCCCGCGGAGGCGGGGACCTCCAGCCTATCCGCCGCCAAGCTCAACGAGGCCCCCGCCTGCGCGGGGGCTCCGCGCCGAGTGCCTGGAGGCACTCAGCGCTCCGGATAGAGCTCGATCACGTCGGCCGCCTGCTGGAGCATGGCGCGCCGCTCCTCCCCGTTGGAATGGCCGAGCCGCACCATGGTCAGCCGCCGGTCGGGTGCGACGAGGACATATTGCCCCATGTGGCCGATCAGCGCGAACAGGTCCTGCGACGCGCGGTCGGGGAACAGCGGGTGCGGGAATTCGAGCCCCTCGACCGGCCGGTTGAGCCAGGTCTGGAGGCCGTAATGCGGCGATGCCGGGCTCGGCGTCACCATTTCCTCGACCCAGCGGCTGGGGACGAGCTGTTCGCCCCCCGGCGCGCGGCCCTTGCGGCGCAGGAATTCGCCGAAACGCGCCCAGTCGCGCGCGGTCGCGTGCATCAGGCTGCCGCCGATCAGCGTGCCCGAGGCGTCGAATTCGGGGACCATCGAAGCCATTTCCAGCGGTGCGAACAGGCGCGCTTCAAGGAAATCGGCGACGGCCTTGCGCCGCGTTTCCGGATCGTCGCTCCCGGTCAGCGCATCGGCCGCGATGTCGGCGAGGATGACGGTGGTGTTCGAGGAGTATTCGAAATACTCGCCCGGCTCCGCCTCGAGCGGTTGTTCCTCGGCCCATTTCGCCATGTCGTCGCGCCCGTCGAGGAACAGCATCCGCACCTCGCTGCTTTCGTAGGGCGGATCGCCGCTTTCGGTATGGCGCAGGCCCGAACGCATCTGGAGAAGGTGGCGCAGCGTGATCGCGGAGCGCGGATCGCCGGGGCGCTGCCACAGCTCGACCGGGGCGGGCGCGTCGAGGCCGAGCAACCCGTCGGCGACCAGCATCCCGATCATGACCGCGGTCACGGTCTTGGCCATCGACCAGCTGACGAAACGCGTGTCGGCATCGTAACCTTCGCCATACCGTTCCGCGGCGAGTTCGCCGTTCGCCATCACCACGACGGCGCGCGTCTCGCCGAGACCTTCCAGCGCGAACAGGTCGTCGACTTCGCGGGCGAGCTGTTCCCTGGGGGCGCCGGCCTTGTCGGTAACGGCGGCGCGCGCCTCTTCGGTCAGGGGCGCGGGTTCGGCCGGGCCGGACGCGCCGCAGGCGGCGAGCAGGGCAAGGGCGGGCAGAAGAGGGGCTGGCGCGAGCGGGTGGGCGCGCCTAATAGACAGGGAGCGATGCGTCATCGCGCTCCCAATCCCCGAACCCTTCAGGCTTGGCAATGGCAATTTCGAACAGGACAAGCTCGAACAGGGCAAACCCGAAACGCTCCCCCGGATCGCGCCTTGGCGTGTGGTTCCTGCTGCTGGTGGTCGGCACCATCGCGGCCGCCGCGATCGCCTGGCGCGAACCGATCGGGGGCTATGCCGATGTCGGCACCTCCTACGCCGCGCGAGTCGCCTGTTCGTGCCGCTTCGTCGCCGGACGCAGCCTCGAGGATTGCGCGAAGGACAGGCTTGCCGGGATGGAACTGGTCACCCTGGCCGACGACGAGCAGGCGAAGAGCGTCACCGCGCGGTTTCCCTTCGTCACCGATACGACCGCGACCTACCGCGAAGGCTATGGCTGCGTGCTCGAACCCTGGAAGGGCTAGGCCTCAGGCGCGGACGGCCTCGGTCGAATCGATCCAGCCGCCGCCGACCACGCGTTCCCCGGCATAGATCACCGCCGCCTGCCCGGGTGCGACGCCGTATTCCGGTTCGACGAAGCGGATGCGCGTGCTCGCCCCGCCGCCGAGCGGGCCGTCCAGCGTCACCGGCACCGGCTTCGCCATCGAGCGGACCTTGGCGGTGAGCCCTTCGCCGGGAACATCGCCGATCGCGTTGGTCTCGATCACCATGGCGCTCGTCACGGCGAGCAGGCGCCGCGGCCCGGCCCGGACCTCGCGGGTTTCGGCATCGACGCCGATCACGTAAAGCGGTTCGGGCTGCCCGCCGATCGCGAGGCCCTTGCGCTGGCCGACGGTGAAATGGACGATACCCGGGTGCTCGCCCAGCTTTTCGCCCGTGACGGCGTGCACGATGTCACCCGGCGCGGCGCCTTCGGGGCGAAGCCTGGTGACGATCTTCGCGTAATCGCCGTCGGGCACGAAGCAGATGTCCTGGCTGTCGGGCTTCGCCGCGTTCCGCAGGCCCGCCGATTCGGCAAGGGCGCGCACCTCGCGCTTGGGCAGGCCGCCCAGCGGAAAGCGGATGAAATCGAGCTGCGCCTGAGTCGTCGCGTAGAGGAAATAGGACTGGTCGCGCGCGGGATCGACCGCACGGTAGAGGTGCGGGCCGCCTTTCGCTGGGACGCGCCGGACATAATGCCCGGTCGCGAGGCAATCCGCGCCCAGTTCGCGCGCCATGCGGAACAGGTCGGTGAATTTCGGCCCCATGTTGCAGCGGATGCAGGGCACCGGCGTGCGCCCGGCGAGATATTCGTCGGCGAAGCGGTCGACCACGTCCTCGCGAAAGGCGCTTTCGTGGTCGAAGACGTAATGCGCGATGCCGAGTCGGTCCGCCACCGCGCGCGCGTCGGAAATGTCGTCGCCCGCGCAGCACGCACCCTTGCGCCCGGTCGCCGCGCCATAGTCGTAGAGCTGGAGGGTGATGCCGATCACTTCCGCCCCGCTCGCCGCGGCGAGCGCGGCGACCACCGACGAATCGACCCCGCCGCTCATGGCGACGACGATCCGGCATTCGGCCGCCGGGCGCGGGAGGTCGAACAGCGAAGCGGCTTCGTGACCCGGGATCGGGCCGGCCTCGAGGCGGGTGGCGGTGTGCATGGGACGTGCGCGCATATAGGGAAGGACGCGCGCGGGTTCCAGCCTGCCGCGAACCGGCGCTTTCCGGCGTGGTTCACGGTTTGCCAAGCGGTATTCCTAAGCGCTGGTAAATTCGGGTTTTACCACATCTTGAGAACCGCGCCCTAGAACGCCCCACATGTTCGAAAAGGTCAATTCCATCCTTCCGCAGGCGCCCGACCTCGGCGCCGGTGGCGAAGCGCGCTCCGGCCCGGTGCGCGAAGTCGCGATCGCCCGCGCTCGTCCCGAGCGCGCCGGGCACGAAGACGTGCAAGGCGCCGGCCTTGGCTCGGGCCGCGGCGGCAACGCCCTGCGCGCGATCGACTGGGGCGAGCTCAACGCCCGGCTCGGCGCGGCGCGCGACCTGCGCGTGCTGCTGCGCCGCGACGCCAAGCTCAACATCGAAGCCACCGCAGCGAGCTTCGGGGATGCGGCTGCGCGTTACTTTGCCGCTCTCGAACATGGGGAACGGCCTGTTAACCCCGATGATTTAGAGGCTCGCAAAGCCTCGCACGGCATCCTTCGGTCAAAGGAAAGGGATGCGGCAACAGGCGATGCGAGAGAAGATTAATGATTGAGAACCAGGACATCCGCCCCGCCCAGGTGATCGGCCCGCTAGGCGAGCCGCTCACGCTCGACGATCTGCCCTCGCCCCAGACGAAGCGGTGGGTCGTGCGCCGCAAGGCCGAGGTGGTCGCGGCGGTCAATGGCGGACTGCTGACGCTGGACGAGGCGCTCGAGCGCTATGGCCTGACGCTGGAGGAGTTCGCTTCGTGGCAGCGCGCGGTCGACCGGGTCGGCATGCACGGGCTGCGCGTCACCAAGATCCAGTATTACCGCGACAAGTACGAGCGCCAGCTCAATTTCTGATTGCGCCGTTCCCGGCGTCCCATCGCAAATGACCGCGCGCCGGGTTCAGGCCCGGCGCGCGATGCGCTATAGGCGTCGGGCGGGGCGGAATCGCGCGGCAGGGCGGCGCGAACCCCGGCTGGAGGGTGAGCGCATGGGATTCATCGTCTTCATCGTCATGGGCGGCGTGATCGGCTGGCTTGCCAGCCTCGTCATGAACCGCGATGCACAGATGGGCATTTTCTGGAACATCGTGGTCGGGATCGTCGGTTCCTTCATCGGGAATGGCGTGTTCTCCTTCTTCGGCGGCGGCAGCATCGGCGACGTCACCGACGTGGGCGCGCTTCTCGCCGCCTTCGTGGGGGCGGTCATCCTGCTCGGGGTGCTCAACTTCATCCAGCGCGGCCGGCTGCGCTGACGCCCGGCAGCGGTGCGGGCCGGCGCGGGCGGAACCGATGCGCTCGACCTTCGTCTAGGACCCAAGTCATCAGTCGAACCGCGCATTGCCGCCGCGCGGCCCGGTGCCTATGTATGTTGCCCAAAGTGCCTTAGGCATATAATACACTATGTCATGAAGCGGGCGCCCGATCCGGGCGGCCGGGACCGGTGCCGACCCGCGATCGCCGAACGCGATCGACGAAGAGGTCGGCCGGTCATGAGGGAACGGCGATGAATTACGAGACCACCATCACGGCAGAGGCGGCCGACCGCGTCCCGGCGGATGTCGCCGCGGGCGAGGGCACGCGCCCGTCCCCGGTGCTGCGCTGGCTGCTGATCGGTGGCGCGGGCCTGCTCGCCCTGCTGCTGGCGATCGCCGCCTATTTCGCGCTTGCCGGCGGAGAGCCCGCGCCGACCGCCGACGACACGTCGCAGGCCCCGGTGGTGAGCGTGGTGGTCCCCGGCCGCACCACGATCGACGGCACGCTCGAAGTGCCCGGCACGGTCGCCGCGCGCCGGCCGATGCCGGTCGGGATCGCGGGTGAGGGCGGGCAGGTGATGGACGTGCGCGTCGATGCCGGCGACTGGGTCCGCGCGGGCGAGGTGCTCGCGGTGATCGACCGTTCGGTCCAGAGCCGCCAGGCCGACGCGCTGGCCGCGCAGGTCGAGGTGGCGCGCGCCGATGCGGACCTTGCCGAAGCCAATCTCGATCGCGCGCTGCAACTGGTGGAGCGCGGGTTCGTCTCCAAGGCCGATGTCGACCGCCTGCGCGCGACCCGCGATTCGGCGGTTGCCCGGGTGCGCGTCGCCGAGGCCCAGCTCGAGGAATTGCAGGCCCGCAACGCCCGGCTCAACGTCATCGCGCCCGCTTCGGGCTACGTGCTCGAACGCAATGTCGAGCCCGGCCAGACGGTCGGCGCGGGCAGTTCCGCCCTGTTCCGGATCGCGCGCGGCGGCGAGATGGAAGTGCTGGCCCAGGTCAGCGAGGACCAGTTGGCGAGTCTTTCGGTCGGCGTCCCGGCCACGGTCGTGCCGAGCGGTTCGGACAAGCAGTTCGCCGGGCAGGTGTGGCAGCTGTCTCCGGTGATCGACTCCCAGACGCGTCAGGGCACGGCGCGCATCGCCCTTCCCTTCGCGCCCGAACTGCGTCCCGGCGGCTTTGCCACGGCCCGGATCAGCTCGGGCACGGTGATCGCCACCGTCCTTCCCGAAAGCGCGGTGCTGGCCGATGACGACGGCGCCTTCGTCTTCGTCGTCGACGAGGAGAACAAGGCCCGGCGGGTCGGCGTTCGCACCGGGATGGTGACCGCGGACGGCATCGCGATCCTAGAGGGCCTGAGCGGGGAGGAGGAAATCGTCCTCAAGGCGGGCGGCTTCCTCAACCCGGGCGAGACGGTCAATCCGCGCCGCGCCGGGCCGCAGGAACGCCGCGCGTCGCTCGACACCGTGCGGCAATGACGATCCGGCCCACCTCCCCCTGGTGCAGGCCGCGACAGACATAGAGTGAGCTTCGAATGAGCCTTCGCAACATCTCCGCCTGGTCGATCCGCAACCCGGTCATTCCGCTGGTGCTGTTCACCGCGCTGCTGTTCGCGGGGGTCGTCAGCTTCCTGCGGATGGACGTGACCAACAACCCCGACGTCGATTTCCCCGCGGTCACGGTCAACATCGCCCAGCCCGGCGCCTCCCCGGTGGAGATCGAGAACCAGATCACGCAGCGGGTCGAAGCCGCCGTTCGTTCGATCAACGGGGTCAACTCGATCCAGTCGACCGCGGCCGAGGGATCGTCCGTCACCTTCGTCGAATTCGAGATCGGCACCGACCTGATCGAGGCCGTGAGCGAGGTCACGACCGCGATCGATTCGATCCGCGGCCAGCTGCCCGACGGGATCCTCGAACCGCGCGTCCAGAAGGTCCAGGTGGTCGGCGAGCCGATCGGCTATTTCGCGGTCGAGGCCGACGACATGACGATCGAGGAACTGAGCTGGTTCATCGACGACACGGTTTCCAAGCGCCTGCTCAAGATCGACGGCATGGCCGAGGTCGAACGGTTCGGCGGGGTCGACCGCGAGATCGAGGTGATCCTCGATCCGCAGCGGATGCAGGCATTGGGCGTCACCGCCTCGCAGGTCAACAACGTGCTGCGCCAGACCAATCTCGACGCGGCGGGCGGCCTCACCGAACTGGGCGGGACGCGCCAGTCGCTGCGCGTGCTCGGCAATGCCGCTACCGCCTACGACCTGTCGCAGCGCCAGATCCAGCTCGGCGGCGGGCGCACGATCCGGCTCTCCGACGTCGCCCGCGTGCGCGACGGCTATTCCGAGCGCACCTCGCTGAGCGAGGTCGAGGGCAAGGAAGTCGTCAATTTCCTGATGAACCGCGCGCGCGGCTCATCCGACCTTGCGGTCTATGACGCGGCGCTCGCCGAAATGGACGCGATGGAACAGGAGTTCGACGGGATCGAGTTCATCCGGCTGGGCACCAGCACCAATTACACGCGCGACCAGTACACCTCCTCGATGTGGGCGCTGGTCGAAGGCGCCCTGCTCGCGGTGGTGATCGTGTTCCTGTTCCTGCGCGACTGGCGCGCGACCTTCATCTCGGCAGTCGCCATTCCGCTTTCGGCGATCCCGACCTTCTGGTTCATGGACCTCCTGGGCTTCAACCTCAATTTCCTCTCGCTGCTCGCGCTCGCGCTGGTGGCGGGCGTGCTGGTCGACGACGCGATCGTGGAGATCGAGAACATCGTGCGCCACATGCGCATGGGCAAATCGGCCTACCAGGCGTCGATCGACGCCGCGGACGAGATCGGCCTGCCGGTGGTCGCGACTTCCTTCTGCATCGTCGCGGTGTTCCTTCCCGTCGGCCTGATGCCGGGCGTGTCGGGCCAGTTCTTCCAGAACTTCGGCCTGACCGTGGTGGTCGCGGTGCTCATGTCGCTCGCCGTCGCGCGCATGGTGACGCCGCTGATGGCGGCCTATTTCCTCAAGGCGCAGGGCCAGGGCGCGCATGGCGAAGGCGTGTGGATGGACCGTTACATGGCGGTGCTCGGCTGGACGCTCGACACCGGCAAGATGGCCGCGCGCCGCGCGGGGATCGAGGGGCCGCGCTCGCGCTGGCTCTACATGATCGCGCTGCTGCTGACGGTCGTGCTGCTGCTCTTGGCGACCGGCCTTGCGATGTTCACCGTGTTCGATCTGCTCACGGGGCTGGGAGTGCCCGAAAAGGTCGCGGGCGCGGTGTCGAGCGACCCCTACGGCACGCTCCACCACATCGTCGCCAAGACTTTCGAGATCGTGATCGTCCTGCTGACTTCGGCGATCGCCTTCCTCGCCGGGTGGGGCGTGTTCAAACTGGTCGAGCTTGCCGGCGGGGCCGGCGGCAGGTTCGGGCAGGGAATGCGTTACCTCACGGCCCGCTTCTACGACCACCGCGTGTGGATGCTGGGCGTGGGCTGGTTCTCGCTGCTGGTGACGATCCTGCTGTTCGGCCAGATCCCGGCCCAGTTCCAGCCGACCATCGACGAAGAGAATTCGCGCGTCGAGATCGAGACCGTGCCCGGCACCACGCTCGCGGAGACCAAGCGGATCGTCAATTCAGTCGCCGAAAGGCTCGAACAGGAACCCGAGGTCGAACGCCAGCTCCAGCGCATCAGGCTGGGCGCGAGTTCGTCGATCTTCGTCAAGCTCACCGACGACCGCGAACGCAGCTCGATCGAGTTCGAGCGCGAGCTGGCCCCGGCCCTCGCGCAGATCCCCGATGCAAGGGTGCGCTTCCAGTCGCAGAGCGCGGGCTTCGGTTCGGGCCGCGACATCACGGTGATGCTGGCCGGGTCCGATCCCGAACTGCTGGAGGAAACCGCGCTCGAACTGGTCGAACAGATGAAGGGGCTCGACACGCTCGTCGCGCCGCGCATCGCCGCCGACCTCAACCGGCCCGAGATCATCATCACCCCGCGCGAGAAGATCGCGGCCGAACTCGGCGTGACCACCGCGGCCCTGTCGCAGACGATCCGCATCGCCACGCTCGGCGAGATCGAGCAGAACGCGGCGCGTTTCTCGCTGGCCGACCGCCAGATCCCGATCACCGTCCGCCTGAGCGACGAGGCGCGCGGGGACCTCACCAACATCCGCAACCTCCCCGTGCAGACCGCGGGCGGCGGTTCGGTGCCGCTTGGCCGCGTCGCGGAGATCGAGTTCGGCTCCGGGCCAACGACGATCCAGCGCTACAACCAGAGCCGCCGCGTCCTCGTCGGCGCGGACCTCGCGAGCGGGGTGCTCAAGGGCGAGGCGCAGGCGCAGGTCGATGCCCTGCCGGTCCTGCA